>JAFTPV010000018.1 GCA_017463125.1 Clostridia bacterium | reverse complement strand
TATATCCAGAAGGGCGCTAAAATCTAACCTTTTACTAAAATTATAACCGGGAGAACCTAATTTGAAAATTTTATACGTTACAAGCGAAGCCGGTCCTTATGCTGCAAGCGGCGGTCTGGGCGACGTTATGGGCGCTCTGCCCAAGGCTATTACGGAAAACAAGGACGTTACCGCAGAGGTAATACTACCTCTTTACAGCAATATGAAGGAGGAGTACCGCAAGAAGCTCGAGCTGGTTGCGGATATAACCTTCGACCTCTCTTGGCGTCATACGGGCGCCTCGGTCTATAAGCTTGCAAACGGCGACGTTACCTATTATTTCGTAGAGAATCACTATTATTTTGACAGAGGACGTCTTTACGGAGAATTTGACGATGGAGAGCGCTTTGCCTTCTTCTCAAGAGCGGTAATCGAGTTTATGCTCCAGCTTTCGCATATTCCCGACGTCCTTCACGCAAACGATTGGCAGTCGGCTCTTACGGTAGTTTATCTTAAGACCGAATACGCCCGCTACGAATCGTTAAGAAACATCAAGACCGTTTACACTATTCATAACATCGAGTATCAGGGTAAGTATAATCCTTATATTCTCGGTGATGTTTTCGGTATCTCCAGCGAGTACCGCAGCCTGTGCGTTTTTGACGGTGATCTTAATCTTATGAAGGCGGCTATCGTCACCTCTGATTTCGTCACAACCGTCAGCCCAAATTATGCAAGAGAGCTTGAGTATGATTTCTTTGCTTTCGGTCTTTCTCCGATAATCAAAGCGTCGGCGCATAAGATGGCAGGAGTTATTAACGGTATTGATTACTCTTATTTCTCACCGGAGTGCGGCGGAGATATCTATCACCCATATACCAAGACAAATTATAAGACTGGTAAGGCAAAGAACAAAAAGGCGCTTTGCGAGGAGATTGGCCTTGAATATAAGAAGGACACCCCGCTCCTCGTTATGATAACACGCCTCGCGTCCCAGAAGGGAATAGACCTTCTCCTCGCTATCCTTGACGAGCTTCTTTGCGAAAACGTTCAGCTCGTCGTTTTGGGAACAGGTGAGGCGGAGTACGAAAATGCACTCCGTGATGCAGAGGCAAGGCATGATAATCTCAAGGCTCTCATAACCTTTGACAGAGTTCTGTCGAAGAAAATGTACGCGGCAGCCGACATATTTCTCATGCCCTCAAAGAGCGAGCCCTGCGGTCTTGCACAGATGATAGCCTGCTCATACGCAACCGTCCCCGTTGTACGCTCCGTCGGCGGTCTTTACGACACGATAATTCCGTACGGCGAGCAGGGAGCTAACGGCTTCAGGTTTGATAACTACAACGCCCACGAGCTTCTTTATACTGTAAAGCACGCAGTGAGCGTATACGCCGATAAGACAAAATGGGCAGAGCTTACAAAGAGCGCAAAGGATTCCAATTTCACTTGGAACAATTCTGCCGCAAAATATATTGAGATTTACAAGAATTTACTGAATTGATAGGAAAACACGCAAATGATAAACAAAGCCGGAGCAAATCCGATAACCGGACAAAAGAATAAGATTACAAAAGAAGAATTAAAAGAAAAAATTGAAGCAAAGCTTGTAACCAGAGGAATTTACGACCCCTCACGAGCAACAGATGAGCAGATTTATCAGGCAACAGTTCATACGCTAAAGGACATTATGCTCGATTACAGAGCAGATTTCAAAAAGCGCACAAAGGCTGCCGACGGTAAGAAGATATGCTATCTCTGTATGGAGTTTCTCGTTGGCCGCGCACTTAAAAATGACGTTATGAATCTCGGAATCTATAACGAGCTTTCCGAAATTCTTACCGAGTTTGGCACCTCCTTTGAGAAGGTTTATTCCTGCGAGGTAGACCCCGGACTTGGTAATGGAGGTCTAGGAAGACTTGCTGCCTGCTTTATGGACTCCCTGACGGCAAAGGACTACGCCGCAAACGGCTACTCTCTTCTTTACGAGAATGGACTTTTCAAACAGAGGCTCGTTGACGGTGAGCAGGTTGAGCTTGCTGACGAGTGGCTTGCAAGCGGCGGTGTTTGGCTGGTTCCTAGAACCGACAGATCGGTTTCCGTAAGATTTGGCGGAAAAATCGAGGAGAGATATGAGAACGGTCAGCTCAAATTTACTAATTACGAGTATGATGAAGTAAAGGCCGTCCCCTACGATCTTCTTATCCCCGGAACCGAAACCAATGCTGTTAATACCATAAGGCTTTGGCGCGCAAAGGAGGCTTCAAGAGATACCTCAGGCTATACCACTCAGGCAGGCTACGTTAAGAGTCTTTCGGAGGGAAGCGGTGCCGAGGCTATTACGAAGCAGCTCTATCCGCCGGATAATTATGATGAAGGAAAGCTCTTAAGGCTTACCCAGCAGTATTTCCTCGTTTCCGCATCCTTGCAGAGCATTATCAAGGACTATTTTGCGGAGCACGGCTCTCTTGCGGGCTTTGAGGATAAGGTTGCTATACACATTAACGATACACACCCGGCTCTCTGTATCCCTGAGCTTATGCGTATCTTTATGGACGTATATTCTTATTCCTGGGACGACGCTTGGGCAATCGTTGTAAAATGCGTTTCCTACACTAACCATACTGTACTTCCCGAGGCTCTGGAGTGCTGGAGAGTAGACCTCTTCAGTATGAAGCTGCCACGTATCTTTATGATTGTAAACGAAATAAACCGCAGATTTACGGCAGACCTTTGGAATTTGTATCCCGGGGACTGGGACAGAATCTCGCGTATGTCAATAGTTGCCTACAATCAGGTGAGAATGGCAAATCTCTCCATAGTCGGCTCACATACCGTAAACGGAGTTTCCAAGCTCCACAGCGATATTCTTAAAAAGACCATTTTCCACGATTTCTATAAGATGACACCCTGGAAGTTCACTAACGTGACAAACGGCGTCGTTCACAGAAGATGGCTGAATTATTCAAACCCCGGCCTTGCGTCCTTGCTTGACGAGCTTATCGGCCCCGATTTCCGTGAAAACGGCGTCGAGCTTGGAAAGCTCCTTATGTATAAGGACGATACGCAAGTGCTATCGAGAATCGCTGACATAAAGCATAAAAATAAGGAGCGCTTTGCTTATTACGCTTATAACAGGTCGGGCAAGCGTATTGATACCAATTCTATCTTCGACGTTCAGATAAAGAGAATGCACGAATACAAGCGTCAGCTCTTAAACGTTCTTAAGATTATTTCACTTTATAACGAAATTCTCGACAATCCGAATGCCGACATTCCTCCACAGACCTTCATCTTCGGCTGCAAGGCGGCACCCGGCTATCAGATGGCAAAGAAGATTATTAAGCTCATCTGGTTCCTTGCTAAAGAGCTCGAATCAAACCCTCTCACGCGTGACAGACTTAAGGTCGTCTTTATGGAAGAGTATAACGTATCGATGGCAGAAATTCTCATACCTTCGGCAGATATTTCCGAGCAGATTTCTCTTGCGGGTAAGGAAGCCAGCGGTACGGGCTGTATGAAGCTTATGATGAACGGTGCCGTGACGATGGGTACTCTTGACGGTGCAAACGTAGAAATTCAAGAGGCGTGCGGAAAGGATAACATTTACATCTTCGGCCTTAATACTCACGAGGTTGATGAGCTTTGGCGCAACGGATATATCGCGAGAAATTATTATAATTCCTCCGAGCGACTTAAGAGAGTCGTTGACAGACTCTATCAGCCTATCGGCGGCGAGAGTTTCTCGCATATTGCTGATTATCTGGTTGATGGCAGCTTTGGTATTGCCGATCCGTTTATGTGCCTTGCCGACTTTGACTCTTATCTCTACGCATATATGGGCGCTATGAAGGACTATAAGGACAGCGTCCTTTGGTCTAAAAAGTCGCTTATCAATACTGCAACGAGCGGTATTTTCGCATCTGATAACAGTATTACTAATTATGCAGAAAATATCTGGCACGCAAAGCCAATAAACAAGGCTAAATCTTAAATTTTGAGGTCAGGCTAGTGAATAGACTGTACTCCCTGGCGAATACGGATGCTATGGAGGTGTCGGTTGCGTATCTACATTCCGACACCTACTCCTCCGTATCCGCCTTTGACATTAAAGAAAATATTAGAATTGTATTAAGAATCTCTCGCGAGGTCGGAGCAACCGAAATTTCAGCCCGCATTTTTGATGAATATCTTCGTCCTACGGGTAAGACCGTTCCGGGCGTGTGGCGTAATCATTCATTCGGTGTTGATGAATATCTTTTTGATTTTTGCGAGTGTGATTTTTCACCGGCTATCCGTTTCTTTGATTTTTCGGTTAAGGTATTTGACAGTGAGCTGTACGTAAAGCGCGCAGGCCGAGCATATCTTACGAGAGATAATGCGTCAGGAGGTCTTTTCCAATTTACCGTCAGCGACTTTTTATATAAAAGGCCGAGTAAAATGTACGGTGGCATAATCTATCATATATTCGTTGATAGATTCAGACGGGGCGGTGATGTACCTGTATACGACGGGGCAGTCCTCGTAGGCGGCGAGTGGGAATCTATTCCCGAATATCCCGAATATCCAGGAGCACCGCTTAAAAATAACACCTTCTACGGTGGAACGCTTTACGGCATCGTAGAAAAGCTCGATTACATTAAGTCTCTGGGTACGACGGCGATATATCTTTCGCCTATCTTCTCATCGGTTTCAAATCATAAGTATGATACCGCCGATTATATGACCGTTGACGAGATGTTCGGAGGCGATGAGGCTCTCTCACTGCTTCTTCGGGAATCCGAGAAAAGAAATATCAAAATAATCCTAGACGGAGTATTTAATCACACGGGCGATGACAGTATTTATTTCAATAAATATTCTCGCTTTGACACGGTCGGTGCATATAATTCAAAGAATTCGCCGTATTACTCGTGGTATGATTTCCAAAACTTCCCGGATGAGTATACGTGCTGGTGGGGGATTCCTATTCTGCCGCGTATTAACCCCGATATTTCGGAATGTGGAGAGTATATCGCAGGTAAAGAGGGCGTTATCGCAAAGTATCGCGATATGGGCGTTTACGGCTTTAGACTTGATGTCTGTGACGAGCTTTCGGACGAATTTATAGCAAAAATAAAGAATACTCTCTCCGCAAGCGGTGAGTCTATGCTTTACGGTGAGGTATGGGAGGACGCGTCCTCAAAAGTCGCTTACGGAAAGCGCAAAAAATATTATCACGGCTGTGAGCTCGACGGCGTTATGAATTATCCTGTCAGAGTCGGTATAATCGACTATATCGTTAATAAGAATAGCGAGAAGATAAGGTATGCTCTCGGCGAGGTTACGTCGAATATGCCGCCAAGGATAAGAAACACGCAGATGAATTTGCTTGGCTCGCACGACACAGTTCGTATTCTGACAGCACTCTCAGGCAAGTCCGGTGAGGGAATTGCTAACTCCGAGCTTTCGGTTATGCACCTTGACTCCGCTGAGCGCGCTCTTGCTAAAAAGAGGCTTATGTCCGCTTACACCGTTCTTGCGACTCTTCCCGGTATTCCCGCAATATTCTACGGTGACGAAGCGGGACTTGAAGGGTATAGCGACCCCTTCAACCGTATGCCTTACCCCTGGGGCAAGGAGGATACGGAGCTGCTTTCGCATTACAGATCTATTGGTGCTATCCGAAAAAGCCATAAGGTCTACCGTGAGGGAGAATTCAACGTGCTCTATCTCACAGAGCAGCTTCTTATATTTGAGCGAGCAGACGGTCGGGATACTTATATTACGGCTTACAATAATTCGGATAAGAACGTAACGCTCGCCTTTGACGTGCGCGTTAGCGAGCTTATCTCACAAAAAAGGCCGAAGGAATATCGGCTTTCGGCAAACTCATCGGCAATTTTTAAGACAAAAAAAGAAACAGGTTTTGAAATTATTTCAGAGGCATAGAAATGACGATTACTCTAATAGGCATGCCCGCAGCTGGCAAGAGCTGTATGGGACGTGCCCTTGCAAAAAAGCTTGGAATGAAGGTTATAGACGGTGACCGCCTTATTGAAGAGGTAACCGGAAGAGCGCTTCAGGACATTATTGACGAGGACGGACTTGACGCTTTTAAGCGGCTTGAGGAGGAAATCCTCTTATCCATAAAGGAGGATAACGTAATTATCACCCCCGGCGGCAGCGCAATTTATTACGACAACGTAATGACGTATTTTAAGGAGCGTGGAATAGTTGTTTATCTCTACGTCAGTCCTAAAAATCTTATTCGTCGTCTTGGCGATTTTTCAAAGAGAGGGGTCGTTTTGAAGCCGGGGCAGACGATAGTTGACCTATATAACGAGCGCGCACCGCTTCTGCAAAAATATGCGGACGTAACGGTAAACTGTGACGGTAGCCGTTATTCATACTATCAAAAGGACGCTCTTGAAAAAATTTCAAAATTTATATAACGACAAAATGAGGCAGAGATCTTGATTGGTTCGCGATCTCTGCCGCTCTTTTATTCTGCCAAGATTTTTTTCACCGTTTTTCCAAAAAGGTCAACGTCGCGTTCACTGTTCAAATATGACAATGATACTCTGACGGCACCGCCGTCCTCGGTCGATAAGAGCCTATGTGCCATAGGAGCACAGTGTAGCCCGCCACGTACACAGATGCCTTCCTTATCCAGCATTTGCGTGACGGTATCCGAATCCTTTCCGATAATATTGAATAAAACGATACTGCCAAAGCTTTCGTAAAGGCGGATTCTTTTCGGTATATCAAGGGTATCTTTTATTTTTTTTGAAAAATATGAGCATTTTGCTTCGATACTGTCAAGCCCCACACCGTTTATATATCTGATACCGCTTCCCAGCGTTATGATAGCAGGGGTCGAGAGTGTGCCTGCCTCGTATCCCTCGGGGAGCCGTCGTGGCATATAGGGCATTTTCGACTCGGATCCGCTGCCGCCTTCAATAAAGCTTGAGAGCCGTTCCTTTGACTTAAATACAGCAAAGCCGCCGCCCTGTATGCCAAAAAGCGCCTTATGTCCCGGAGCACAAAGTACGTCACACGGTGTCTTTTTTAGATCTATCTTCTCGTGACCTATGGCTTGGGACGCATCTACTATAAGATACAGCCCGTGCTTTTTTGCAACGCTTGATAGAATTTCCAGCGGTATTCTTCTGCCCGTAACGTTTGACTGAAGTGTAGATATGATGCATTCTGTGTCATTACGGATAGCACCTTCTATTGAGGACCTGATGTCCCCGCCACTTTCAAACACTGAATATTCAACTCCAAGCCTTTCTTTAAGGCTCTCGATAGGTCTAAAAACCGCGTTATGCTCGGTGTCAGAGATTATTATATGGCATTTCTTCGTTATTTTAGTCTTTATTGCAAGATTAAGCGCGTAGGTTGCGTTATAGGTAAATACTACGCATTCGGGATTTTCATAGTTTAGAAAATCGGCGATTAGCTCACGCACCTCGTAAATGCGCTCTCCGGCTTCGATAGACAGCGTGTGTCCGCTCCTTCCGGGATTGCCGCAATATTTTCTTAAGCAAAAATTCAGATCCCTTATTATGCAATCGGGCTTTGGAAAGCTTGTCGCAGCATTATCTAGATAGACCATTTTTAACTACCGGCCACCGTATAATCTACGCCGCCTTCGCGAAGGACACGAACAGCCTTGAAAAAATCGGAGCGGGCAACTGCCACAGAGTGCTGGCACCCCTCCTCCAGCGAAATCTTTTTTTGCCTTGCTGCGATGCCTGTACGCAAAAGCAGCTTTTTCGCCTTTGCGGCGTAGGTGAAGGAGGCAAAAATGAATAGCATCTCATCCAAGCTAAAATATCCCCCTTACCAAGATGGACTTAAAATTCGGAGAGTGACCCCGAATTTATTATCAGTTTATGTAAAAAAAATAAAAAGTTGCTAAAAATATCAAAAAAACGCTAGACATTTCTTTTCTTCTATGTTATACTAAATATTATTAGTTAAATTAACGAGGTAGCTATGCTCCGTATAGAAATTTTACCGCATTCCCACCCCTTTGCGTCAAATACTTACCTTTTGACCTCAGCAGATGAGTGCGCCGTTATTGACCCCTCTTCGCCCTATGACGAGTCTTACGTTAAGGGGAAGGTAAAATATATTTTTCTGACGCACGCGCACTTTGACCACATGCTTGATATTGACGAGTGGGTGGAGAAGACCGGTGCTACCGTTTTGGTATCAGAGCACGATTACGATGCTCTTGCCGACTCGGAGAAAAACTGTTATATGCTCTTAACCCACAAGGATAAGGGCTACTACGGCAGGGCGGAGAAAATGAAGGACTCAAATATCTATCCTTTAGGTCATGAGAGCATTAAGGTTATATCAACTCCGGGACACACACCCGGCTCGGTTTCTTTGTTAGCGGGTAGCTCACTCTTCGTCGGTGATACGATATTTGCAGGAGGCGGGTACGGAAAATGCTGCTTTCCCGGCGGTGATTTTGCCGAGATACGCAAATCTATAATTAAAATCTTGTGGCTTGACGAAAATATAACAGTCTATCCCGGTCACGACGGCAAAACTACGATTAAAGAATATAAAAAAGATTATTTAAGATAAGGAATGGCTTAAATGGAAGAGCTTAAAAACAATTTTATTCACGACATTATTGACGAGGATCTTAAGGTAAATCCCGACCTGAAAATACACACGAGATTCCCCCCCGAGCCTAACGGATATCTCCATATCGGCTCGGCAAAGGCTATATGGATAAACGCTATGACGGCAAAGAAATACGGCGGTCTTTTCAATCTCCGTTACGACGATACCAATCCCTCGAAGGAGGATACAGAGTACGTTGAGAGCATCTACGAGGACCTTAAGTGGCTTGGCTGTGAGCCGACGGGCGGCGTTTTCTACGGCTCGGATTATTTTGATAAATGCTACGAGTATGCAGTAAAGCTCATTAAGGAAGGGAAGGCGTATGTCTGCGACCTCAATGCCGAAGAGATGCGCGAATATCGCGGAACACTCACCGTTCCCGGAAAAAACAGCCCCTACCGTGACAGAAGCGTGGAGGAAAACCTCGACCTCTTCGAGAGAATGAAGAACGGTGAGTTCCCCGACGGCGCAAAGACCCTGCGTGCAAAGATCGATATGGCTTCTTCAAACATTAATATGCGCGATCCTGCCATATACCGTATAGTACACGTAAATCATCACAGACAGGGCAACAAGTGGTGCATTTATCCTCTCTACGACTACGCTCATCCCATTCAGGACGCTCTTGAGGGTATAACCCACTCTCTTTGTTCTATCGAATTTGAGAACCACAGACCCCTCTACGAGTGGGTTATTGATAATATCGGCTTTGAGCAAAAGCCGAAGCAGCGCGAGTTTGCCCGCCTTAACGTAACTCACACAGTTATGTCAAAGCGTTATCTTCGTAAGCTTGTTGAGGAAAATCTTGTGGACGGCTGGGACGACCCCAGAATGCCCACGCTCTGCGGTTTGAGGCGTCGCGGCTATACTCCCGCATCTATCTTTGATTTCGTTTCAAGAGCCGGAGTTGCGAAGGCGTATAGCGTAGTTGACTACGAGCTTCTCGAGCATTGCATAAGAGAGGAGCTCAACGATACTGCACCTCGCCGTATCGCTATCCTCAAGCCTATAAAGGTAGTAGTAACCAACTATCCCGAAGACAAAGTTGAGTATTTTGACGTTCCTAATAATCCTAACCACCCCGAAACCGGCACGAGAAGTCTTCCGTTCACAAGAGAGCTTTATATAGATGCCAATGACTTTACTGAGGTTCCGCCTCCTAAGTTCTTCAGAATGAAGCCTGACGGCGAGGTACGTCTTATGGGCGCGTATATCGTTAAATGTAACGAGATAATTAAGGACGCTGACGGAAATATTACCGAAATTCGTTGTACCGCCGATCTCGAAACGAGAAATGGTATGCCCACTGACGGCAGAAAGGTGAAGGGAACTATTCATTGGCTCTCTTCCGAGTATGCTAAGGATACCACGCTTATGCTCTACGATTTTCTCTTCGATATAGAGAACACCTCGGACATTCCAGAGGACAAGACCTACGACGATTATCTCAACAAGAGCTCTGTGACGAAAATCGAGTGCGCGAAGGTTGAGCCATCTCTTGATGAGGCGACCCCGGGCGAGAGATTCCAATTCGTCAGAGTCGGATATTTCGTAAAGGATACGAAGCGCGACGGCACCTTTAATAGAATAGTCGGCCTCAAGGACAGCTTCCCGAAGGCGCAGAAATGAGCGGCAAGGCCTCTCTGATAAAAAGAATCGCTTACAGGATAACCGTACCAAAATGCGTGTCCTGTAAGCGTATTTTGCAACTTGATCAGCTCGCCGTTTGCTCTAACTGTTACAGTGAATATCTTAACACGAAGGACCGCTCCTGCGCTCGTTGTGCAAGACCGCTTGAGAGCTGCTTTTGTGCAAACGAATATTTGGAAAAGCATTTTGTCAAAGGGCTGATAAAGGTATTCAGATATCGCGTATCGCCCGATAATCGTGTTGCAAATTCATTGATTTATCGTATGAAAAAACGGAGCAGAAAGGACGTAACAGACTTTTTCTCTGATGAGCTGATAGGCGCCATAAAAAATTCGGTATCCGATTTCTCCGATACGGTTATAACAAACGTGCCTAACCGAAAAAGCGAAATCAGAGAGCGCGGAATGGATCACGCTGCAGTTTTGGCAAAGGCTGTTGCCCAAAAGCTCGGTATTGAATACAGACCTCTTTTGGTATCACTTTCCAAATACGCGCAGAAAAGTCTGACAGCAGCCGAAAGACTGAGCAATGCCGACTTTGACCTAATTACCGATGAAAGTCTGAAGGGGAAAACCGTTATAATAATAGATGATATAGTTACAACCGGTGCCTCAATGGGTAAATCAGCCACAATGATTAAAGCCCTTGGCCCCAAGCGCATCATCGGCGCTTGCCTTGCAATCGCATATTTTGATAAATAATTTATATAAAAAGAGAGAACTCTGCGGAATTACCGTTTTGTTCTCTCTTTTTTTTGTTCAGACTTATCAAGTTCTTCTGCAAGATTTTTTGTACTGAGTTGGGGTCATACCCGTATGCTTTTTGAAAACGGAGGAGAAATAGTGTGAGTTTGTGAACATCAGCATCTCCGATATCTCAAAGAAATTATATTTTGACTCTCTGATAAGACGCTTTGCTTCATTTATCTTCATTTTAGCAAAATAATCGATTATGGAATAGCCGCACGCCTTAACGAAAGCACGGGATATGTAGGTTTTACCGAAATTCATCTCGCGGCTCAGCTCCTCCATTGTAAACCTGCCGTAAAGCCTATCCTCCATAAAGCCAATAATTTTCAGTACGAACTCGTCTTCGATAATGTCCTTGGGGAAAAACATTTTCCTATTAGTAATATAATATTGATTTTCTCTGACGATTTCAATAAGCATCAGCTCAAGGCGTAAAACGATAGTTTGCTGTCCAGCCCATAGTCCGTCCTCCGGCTTTAATTTCAGCCTCTTCATTTTCGGATTGTTGAAGGGAAGGTCAAAGGTGTTTGACGCCTCGTGTATTATTGCGGCTATATGCTGCTTTGTCGTCATTGAAGCAACTATCTTGCGTTTTTCAAAATAACGCATAGCGTCAGAGGCGGACTTAAACGTGATTATAAAAATATTCGGCGTCGAGCCCTTGTCAACCTTGAGCATATGCCGCTCGTAAGGCTTGTGAAAATACATTTCTCCTTGCTTTAGGTGTATCAGCTCGCCGTCGCTCATAACGTTACAGTCACCTCGGTCGATATACACGACCTCCCAAGGCTCGTGCGCCTCCTCGGAGTCTAAAAAGCTGTCGTCAAATTCAAAGTAATGAATTGAACTAATGCTGGTAACCTCTATTGAGCGCTGTAAGTCGTATTCCTTAACAACTCTTTGCTTGCAGGCCATTTTCTTGCCCCTTTTTTCTTGAAATTCGTATATTATTATACACTAAAACGTACAAAAAATCAATCCCATTTTTTGATTCTTATATTTATTATCTCTTAAATAGAAAATTTTTGTTTATTTTTGAAAAAAGTGATAAAGTGCTCATTTCATACAAAATGTCAAAAAATTCAAGAAATATCATATAAAGTAGTCAAAAATTTTAAGGAAATAAATTTTTATTTATGCTATAATATGGGTGTAAAAAGTTGAATTTTTATCAAATCCGTCATATTGTACATTGATTTTGACTTGGTTTTGTGCAATATGCCTATTAAGGTAAAAATTGGATTTTCTTGCCCCTAGGGGCAAAATCTTTTGTGAGAAAGATTTTGCCTAACAGACAGTATTAAGTATATCATAAACAATAACACTGTCAGCAAATTTTTTAAGCCGCCCGTCAAGACGGGCAGAAAGGAGAAGCCTTGATGGAAGGTAATAGGATCTTAAAGCAACGCTATGACGAGGCTGAAATCAAAATCATCATAATTGATGAAGCGGACGTTATAGCAACCTCTAACCTTGGCGGTTGGGAAGGTGTTTACGAAAACACGTGGTCCTAAACCGCAACAACAAAAAAATTACCTAAATTAGAAAGGAAAGAAAAGATGAACAAAAAACTACAGAAAATCACACTACTGGTAGCATCTCTCGCGATTCTCGTTGCTTGTATCTTCACAGTAACCGCTCTTGCAACAGGTACAGAGTCGGCAGACCCCACTCTTGAGATAAGCAAGAGAAATCTTATTTACTACGATGATATCGCTATTATGTTCGCCACAAAGGCGGAAAACGTTGGCGAAAATCCCGACCTTAAGCTTAAATGCTACGTTAATACCGATGAAGGTGAAAAAATCGTCTACATAAGCGATTATAAAGAAGATTCCACTATTGACGAGGGCGTTACTTACTACGTATTTGAAACACCCGGAATCTCTCTTGCGCACCTTGCAGACGAGGTTATAGTTCAGCTTGTTGCAACCGTTGACGGTGAAACTTATTATAGTGAGCTTTCAAGATTCAGCGTAGTAGAGTATAACTACAAGCGCCTTTACTACGATGCTTGCGGCTATGACGCAGCCGCCCCCGAGGTTAAGGATTACCAGGCAGCTCTTTATAGCAACGTAATCGGCATGGGCACAAATCTTCAGATAACCGCCAATGTGAATCCAACCGACACTCCCGCTGATTACTATTACGTAAACGCAAAGGGTGCTGCTGTTGAAACCATCTCTCGTGACGGCTACACCGCAACCCTTGACACCGCTACCATGAAGGAAGGCGAGAGCTTCACTCTTAAGTATGACGGCGAGCTTTCCGCAGGTCAGTACGTTGAGTGGAACGTTACATATACCGCAAATGAAGGTGTAGTAACTACCGAAACCATAGCAGACGGCACGACTATTACTATCGAGGATAAGCACGTAGTTGCAGTTCCCGAGGTTAAGACCGTTTCCGTTACATTCGACGATGGAACAAATGAGGGTATCACCTTACCCGAAAGTACAGATACGTTTACTGCCGAGATAGTCGATTCTCCTGCCGCACGTCACGACGGTGACAAGGCGCTAAAGGCTGCAAGCACATCATCGAATAGCTCCTCGACTATAACCATCGGGCTTACCGGCGATGAAGGTAACTGCTACGTATTCTCCGGTGATTTCTATTATCCCGATCAGTCTAACGTTGACAGATTTATGTGGTTCAAGTTTATGAACGGAACTACTATGGTTCAGCGTCCCGGATGGAATTATTCTTCTGTAGCCTCTTCTTCAGCTCAAATCAGCGCTAATGGTAAATTCATTTATATAATGGCGAGCCAGCGCGGTACTGTCATTGACGGCAACACTTACGGCCCTGCTTACGACTATTTCGGCGGCTTTAACACTGCTGACGAGTGGGTAAATATTACCATTGAGCTTTATTACGTAGACGGTTCTTGGTCTGCCAGATATTTCCTTGACGGCGTATACGTATTTGAGGATAATGCATATCAAACAGCAAATCAGACAGAGGTTACGCACATTGAGCTTGAATATCTAAACAGAAATATGACGACCTATTGGGATAATATTTCCTTCATCAGAACCGATAAGGAATACAGTGATACTGTTAAGACTGCGGCTCCCGTTCTTACAGGTACGCACACCGGCGGCGTTTATTATAACAACAGCACGTTTACCGGCGGCAGACTTAACTTTGAGAATGATCCTAATTTCCATGATAATGGAAGAGTTTATGCAGATGTCGGTCCTGTCGTAAATGGTACTACATCAGGCATAAACGCCTTTAACGCAAACGGATTTGCATACGCTTATAAGACGGGTGCTTCTTCGGGTGCCGGCACGATTCAGTATAACGTTACCGCACCTACTGCGACTGTTAATAAGAGTGTCGTTGAGCTTGATATGGCAGTAGGAACTCCTTCGTGCGACTATCCGATCGTATTGACAACAAGGCTTAACGGATACAAAGCCGACTTCTATATCGTACCCGGTGCTGCTGACGGCACACTTAAATTCAATAATATGGATAGCGTAGTAGATGGTAAGTCCGTTGAGTTTAACGAAAACGAGTGGATTAACGTAAGACTTGTTATCAAGAAGGATACTTGGGTTGCGACTAATACTGAGCAGAATAAGGGCTATATCCTTGCTGATCTTTATATTAACGGTGAGCTTGTTGGCGTTATCAAGGGTGTTGACTCCACCGCTGATACAAGCAACAACAATGTTACAATTCAGCTTCGTCCTGCCGAAGAAACCGTAACCTTCTGCTACGACAACGTTTATATCGGATACGAACAGTAATTTCAACTAGCTATAAAGCATTATTATAAAACAAAACCTTAACGTAATGGCCCGCAACTTTGTAAATTCAATAGCTGCGGGCTATTATACCCTAAAAAACCTGTAAAAGATTAAAATTTAGGTGAAAATTCACAGCAGAAACAAATTGAAAGGAGGCATAACTTTGTTAAAAAGAATTGCTCTCTATATTTTGACCTTGCTCCTTTCTATCATTGCCGTGTGCTCGTGTACGGTGAGTGACAAGGAAGACGGCGGGGTCACAGCGGACCCGGATGCAGTTTGGGGACCTGGAATATCGCTTTACATAATAAAAGAGCCTGACGCTTTGTTGGATACGTCGAAGTTGATGTCAAAAGTATTTGCTCTTACCGGCAAAACTCCTACGTACACAAACGACGAGCGTGCAGAGCAGGATCATGAATTCTTATTCGGTAAGGTAAACAGACCAAACTCCACCTACGCTTACCGTCTTCTTGAAGAGTACGTTGACATTGACGGCGGCGAGCACGGCTGGCTCATCTATGCGCGCGGTGGCTCTCTTGCCGTTGCTTACTCGTCAAGCCTTGCGGCTGTTGAGGCGGCGCAGTATATCGAGGATAACTACTACACAAAGACAACGCTCAAGTTTGACGAAGGTATCGTTAAGTACGACCACTACCTTCTCTCCGAGCGTGCCAAGGAAACAAACGCGCAGAAGAAAGCGGAGGCTTTTGAGCGTCTGCGCGGCGAGGTTGGTGACGAGATTACTGACGCCATTGAGGATCTTTACAAGCTTTATTCCATAGACGTTTACGTATGGATGGCAAATCTATACGACCCTCGTATATGCGTTTGTGAAACCAAAGAATGTCAGGGATCTGATGAATGTTCCGGTACGGGTGGATTCTATTACTCAAACTCCGGTCGTGATAACGTCGGATTCCTGCCGGATATTGAATCAACGTCCCAAATTCTCAACCACCTTGAGAATGGCGGTATGTTTGATAGCGTTGGAGGAAAATACCAGAACGCTATTACAGACCAAATGAAGAAGGGGCTTCTTTACTTTGCAAAAAGCCTTCAGAGCCCTGTTGACGGATATTTCTACCATCCGCAGTGGGGAACTGACATTATCGACGCCCGCCGAGGCAGAGATTTCTCCTGGGCGAAGAACATTATAGGCAGACTCGGCGGAAAGCCAAAGTGGAACACCCCAGGTAACACTGACGGAGAGGCGGCATTACCCGGTTCTTCATCGGCATCGTTTATAACCGAGCCTATCTCGAACAAGTCTACCGTTACTGCGGTTTCAAAGGTTATTGCCACGTCTTACTCCAGCTTCCCCTGGTATCTTCAGTCTGTCAGCAACTGGGAAAGGTATATAACAGAGGAGCTGAATATACTTGGGGATCCTTATACCTCCGGTAACACTCTTGCTGCAAACCATAACAGCATTGAGGCGGCGGATAAGCTGCTTTGGGTAAGTCAGGGCGAGGGCAGAAAGCCTAACCAGTATACTCCCTCTCGTCCGGCAAAAGACGGATATATCGAGTTCATAACAAATTATCTTACCGAAAATCAAAACCAAGAAACAGGCTTCTGGGGCGAGGGTGTCAGCTACGTTACGATGAACGGATTTATGAAGCTGTCGTATTCATACACCTATTACGATCACAATATTCCCAATATCGATAAGGCTCTTGACAGTACTATTGAAATTTTGCTATCGCCTGACACAGAGAACCTTCACGTTTGTAATACCTATAATACTTGGGTAAACTTTTCAACGATACTTGACATTGCGGGAAATCCCAATTTCTATGATGACGACGGAAAAACCGTAAATGAGCTTCGTGCAAAGCTGATCGAAAGGCTCCCCGAGCTTATAGTAGCAACAAACAAAAAGATCGGTACGCACCGACGTTCAGACAACTGTTTCTCTTATTTCAAGATCACCTGTGCCAACACTTCGCAGAAGGCACTCGTCGGCTGTGCTACAATACCGGAAAGTGACGTAAACGCTACGAGTATATGTACCGGAGGTATTGTAAACAACGTCTTTGATGTCCTTGGTGTAGAAAGCGTTCCGCTTTACTATCACGACGACTACCTCTACTTTATGGAGATAATAGGAGAGCTTGATTTGGTAATGAAAACCGAGATTCCGGTCGTTGAAACCGAAACCTTTGACAGCTTTAATTCAGCCTCTGCTGAAACAGAGCAGGGAGTCGTTCTCTATCCCGGTGAGTACACCTCAATCGAGCTTAACAACGACGTGCTTGGCTCAAATGGTAAGAATAAATATTTCGGCGCAGAGGTAGTTGCCGATCCCGCTCCTAAGGATAATAACGACAAAGCACTTAAGATCAATAACTATACATATCCCGTCGTTGGAGGAAATAAAAACGAGATAGAGTACGCATCAGGATACAGTAATACCGTTATTGATTTTACAAACTCCGTGCTGCTCGCCGACTGCTACTCATGCTCTATGGATATGTACGTAAACGAGGTTGAAAATGGAAAGTGCTTTATGCAGCTCTTCCTGCAGCAAAAGACTACAAGCGGACGCTCGCATATTTTCGCGCTCAGCTTCTACGCATATCAGAAGAATGGCGAATGGTATTTTATGATCGGTGATAATGTTGATTCCATGTACGTTGGTCTTGATGGTGTTAGTAACACAAGGCTTGTAACAGATATTCCGTGCGGCGAGTGGATTAATTTCCGTATGGAAACCTACAAGATATTTACAACGATAGAGGGTACGACAAATAAAACTCTTGAAATCTACTCCATAATTTATATCAATGACGTACCCGTTGCAATAAGTGACGCGGCAAGAGTTAATACCGATTCGCTTGGAAAGACCTATATTTATGACAGACCCATAAGTAACGTTCTTCTCACGTATTACAAGTCAACGAACATGGAAATGTATCTTGATAATATTCACGCAGAGAAGGTTGATAAAAAGTACGTTGAGCCAACGCTACCCGAAAAGCAGACTCCCACGATCCCTGAGGCAACGAACAACCCCTCCGGCACGGGTATATACTATACGGATACTGCAAACAAGGTCGGAGTTCGCTACGACTTTAACGGTACGGTTGGTCTGCCCGGAGTTAACCCCGGAATTTACGCAAATAACTACTACATAGTTCAGAGTGAGACCGAAAACGCGATTGAAAGAGTGCTCTATTTCTATCGTCTTGGCATTGACACCGTTGACGCTACGGGTCACGAATACATTCAGCTGCGCGGCCAAGCTATGAATGACGAGCAGCTTCAGTACGAGCATCCCGTTGCAATATTCGAGGCCGACATGCTCTTTGGCGGTATTCCGGCATTTGAGTCGGTGAATGGTAATTACGTAGTTATGATGCGTATTACAGGGCAAGATGCAAAGGCTGACGTATATCTCTCAACGGACAAGAACGGAAATCTTAAATTCATTCAGGCAGTCGAAAGCTCTCATTACGTACCTCTCGAACAGGATAAATGGTATAACATGCGCTTCGAGTTCTACACTCTCGATGCAGAAGCGAAGCAAGGACGCATCAAGGTTTATGTTGACGGTGAATTCTCGATAGAGCTTGATGCTGTTGACTTTGCAGTACGTTCCGGTTCAAATGCTAATAACGTGATCATTCAGCTTCAAAAGGCTGGTCCCGAAGCATACGTTATGCTTGATAACGTTTATATCGGTCACGATAATAAAGAGTTTGAAGCATCGCGCGAGATTGTTCCCGAGCATTATCCTGCGGATAGTATCTTGGGAACGCACGATGGCGGTGAAATATTCAATAGCACCGAGGAATATGCTGGTATCAGAGTTCCCGTTGAACCTCACGCAATGAAGCCTGTTACTGCCTATGGCGATTACACGGGTACTTACGTTGGCGAGGACGGTTACGTTTATTTCTACCGTGCAGGCAAAGGCGGTTCGCAGGACTTCGTAAAATATACAATAGATAAGGCACCCGAGCTCGAGAATCTATGCTTCATATACGAGGCAGATATGGCGCTCGGCAGAGTAGATAACGGTACAACTTATTTCTCGCAGATAAGACTTAATGCAAACGGCCGCAACGCGCACGTTTATATTCACGCTGACGAGAACGGAAAGCTTTACTTTAACTTAATGCAGGGTAATGCCGCTGCAACGTTCACACCGCTTGAGCAGAGCGAATGGTACAATATCAGACTTGAATTCTATTTCCTTTCTGACGAAATATATGACGGCGCTATAATGGTTAAGGCATACGTCAACGGTACGTTTGCCGCTGATCTTGTCGCAAACGGTATAAGCGAAAGCACGTATAACCGCGTTCTCATCTATGCACAGAACATGGAGTCAGACGGATACGTTGCGCTTGATAACCTCTTCTTCGGCTTTGTTTCCAAGGAATACGTGGCGGCAGAGGGCGTTACAGTACCCACGTCTCCCGGCACAGAAGAGCCCGGCGACACTCCCGATACTCCGACAACACCGGAGGTTACAGAGCCGGTGGAATCTATATACTCGCCTACGGGTGAGTGCGGTAATGGCGTACTGTATAGCGGCGAAGCGGTAAACGGTGATACAAGATATTCATGGGACAACTTGACAAGTGACAAGCCGTTAAGTACCTCAAATACTCAACAGGCAATCACTTATATGACAAAGCAAGGATATATGGTATTCGAGCGAGTTAAAGGAACTACATCGCAGGTTAACTTGAACATTCCATTCGGAGAAGCGCCAAATGGAAAGCTTGGTAACATAGTAGAATTTGATGCCGCTTTCTTTAATGTCAACAATATTTTCCTACAAATTGCACTTGCAACAAGTGATGGAAAGGTAGGTCAAGTATATTTCACGACAAGCAACGGTAAAATAGTTCTTCATTCTGCCTCAATTGAAGCAGGCGAAAACATAGCAATCGAGGCTGAAAAATGGTATAATCTTCGCTTTGAATATTGGTTAAGTGACACGGGTGAGCTTAAGGTAAATCTTTATATTAACGGTTCGGCAGCTGCATCATTTAACGCTATCGAAGTTAAGAATGGAAGCTCTGACAACGTTAAAATGACTTTGAGAGCGTATGCAACCGAAACTGCTATTCTTATTGACAACCTTTACACAGGCTTTACAATGGACGCTTATGAAATTCCCGAAAGCATTCGACCTCCCGAACCTCCCGAAATTACGCTTCCCGAAATTTTGGGAACGAGAGGTGAGGGTGAGAACGCTGCAAATTCCACGACGGTGAACTACAACAGTGCCACATCGGCTCCTTCTTTGACTGCTCCGGGTCGTGCAGAATTGTTCTCCGATGCTGATGGCGATAATTTTGTTTGGTTCGGTAAATGGATTTATGATGAAGTGGCAAACGCTCAACAGTCATTGAGCTATAGCCACACTACACGTCCAACCGATGCCCTCGGAAACCTGCTTGAGCTTGACATTGCGTTTGGCAATTTCTCGGAATATACGACAACCCAGTCAGACCGCAAGGATGCTCCTGGCTTCAAAATTGCCATTTTCGATGGTAAATATATGGCAGAAGTTTATTTCTATGCCGATGATAGCGGGAAAATAGCAATTAAAGAAAGTGCGAGTCCCATTATTAGCGGTAAAAACATTGCTCTTGATGAAAACACCTGGTATAATTTAACCCTTAAGAGCTATTCCAAAGTTGTTGACGGTAATGAAACAAGAATATTCAAGCTATACGTAAACGGTCAGTATTATTGCGATATCCAAGGTGCAGACGTTAAATCAAGAACACAAAATTATACCAACCTCACATTGTGTCAATTTGAAGCAGACGATTACGTACTTGTAGATAACGTATATACCGGTTATCATACAGAGGAATACGTTGATCCCGGATTCAGACTTAACGATTTTGAGGGAGAGAACGCTGTTGTACCGCCTGCTACGAGCATCAAGAGCGGAAGCGGCAAATATGCCGTTGAGTTCGCGATAGAAACCTTTATGAACTCAAATAGGCTGAAGGTTACGGCACCCAAGGTTTACGAAGGTGATACAAGCCTTATTAACAATGGAAACAACGAATGGTCCTTCTATGCTACAGGAACGGAGCTTGATGCTAACTGCGCCGTTTGGGAATCGGATATTATAATTGCTCCTGATGCTGCCACAAGCGGAAAAATCTATACTTTAAATATTAGAAACGCTTCAGAGGTTCTCTTGAGCTTTAATATTTACCTTGACGGAACTGCACTAAAGCTTGATAATACTTATGATCTAGGCAGCACCAATGAAGAGATAAGCCTTAAGCTCGTTTATAAGATTGTAGAAAAGGAAGGAGAGTTCTATCCCTCGGCAGATGTTTACGTTGGTGATAACCTCATTGCCACAAAGACGTCAGGGGCGGCATACGAGGCAGACGCAATCTCCATTTCCAGTCTTGCGAGAGTACACATGACGAGCAATCCCGCAGCGGACGGCTACATTTACTTTGATAATTATAGGTTTGTGAAGCTCTATGACGAGAGTATTACTAACAACTGATTATCAGAAAAGCTAAAAACTAAAAGTCCTAGGTGCGCCACTGTGCGCACCTAGGCAAATAAAAACGAAATGCAGGCATTCCCTATGAAAAAGCAAATGATATTAATTATATTCCTTATCGTTTTTACCGCTTTTAGCACGTTTTCCTGTGATTTTATTACCGCAGATAATAGTAATAACAGTGCAAGCGGTAAAGACAATAACGAAGATAATAATACTGATAATTTTCAACCTAACGAGGATACCGTTTGGTCAGAGGGAATAGTACTCAAAATTCTTATTAATTCAAATTCCGAGCTTCAATATTATGACATTGCCGGCGCGGTATACAGCCATACGGGTGAAACACCTAAGTACGTGTCAGATACCTCCTTACCATCGGATCACGAGTTTATCTTCGGAGAGATGGATCGAGAGCTTTATAAAAAAGCATATCAAGAACTCTGCCAAAGAATAAATACCGAAAACGGCGAAGAAGGTTGGATTGCATATACAGACGGACGTTCAATTGCCTTTGCATATTCAGGCGATATTGCAATGAGGTATGCTATCGAATATATAAAATCGGTTATATTAACAGAAGAAACGTTAAAATACGAGAGTGTCGGTATCGCTGCAGAGGAAAAATTCTTACTCGCAGAGCTTGCTGATGAGGTACGGGAAAAAACGAGAGGAGACGCATTCACGGATTTAGAGAACGAGGTAGGTAAGGAGATTACCGATCAGCTAAGAAATTTATACACTCTATATACCGATGATATTTACGTTTGGCTTGCAAATCTATACGACCCTATCACAGGAGGATTTTATTTTTCCAATACTGGTAGGGATAATTATACATACCTTCCGGACATAGAATCTACGGTTCAGGTACTAAATCACTTAAGAAGCGGCGGAATGTTTGATTCAGTCGGCGGTAGCTATGCAACTGCACTATCCGAGGATATAAAAGCAGCTCTGCTTAATTTTGCAAAGGGGCTTCAAAGCTCGAAGGACGGATATTTCTATCATCCTCAATGGGGAGAGGATATTATAGATGCACGCAGGGGACGCGATCTCGGTTGGGCTACCCAGCTTATAAAGGCTCTTGGCGGTAAACCGAAATGGACCACCCCTGGCGGTGTTGAGGGGGAGCTTGGCGCGCCCGGTGCCTCGACGGCATCAGCTTTAACTGCTAGACTTACGGATTCAGGAGTATGTGCGGTTTCAAAGCTTGTTTCAGTCACCGCGTATTTACCCGAGCACTTAAGGTCACTCGATAAATGGGAAACCTATATTATAGGGCTTGATATTTGTGATGATCCGTACACGGCAGGCAACACTCTTGCAGCACAGCATAACGAAATATCCGCAGCGGGTGAAGAATATATCGATTATCTCACGAATTATCTCACTATAAAGCAGAATAAAGAAACAGGATTTTGGGGTGAGGGAGTCAGCTACGTTACGATGAACGGCTTTATGAAGCTCTCACATTCCTATACTTACTACGACAGGGTTATCCCCGAGGTAGAAAAAGCGCTCGCCAGCACTATCGAGATCCTTTTGACAACGGACACAGATGAAGTGGATCTGCACGTCTGTAACACCTACAACACATGGGTAAACTTTAGTCAAATACTCGATTCTGCCAAGGAAACGGGTGGCGAAGAGCTTGTCGCAAGCCTGCGAGCAATTATTTTTGAGAAAGCTCCGGATCTTATAAAAATCACTTACGATAAGATACTTACCCACAAGAGAACGGAGGGCGGCTTCTCCTATTTTGAGAAAAAGCCTTGTAACGCTTCGCAGAAGGCTCCTGTTGCATGCGCCACATCTCCCGAGAGTGACGTAAACGCAACCGCTATATGCACCACCGGTATTGTAACAAACATTTTTACAGCGCTGGGAGTCAAAAAGGTCCCTCTTTACTGTGATATTGATTACGTTATCTTCTCGAAGATAATCGAAAACCGTGACCCGATAGTAAAAAATGCCCCCGAGGACATTGATTATCCGACTCTTACAGGAGAGCGGGGTACCGGTAAGTATTACGAAAGCTCGACAAAGTACGGCTCTATCAGCCCACCTTCAGTAACCACTCCTACCGCAAAATCCGTCCTCAGTAATACCGAGGATAAATACGTGTATTTCTATAAGAACATAGCCGAGGACGGAGTAAATAAGCAGGACGAAATAACCTTCACTCTTCCCGTATCCATACCCGAGGGAGCAAGCGGAGTAATATTTGAGCTTGATATTGCTTTTTGCGGATTTTCTAATTATACAGGTTCTACAAAAGCTGCGGGAATGCAAATAAATATGTATGACGGCGAAGAATTGACGTCTATATACTTTAAGGGTGAGGAGGGAAGCGTTTCAACCGTCAACTCGAGCGTACTAGACGGTAATAATATTTCACTTGAAGAAAACAAATGGTATAATCTTAGATTTGAAACCTACGCGTGCAGTACTACAAGAGCTGTAAAGCTATATGTAAACGGCGTCTATACCTGCACTCTCAAGTCGGCAGACGACACCGAAAAAACGGCAAAAAGGGTTTCAATAATCTTAAGGCAGTACGATACGGATGACGCCATAGCGATAGATAACGTTTACGCAGGATATGTGTTAAACGAATAATACTTTTGAAAATACTTATTAAAAAACTTTACTATAGGAGAAATACTTATGAAAGATTTAATTACAGAAGAAAGGCTGAAAAAATGCAGGGAAGCTCGCACCGTAATGCGTGAGGGATATTTTGAAAAGGCGGCATCTGTTATAGGTGACGAGGGAGTCCGCGAGTTGCGCGAGCTGTATAATATATTTGACGAGGGATATTATCTTTGGCTTGCTAGCCTATATGATCCTAAAATAGGAGGATTTTATTTCTCGCGTTCCGGAAGAGATACCGAGGGATTTCTGCCCGATATTGAGTCAACCGTCCAAGCTCTAAATTGCGCGCAAAATAACGGTCTGACCTATGGCAAACCCTCAAGAGAGGTATACTCCGATAATATAAAAGCAGCACTTGTTAAATTTGCACAAAGCCTTCAGGATTCTGAAAACGGGTACTTCTATCATCCTCAATGGGGACGTAATATTAATACCCCTAGACGAGGAAGAGATCTTGGCTGGTCAACAAAGCTTTTTAATATGTTTGATGCTAAGCCCTTGTATCCAACACCCCTCGTTAAGAACGAAGATGGAAAAAAATCTGCCTATCTGCCGGAATATCTCCAAAGCATTGATGCCTTCAAAAAATATCTTTCAGAGTTTAATCTCGCTGAAAAATCCTATTGGATCGGCAATATGCTGCAATCACAAGCATCACAGATAAGAGCAGCTGGTGATGAGTTTGTAAGAGAGTTGTTCTCATGGTTGAAAGCTCATCAAAGGGCTGATAACGGTCTTTGGCAGGAGGTTGTGAACTACGATTCGGTAAACGGCCTTATGAAGCTTTCACTTATTTATTCTGCTCTTAGCGAGCCGATTCCTAATGCGATACAAGGACTTCAAAGCGCTATAACGGCAGCTCTCTCTGATCAGGAGATAGTATTCTGTTGTCAATTCTATAACCCCTTCTCAACAATAAATTCAATTTTGTCCAATATCGCAAAATTTGATAGTAAAACAAAGGCAGATGATCTTCGTGCACAAATTATTGCTAAAGCTCCCGCTATAATAAAGCGTACTAGGGAGAAGGTTTCGCTATGTCGTCTTCCTGACGGCTCCTTTGCATACAATCCTTATTATTATGAAAGAAAGAGCTATCGTTCGCAAATGGCTCCCGTTTCATTGGGCCTTAAGGATGACGCTGACGTAAACGGTGCGTGTATTTGTCTAAGCGGAGCAGTTGGAAATATGTGCCAAGCGCTCGGTATAGGAAAGATTCCCGCCTTCTGCGACGAGGATGCAAACCTCTTCCACGATATACTTAATAACGCTGAGCAGTATCCAAAAATAAATCCGAAGCCCGATTGGTTTGATAGCTGTCTTGTTCCCGAGGGAACGGTTTGGAATTAAATAATAAAAACGCTAGGCCGGTCGCTCGTTTTTATAGGGGTGACTTTACCTAGCGTTTTTTATCAATTTAATTTTGACATCATTTTGACTACAGTTTTGATGCGTTTTTTGCGTATAGAAAGGGGTATTCGCAAGCGAAGATACTCTCGCTTGCCGCTTACAAGCGAGCTTGACGCGCGCTTCACGAGGTATGCGAACCCTTGCGCCCCAACGGCGCAGGGGTCGGCGTTGGCTTTCTCTCCGACAAACGCAAAACAAAAAACCGCCCTTTTGGGCGGTTTTGCGTATGGCGGAGAGAAAGGGATTCGAACCCTTGATACCGGTTAGGGTATACACGATTTCCAGTCGTGCGCCTTAGACCAACTCGGCCATCTCTCCACGCGACTCCTATATTATAACAAAGTTTTTTAGAAAAGTCAAGTAATTTTTTTGCATTTTTATCACTTTTTCTTATAATTTCGCAACTTATACAAAATTCGCCATAATTTTATAATATTTTGTAAGTTTTTACACTTGACAAACAATGCAAAATTTCATATAATTATATTATCTTTTTATTTAGGAGATTTTTATAATGAGTCTTAAGGTATTGAAATTTGGAGGAAGCTCTCTTGCAGACGCGGAGCATTTTCGCTCGGTTGCTGAAATTGTAAAGAGCGACCCTGCCAGAAGATATGTTGTTGCTTCCGCTCCCGGCAAGCGTATGAGCGGAGATTCTAAGGTCACGGACCTTCTCTACAAGTGCTATGCTCTCGCTTGTGACGATGAGGATATTACAGAGGTATTTGACGAGATAAAGGCGAGATATAACAGTATCATAGAGGAGCTTGGCATTGAGCTTGATCTCACCGAGGCTTATGAGAAGATTCGCTTCTCCATGCTTCATAACTCGGGTAGAGATTACGTTGCCTCAAGAGGTGAGTATCTCAATGCAATGATTCTTGCAAAGTATCTCGGATTTGATTTTATAGATGCTAAAAAGGTCGTGTTCTTCAACGAGGACGGTACCTTTAACGCCGAGAGAACGAATGACGTTATGCGTGACGCTCTTTCTACCAGAGAATACGCCGTTATCCCCGGCTTCTACGGCTCTATGCCTAACGGTACTATCAAGACCTTCTCCAGAGGTGGCTCTGACATAACGGGCTCCATCGTTGCAAGAGCTGCGTCTGCTACTCTTTATGAGAACTGGACGGACGTTTCCGGCTTCCTTATGGCAGACCCGAGAATTATCGATAATCCGAAGCCTATCAAGACTATAACCTATAAAGAGCTTCGTGAGCTTTCGTATATGGGTGCAACGGTTCTTCACGAGGACGCTATTTTCCCCGTAAGATACTCTAAAATACCGATTAATATCAGAAACACAAACAGCCCCGATGATAAGGGTACCTTCATCGTTCCCGAAACCGATGAGATAAGCGACTATATCATTACCGGTATCGCAGGAAAGACCGGCTTCTCAAATATTACGATAGAGAAGGCGATGATGAACTCTGAGCTCGGTCTTGGCAGAAAGGTGCTTCAGGTTCTTGAGGAAAACAACGTTTCATTCGAGCATTTCCCCTCGGGTATAGATACTATGACAGTCGTCGTTTCCACGAAGGCGCTACAGGATAAGCGTGCTGACGTTCTTGCCGGTATTTGCAAGAATATAAATCCCGACAACGTTTTTGTTGAAGAGAATCTCGCTCTTGTTGCAATAGTAGGACGCGGAATGGTTAAGGCGAAGGGTACTGCCGCTCGTATTTTTGTTGCGCTTGCAGAGGCGGGCGTCAATATCCGTATGATCGACCAGGGCTCGAGCGAGCTTAACATAATCGTCGGCGTTGATGCTAACGACTACGTAACAGCACTCAACGCAATTTACAAGGAGTTTGTAAAATAATGGTACTCGAGGATATTATAGGCACCCCTGATGAAAAACCGCTTGACAAAATAGTTACAGACGGTGGCTTCGTAGGCATTTTCAGAACTATCGCCTGTGTTGGTGACAGTCTTGCTTCCGGCGAATTTGAGCTTAAGGATTCCGCTACCGGTGAGGTAATGTATCTCGACCGCTACGACTATTCTTGGGGTCAGTTCCTCGGCAGAATGGCGGGATCTAAGGTATATAATTTCTCAAAGGGCGGCATGACCGCAAAGGAATATATGACATCCTTTGCAAACCGCCAGGGCTTCTGGAATCCTGCGCTGAGAGCCGATGCGTACGTTATCGCTCTTGGTGTAAACGATCTTCTTAACAGAAAGTGGGAGATCGGTGATATGAGCGACGTTTGCCTTGATGACTACACGAAGAATAAGGAAACCTTCATAGGTTATTATGCCGCTATTATACAGAAGTATAAGACTATCGCTCCAGATGCTCATTTCTTCCTCGTTACGTTCCCTAAGGGCAGAAGAGGAGGGAATACAGGCGTTATTGATAAGTTTATGGAGGCGCTCTACGCCTTTGCCGATATATTTGACAACACCTACGTTATCGACCTTATGAAATACGGAGTAGAGTATAATGCCGAGTGGGGCAAGCTTTTTAAGCTTAACGGACACCTCAATGCCGCAGGATATATGTTTAGTGCGAAGGTTATATGCTCATATATGGACTATATAATCCGCCACAATCTTGAAAAATTCAAGACGGTTGGTGTGTCGGAATTTGAATACGACAGAACATATATATAAAGAAAAACGGTAGCAGAAAAACTGCTACCGTTTTTTCAAAGCAGGGAAGAGCTTAAGCAAGATTTGCTCTGATCTCTTTTACCCACTCGCGCACTTTCTGCATCTCTTCAGGAGATACTTTGGAAAGGAACTTGAAGGGAAGTCCGCCGTCTATGTAAAGGATATTGTCCTCAAACACCTTGGAATTGCCTGTTTTTGCCATCTCGACGATTTTTGCAGCATTCTCGGGTGTACCGTCAATAATAAACGCAACGTTGGCTGTCATAGCTCTCTTAAGTGAACGTACAAAGCGGCAGAAGTCCTCGGGCATCTCTGCCTTTGCCGTAGCGATAATAACCACCAGACGCTCGCCGTCGCAGGGGTAGGCAGATGGAATAACGTCAGCCGCCTTATCAGCCTCTATAAGCTTCGTAACCTCGTCTGCAATAGCAAGAAGCTTTCCCTTGTTTGTTTTTGTAAGAACACGCATTCTCATAATAAATCTTCCTCCGAAAGTTAAACTGAAAAAGAGCAGGAAAACCCGACTTTTCTCTTTTTATAGTATAACACACTTTTTATAATATTTCAAGTATTATTTATCATAACCGCGTTCCAAATCAGAAAATAGTAGGGTAAAGAACTATAACACCAATTATACAAAATGTCTCGTTAGGTTTGGCAGCTACTATCAAAATCTTGTGAACGGTCAGAGGGACGCGGACACAGCCAAACTACACCAAGCGCCATACCTAACGATTGTTTTGTAGGGGCGTAGCCCCCTTGTAATTGGTGGTCGGGGACGAATGACCCCAGGGCTTGCTGTTTGGCACGTCTCGAAGCACAAACGTCACAAAAAGCGCACAAAAACCGCACAAAGCGGAGCAAAAAAGCAAAAAAGAGAGAAAAAATCGAAAAAAGCCTTGACAATCTGTCGGCCACATGCTACAATAGGCTTGCGGTGACGGGTAAACGTCAAGGCTCTCCGAGTCACACTACCGACTACCACGCCAACCTCGCAAGCAGCGGCGAGGATCTTGCGCCGGGGGGCAAGCTGCTGACATAATTATCTCTTTTTTGGGTGCTTCCGTTAGTTCGGGGCACCTTTTGCTTTACCCAGAACCGCGCTCCCCTGGGGGACGGGAGGGGGAAGCTCCTGCCTCCGCAGAGGCGAAGCGGCTCCGCAGAGCCGCAACCCCAAGGGGCGTGCGGTACTTGGCGAAGCGGTCAGAGTGAGGGCGAAGGTCACACTCTGAAGGAGCGCAGACGGTGAAACCGCCGCCCCTCATCTTCCCAACGCTAGATTTCCCTCTTGCTATGAAAGCCCGAACCCCTTGGGCGCGGCGAGGGGCGTTGTTGGAGCGAAGCGGAGAAGCCCCGAGAACGACGAACAAGGGGCAAGGGCGAACAGAACACTACCCAGGGGCAGATGACTGCACAAAAGCGGCGTGACGCTAGAATTACGCTAGCGGGGCGGCGGAGCAACGCGACGCACGGGGCGCGGGCGAGCCGGAGGGAACCCGAGCAGACTCCGAAGGAGCTGCGAGTGGCGAGCAGCGGAGGGCGGGCAAAAAAATCCCCCAGCCCGCAGGCTGTTATTTTGCCGTTTGCGCCCTGGTGTGCGGGTGGCGTGAGGGGGTGTACTACGACACACCCCCTATGAGTGACTTGTGACAAGTGACATTTTCTTGCAAATTTTAGAGAAAGGAGACAATGAAAAACAACGTAAAAAAACGAAACTGGGCATTCGTGCTATACCCGGAGAGCGCTCCGTCCGATTGGCGAGAGCAGCTTAAGAAATCGGGCTTGCTGTGTGCTGTGAGCCCATTGCACGACAAAGACCTGGACCCTACCGGAGAACCCAAAAAAGCGCATCACCACGTCATCGTGGTGTACTCCGGACCCACAACCTATAACGCCGTAGCTTCGTTTACGGCAAGTCTTAACGCAACCATACCCCAACCCCTAGAGTCCGTAAAGGGAATGTACCGATACCTTACCCACAAGGACAACCCCGAAAAGTATCAGTACGAAGAGCACGAGATACTCACCCTCAACGGCTTCAACATAGCCGACCTGGTGGAGCTCACCAACAGTGAGGTATCCCACATCAAGAAGGAGATACTTAAGCTCATCAGAGAAGCAGACATCATCGAATACGCCGACCTTATCGACATACTTAACGATAATGAGATGTTTACAGAGGCTGACGTAGCTATGAACCACACCTTCTTCTTTAACTCTTACATTGCTTCTCGGCGTAACAGCTACTCAAGAGCCAAGGACAAAATAGAAGCCAAGAGAGTGGAGGCGGAGTTGTCACTCGTCAAGTGACGGATTTGACATTTTGGGAAAGTCAAAATATCTGGAAGAAGGGGAGCTCGAGCGAATGCGAGAAGCTCTTGGCGAACATGCGTGGCTGCCGCTTGCGGTAAGCCTGGAGACAGGGCTCCGAGTTGGTGACGTGGTGAAGCTGCGAAGAGCCAATCTCCAGCCCGACGGCTTGCACTACAGGGCACAGAAAACGGGCAAGGCAGGGAAGGCGAAGATAAGCAGCGGACTACGGAAGCAACTCGAGGCTGGTCGGAAGGGCAAATGGCTCTTTCCTTCACCCTACAAGAGCGGCGCACACATTACGCGGCAATGCGTATGGGCGAGGGTCAAACGAGCCTGCAAGGCACAAAATATCGACCCAGAGGGCGTGTCCCCACACTCAATGAGAAAAGTCTTTGCGGTTGAGCTTTACCGCGACCGAGGTTTCCGGGCGGTGCAGGAAGCGCTGCAGCACAGCAACGGAGCCACGACAGAGATTTACAGCTATGCGGATTGGTCAACGGGGAAGAACGCCGACGCCGCGCTCACGCGCAAGGACTTACAGCTCATTGTCAAAATGGTTATCGAGGCTTTGGGTGATGGTTACAAGCTCGCGCATGAGAGCAAGAAAAAGAAGAGAGGCTAGCCTCCCTTCTTCAGCTCGTCGGCAACAGCCGACACGGATTTAAGCGCGAGATTGTAACCAAGCAAGAACCAATAATTAGGCGTCGAGGGTTCGACCCCGGGGAGCATGTCACCGGAGAGCTCGCAGACTCTCTCAACGTGGCTCTGAAGCTGTGCGAACCGCCCGGAAACCCGAGGGTCACGGGAGAGCTCGGTAAACATCACGAGAGAACTAACCAGGCTAGGTTCCGAAATCCAGTCCGGAGCCTCAAAAGGCTCTTTCTTCTCGAGCTTCTTGCGAGTAGCAAGAAGCGCAAAAAACCAACTTTCCATCGTATTCTCCTTTCAATGAACTTGCCTTTCGGCTCACTCTTTAAGGAGCGTGGCGGTCAAGGGCGCTTCGGAACCCTTGACGGACATGCTAAAATTGCAAGAGCCGAAAGCGTGGGCAGGGAAAGGAGAAGTAGATGGACAGGTACGCACCGAGGGGCGTGCGGTACTTGGCGAAGCGGTCAGAGTGAGGGCGAAGGTCGCACTCTGAAGGAGCACAGACGGTGAAACCGCCGCCCCTATTTACCAACGCTAATAAAGCAAAAAATACCTCGGGACTTGACAAACTGCAAGCCCTGTGGTAAACTAAAGGAGCGAGAAACCCAAATAGCAGGGTAAAGAACTATAACACCAATTATACAAAATGAAAATTTTGTATAATTTAGGGAAGTCAAAATAGCAAAATAACCGGTTGTGACGTATTTTGGTGTTTGTTTTACTTTTATTTAATTCTTTTATAATATCTTATTTATTTTATTTTATAAAAATCTCTTCGCGATATTCCTATCGTACACTTATAAGTATGAATTTTTTTGCATTTTCAATTAGAGCCTTGGTACAGTTTATTAATCGAAAATTAGATAAAACGGTTTACGCACTTTTTTGAGTCCGATGCTGATTTATTAAAACAAATAACGCCGGGGTATTGAAAAAAACAAAAAAATAGTATATAATATCAATATAGAAATGCAAAAATCAAAATAACAGGAAAAATCAGGGAAGGGCGCTTCCCTGCCGTAGTTATGTCTTTTTTCTTTCTCTCTGCTTTAGGTATTTTTTCCTAGTAGCTTCTCCGCCTCTTAAATGGCGTTCTGATTTATTTTTTGCCAAAACCTCCCTAACCTGCTCTGCAAGCGCGGGATTAATTTTATTCAATTTATACGTAAGATCCTTATGTACCGTACTTTTACTTATACCAAAGCGTACTGCTGCACATCTAACAGTGGCTCCCGTATCTATCACGTATTCACCAAGCAGCTCCGCACGTTCTCTGCCAAATAAATCTATCATAAATTTATCCCCCAAGAAATACTGTTTTATATTCGGAGTTTTATACAATATATGAAAGGCTAGATAAAAAAATGCAAAAAGAAAGCATAAAATTTGAAGATTCCTTGATTTTTGAAGGAATGACGTCTATTCGCGCGATAATTAAAGGTATCGATAATAATATATCTGACAGGCGTATTGAAAAAATTCTTTTTGATAAAGAAAAAATACAAAAAATCGGCAAGAACGTAGGATATTTGAAGGCAGTTTCTCAAAAATACGGATTCACGCTAGTCGAAACAACAGGGAAAGACCTTGAGAAGATTACACTTGGAACCTCACACGGCGGTATTGTGGCAATATGCTCCGAGAGAACAATTCCCTGCCTTGACAAATCCGCAACGCTTGACGGCGACTTTTACGTAATGATTGAAGGAATAGAGGATCCGTATAATTTCGGATACGCTTTACGCTCTCTTTACGCTATGGGCTGTGACGGAATAATTCTCTCCGAGCGCAACTGGATGAGTGCTGCCGGTGTTGTAGCAAGAAGCTCTGCCGGTGCCTCAGAGATGCTCAAAATGTATAGAAATAGCGCCGCTTATGCCGCAGATTATTTCAAAAAAAGAGGATTTTCCATAGTGTGTGCTGATGAGCGTACGGAAAACGTTCTCGGTAAATGCGAGCTTAAGCTCCCCCTGCTTTTGATAATTGGCGGAGAAAAGCGTGGAATATCAAAGTCATTACTTGATACCGCTGACGTTTTAGTAAAAATAGATTACGGACGAGAGTTTCAGGCCTCACTTTCTGCCGCCTCCGCAGCTGCTATGTTTGCATACGAAATCAAGCGCCAAAACCGAAAAGAAAAAACTGCCTTAAAATAAGGCAGTTTTTTTGTAATATTATACTTTATTTACATCCACAGGAGCCACCTGGTTTTTGCGGCTTCTGATCGGATATAGCGTCCGTTCCGCGAAACTGAGAGATAGGGAAAGCGATGTTTCTGAAAAGAGCGCAGGGGTTATCATTGTTTGTCGCATCCGTGCATTCTTTATCGGGTACGCTGTAATCGGTTGCGTGTACCAAGAGCTGTGCAGGTCTTACTATTCTAATAACGGAGAATATACCGAATGAAACGAAGATTCTCGTGCCCTCGCTCGAGAGAACAAGCTCGTCGCCGAGGCTGTTTCTGATACCTTCGGGTATATCGTGATACTCGGTGCTTGAGCATGGGCAAGGGCAATTGCAGTCGGAAACCTTGGTTCCGAGAACGATTGGCTCTACCGTTTCTACGATAGCCTTAGGGTCGTTATCGCCTGCTGTGTTAAAGTCCTTAATCGAGCAGTAAGTGTTTTTCGGCGAAGATGAGAAGGTGAGTGCCCTACCCTCGCCGCCGTAAAGAATTACGTTTTTCTCAAGCGCTGCAAGGCCCTTAAAGGTCTGGCTTCTGCCAACACCTGTACAGGCTTCAAAATCTACCTCAATGTAGTAGCGTACTGTAACCTGGAAAAATCCGCAGTTAAACGGTACCTCGTCAACACCTACGAACGCCCATAAAAGGTTTGCCGAGCGAGTTCTTACGTTACTTGCATTTGCAAGGATCTGCTCGCCGCAGGCTGTGAGATATACTCTCTGATCCTCGAAGCAATCTCTGTCGCGGCAGCAGTCAAGTACTCTCATAGTGTCTATGCATACCGTTCCGTTGTTTTGGGCTCCTGTGCCACCTTGACAGAAGGATGCGTTTCTATTTTCTTGCATTGTTATGACCATTCCTTATGCAATAATTACGATAGGAAAAACCTATCTTGTTATCATATTATGATAATCCGGAAATAATGGTCACAAATATTAAACTACTGAAAAAGGAGCCGATCTGATGGATCGGCTCCGATTACTTTATAAAAACAATTTACGCGTATGCCTTAATAGCGTCGGGGCATTCGTCAACTGCGATAGAAGCTGTCATTACAAGGTTTACGTCCTTAGTAATTACCTCAAGCTTCTTAAGCATGGTCTCAAAGGCTGCAACGTCGTTACCAATAATCTTAAGAGCGGAATCAACGAAGATATCCGTTATATCAGAATTAGAAGCGAGAATACCTGCGATAAAGCCGTAGAGAGCCTCGGCATCTACAACTGCGTATGCATCTGTATCAATAAGTCTTGCCTTATATGTAACATCATGAATAAGCTTATCACCCTTCTCAATGCATACAACACTGCCGTTAGACGTGCTAGTTGCATTGTTAACCATCTCTATAAGAGTTTTGGTCTTTCCGGAGCCTTTACCACCGATGAATAGTTTAATCATTTTTGAAATCCTCCTGTTTTTTGAGACTTTCATCTCTTACATTTATTTTACACTAAAACTCGAAAAAAAGCAATAGGTTTACACCAAATTTCTTTGCGAAATATAACTTTTGTGTAACTTTCACAATTATGGAAAGAATTATTTATCACAAATCCTTTTTTCAAGCTCGGATTTCTGATCCTCGTAGCCGGGCTTACCAAGAAGAGCGAACATATTTTTCTTATACGCCTCAACACCCGGCTGGTCAAACGGATTAACTCCGAGAAGATATCCGGACATAGCACAAGCAAACTCGAAGAAATAGATAAGGTAACCAAGCGAGTATGCGCCCCTGTCCTCTACCTCGAGCATAAGGTTAGGAACACCGCCGTCGTTATGCGCTATTAGAGTTGCAAGCATAGCGGTCTTGTTTACGTAATCAAGGTCCTTGCCGGAAATAAAATTAAGTCCGTCAACGTTTGCAGGGTCGTTAGGAATCTCAAAGCTTGCGCCTGAATCCTTAACGTTAATAACCGTTTCAAAGAGATTACGCTGACCTGCCTGAATATACTGACCAAGAGAATGAAGGTCTGTCGAGAAAATAACGGAATTCGGGAATATTCCCTTCCCGTCCTTGCCCGAGCTCTCGCCGTAAAGCTGCTTCCACCACTCGTTGAACATAAGGAGATACGGCTCGTAGCCAACAAGGATCTCGCTGGACTTTCCCTTTCTGTAAAGGATATTTCTCATAACGGCATATTTAAGAGCGTCATTGGTATCAAGATCGTCGGATCTGTATGTTACCATAGCCTTTTCTGCACCGCTCATAAGAGCGTCAATATCAATACCCGCAGCAGCGATAGGAAGAAGTCCTACTGCTGTAAGAACGGAGTATCTGCCGCCTACGTCATCGGGAACTACAAAGGTTTCATAACCCGCCTCATCGGAAAACTTCTTAAGAGTTCCGCGAGCCTTATCAGTCGTTACGAAAATACGCTCCCTAGCGCCCTCAACACCGTATTTTTCAACAAGAAGCGACTTAAATACTCTGAAGGCTATTGCGGGCTCTGTCGTAGTGCCGGACTTTGAAATAACGTTTACGGCAATATCCTTGCCCTCACAGATAGAGAGCAACTCGGTAAGAGCTGTAGTGGATATATTATTTCCCGCGAAATATATGTCAGGGGTATCCTTCTTAAGATTATTATAAAGAGGGCTCTTAACGAACTCGATAACGGCTCTGGCGCCGAGATAGGAGCCACCTATACCGATTACAATAAGTATATCAGCAGTCTTATTTATTTTTTCGGCCGCCGCCTTAATACGAGCAAACTCTTCCTTATCATAATTCTCGGGAAGATTCACCCAGCCAATAAAGTCGTTACCCTGTCCGTTGGCAGACATAAGCATATTGTGAGCAACCTTGGCAAAGGGCTTCATATACTCGATTTCATGGGAGGCAACGAAGCCTTCGGTAAATTTGCAATTTAATTTAACACTCATTTTCTTTGACCTTTCTTTGTAATTACTATATAAATTATACATCAATTTATTGCTTATTTCAAGTATTCAAGCAAAAAAAGTTGATTATTCAACCATTCTTTTCAAAAGTCTTATTAGAATATCAAAAAATGTTATCTCGTCTACCGAGTCAGCCGCGTAAATATCGGAATAACCAAGCTGCTCACCGTCTAACTTATATACTATGCGTCCAACGACCTGCCCCTCGCTTATCGGTGCTGTCAGAGTTTCCGGAATATCATATATTTGCTCAACCGATGAAAGCTTTGATTTATTAACAACGGCGGTAAATGGCGACGAGTGAGTAGGAACAAAATCCTTAACGCCTGATAGTACGGGAATACTTTCGATAAAGCTCTCCCCTGACTCATACACCGCAAAATTTGCAAATCCGTAGTCTAACAGCTCCCTTGCAGCCTCGTTTCTCGCATCACGGCTTGGTGCACCCATTATGACGGCTATGAGCTGCATATTTCCGCGCTTTGCGGTAGCGCTGACGCAATAGCCTGCCTTGTCGGTAGAGCCGGTTTTTAGGCCGTTGCAGCCGTCGTAGTATCTGACCAGACGGTTAGTGTTTGTGAGAGTAAACTCTCCGTTTCTTATGGTGTCCTGCCATATAGAGCTGTATTCAAGAATTATATCGTGCTTAATAAGCTCTCTTGACATTTTTCCGATGTCGGCGGCACAGCTATAATGATTTGTAGTAGTGTCGTCAAGTCCCGTAGTGTTTTCAAACGAGGTGTTTGTAAGTCCAAGCTCCGAGGCACGCTCGTTCATTTTCTTGACGAAAGCACTCTCTGATCCCGCAGTAAGCTCTGCAAGAGCAACCGCCGCATCGTTTGCACTGGCAATAACCGTGCTTTTAATCAAATCCCTGACGCTTATACGCTCGCCCTCCTCTAGAAAGACCTGGCTTCCGCCCATCGAAGCCGCGTGAGAGCTTACGGATACGATAGTATCAAGATCAAATCTGCCGTCTTTTAGTGCCTCCGCAACAAGCAGCAGCGTCATTATCTTCGTAACCGATGCGGGAGATGCGCTCTTAAATTCGTTCTTTGCATACAAAACGTCCCCCGTGCCCGCCTCAATAAGATATGCGGATCTTATTTCCGGATCAAGCTCAAGACCGGAATAGTCTATGGACGCAAAACTTGAGTCTGCCGCGTATTTTGAGTCATTTTTTGAAAAAGCTGACACGTTCAGTGACATGAACGTAAGTGTTACCGCTAAAAAAAGCGTAAGAATTTTTTTCATTTTCTCCTCCTAAAAATCTTTTTATTAATCTTATTAAAGAAAGGAGAAAGTTATTCTTTCAGCTAAAATATTCCTTATCTATAATCGAAAAAACCTTAACATTAACATAAAGTCCCTTGGTAAACACGGCTTCTCTCAAGGTTCCCTCGTATTTCATTTTACATTTAATCAAAACAGATGCAGACTGCTCGTTTTCTTCCATACAGCGTGCCTCGATGCGATGAAGTCCCAAGACCTCAAAGCCGAACCTAATAACAGCCTCCGCTGCCTCACTTGCAAGTCCCATACCCCATTTGTCCTCACGCAGAACGAATCCAACCTCACCCTCGTTATCCTCGCAGTTAAGACGCGTAAAGCCTACCGTTCCTATCATCTCGCCTTTATATTCTATCCCCCAGTCGTAAAACTCGCCTCGTAGATATTTTTTCTCGATAAAGGAGAGATATTTCTTTGTATGATCGATAGATGGGTGGGGTGACCAAAGCAAGTATTTTGTTACACTAGGGCTTCTTGCATATTTATATACGTCAAAAAGATCCGATTTTCCGAATTTCCTCAGCTTCAGCCTCTCGGTAATTAAAATCGGCGGATCTATAAATAATTTCAAATCTTGCTTTGTCATACCTTGTACCGTTTCTTTAAGTTATAAGAAAATTATAACAAATTGTCACGGTATTATCAATAGTTTGGAATTAAATTTTGAATTTTTACAAAACTTTTGTCTTTTTACCTTGTATTTACATTGTAAATATGTTATTATATATTGTGTTGATTTGGAGGTATATATCTTGAAAAACTCAAACAATAATAAAAGGCTCAGGATCTATGACTTTACCAAAGACGGTAAGGGCATCAGCAAAAGAGAGCCGCTTAACCCCTCGGGGCTAAAACGTTTTTTCCTTACATATAAGAATAATTTCGGAAAGCTGATACTTGTCAATATGATAATGGTGCTTGGTAATTTTCCTGCCCTTTTCCTCGTGGCAGTGCTAGCAGGCTTTACTAAAAATATTTCATATTTGCCGCTTAACGATATAGGGCAAAATCTCTCATCGCTCTTTATGCTTGAGGAAATGACTCCTGCACAGATGTCGCTTTATGCCCTTGAGGGTATGAACGCTCAAATATATATAAATACTACCATGACTTACGTATTTATCGGTATAGGCGCGCTGTTTCTTTTCACATTTGGAGTCGTAAACGCAGGCACAGCTTACGTTCTTAGAAATATTGCTATGGGTGAGCCTGTGTTTGTATGGGGAGATTTCTGGTACGCTGTTAAAAGAAATTATAAGCAGGCGATTCCCTTCGGCATTATTGACGGAATTATAAACGCGGTTTTAATATTCAATCTTTACACAACTGTAACATCGTCGGATTTTCTTGTTTCAATGATGTTCTGGTCAAACGTTGTTCTCTTTATCCTGTATTTCTTTATGCGTTGCTACATATACGTACAGATGGTAACCTTCGACCTTACGGTGTTCAAAATTCTGAAAAATGCGCTGATATTCTCTCTGCTTGGACTTAAGCGCAACATTCTCGCCTTCCTTGGTACTGCCGTTATGCTGGCACTCGAGATATTCTTCTTATTCTTCCCCGGTGGAGTTCTTCTCCCCCTTGCAGTTGCCGTGCCTCTTATAATGATGTTCTCCGGCTCTGCATATATGAAGGTATACGCCTCATATTTTAAGATAAAGGAAATAATAATCGATCCTTATAAGGCGGAGCACCCCGAGCTTTACGAGGAAAATACGGAAGATGAAATAATAATGCACGACGACGTTTCCGAAAAGGAACGCTTGGAAGAAATAAAAAAGAAAAACAATATGTAAAAAAATGTCGGCTCATTGAGCCGACATTTTTTTATCACGAGCTCAGATCGTCAAGTGTACCAAAGGTGTAGCCGAGAGCCTTCCATTCTTTTATCACATCTCCGAGTATTTTGGCATTCGTTGCAGATGTGGGATGCAGGAGAATTATTGCACCGTTATGCGTATTAGTCAGTATTTTTCTTTTTGCAGCCTCAGGATTCGGTTGCCTTCTGTCGTCCCAGTCATCGTAACCAAAGCTCCAGAACACAGTCTTGTAGCCAAGCTCACAGACCGCCTTTACGGCAGACTCGCTATACCTGCCCTCGGGAAACCGGAAATATTTGCTCATCTGCCTGCCCGTTTTTTCATAATATATTTTTTCCAGTGCTTGTAAATCTTCTTTTATCTCTTCTTTACTTGAATTTGAAAGATTTTTATGCTTTTTCGTATGGTTGCACACAAGATGACCCTCATCTGACATTCTTGTAACCAAATCGGTATTTTTCAGTATAATATAATCAAGAATGAAAAAGGCGGCAGGAACCTCCTCTTCTTTCAAAACATCAAGTATCTTTTCTATATTCCCGTTCTCATATCCCGCATCAAAGGTCAGATATATTCGTTTTTCTGGGGTTTGGTCACCGTATCTTTCATCAATATAATAGCAATTATACTGCTTTAGACTTTCTGCCTCCTCCGGAAATGAAGGCTGACAACTTCCGTTTCTGCGTACGTACCAGCATTTATCCTTAGGTGCAGCAGCAGACACGGAAACGGATAAGAGCACGGATATTAATGAAATGATACTTATAAATTTTAGAAAATATTTTTTCATATTGTTTTTCCTTTGAATTTCGCTACTGTTATTATATCTTTTTGTAAGCGAATAATCAGTGGAAAAATAAAGAACGGATGTCAAAAACATCCGTTCAAAAAAGCTTATTTGAATTTACGCTTTCTAGCTGCCTCAGCCTTCTTCTTACGCTTAACGCTGGGCTTCTCATAATGCTCTCTCTTACGAAGCTCGGTAAGAATACCGGACTTAACGCACTGTCTTTTGAAACGACGAAGCGCGTTGTCGAGAGTTTCATTCTCTTTAACTCTGATTTCTGCCATCTTTATTTCCCCTCCCTTCGCTGTGCAAAGAGATAAAATCTCAAATTTTTACTTAATTATTATAAAGCATTTAATCCTATTTGTCAAGTGATTTTTTCAATTTTTTCACAAAAGTGGAAAAAATATTGCTTTATCTATTATTTTCGTGCATTTTTGCCGCAGAAAGCGTGTTTTTTAGCAACATAGTTATAGTCATAGGACCTACCCCACCGGGAACGGGAGTGATAAGCGAAGCAACAGGCTCTACCGAGGAAAAATCAACGTCACCTGCAAGCTTACCGTCAGACAGCCTATTTATTCCGACATCAATAACTACAGCCCCGGGCTTTACCATATCGGCGGTAACAAAATTTGCCCTACCGATAGCAACGACGAGTATGTCGGCTTCCTTTGCAATCTCGCGAAGCTCCCTCGTTCTCGAGTGACATACCGTTACAGTTCCGTTACGCTCAAGCAGAAGATGCGCCATAGGCTTGCCTACAATATTACTTCTGCCTATTATAACACACTTTTTCCCTTCAACCTGCACGTTATAATGCTCCAGCAGCTCAATAACTCCTGCCGGTGTACAAGGAAGAAAGGTGTAGTTCCCGATCATAATTTTCCCGACGTTCTCTGGATGGAAGGCATCAACATCTTTTACGGAAGATATGGTTTCAATAACTCTTTCTTCACTTATATGCTTTGGCAAAGGAAGCTGCACGAGAATTCCATCAACAGAACTATCCGCGTTTAACTCACGTATCTTTGCAAGAAGCTCTTCTTCTGATATATTTTCATCAAAGGTAATTTCGTATGACGTAATACCTACCTCAAGGCAGGCCTTGTGCTTATTACGCACATAGACGGCACTTGCGGGATTATTGCCGACCATTATTACGGCAAGACCGGGTGCACGGCCGTGTTTTTTGTAAAATGACGCAACATCGCCCTTTATTTTTTCTCTTACTTTTGCGGAAACAACCTTTCCACTAACGATTTCTGCCATATTATTTCTTACCTTTTTTAGAAATTAACTTTGTTTTTGACTCTTTTACATAGAGCGGCTTATTTGGCTTTTTTATAGCGAAATATATAAGAATTGCAGTAGCACATACAAATATAATGCCAGCCAAAACCTGAGAAATACGTAGCTCCGTACCGGGAATATAAAGGCTATCCGTTCTGAGTCCCTCAATAAACATTCTGCCAAGACCGTACCAGCCGAATATCATAAGAAACAGTTGACCGTCATATTGCTTCTTTATATATTTAGCAAACAGGACAACAAGCGCGACTCCGAGAAAATTCCAAAGAGATTCATAGAGGAAGGTGGGATGCACGTAAACCATCTCGCTTGTACCAAAATCCATAGCGGTGTTTGCGCTCTGAAGCCCCATACGGCAGAACCAATCACATTCATAACCGTAGGCCTCACCGTTCATAAAGTTACCCCATCTGCCAATTCCCTGCGCCAGAAGAACACCGGGCGCAACGCAGTCGGCAAAGGCAAGGAAATTGATCTTCTTAACGTAAGAAACAACGAGTACAGTAATACCGCCGGCAATAATTCCTCCATAAATGGCAAGACCGCCTCCGCGTATATTAAATACCTCCCATATTGAATGGAATTTATCAAGCTCGGTTAAAACGTAATAGAGTCTTGCGCCCACAATACCAATCGGAATAACGAACAGCGCATAATCCAAAACGTCCTCCGAGGTTATACCAATCTTTTTTGATTCGTAGATAACGTAGGCTACGGCACAAACCATACCGAAGGTTATCAGCAGCGCGTACCAGGCAATGTCGAAGCCAAAAATAGAAAAGGCAACGCTGTTGACGCTGAACTCTCCTATCCCTATGCCCGGAAAAGAAATTGTGGAAATTCTTAACATAAATATAAATCTCCTTTCATATCACTACTCTAAAGAGTATACGACTTGTTTATAACATCATAAATAGTTATTTTTTCAAGCTTCTTAGCAACGTCGGCGCTTATAGTGTCGAAAATATGATGATACTCACACGAGGTTTTATCACATTTAAGCGAGCATTCCTCACTGTCTGAAAGGCAACGCGCGATAACGATAGGTCCATCGATAAGCTCAATAACCTGTTTAAGAGTTATATCGCTCGGCGGAAATTTAAGCCGATAACCTCCCCTGACACCCTTATAAGAATTGACAAGACCGCCCGTAACCAGCTTATGCAAAATTTTAAGAGTAAATCTCTGAGTTACGGAGGTTTCGGCAGATAGGGTCTTTGCATCGGTGACATCCTCGTGCATTGCCATTGCCGTCAAAATTCTCAATGCATAATCAGACTCTAATGTAATTCTCATTCTCTGCCTCCGATTATATAGCGATTTTCGCTATTTAGTGTTAAAACAAGAGGGGCGCAAGAACCTTTGCGCCCCCGCTTAAAGAACTTATTTATTAGCCTTGTACTTATCAAGAATATTATGAATCTTCTTGGATTGATCAAGCAGGTGGCTTATAGTTCTGTCGTGGTTAAGAGTGTCAACTATGTATGCAACGTATTTGCACATATTAACCTCGGTGTACCAATCTCTTGAGAGAAGCTCGGGAGTTCTGTATACAAGGTTTGTCGTAAAGATCTGAGTAAGAACGCCTTCCTCGTATGCCTTGTCGATATTCTCAAGACCGTTGCAGAAAAGACCAAATGTTGCAAACACGAAGATACGCTTCGCGCCCTTCTCTTTAAGCTGCTTTGCAACGTCGATAACAGAGTCACCGGAGGAGATCATATCGTCTACGATAACAACGTCCTTATCCTTAACGTCTCTGCCGAGATACTCGTGAGCAACTATGGGGTTCTTACCGTTAATGATTACCGAGTAATCACGTCTTTTGTAGAACATACCGAGGTCGATACCCATAACGGAGGAGTAATACATACACTTACCCATACCGCCCTCGTCGGGAGAGATTATCATCGTCTTATCAGGGTCGATATCAATGTCGGGATATTTTCTGAGCATCGCCTTTATCATCTGGTAAGAGGAGCGCACGTCTTCAAAGCCGTTAAGAGGAATGGAGTTCTGGACTCTGGGGTCGTGAGCGTCAAAGGTGATGATATTTGTAACACCCATATTAGTAAGCTCCTGAAGAGCAAGTGCACAGTCGAGCGACTCTCTGCCCGATCTCTTGTGCTGTCTGCCCTCGTAAAGCATAGGCATAATAACGCTGATTCTGCGCGCCTTGCCGCCGATAGCTCCGATGATACGCTTAAGATCCTGGAAATGATCGTCGGGACTCATAGGCACGGTGTTACCGTACATCTTATAAGTAACTCCGTGATTAAAAACATCACAAAGAATGTAAACGTCATTACCTCTTAAGGAGTGATGGATAGTTCCCTTCGCCTCTCCGCTACCAAATCTCGGGCAAGAAGCATCTACAAGAAAAGTACCGTCGTTATCATGGCGACGCCATTCCTTAAGATAAAAGTCAACCTGACTTGCAAAATCTTCGCAACCCTTCATTCCGATAACGCTAAGCTCGCCGTACATATTTTCCTTCATTTTGAATCTCCGTTTTATATACTTAATTAGTCATACACATATATTATATATTAGTTTTTCAATAAAGTCAATAGGAATTATTGCAAAAAGAACGAGAAAAATCAGAAAAAAGTCGAAGGAGGTCTTTTTTATGTTAAATCAATCCGGAACGATGGCAGTAAGGGTGTATACCGCCGGAGGTGCTTTGCCGGTAGAGGACGCTGTAGTGCGTATACTCGGAGCGGAAGAGGCAAACCGAGACGTTTCATATTCACTTCTTACAGACAGGGACGGTGTTACGAAAACCGTATATTTGCCCGCACCCGAAAGGAGCCTCTCAACCTCACCCGAGCCACCCGAGGCACCGTACGCTATCTATGACGTTGAGGTCAGCAAGGACGGATATTTTAAGAAAAAAATATACGGTGCTGCCGTTTTTGCAGATATAAACTCGGAGCTCTTAATAGAAATGACGCCGACCTCGTCATACCCCCTACCCGATTATAGTGAATACGATTCTGAAAATACTAATCCCGACCTGGAGTAATAATTATGCCGTTTGAACCAAGAATACCAGAAAAAATAGTAATACACCTGGGCTCTCCCGATTCTGATGCTATGAACGTTACGGAGACCTTCGCATCATATATAAAAAACGTAGCCTCAAGCGAAATTTATCCTACGTGGCCCGAGGCAGCTCTGCGGGCTAATATACTAGCGCAAATATCGGTAGCACTAAACAGAGTTTACACCGAATTTTACCGCAGCCGAGGGTATAATTTTGATATTACCAGCTCCCCCGCCTATGACCAGACCTACGTTTACGGACGCGATATTTTTTCAAACGTATCGCAGATAGTTGACGAGATATTTAACAGCTACATACGTCGCGATGGAAATATAGAACCGCTCTTTGCCGAGTTTTGTGACGGTGTTGAGGTACAGTGCGACGGTCTTGAACAATGGGGGAGCGTCGAGCTTGCCGAAGAGGGACTTGACTATTTTTCCATTCTACAAAGATATTACGGTAACGATATAAGCATTGTTACCGACGTACCCGTAGGCGATGCCCCGTCTATTGCTCCTCCTGTTGTACTTCGTGAAGGCGATACGGGCATTGACGTTGAGATATTACAGCGCAGACTTAACAGAATTTCAGCCAATTTCCCGGGAATTCCTAAAATTTATCCTGCTGACGGCTTCTTTGACAGTAGCACGACCGAGGCGGTAAGAAAATTCCAAGAGGTCTTTGATCTGAACGTTGACGGACTTGTTGGCAGAGCTACATGGAATCAAATACAGGCAATATATAATGCCGTAAAAGAGCTGTCGAGCGTAAATTCGGAGGGGCTCAGTATTACTGAGGTAACAACACGATTTACAAACGATTTAAGTGAGGGTGACAGCGGTGAGGGGGTTCTTAATATACAATACTATTTAAGCTATATTTCTCTTTTCGTTCCAAGTGTTATCTCCCCGGGACTTGACGGCTCCTTCGGTCCTACTACGGCAAACGCCGTCCGTTCCTTCCAAAAAACCTATAACCTTCCAGAAACCGGTGTCGTTGACCGTACGACCTTTGACGCTATTGAAAACGTTTATTACAGCATAGTGCAGGAGATAGATTACGATTTTTACGAAGGGCGTATTCTTCCCTTTCCCGGACGCATATTACGTGAAGGGGTTGAAGGAAACGACGTCAGAGTTTTACAGGAATATCTCAATCTTATAGCCGATAGTTATCCCTCTATTCCCAAGGTGAACGTTGACGGTGTTTTTGGGAGCGCGACAGCCGAACAGGTTCGTGAATTTAAGAGAATATTTAATATTCCCGGTACAGAAGACAGAGTTAACGCTCCCGCTTGGAACGCGATAGCAAGTATATACGAGGATCTGTACGCAGGTGCGACCGTTGCCCCGGGACAGTATCCGGGCTATGAAATTTCTTAAAGGAGAAAAAATGTACAGAATAACCGACACTCCATCTGCAATTAAAGAGGTACAAAAATATCTGTCGTCATATTCGGAAGACGCAAAATTTATTCCACCCAGCGGAGTCTACGATGACGTTACAAGAGTGGCAGTCACAAAGTTTCAAGACGAATTTGGTATCGAGCCCAGCGGTATCGTTGATTATCTGACCTTTATTACACTATACGATAATTATATAAGAACCTTAAGGGCACATGAGGTCAGCGAGGCTCTTGATTCTTTAATTATTTTTCCGTTAGTACGTGGAACAAAAAATCAAACAGTAAGGCAAATAAATCATATTATGGGCAGGCTGCTTGATTATTACGGCGTTATCCATTCATTAATAAACACGTCTGTATTTACCGAGGAAACCGAAAGAGCAGTTATCGCATTACGTGAGATTTACGCTATGGAAAGACTGGGTATAATAGATGAGGAATTTTTTAGGAGGATTTCCCTAGACCACGATTCTATATATGACTTTTCTGTCTGATTAGGATTTGCTTTTTGAGTATTTCATAAAAAAAAGGGTATAATTCAAAACGTTAAAACCCAAGTAGAAAGGTCGGAAAATGGATAACAGATTTACACAAAAGGCAGAAAACGTACTGAAGGCGGCGCTGGCGGCTGCCGAGGGATACGGACACACTTATATAGGAAGCGAGCATTTACTGATATCTCTTTGCAGCGAGAGGGATTCAGCCGCGAGTAATATTCTCACAAAGCACTCCGTTACGAAAGAGCGAGTTGATAAGTATATCAGAGAATATTCCGGCGTTGGAACAAAATCTATTTTAACTGCCGAGGACACTACGCCGAGGTGCAAAAGAATTTTAGAGGACTCTTATAAAGTAGCGATAAAGTATTCTGCCGACAAGGTCGGCACGGAGCATCTGCTTCTTGCAATACTTGACGAGAGGGATTCTGTTGCGGGAAGGCTTATTTTGAAAATCAGCACAAATCCCTCATCGATAAAAGACGATGTGGTAACATATCTTAGAATAGTAGAACGTGAGCTTACAAAAAGCGATAGCACAAAAAATACGAATATTCCAAATTTAACAAAATACGGAAAGAATATGACAGATCTTGCAAAAAACGGTGCCTTTGACCCCGTTATAGGCAGGAATACCGAAACAGAACGAATAATACGCATCTTGTCGAGGAAAAGAAAAAATAACCCCTGCTTAATCGGTGAGGCCGGAGTCGGAAAAACCGCAATCGTAGAGGGGCTTGCAGAGCGTATAGCAAAAGGTGACGTACCCGCAACGTTAAAAAATAAAATGATAATTTCTATTGATCTTACCTCTATGGTTGCGGGCGCTAAATACAGGGGCGATTTTGAGGAAAGGATAAAAAATATTATTGACGAGGCATCGTCAAATAGGTCGGTTATACTATTTATTGACGAGCTGCACACGATAGTGGGCGCGGGATCTGCCGAGGGGGCGATAGACGCCTCAAACATAATGAAGCCCGCACTGGCGCGAGCCGATTTTCAGCTTATCGGAGCTACAACGGCCGAAGAATACCGAAAATATATAGAAAAAGATGGCGCTTTGGAAAGAAGATTTCAACCGCTATTGATAAATGAACCTACGAGCAGCCAAACCCTTGAAATCTTACGGGGTATAAGACCGAATTACGAGCTCCATCACAATCTCATAATAGACGACTCTGCCTTGAATGCTGCGGTAACACTTTCCGTGAGATATATCACGGACAGAAATCTTCCGGATAAGGCGATAGATCTTATCGACGAGGCATGCGCCAAGGCAAGTCTAGAGTCGAGCGAAAATAGTATAAATTCCGTATATATCCCAGAAAATATTGGGCAGAAGCAAGCGACGATTGTCACCGAGGATACAATCGCATCGATAGTATCTGAAATCCTCGGTTACAAAATAGACCGCGTGGGTACAGGTAAAGATGACGGTATGTACGAGCGACTTCGCACAAGAGTAGTTGGTCAGGACGAGGCAATATCCGCCCTTATCTCCGCTGTCAAACGCAGCAGCGCCGGAATAAACGACCAAAGGCGTCCGAGAGGAGTTTTTCTCTTTCTTGGGGAGAGTGGTGTGGGCAAAACAGCACTTTCCGAGGCTTTGGCAGAGGAGCTATTTGGCACGAGTGAAGCTCTTGTAAGATACGATATGTCCGAATTTTCGGAATCAAACGCAGTCTCAAAGCTTGTGGGCTCGGCACCGGGATACGTCGGATATGACGAAAAGAATGCCGCTCTCGAAAAAATCCGCCGCCACCCCTACTCTGTTATTTTATTTGACGAGATAGAAAAAGCACATAAGGACGTACTAGCTTTATTTTTACAGATATTTGATACGGGGATATTGACGGATTCTCTTGGACGAAAGATTAATTTCCGTAACTCCTATATAATTATGACATCAAACGTCGGTCGAGAGAAGCTCGCCGGTGGCGGAATAGGATTTATGCATCAGATGACCGAGAAAAACGTTTCAGAAACGCTTAAGGAGTATTTTAAGGAGGAGTTTATTAACCGAATTGACAGGACTATTCTCTTCTCTACTCTCGGCGAAGAGGCACTCGTACAAATAGCTAAAATAAAGCTTTCCGAAATACGTGAAAGGTTATGTGTCAAAGGTATCGATATTCAAATTGGTGAGAGCGTGTATAAATTTCTTGCTAAAAAAGGAAAGCAAAACGGATTTGGCGCAAGACCGCTTGCGCGCCTTATTTCCGAAGAAATTGAAAGTAAGGTTGCCGATATGATTCTCTCGGGCAATGCGGTATTCGGCTCAAAGCTAATAGTCGAGTGTCCGTACGACACGATAGAAATTAGCGTGATATCTATGGCGGCGTTATAATATAAAGAAAGGAAATCCGCAAAAATCAAGCGGATTTCCTTTACCTACTATTCCTTTATTGAAGGGATATTTTTCTTTTCAAAATGCTCTTTAGTCAAGCTCTTAACGACCTTATAAAGACCGATGATACCGATAAGGTTTGGCACTGCCATAAGAGCATTCATAGTATCGGCAATTCCCCATATCACCTGAAGATTTACGGTGGTACCGATAAAGACGAAGGCGACGTAGACTATTCTGTATACCCATACGGCAGCGTTGCGATGCTTCTTGAACAGATAACCCGCGCACACCTCTCCGTAATACGCCCAACCAAGAATCGTAGAAAGCGAGAAAAATATCGTTGATATAGCAACGCCGATGCTTCCGATACCGGGAAGTGCCTCGTTAAACGCCGCACTGCTTAAGGAAGCGCCGTTAATAGCGGCAGAACCTGTCGCAAGAAACTCTGACGATGATACAAAATACGCATCGGATGTTAAAACCACCAGTGCAGAAAAAGTACAAATAACAATGGTTGTTATAAATACCTCAAACATTCCCCAAAGTCCCTGCTTTACAGGATCCTTAGTGCTGGAGGCGGCGTGAGCAATCGGTGCGCTGCCAAGGCCTGCCTCGTTTGAAAAAACTCCCCGCCCAATACCCATACGCATAGCCGATATGACACCGTAACCGAGAACTCCGCCAAAGGCAGACTTGAAATTAAAGGCTTCCTTAAATATCAGCGCGAAGGCCTCGGGAATTCTATCAAGCCTCAAAATGAGTGCCGCTACAGCGGAAATTATGAAAAATGCTGCCATGAAGGGTACGAGCTTTTCGTTGACGGAGGCGATCCGCTTGACACCTCCGAGGATAACTGCACCTACGATAAGCGTGAGTACTAAACCGGTAAGCAGCACTGGTACCTCAAAGGTTTTATTCATAACATCAGCAATTGAATTCGACTGAGTTGCATTACCCGTGCCAAGACAGGCTATCATCGCAAACACCGCAAAAAGTGCAGCGAGCCATTTCATACCAAGACCGTTTTTGATATAATACATCGGTCCGCCGACGTAGGCGCCCTTTTCATTTTTTTCACGGTACTTGATAGAAAGAACGATCTCGGAATACTTTGTTACCATTCCGAGAAGCGCGCTTATCCACATCCAGAATACAGCACCCGGTCCACCGGAAACCAGAGCGGTTGCAAGACCGGCAATGCTGCCCGTGCCTATAGTACCTGCTAAAGCGGTAGTAACCGCCTGGAAGGGCGTGACACTTCCTTTGTCGCTTTCATGCTGATTTTTAGAAAACAGGCTTCCGAGTGTATTTTTGATAGTGTAACCGAATTTCCTGAACTGCAAAAAGCGTGTCTTAACAGAGAGAAACAGACCGGTAGCTATCAAAAGCACCAGCATTGCAATGCTCAAAAAATTATCGTATATAAATGAATTTATCTCACCTATCTTATCAAGTATAAGGTCCATAGAGTTCTCCCACAGCATTATAGATTGAGCTAAGTATTATTTCTATTATTCACTCTCATTATAACATTCACTCATTTTTATGTAAATGAAAAAATAATAAATTAAAATGAAAAATCGATAAACCTGTCATAACAAGAGGATTTTTAGCAAGTAATTTTATTTTTCCGAAAAAAGTTGTGAAAAATCTATTGACAAAATTAAAATGTTCTGTTATAATAATAGCCGTTGTCAAGCATGTGCCTTTAGCTCAGCTGGATAGAGCAACTGCCTTCTAAGCAGTAGGTCGGGGGTTCGAGTCCCTCAAGGCACGCCATACATGGTGGGATTAGCTAAGCTGGTTATAGCGCCAGGTTGTGGCCCTGGAGGCCGTGGGTTCGAATCCCATATCTCACCCCAAAAAATCCAAGCTTTTTGCTTGGATTTTTCTTTTAGGAGTGAGATGTGTGGTGAGAACCCACTCCGAAGGCCGCCATTAACAAAACGGCTAAATATATCCAGTACCGCCGAGGAGAAGTTTTTTATAAAACTTCGGGCGACGAATTTGAAAAAGATGTACGTCGCCTGTTCGACATCCCTTCTCACCCAAAAAAATCCAAGCTTTTTGCTTGGATTTTCTTTTAGGAGTGAGATACGAAAATATAAAAGGACGGCAAACCGTCCTTCTACGTTATAAATATTTCGCGCTTATTTCTTGCAAATCAGCTTAACGCCCTCGATAGCAACGATTGAAAGCTGATCCCCTTCCTCGAAAACATCGTTTTCATAGGCGCTGCGCGCTGACCAAAGCTGACCGTTAATTTTTACCTGACCGCATCCGGCGTAATTGTCAATTTTCTCGGTTACGACGCATTTCTCACCTATCACCGATTCTATCCCCGAAACACCTTGATTTGTGGATTTATGCTTTGCTAACAGGAAATATATCAAAAGAATTATGGCTATCACGCAGAGCGCGATCAAAAACCATTCGTATGTCATAAGTGTACCTCCAAATGCTTTCTCACAGATTATATGATAACATATATTTATCTTACTGTCAAGCAATGGCGTAGTTTTTTTGCAAATCCAAATATTAAAAATTAGTAAATTTAGAGCAAAGCATCTCGTTTTGTGGAAAAAAATGGATAAAAAGCGTTTTTTCATAAAAAACACTTGACAAAATTGGAAAGATATAGTATTATATAGCAGGTATCAACATTTGATAAATAACAAAGGAGGGTAGTATATGTTTGAAACCTTAAAGAATTTTATGGCTGAAGAACTCAACGTTAATCCTGATTCTATTACTATGGAAGCAGAGCTTTCTGGCGATTTGGGCATTAATTCTCTCGAGCTTGCAGACCTTGTTTACGCCTGTGAAGAAAAATTCAATGTTGTAATCGAAGACGAGGATCTCCATAATTTCAACACCGTTGGCGATGTTGTTAATTATCTTGAATCCAAGGTTTAATTTTTTTGTAATATAGTTAAAGGTTGCCGTCGGACTTTCCTTCGGCAACCTTTAATTTCATAATCATATTTTTGCATATAATATATCAGCAGAATCTTTTTGTGAATCGGAAATAATCTGCGGATATTTATTGAGAAGAAATCTTGCCTCTGTCGTCAAGGACTCAAAGCTCTCCCCTGTTGCATAAAACTGTATAAGACCTTCTTTTTTCATAGTCTTTAATATACGTATAATAAGAGTCTTTGTTTTTTTAGACTGCACATCGTCGTTATCGGGGATATTTATAATTACAAGCTCTTCGCCCGAGGCTCTTGCAGATGCCACCGCGTATCTGAGCTCGGTAACAAGAGCTGCATAATCCTTTCCTTCGGGAATAATGGTTTTATAATTCATTTTATTTTCCTTGTTAAATAGTTATAAGTATATCTTAACACATTTTTAATAAAAAGTAAATACGTGAGGAAAAAATATGTCAGAAATACTGTCAAAAATTTTTGTAAAACATCATAAAGACATAAACAACCCCGTTGTGCGAAAGGACTACGGTACTATGGCGGGCATTGTCGGTATTGTGATAAATATGATTTTAGCGGCAGTCAAGCTTACTGCGGGTATTTTTGCACACTCGGCTTCCATTATTGCCGACGCTGTCAACAACCTCTCTGACGCCGGTGCTTCTCTTATCACCTTCTTCAGCTTCAAGCTATCGTCAAAGCCTGCTGACAAAGAGCATCCCTTCGGTCATGCGCGAATGGAATATATTTGCTCAATAATAGTTTCGTTTTTGATTTTACTCGTCGGTATAGAGCTGCTAATAGACTCAGCACAGACACTTCTTGGCTTTAAGACCTCTGAGCCACATAACATAACTGTTATCACGATGATAATTCTTGCATTCTCCGTGCTCGTAAAGCTGTGGCTAGGATTTTTCTATAAGAGCATCGGCAAAAAGATAGATTCAAAGGTAGTTATGGCATCGGCAACCGACTCGTTAATGGATTCGCTTTCAACCGGTGCTGTCCTTATTACCTCTCTTATAGTCAGCCTTACGGGATTTGCAATACTTGACAGCATCGTAGGTATTATCGTATCAGCTCTCGTAATAGTCGCAGGAGCAAAAATACTTAACGAAACAAAAAACGCTCTTTTAGGCGAAGCGCCGGTAAAAGAAACTGTTGATAATATAATCTCTGTGGTCGAAGAATACCCCGAAATTCTTGGAATTCACGACCTTCTTGTACACAATTACGGCCCCCACAGCTTTATCGCATCCTTTCACGCAGAGGTAGACGGCAAAACAGATATATATTATCTGCACGATATGATAGATAACGTTGAGCGTGTTATAAAGGAGCGACTTAACATCTCCTGCACAATCCATATGGACCCTATCGTTACGGACGATGAAGCTGTTAACGAGCTTAAGGCATTTTTGATTGAAACTCTAAAGGATGCAAGTCTTGCATATCCTATACACGATTTCAGAACCGTAATAGGTCTCACTCACACAAATCTGATTTTTGACCTAGTGGTTCCCTTTGATATAGAGGATAGTGAATCTGAAATTATTCATAAAATTCAGAGCGCCGTAAGCGAGAAGCGTCCGGATCACTTTTGTGTTATCACCATAGATAGAGGATAACTCTTTTATAAAGAAAAGCCGAATGGTACGCGCCATTCGGTTTTTCTGCCTCTATTTATCTACTCTATTCAAGAATTTTCCTTCAATAAACGAATTAATGTTATCAATAATAATATTAAGGCAACGTTCTCTTGCCTCGTATGCTCCCCACGCTGCGTGTGGAGTTAAAAGAACGTTTGGGAGTAACATTATATCATTATAAGGATGACTCTTGTCAAAAGGCTCCTTAGAATATACGTCACAGCCATATCCGCCGATACGCTTTTCAATTACGGCGTCACGGACGTCGCTCTCGTTAACAACGGCACCTCTTGCCTCGTTTACTATTATTACGTCGCGCTTCATTTTGTTAATACGGTCTTTGTTAATAAGGCCCCGACTCTTCTCGTTTAACGGACAGTGAATAGTTATAATATCGCTCTCGGCGCAAAGAGTATCTATATCAACACATTCGCACTCGGGGTCGTGAGTTCTCTTGTTGACGATGACTTTTGCCCCAAAGCCGCCCGCAATCCTTGCAACAGCCTTCCCTATTCCGCCGTAACCGATAATACCCCACGTTTTGCCCGCAAGCTCATGATATACGGGGATCAGGCGATTAGGCAAACCAAGACGGATATATTCGCCGTTTTTTACAAATTCATTATATTCAAATATATGCGAGTAAAGTGCTAAAACGGTAGCAGCGGTAAAGAGTGCAACGCTCTCCGAAGAATATCCAGGCACATTGCAAACGGCAACTCCGTATTTTTTAGCAACAACGATATCAATATTATCAAATCCGGTAGCAAAAACACAGATAAGCTTAAGGTCTTTTGCCGTTTTTAAGATGTCTTCGGTAATTTTAATCTTATTTATGACTATGACGTCAGCGTCCGCTATTCTTTCTGCAAGCTTATGCGCCGGTGTTGAATCGTATATCACAAGCTCGCCAAGGGACTTAAGCTTACAGACAGGTGTGTCCTCCCCAAGAGATGCTCGGTCAAGCAAAACTATTCTCATAAAAGCTGCCTCTTCCAAAATGTTTTAGCACAAATATTATACAATATACAATTAAGAAAGTCAACCTTTTAACATTATATGTCATTTATTAAAATATTTTTGTAAAACCCCTTGACAACAGAAGAAAATAATGGTATAATGTCTTTACCTCTGTCGGAGGGCTTTTTTTGTGCGCAAATTTGGGACAGGCGTACGCCCCTTCGCCATTGAGGGAGGTATTCAACGGGCTTTGCCCGAATTCTACTAGGAGGTGCCGATATAATGAGAGTCAAAATTACACTCGCATGCTCTGAATGCAAGCAAAGAAATTATGACACAAAGAAAAACAAGAAAAACGATCCCGACAGACTTGAAATGAATAAGTATTGCCGTTTCTGCCGCAAACATACTTTGCACAAGGAAACAAAATAATTTCGAGAGGATAACGAGATGGCAGATGAAAAGAAGAACCTTTCTACCGACAGCGCGTCTGACAAGGTAGAGGTTAAAACAAAATCCGCGAACAAGAAGCCTAATTTCATTGTTCGTATTTGCTCAAAGCTCGTAAAGTTCATCAAGGACACAAAGGGCGAGATGAAAAAGGTCGTCTGGATGTCCGGCTCTGATGTCTTCAAGAGCTTCAAGCTTGTTATAGCTACAGTTGTAGCCGTTGGTCTTGCTATCGCTCTTATTGATGTTGTTTCTTCATTCATCATCAATACAATAGCTGGTCTTATCGGTTAAGTAAAATGAGTAACATTAACGAAAAAAACATTGGTCCCAGATGGTACGTTGCTCATACTTACACGGGCTATGAGAACAAGGTTAAAGACAGCATTGAGAAAATAGTTGAAAACCGAGGTCTCGGTCATCTTATCTACGACATCAAGGTTCCTGTTGAGGAAACCGTTGAAAAGAATGATAAGGGTGAAGAGAAAATCGTTGAAACTAAGTTGTTTCCCAGTTACGTCTTTATCAAAATGACCATGAATGACGAGTCCTGGCATGTTGTAAGAAACATTACCGGCGTCACGGGCTTTGTAGGTCCCGGGTCAGAGCCTACGCCCCTCACCGATGCTGAAATCGAAATGTTCAACGTTGAGGTCGTTTCCGAGGAATTCAAGCTCAAGATCGGTGACAGGGTTGAAGTTGTTTCGGGTATCTTCCAGGGTTACTCGGGAACTCTTCAAGAAATCAGTGAGGATAAGAAATCTCTTACGATTCTTGCAGTCACTGAAAGACGCGATATTCCCATTATGGTTGAAACCAAGGATGTCGCACTGGCGGAATAATCATTCCCCGCTCTTTTAACGCTTCGCCATGAAGCAATCGTGGGAGGGAGAAAAATATTTTTTAATTCTCCCGATTTCAATTACCACATTTGGAGGTTATATTAATTATGGCTAAGAAAATTCAAGGTTACATTAAATTGCAACTTCCTGCAGGCAAGGCTACTCCCCAGCCTCCCGTAGGTCCCGCACTCGGTCAGTACGGTGTTTCTATCCCTAACTTCACAAAGGAATTCAACGAGAGAACAAAGAACGATATCGGTCTTATCATTCCCGTTATCATCACCGTTTACGCAGACCGTTCCTTCACTTTCATCACAAAGACTCCTCCCGCAGCAGTTCTTATCAAGAAGGCTGCAGGCATTGAGACTGCTTCCGCTGTTCCCAACAAGACAAAGGTTGCATCTCTCACCAAGGATCAGGTTCGCAAAATTGCTGAAACAAAAATGCCCGACCTCAATGCCGCTTCTATCGAAGCCGCTATGAGCATGGTGGCAGGTACTGCTCGCTCGATGGGCATTACCGTAGAAGAGTGATAGGAGGACATACAGATGGCTAAATTAGGTAAAAAGTATAAGGCAAGTGCAGAGCTTGTAGATAAAGCAAAGCTTTATGACGTAGACGAGGCTGTTGCACTCGTTTGCCAGACTGCAAAGGCAAAGTTTGACGAGACCGTTGAGATCCACATTCGTCTCGGCGTTGACTCACGTCACGCTGACCAGCAGGTTAGAGGCGCTATCGTCCTCCCCAACGGTACAGGTAAGACTGTTAGAACCCTTGTTTTCGCTCGCGGTGACAAGGCTGAGGCTGCTCTCGCAGCAGGTGCTGATTACGTAGGTGCTGAAGATATGGTACAGAAGATCACAACTGAGAACTGGTTTGATTTCGACGTTGTTATCGCATCTCCCGACATGATGGGCGTTATCGGCCGTCTTGGTAAGGTGCTTGGTCCTAAGGGACTTATGCCTAACCCCAAGGCAGGTACCGTTACCCCCGACGTTGCTAAGGCTGTTCAGGAAGCTAAAGCAGGTAAGATCGAGTACCGTCTTGACAAGACCAACATCATCCACTGCCCCATCGGTAAGGCATCCTTCGGTGCGGAGAAGCTCACCGAGAACTTCAACACTCTCGTTGGCGCTGTTATCAAGGCTAAGCCCGCTGCTGCTAAGGGTCAGTACATCAAGAGCTGCGTAATCGCAACTACTATGGGCCCCGGCGTTAAGGTAAACTACGCTAAGCTCGGTTAATTTTAATATTAACGCAAAAAAGTGCAATCGTTAAGATTGCACTTTTTTATTTTCCGTATACTCCGAAGGAGGATAACCAGTCGCCTTTTTAAACTCCCTGCTAAAATGGCTAAAGTCTGAATATCCGGAAAGTTCGCAGACCTCGCCAAGCGAGTACATGCCGGATAATATCAGATCCTTAGCTCTCGAAATCTTCATTTTGTTTATATATGCTATCGGAGAGTTGCCAAAATGCTCTCTGAAAATTTTTCTGAAATATTCCGGAGTAATATCGCACATTGCCGAAAGTTTTGAAATGTTCAAAAGCTCCAAGGAAAAGTTTTCGTTGATATAATTGACTGCAGGCTCGATTACCTTATATTTACTCTTGGGTTGATATTTTTCGGCAGATTCTGTTTGCATATCAGAAATTACATAATAGAGTAAAGCCTTGCAACGCATTTCGTATCCGATGTTCTTACTATCCCATATTCTTCGTGCCGATGAGAAGCTGTCAAGATACTTTGAAATAGATTTTACGCGAAAAACAAAGGGCGGAAAAGATATATCGTTTGATACGTGAAAGTTGATTGCGTAACAGTCGCCCGGCAAGGATGACTTTACCGTATACGTAGAATCCTTGGGAAGATATATGATATCCCCTTTTTCAACCATGAGCTTTCTTCCGTCAAAAAAACAATACTCCTTCTTTCCGTCAAGGTGTAACGCCAATCCGTGATTTGGACGGTCCTTATGGCTAGCCTTACCATTTCCCTTTGCTACGAAGCACGCAACTACAATTTTTGATATATCAAAGTTACACTTCATAAATTCTGTCATAAATCCATCACCTCGAATTTATTATAACATTTTGTTTTGAAATAGTCAAGTGTTTTGTTTTTTACATTTACATTTATTTTTTAGTGTGCTATACTTAACTCAAAACACTCTAAAGGAGATTTGTTATGCAGTATATCAAAAACGAAGATTATGAGTACATAATGCAAAAGTATGCCGATGAGCCCCAGTCTATCGTTGGAAGAAGCCGTTTTGTAAGACAGGACCGGATTTTTGATGAAAGCACAGGACTTGACGGGGATGTTATAATTCAAAAAATTATGGAAGATGACGAGAAAATGTCACACCTCTCCCACCCGGTCAGAAAGGCAAAGGCACTTGAGTTTGTTTTGAAAAACACAAGAATATCCTGCGACAGCAGAGATATCTTCCCTGCTATCAATTCTATTGACCGTCCACTTAACAAAACCATAATCGGCAAATGGTACAACGAGCTTTTCAGAGAGAAGATTCCCGACGTTCTTGACGAAATGGATAAATACACAAATGCCTCTATTTGTACGATCTGGCCAGATTTTGACCATAGCGTTCCCGATTTTGATAGACTCTTCACCCTTGGATTTTCAGGAATTCTTGCAGAGGTCAGTGAAAAGGCGGTAACAAATAAATACCCCGAAAAGCAAGAATTTTACGATGTTGTAAAATACAGCTACTCTGCTTTTATCGACTTTTTGTCAAGACTTGAGAATTTGGCACACAAAACTATGGGATCTGAAAAACTTGCAAAAGCGTTAAATAATCTTAAGCAGAACCCTCCAAGTAGCTTTTACGAGGCATTACTACTTGTTTATATATACTTTATGATAAGCGAGCATATTGACTGCCTTCAGGTGCGTTCACTTTCCAATATTGATAGGCAGTTATACGGTCTTTATAAGAGCGATCTTGAAAGAGGTGTAACCGAAGAGGAGATCCGCACTACCCTTGCCTACTTCTTCTTGCAGTTTACCGCAATCGGAAACTACTGGAACCAGCCTGTTTACCTCGGAGGCACAAAGGCTGACGGTACAACCGAAATAAACGAGCTTTCTTACCTATTCCTTGACGTTTATGACAAGATGGGAATTTACAATCCCAAAATTCAGATAAAGCTTGCGGAAAATACTCCTAAGGATTTTGTTTTCAAAGCGCTTGATATGATACGTCGCGGAAACAACTGCATCGTATTTGTTTGTGATGAAACTATTCGTGCAGCTCTTATGAACGCAGGTGCGACCGAAGAGGAAGCAAGGCTCGCAGTAGTAAAAGGTTGTTACGAATATTCTACACCCGGCTCCTTTGGCGGCGGAATGAACTATTTCAACCTTTTGAAGCCTCTTGAACAGGCTCTTCACGAGGGATGCGACGGTGTAACCGCTATTAAATATATGGACGGTGTTCCTTCCATTGAATACTACACTACGTTTGAGAAATTATATGATGAATACAAGAGAATTCTTCTTTATCATATAAATAAGGTTATTGAAACGGTAAATAGCTTTGAGGATCATCTTTCGTATATAAATCCTTTGTCTATGTTCTCGGGAACAATAAAAAAAGCCGTCGATAACGGCAAAGACGTCCTGGAGGGCGGTACAAAAACCGCATCATCTGTACAGTTTGGTTTCCTTGCTGACATTGTTGACTCGCTGACTATGCTTAAAAAGTACGTTTACGACAAAAAAGAGCTTACACTCTCTGAGTTTGTCGAAATTCTTGATAAAAACTACGAGGGACATGATATATTCCGCAAAAAACTGCTTGCAGACAAAGAAAAATACGGAAACAACAAGGAAGTTCCCGACTCTTTTGCAAAAGATTTGACTTCCTTTATCGCAAAGAATGTTATGGGCAGACCGACCTCTCCCAAAAGAGGCGGAAAATGGGGTTGCGGCTTCCACGTTGCAAGAATGTCTTACACAATGGCAGATAAAACCGCATCGTCGGCAAATGGCAGACTTATCGGAGAGGAGCTTTCCAAAAACGTTTCTGCATCTATGGGACAAAACCGCGATGGCGCAACTGCGGCTATACTCTCGGCTACAAAAATTGATGCAACCGAATTTACAAGCGATGCGGCGCTGGATCTCGGACTCCTGCCCTCTGCCGTTCAAGGCGATGACGGACTTGAAGCTATGTACGGACTTGTCACCACATTCAGAAAGCGGGGCGGTCATGCAATTCATATCAACGTTTTTGATGCCGAGACACTCCGAGACGCACAAAAGCACCCTGAGAAATACGAGGATCTGCAAATACGTGTTTGCGGCTGGAACGTACTCTGGAACAATATAAATAAGAAAGAACAGGACGGATTTATCCGTCAGGCAGAGGGACTTGTATAATGAAATCTTTTCTTATGATAGGGCAATCCAATATGGCGGGGCGCGGAGATTTTGGCGAAGTACCCGAAATTGTAAACCCCAACTGCTTTATGCTCAGAAACGGTAGATTTATTCCTATGTCAGAGCCGATAAATCCCGACAGAAAGATATGGGGTGATTTTCATAGCGGTGTCGGTCTTGCGGCAAGCTTTGCCGACGAGTACGCAAAATACTTTAATGAGAAGGTTGGGCTAATTCCCTGCGCCGATGGGGGAACGTCTATCTCCGAGTGGCAGCCGGACGAGATTCTGTTTGACAATGCGGTAAATCAAGCAAGGCTTGCGCAAAGAAGCTCCGAAATTGTCGGTATTCTCTGGCACCAAGGCGAAAATGACAGTATTGACTTATCTGACGTAAAAAAATACGCAGAACGCTTCAAGAATACAATAGATACCTTGAAAAAAGAGCTTGATCTATCGGATGATATCCCCATAATAATCGGTGCTTTAGGAGATTTTGTAGGTGAATATCAAGACGGAAGATGCAGATATTTTGAGGAAATAAATACGATTCTTGAAAAATTAGCAGCTGACTACGGAGCATTTGTAAGTGCCGAAGGTCTTAAATGCAAGGATGACGGTATTCATTTTAATTCCGTATCCTACCGTGAGTTTGGTAAGCGTTACTTTAATGCGTACTTACAAATAGTAAAAAAATGAAAATTTTGACAGACAAACGTTGTATTATCGGCGAAGGTCCGATATGGAGCGAAAAAGAGCAAAAGCTATATTTTACCAATGGATTTGGAAATGAAATCTGCACTTACGATTTTACAACCGATAAAGTGAGTGTTCGTGCTCTTCCATTTGGTATCTCATCATTTGCCTTTGATATTAATAATCGTCTTATTATATCCCACGAAGGCGGTGTTCATATCCTGAACGACTCGGGTTCCATATCACAGATTTATGACCACACAAAATTCGAGATAAAGCATGCTAACGATATGAAGGTTGGTCCTGACGGTGCTATATACGTTGGCACGCAAAGCGAAAAGCGAAAAGGAATATCCGATAAGATCGACGGCAAATTATATCGAATTTCCTCTGACGGAAGCGTAAGAGTGTTGCTAGACGGGCTACTCTTATCAAACGGTATGGAGTGGTCCATAGATGAAACCAAATTTTATCATACCGATAGCGATACGCAAATTATCAAGGAATATAGTTTTGATAAAGCAAGTGGAGCTATTACATATTCGGGCAGACAAATTGCGGTTCTAGGTGTTGACGGATTTACTATTGGTAAGGATGGACGTTTGTACGTCGGATGTTGGGGCGGCGGGCATATTGCTGTGGTTGACACATCTTCTCTTGAAATATGTGACTACATAGATATACCAACACAAATTCCCACAAGCTGCTCTTTTTGCGGTGAAAATATGGATATATTAGCTATCACAACAGCTAGCTTTGGGGCAGATATTAAAGATGACAAAAACGCAGGATTTACAATTGTAAAAAAATCTAAAACAGTAGGAAGACTCCCTTATTTATTTGGAGAAATAAAATGAAAAGCACACTAAATTTAAGAACACTTTTTTTATCGCTTCTCGTAATGGCGCTTTGGGGTTCGTTATTCCCAATGGTAAAGATAGGTTACGAAGTCTTTGAAATAAACGGAAGTGATATTCCTAGCATTTTAATGTTTGCGGGAACAAGATTTGCACTTTGCGGTGCTATCGTCTGTTTCATGGCCTTTTTGAAAAAAGATAAAATTAAGGCTCCAAAAATCAAAACTTTCGGCATGATTCTTTTGATAGGTCTGTTTTCGATAATTCTTCATTATGCCTTTACCTACATAGGATTAAGCTCCACAGATAGCTCTAAAACCGCTCTTATAAAACAGCTGGGTTCTTTAATATATGTATGCTTCGCCTTTCTGTTTTTTAAGAATGAAACATATAGTATTTGGAAGATAATCGGCGCTATTATAGGCTTTTTCGGAATTATTGCTATTAACTTTAATCCCGGCGGTATTAGCTTTTCTTTCGGTGATATTCTTATTATTCTTGCTTCTGTTTGTACCGTTGTTGCAAGTATTTTAAGCAAAAAGACGCTTGAAAACAATTCACCCTTTTGGATAACCGGAATATCTCAGCTTTCGGGCGGTATCGTTTTACTTTTTGTTGCTTTGATTATGGGCGCTGATTTCCTGAGTTTTAATTTAGATAGTCTTTTGGTCTTTACATACATTTGCACCGCTTCTATGGTGGCTTATCTTCTTTGGAATAACATATTAAAAACCTGCGAGCTTTCAAATATGTTTATTATAAAATTTGCCGAGCCGCTTTTTGCCTGCATTTTTGGCGCAATACTACTTTCAGAAAATATATTCAAATGGCAGTATTTAATCGCATTTATTTTGATTTCAGCAGGTATAACTTTGGGAAACAAAAAGGTAAGGAATAATAAAATGAAGTCTAAAATCTTTGAAATAAAGCGCTTTGCCGTTCACGACGGTGACGGAATAAGGACAACTGTATTCTTTAAGGGTTGCCCTCTTAGGTGCCTTTGGTGTCATAATCCTGAGGGACTTTCGGCAAAGTATGAGGTTGGATTTTACGAGCATAAGTGCATAGGCTGCGGTGAGTGCCAAAAGAATGGTTTTAGTGTTTCGGATTGTCTTGGCGGTGCGCGTGTGGAATATGGCAAGGAAGTAAGTGTTTCCGAGCTTTTGCCAATCCTGCTTGAAGATAAGGAATTCTTTGATAATTCCGACGGCGGTGTTACCCTTTCGGGCGGTGAATGCTTAATGTGGGCTGACTTTTGCGCCGAACTATTAAAGGAGTTAAAAGCAAACGGCGTTCATACGGCAGTTGACACCTGCGGTTATGTGCCTAGTGAAAGTCTTGACAAAGTGATTCCCTATACCGATGTTTTTCTCTATGATTTTAAGGCGTATGACGAGGACGTACATATCAGATGCACGGGAAAATCAAACAAGCTGATTATAGAAAATCTCAAGTATCTTGACAGCATCGGCAAGCAAATTGAAATACGGATTCCTTATATTCCTGAACATAATTCCGAGCAGATTGAAAAAATGGCGGATTTTTTAAAAAATATCAAGAATATTACCAAGATAAGACTTTTGCCGTATCACAATTACTCGGAATCGAAATATAAGTCCCTAGGCATCGCATCTAAAATGCCCGAAAAGCTTCCGACAGACGAGGAAATTGCACACGCTAAAGAGCTTTTGAGAAAATCGGGACATACGGTTATATAAAACAAAAGAGGATGATTTTTGTCATCCTCTTTTTATAAGCTCGGAAAATTCATTAACAGTCATTCCAAGTATATAGTCTGAAAGGTTAATGCTTTCTAGAATTTCATCGATTAAATCAAGGCTATTACCTGATATTTTTTCCGAAAGCTCACTTACATCCTTTGTACCAAAGAAATCACCGTAAATTTTGATATCCGAGATTATATCACCGTTCATGGAAAGTTCAATATCAACTATTCCAAAGTCGTATTTTTTCTTTTTTCTCACCGTGAAGGTAGAAAGATAGGAGTTTTTCGGGAAAAGCCATTCCTCTGACTTATTTCTCTCTTCTAATTCCGTAATATACAAATCAGACGGCTCGGAAATTATCTCCGGAGAATATTTATTAATAACATAGCAGCAAAGATAATCTATAAATTCGTTAATATTCTTTATAGGAATAAGAGATTTAAGGTTTGTGACTCTTGATCTTGTGGATTTTATTGCTTTTGATTTGATTTTTTCCTCATCAACGTGAAGCGCTGATGAAAGTACAGATAAATCGGTATCAAAAAGCAGTGTTCCGTGATGAAGAGTTCTGCCGTTTTTTGAATACTGGGCATTTCCGGAAATTTTCTTCCCTTCAACCTCAATATCGTTCCTGCCGGTCAGTCTTGCATCAACTCCGAGGGCATTGAGTGCCTCAATTATGGGCTTTGTAAAATAGGCAAAATCTATGCCCTCTTTTTCTGTCGATGAAATGAAGCTGTAATTAAGATTACCAAAGTCATGGTAGACTGCGCCGCCGCCTGTAATACGCCTTGCAACCTTGATTCCGTTCTTATTCACAAAATCAAAATTAAGCTCACAATTTATATTTTGATTTTTGCCGATAACGACAGTTTTGTCGTTCTGCCAAAGAATAAATATATTATCCTGCGTTTTTCGGAACATGTATTCTTCGACAGCCAAGTTGTGATATGGGTCGGTTGAGTGTAATAATAAAAATTTCATAAACCCCTTATTCCTATAATGGCACATCGGGTATTTGCCCGATGTGCCACAAGTTTTTATAGATTAAAGACCGAGCTTTGCTCTCTCTACCTTTTCAATATCGGTAAAGTTGTTGGTCGGAACGTGTCCGGGAAGAGGCATAATCTTCTCGTGAAGAGCGTCGATAATCCAATCTGCCTGGGGGAAGAAGGACTTCTCAAGCTCGAAGGCGGGAGTTATCCAGTTACGAGAACCAACAACAACCGCAGGGCCGTCGAGGTAATCGAAGCACATTTCGGTAATGTTGGAAGCCATATCTCTCATTACAGAGTTTCTCTCGCAAGCGTCACCAACGAGAATAATCTTACCCGTCTTCTTAACAGACTCGATAACCTTCTCATAGTTGAAGGGTACGATAGAACGAGCGTCGATAATTTCAGCCGATACACCGTACTTCTCCTCAAGAATCTTTGCAGCCTCAAGAGCTCTGTAAAGAACCGCACCGATAGTAAGAATAGTAACGTCCTTACCCTCGCGCTTGATGTCAGGCTCGCCGAAGGGTATCTCGAAGTGACCCTCGGGAACGCCGTCCTTATTGAACTGCTCGCCAAATCCGTAAATTCTCTGGCTCTCGAAGAATACAACAGGGTCGGTGCCGTCAAGAGCTGATGTCATAAGTCCCTTCGCATCAGTGGGAGTTGCGGGGAATACGACCTTAAGACCTGGGATATGAGCACAGAGTGCTGTCCAGTCCTGAGAATGCTGTGCGCCGTACTTAGAACCAACGGAAACACGAAGAGTGATGGGCATCTTAAGGATACCTGCGCTCATTGCCTGCCACTTAGCCATCTGGTTGAATATCTCGTCACCTGCACAGCCGATGAAGTCAGCGTACATAAGCTCAACGATAGCGCGACCACCGCACATTGCGTAACCTACTGCAGAGCCAACGATTGCAGACTCGGAAATAGGAGAGTTGAAGAATCTATGATAAGGAACAGCCTCGGTCATCTTCTTATAAACACCGAATGCTCCGCCCCAGTCACGATTATCCTCACCGTATGCGATAAGGGTGGGGTCATCGTAGAACTTGTCGATTATCGGCTCGAAGAGCGCGTCGCAAACGTTGTACATCTTCATCTTGGAAACAGGCTTGCCGTTTGCGTCTGTTGCTGTACGAACCTTGCCCTTGATTTCCTTAACTCTGGGGCACTCCTCCTTGGGCATAATCATCTCTGCCTTGCGCTCGGGCTCCATAGATACAACCTTCTGGTTGGAGAACATGATGGATGAAATAGCGTCGGGCTCCTTGTTAAGATCCATTCTGGGAGAGATATCGTCGTTAATAGCAAGCTTCATAACCTCGGTCATGCGAGCGGTGATATCCTCGTGCATCTTTGCAATCTCGTTCTCGGTAGCGATCTTGCCGCCTCCGAGCTTATTCTTGAACGCGAGGATAGGATCTGCTGCCTTCCAAGCCTCGATCTCCTCTGCGGTACGGTAGGTGGAAGAGTCGGAGGGAGAGTGACCGGATACACGGTATGTAACAACGTCAAGAAGCGCAGGACCCTTACCTGCAAGGAGAAGCTCCTTCTTACGAGATACTGCGTCGATAACTGCGAGAGGATCGTAGCCGTTTACACGCTCTGCATGCATCTGCGAGGGGTTGAAGCCTGCGCCAAGACGTGCAACCATATCAAAGCCCATAGTCTCTCCGCGAGTCTGACCGCCCATACCGTAATGATTGTTAAATACGTTAAAGAGAATGGGAAGGCCTGCGTCCGAATACTTGCCGTCCATGCCCCAGAGCTTTGTAATCTGGTCCATAGAAGCGAAGTTAAAGGACTCGAGAACAGGACCACGTCCGGTTGCACCGTCGCCGCAGTTGGAGATGATGATACCGGGCTTGTTGTTAGATCTCTTATAAAGAGCTGCACCAAGTGCGATAGGAGCAGATGCGCCAACTATTGCGTTGTTGGGCATAAGTCCGAAGGGGATGAAGAATGCGTGCATAGAACCGCCAAGACCCCTGTTAAAGCCGGTCTTACGGGCGAATATCTCAGCAAGTGCGCCGTAAAGAAGGAAGTTTATAGCAAGCTCCTTAACGTTGCCGCCTGCGTTCATGTGCTTCTCAACGACAGAGAGAACGGCGCCGCCGAGGAACTCCTTCATTATATCATAAACCTCTTCGTCAGTAAGCTTATGAATGGAGGAAAGACCCTTAGCAAGAATTTCACCGTGACTTCTGTGAGAACCGAAGGAGAAGTCGTTGATATCAAGGCTGTAAGCCTCACCGACAGCAGACGCCTCCTGACCTATGGAAAGGTGCGCGGGACCGGGGTTGTTATACTCTACTCCGTTGTAGTTAGACTTGGTTTTAACATCGTTAAGCATGGTTTCAAACTCACGAATGATAGCCATGTCACGATAGATACGGAGGAAATCGTCCTTCGTATAGATTTTCTTTTCCTCGGCGAGAGTCTTATTATATTGGCAAACGGGAATATCTTCAAAATGGATATAGCCTGCCTCAAAGGCTTTACCGGGGTCAACATATTGACTCTTAGGCATAATTTATTTACTCCTTATTTTATTTGCATTTTAAGGGGACGTCGGGGGCGGCGTCCCCTGCGGTTATATTACATAAACATTGCTTCCCTGATAACCTCACAAACGGTGGGGTGCGGGAATACGAGCTTCTGAACGTCGGCAACACGCATCTCGGTTTCGACCATCATAGCTGCGCCGTAGATGATCTCAGACGCGTAGGTGCCGTATATATGTACGCCTATGATGTTATTATGGGCCTTGTCGGTGATGATTTTAACAACTCCGTTTCCATGCTCGTTCTCGGCAACGTAACGGCCGCTGTACTTAAGGGTAACGGTATCGATCTTTGCGTCGATTCCCTTCGCCTTGCAGGACTCGGATGTCTCGCCAACAGAAGCAACCTCGGGATTGGTGTAAATAACCGAAGGAATGGAATTATAATTGATTCTGTCCTTCTTGCCGAGGATATTATTTATACAAACCTCGCCCTCGCGATAAGCGGTATGAGCAAGCATAGACTTGCCGTTTACGTCACCTGCCGCCCAAACACCCGGAACGTTTGTCTTACCGTACTCGTTGGTAACGATAGCGCCTCTCTCAAGCTTAAGACCGATGTTCTCACAGCCTATTCCCTGCGTTCTCGGACGGCGTCCGATAGAAACGAGAGCGTAGTCGGCATCAAGCTTTGATACCTTGCCGTCCTTCTCATAAGAAACGGCCTTATCCTTAATAGAGGTAACCTTTGCACCAAGGATAAACTCAACACCGCGAGATGCGTACTCCTTCTGGAGCATCTTGGAAATCTCACCGTCGGTAGCACCTGCGATATGGTCAAGCATCTCAAGAACGTAGACCTTAGAGCCTACGGAGTTAAAATAGGACGCCATCTCAAGACCGATAACACCGCCACCTACTACAACGATGGTCTTGGGAATCTCTTTGAGATCAAGAACCTCGCGGTTTGTAAGAGCGAAGCCTGATGCAAGAGAGTCCTTAAGTCCGTCGATAGGAGGAATTGCGGCAGAAGAGCCTGTGCAGATAAGAAGCTGCTTACCAACGTACTCCTTATCAGCCGCAGTTACTACAAAGCCGTCTGCGTTTCTCTCTTTAATAGCAGCTGTAGCGTTTACAACCTCAACGCCTGCCTTTTTAAGCTTTGCGCCGATTCCCGAAACGAGCTGCTTTACAACCTTGTTCTTACGCTCAACGACGAAATTATGGTCGATAGACGCTGAACCGAAGGTTACACCGTAATCAGCGCTGTGCTTTGCATAATCGTAGATTTTTGCGGAATAAAGAAGAGTTTTTGTAGGAATACAGCCCTCGTTTAAGCAAACACCACCGAGTGCTCTTTCTTCAATTACAAGGGTTTTGAGTCCGCCGTGAGCCGCTCTTTCAGCCGCGTTATAACCGGCAGGACCGCCGCCGAGAATTATTAAATCATACATTGCTTTCCGACCTCCTGTTTACTTTGTGAGAAGAAGGTCGAAGTTCTCAAGTGCTGCTACAAGCTCCTTGAGGAATTTTGCCGCAGGAGCACCGTCAAGAGCTCTGTGGTCAAACGTGAGAGAAAGACCCATTGCGGGATAGGTTACGTCCTCACCGTTTACTTCCTTAATTCTCTTGGTGATAGTGCCAACGCCGAGAATACCGGTCTGGGGAGGATTGATAACGGGAGTGAAGCTCTCGATACCAAGAGAACCGAGATTTGTTACAGTGAACGAGCCACCCTTAAGAAGATCGGGGTTGATAGTTCCCTCCTGCGCCGCGCTGATAACCACCTTTGCGGACTTTGAAAGCTCGTTAAGAGTCATCTTGTTAGCCGCAAATACGGTAGGAACCATAAGTCCTCTGGGCGTATCAACCGCAACACCGAGATTTACGTTTGTGAAATATCTCATAGTGTCGTCGAGATAGTGCGCATTAAGGTCCTTGTGATTAAGAAGCACGCGAGATACTGCGAAGAGCACCATATCGTTAAGGGTGATGTTTCCGATGCCCATTTTCTCTGCCCCCGCCTTAAGCGATGCTCTGAGAGCCATAAGCTTTGTAGCATCGAAGGAGGTGTTTAGAGTGAGCTGTGCCATAGTAGAAAGGGACTGGTGCATAGACTTTGCAATAACCTTACGGATATTGGGAAGCTTAACGTCCTCATACTCTGTAGCAGGTGCTGCGGGAGCCGCCTCCTGCGCCGCAGGCGCGTTAAGATCAGCAAGAACTACCTTTCCGCTAATGCCGGAGCCCTCAACCGCAGAGGAATAAGCATCCTTCGCCGCAGGAGATACGGTAAGACCCATATCAACTAATCTTTGAACATCTCTTTCGATTATTCTGCCGTTAGGACCTGTGGGAACAGCCTTAAGAAGATCAGCGTGAGTCTTTTCAGCAAGGAGTCTTGCTCTCGGGGAGATAGCAAAATCTCCGCCTGCGCTTGTAGTAGCGATAGCCTCTGCTACGGGAGCAGCCTCTGCCATAGGCGCCTCGGGTACCGATTCTGCCACAGGCGCGGCAGGAGTGGCTTCTGCCTCTGATTTAGGTATGAATTCAGAGAAATCCTCTCCATCGTTACCGATTACAAGTACGTTTTCAAGACAAGGGACGTCGTCGCCCTCTTCTCTGAAGATGGCAAGGATCTTACCCGCTACAGGTGCGGGCTCGTCAAAGGATGACTTATCCGTTTCGTAGGAGAAAAGAACCTCGCCTGCCTCAACGGTGTCGCCAACCTTTTTGTTAAAAGCGGTAATAATGCAGCTTTCAACGCTTTGTCCCTGACGGGGCATAATTACCAATGTTGCCATTAAAATAGCTCCTTTTTTAGTATTTTGGTTATTTATTTTTAAGCAGTTTCAGTAAAGTGGTATCTCCGAAGGCTTCCTTCCAATCACGCTCGAAGCCAAGGATAGAGGTATCTGTCGTGGTATGTGAAAGAAGCATTTTCATTATACCGGAGCCGATAGTAGCTGAATGACACCCTTCAACCGCAACGTCAAGAACCTCCTTTGCGGTCTTGAAGCTGGCGGCTAAAATCTGCGTATCGGTTCCCGATACGTTAAATATCTTTGCGATATCGGAAACCGTACCCACACCGTCCGCGCACAGATTCTCAGAACGGCTGATGTAGGGGGCAACGTAAGATGCGCCCGCATTTGACGCAAGCATCGCCTGTGCAGCCGTAAGAACCGCCGTAACGGTAACGCCTATATTTCTATCGGACAGATATTTAGTAACACGAAGACCCACGTCTGTTACGGGGATCTTGACGAATGTGTTGATACCGAGGCAGTCAACAAGAAGTCTTGCCTCCTCTATTATTTTTTCAAATTCGGTTTCGGTAACCTGAACGTGCAGCTCCTTATCCTCTCCGATTATCTGACGGATAGCCTTAAGCTGTACTATCGGGTCACCGCCCTCCTTTGAAAGAATGGTGGGGTTCGTGGTAACGCCCTCGATGGGATAATAGGTATTGAAATAACGAATGTCGTCAAGATTTGCCGTATCAAGTAAAATTCTCATTTTCTTATATTATCTGCCGGTCTTCCAGTTAAGCTCGTAGTGTACGTCGTAAGCCTTCTCCTCATCGGTGTACTTACGAAGGGTGTTTACAACCTCGCCGTTATTATACTTTCTATCCTCGACAGCATCAGCAGTACCCATAACGGTAACGTTAAGCTGTCTTCTGCGAGCTCTTACGTGGTCCCAGTCGATGAAATAAACGTGAGCGAACTCACCGCCGTCAAGAACGCCGTCCTTGATAGTCATAGTTTCGCTTCTGCCGAAGAAGCAGGAACGAAGGTGACCGTCAGTATTCATAGATGTATAGTCACCGGGCTCGTTTACATATCTGCCGAACTGAGAGTGGATAGGACCGGGATGACGGTACTGATGCTCTTCCGCAAAATCGGGGATAAGCTTTCTCATTATGTCGAGAAGGTCGTGCTGAAGGTACTCGAGATCGAAGGAGTCAATGTCGTGAGAGCACTCCTGAACCATTACCGAGCAGGTGGTGTGGTGAGATGCGATGCAAACGGTACCGTTCTTGATGCCGGATGCCTCCACAATGTGAAGAATGTCGCTTGTTACGTCGTGGAAGGTGGGGATCCAACCTCTTGACTGAAGCTCAATTTCTTTCTGATAAACCTTAAATTCCATGTTTTTTGTTCTCCTTTTATGTAAAAATTTTTTTGATTACTTGTTGTTAAGACGCTTGCCAACGGCTCCGCCCGGATGAATAAGAGCAAAGTCCATCTTCTGATATCCGGTATATTCGATAAGAGCTGCCTGAAGCGCATCAAATATTGCCGAGGTTACCGCAAAGCTGGTAGTTCCCTGGCAGTTATATTTATCACATTCCTTCGTAACCTTCATTGCAAGGACTATATCAGCCTCGGTTGCAAGAGGTGAGGAAAGGTTTTCGGTAACGCCGATGATAGTAACGCCCTTGGTCTTACAAACATCTATGATAGTCATAAGCTCGTCGGTCTTACCTCCTCTGGAAGCAAGAACCATAACGTCACCCTTTTTCATACAGCCAAGACCGCCGTGAACCGCCTCCGCAGGCGAGAGAAATCTCGCAGGACGCTCCGCACAGCACATAAGGTGTGCAAAATGACGGCAGGCAATTCCGGAGTGACCGCAGCCTGCAGCCGCAATTCTCTCCGCCTTCGCAAGCACCTCAACTGCGCGTCTTACCTCTTCTCTGTCAAGAACCTTTGCGGTCTCGGCAAGAGATTCGGCTTCAATACGGAAGGTGTCAAATGCGTAATTCAAGCTGTTTTCCATTACTTACCGTTCACCTCGTCCCAAGTTTTACGAAGCGTGTAGAGCATCTCCTCTGCCGCAGCCTCGGGATCAGCAGCCTTCATAACGCCGCTGGTGCATCCTGTAGCCTGTGCGCCCGCTCTGATAACGTTTGCAACGTCGTCGGGTCCGGAAATACCCGCGCCCTGAAGAACCATTATATCAGGGTTAATTGCGCGAACTGCCGCAATGGTATCTCTTACGTATCCCATATCGCTGGCAACACCCGTGCCGATAAGCTCGGTGGGCTCTGCAACGATGAGATTGGGAGCAAGGAGTGCTACCTGCTTAATTTCCTCGACAGAGTCAGCGCAAACGATGGTTGCAAGACCAACCTCGTCAGCTCTCGCGATAGTAGCCTTAATCTCATCAAGCGTGAGCTTCTTTTCGGCATGGTTAAGCATAACGCCGACAGCGCCAGCTTCCTTAACTGCCTCGGGAAGAACCGAGCCAAGTCCGCGTCCGGGAACGAGAGAATCCATGTGCTGTGCGTAAATATGTACACGCTCGGTGTTCTCTGCAAGGAGTCTGATGTCGGTGTACTGAGGTGTGAGAATAACGTCAAGGTCGTACTTCATTGCGATCTTGTCAACCGCTTTTGCGAGCTTTAGCATTCTCTCGCCCCACATAAAGCACTTGGGGCCAATCTCGAAATAAGGTGCCGAAATTTTGTAATTCTTTAACATCTTTTTTTGCCTTTCTCTATATGAATTTAATAAAAACCATTCTGCCCCGAATTAATTCAGGATTTTGTCAAGATTGTTATAAGCGTTATAGGCCTCGGTATAATCTGCGCCTGTTGGCTCGTATACCTTTTTAATCTTAACGACAGAGTCAACCGCTTCCTTTAAAGAGGCGAAATCGCCAATGCCAACAGCCGCCGCAAGCGCCGTACCGAGACATGCCGTTTCACTTTCCGAAAGAGTCTTGAGAACCTTTCCGGTAACGTCGGACTTAATAGTTGACCAAAGAGGGCTGGAGGCACCGCCGCCAGTAATTCTTATTTCCTTTATAGCGTCCTCACCGACGTACTCAAGATTCTGCTTTAAGGTAAACGCGATAGCTTCCATTATAGCTCTTGCGAAATGAGCGCGGGTGTGGGAAAGATTGAGTCCTGCAAATGCGGCTCTTGCATCAGGATTGTATTTAGGCATCGTGGAGCCTGTGAAATAAGGTAACATTGTCAGTCCGTCAGATCCGGGAGCGATTTTTTCAGCAAGCTCGTCAAGCTCTCTAAAGGACATATTCTCCGCAAAATTATTCTTAAACCACTTGAGCGCCATACCTGCGGTAGACGACCAAAGTATCAAGCAATATTTACCGTCAACTGCGTGGAGATGACACGGAATTATACTGTCGGGATTATATTTCGGCATTTTATCTGTCATAACACAGATAGCCATAATAGTACCCGTCATCTCGCTGATGCGGCTCTCGTCGGTAACTCCCGCACCAAGCGTTCCGGCAATCTGGTCAAGCATACCGCTGACGACCTTAATTCCCTTGTATTCACCAACATCCGATGCGGATTTAACTACCTTGGGAAGCTGCGCCTTGTCAATACCGATAAAGTCGAGCATATCCTGCCACCACTTACCGTTTACAACATCATAATAAATAGTAGAGGACTGGATAGTGGGCTCGGTAACAAAATTACCGGTAAGGCCATAGAGAATATAGTCCTCAAGCATAAATATCTTCTTTACCCTTGCGAACACCTCGGGGGCATTTTTCTTGAGCCAAAGCACCTTTGACGCAGGCCAACCCGCAGTAATTTCCGGCTGCCCCGTCACGTTATAAACCAGCTCATTACCGAATTTAGCCTTTATCTCGTCAGCCTCATCACCTGCTCTGTTATCAAGCCATACGATAGCCGGACAGAGCGGTGTACCTGCCTCGTCCGTAAAAATAATAGTTTCGCCCTGTGTGTCAACAGAGAGCGCATCAATAGGTCCGCACTCGGCAACAAGCTCGTCTATTACAGTCTTGCACATCTCAACGTATTTTTCAGCGGGGAATTCTATGTAACCGGTTACAGAGTCGGTATCAAGTGTGTAATCAACGTTACGCAGAGCAAGTCTGTTTCCGTCCTTGTCAAACACGGCAGCCTTCATCGACGTCGTACCTATATCAATACCGAGGTATTTTTTACTATTTTCCATATTCCTCCAAGCAACCTACTCAAAAAACATTATAGGTTTCGTTTTGGTTTCGTTTGACATTTGTTTCCGTTATAAAATATCATACCATATTTTAAGCCGTTTGTCAAGATATATTTATAATATATAGCAATATTTTTGCGAGTTTTTACTATTGCCTTTTTCAAAAATGTATGTTATAATATTCATAAGAGCTACAAAATACATTCGAAAGGTATAAGAAAATGCAGCTTACAACAGAGGAGCGCCGCGAGCGAATTGCCGCAGATATTCATAAAAACGGCAAAATAAGAGTTTCCGATCTCAGCGAGGAATACGGTATATCCGAGGTTACGATAAGAAAAGACCTTGAGGCTCTTGAGGCACAGGGACAGCTTAAGCGCGTGCACGGAGGCGCGGTTGGCCTAAACAAGTTATATATCGATATGGACCTTAGCGAGAGGTATATGACAAACTCGGGTGCTAAGAAAACTCTTGCCGATTACGCAGCGGATTTTGTGGAGGATAACGACACGATATTTATGAACGCGGGAACAACCCTCACCTACGTCCTTCGCGCCATAAGGCATAAGAAAAACATAAATCTTGTAACCAACTCCGTCCAAAACGCTACGGAGGCCGCTCTCTACCCTTCATTTAACGTCATTTTGCTAGGAGGCGAGCTTGATTCAAAGTATCAATTTACTCACGGCACGGATGCCGAGCGTCAGCTCGAAAATTACCACGCTGCAAAATGCATACTCTCGGTAGACGGCATATCCTCCGATGCAGGTCTGACACTCTACTATGCAAACGAAGCTCCTCTTGCGAGGAAGATGATCGAGTCATCATCAAAGACTATCGTTGTTGCCGACAGTACGAAGATCGGAAAGGGTGTTTTTGCAAGAATTACCGACGCGTCAAAAACGGATATTCTAATCACAAATCCTACTGACAATACCAAAGAACTCGCAATTCTCGAAAAAATGGGTGTAAAAATTTATACAACAGAGGATTAAAAAACGTTTTTTATACAAAACGTGATTGATTTTGTACACAATACGACACGGAATATATTATAATAGTTTTGTAACTAAATTTGCGAAAGGAAGCAAAAATGAAAAAGGCGATTATTAATACAAATATAGTAATGCCGGATTATATAATTCCCGGCGGCACTATCGTAATCGAGGACGGTATTATCGTTGATTTCGGCAAAAAGATAGATACTGCCGGTATGGAAATCATCAACGCCAATGGCGGCTACACAGGTCCCGGTCTTATCGATATACATACTCACGCTGACGGAGATACCTTCTTTACCGACGATCCCGTAAAGGCGGCAAACAAAATTCTCTCTCACGGTATAACCGACGTTATGCCCGCACTTTATTTCAGCGCTACTGCCGACGAGCTTGTCGCCCAGATGGCTCTCTTGAAGAAAGCAAAGGAATCCGGTGAGGCTCCAAATATAATAGGTCTTTATATGGAAGCTCCTTATATGAATCCAAAGTTCGGCTGTAACAGAGAAAATAATCCTTGGAGATTTGATATTAAAAAGGAAGATTATATGCCTGTTCTTGAGGCGGGTAAGGATTTCGTTAAGGTTTGGGTCGTTGCTCCTGAGCGCGACGGAATCGAGGAATTTGTCAAGGACGCGAAGGCTGTTGACCCCAAGGTCAGATTCTCTGTCGGTCATAGCGAGGCTGCTCCCGAGCAGATTGAGGCTCTTATGCCCTACGGTCTTTGCCTTGCGACACATCACATGAATGCTACCGGAACTCTTCAAAAGTATCCCGAGTGCCGCACAGCCTGCGTTGATGAAGCAGCGCTTTACAACAACTCTATTTACACAGAGCTTATCTGTGATAAGGTTGGTATTCACGTGTCGCCATATCTTCTCCGTCTTGTTAAGAAGATCAAGGGCGATGACAGAATAATACTTATCTCCGATGCTTACGTAGATCACGGACCTATTCCCGAGGGTGATCTCTACGAGGGTGCTGACGATATCAACTTTGACTTCTCCGGCGAGATTGCGGGAAGCAAGATGATACTGGACGGATCCTGCCGTAATATGATGATACATACAGGCGCATCTCTTTGCCAAGTATTTAAGTATGCGTCCACTAACCCCGCTACAATGCTCGGTCTTAAGGACAGAGGCGTTATCAAGTGCGGTAACGTTGCAAACCTGCTGACAGTTGATGCGGAGTTTAACGTAAAATCCGTTTACCTTAACGGTGATAAGGTCAATTAAGAAATCCAATAAAATACATAAATAAGGAGAAAAAGAAATGAATTTCATTACTGATCCCGCAACCAAGTTTGACTTCCAGCCTGCTGACTTTGTTCCCTTTAAGGACAAGAAGGTTTGCGAGTATGTTCGCAGCCTTAGCGGCAAGGAGCTTGAGAAGAGAGAGGCTTGGTGGCACCCCGAATTTGAAGTAAAGGTTATGATGAACCCTCACCCCGTTCTCATCTCCACCCTCTTCACAAGACTTAAGGCAGCTTCCGAGGCAGGAAAGTCCTTCACCATGATCCTCGGCAACCCCGAGCCCGATACTTACATTCCTCTTGCACAGCTTATTAACTATTTCAAGGTTGACTGCTCAAAGGTTCACCTTGTTGCAGAGGATGAATGGGCTGACGAGAACGGCAACATCGCTCCCATCACCTACGAGGCAGGATTTGCTCACTCTATGATCAAGTATCTCTACTATCAGATCGACGAGAAGCTTCGTATGCCTATGGAGAACGTTCACTTCCCAACTAACGCTAATATCAAGGATTACTCCAAGATAATTGATGACATCACCGAGGGTACCGGTGCTGACATCGCATCTACCTCTCCCGGATGGGCAGGACACATGGCATTCGTTGACCCGATTCCCGAGTTCATCGGAAGCGGCAACATTGACGAGTGGCTCAACCAGCCCGCGCAGATCGTTAAGCTTCACCCTATGACCATTATGCAGAACTCCCTCAACGGTACCTTCGGTCAGTCCGGTGATATCGCTAACGTTCCTCCCTGCGCTGCAACTATCGGTCCTCTTGACGTAATGCGCGCTAAAGAGAGAATTGAGGTTCACGCACTTGCAACCTGCGGCACCTTCTCCTCCTGGCAGAGAATGACCAGCCGTCTTTGCACACACGGTCCTATCACTCCTTACCTTCCTTCTTCTATGCTTCAGACCAAGAAGACTCAGGTTTACATCTCCGAGGAGCTTGCCGCTCCCTTCGAGTGCTGGGAAAAGGTTGGATATTAATCCTCACTACACAAACAAGAAAAGAGGCTTCTGCCTCTTTTTTTATTGCCAAATTTCAGAAAAAAGGACTGCAAAAAAACAATTCGCAGTCCTAAAATTTTATTACTCTGTTGTGTTCGCAGTATCTTCAGCTATATTATCCGAAGAGGTATCTTGCGTCGTATCGTTTGTTGTATCATCGATTGTAGGGTTCATAACCTTTTCAATAAACCCATTCATTGTATACATACCAAAAGCATCCTTGAATTTCTCTTCGTCCGCCGGATCTTCAAAGTTTATAAGACCCGCGTCAACAAACATCGCCATCGTAGAATCGGTAAACACTGCATCTGCCTTCTCTGAAAGGTTAGTAATCTTGGTTTCCGGTCCTATAAGATTTACATACTTACAAGAGGTTTCGCCAACGACATCGCCGAGAGTAAGCTTGCTCGTAAGATTGCCTATCTCGTCAAAGGTCGTATTTGCAACGACGTTCATAAGAGAGTCAACATCCTGTAGCTCACCGCTTTCTCCCTTCATCTGCCACTGATATATGAGAGTACCGTCATCTTCTTGCCTTAATACAACATACTCGTCGTTTTCGGTCGTTTTCTTTGTATAATCAAGAATATCGCCCATAAGAGCGCCGTCAAGTACACCGTCAAGATTATCAAGCTTTCTGTCCGCTATAACGCCAATGAAGCCGGTAAGCTCCTCGTATTTATCCTCTTCGCCCTCAACTTCCCTGATCCACTTGCCGCTAAATTCATCATACGTGTATCCTGCAATTTCGCCAATCGGGGTGTCACCAACTAGTCCGGTAAGGTTCACCTCGTTATTAAGAAGCTGATAAACCGTGTAATTAGCGAGCTTTGCTTGAACACCTACAACAATCTCTCCGTCTTCAGTCTTCCATGTATAATTCGGTACTGTGCTTTCGGTGTCAGGTTCTGTTGTATCAGGGTTCGGTGTAGTTGTGTCGTTATCCGGTGTGGTTGTATCGGCATTAGTTGCATTATCTCCGGAAATTTCCGTAGAATTAACGGGATTTACAGTGCTTTGATCGGAATTTTCCTCGCCGCTGTTCTCTGTACCGGTATCGCCATCAGAAGCTCCACCGTCTGGATTTTCTGCGCTATCATCAGGGTCCACTCTTGTATATCCGAAAACGTCACCGATAAAAACAGAATTAAGAGCTATGTCAAGTCCCTCGGGAGTAAAGATGATAGACAGAGAAACGTCGCGCATCGCATCAAGCAGAGGCTGCTCACCCTCATCGGGAAGGACGAGGCCGTATTCCTCCGATATGTAATTAAGTGTTCCCTCATCGCCAAGAGCACCAATCGCGATAATTTCAGTTACCATATCTACTATGGAGAAATCTCTTATATCCTGATTCGCATCATCGCGGAAAAGACCCGTATCCACAGCAAAGCCAAATGAAGCCAAGTCGTTTAATGACAAATTCATAGCTCCGTAAGCACCTATTCCGACAAGTGCCGCCATACCGGCCAACATGCCTATAACAAAAATGAGGATAAAAGACACTATACGCAATAGTGATAAATATGCCTTCATAAACAATCCTTTCACAAAAAAGTGCAGAAAATGCGCACAAATAGTTATACATATAATATTATAGCACTTACGTTCTTTTTTTTCAATAGGTTTTAGAAAAAATCTTTTATTTTGTCAAAACGAAGAGCGAGGCTGATTCTAGTCAGCCTCGCAAAAATCAAATATACAAATTATGCCTGCTCGCGCTTTGCTTCCGCAATAACCTTCTCTGTAATAGAAGCGGGTACCTCATCGTATCTGATGAAATCAAAGTCAAATCTGCCGCGTCCCTGTGTTGATGCACGAAGAGCGATAACGTAATCAGTCATCTCGGAGAAAGGAACCTCTGCAAGAACAGTCTGCGTATCAGAGCCGTCTTCTGCCGGCTCAATGCCCATTACCCTACCGCGACGCTTGTTAAGATCACCCATAACGTCACCCACGTAGTTATCAGGAACATAAACCTTAAGCTCGCCAACCGGCTCAAGAAGCACGGGATTTGCCTGAGGAAGACCGTCGCGGTACGCGATATTAGCAGCAAGCTTGAAGGAAATTTCGTTAGAGTCAACGTCGTGATAAGAGCCGTCGTAAAGGTTAGCCGCGAGATGAACTACGGGATAGCCCGCAAGAACGCCCTTCTGCATAGCCTCTTTAATACCCTGCTCAACAGCCGGGAAGAAATTCTTAGGAACAGCGCCACCGAAGACGGACTCGGTGAACGTAAGCCCCTCTGCCTCACCGGGAGAGAACGTGATCTTAACGTGACCGTACTGACCAGAGCCGCCGGACTGCTTCTTATGCTTTCCTTCAACGTCAACCTTCTTCTTTATCGTTTCTCGGTATGCGATCTTCGGAGTCGTGAGCTCAACGTTTGCGCCAAAGCGGTTCTTAAGCTTGGAAACAACGATGTCAAGGTGAATGTCACCAAGACCCGAAACCGTAAGCTGCTTCGTCTCGGAATTGTTCACGTACTTGATAGTAAGATCCTCCTCAAGAAGTCTTGCAATACCGGAGGAGATTCTATCCTCATCGCCCTTTGCCATAGGCTTGATAGCCATCGTGAGATAGGGTCTCGGATACTTGATAGGCGCATACTTAATATCAGCAGAGCCTGTTGTCAGAGTATCATTAGTATTCGTTGCAGAAAGCTTTGCAACAACGCCTATATCACCGCACGAGAGAGCGTCAACATCTATCTGCTTTTTACCGCGAAGGATAAATATTTTATTAAGCTTCTCGTTTGCTCCGCTTGTTGTATTGCGAAGCACCATATCCTTTTTAAGAGTACCGTTCATAACCTTAAAGAACGACATCTTACCAACAAAGGGATCGGCAACGGTCTTAAATACGAAGAGAGATGTGTCGGCGCTATCCGGGTCAATACCAACTTCGGCGAGATTGCCTTCCGCATCAACAAGATGCTCAACCTTACGGGCTGTAGGTCTTGGGAAGGACTCGGAAATAGTATCAAGGAATGTCTTTATACCCCAGTTTTTAATAGCAGCACCGCAGAATACGGGAACTATATCACCCGTGATGATGCCTTGGTGGATAGCCTCGAGAGCCTCATCTCGAGAAATAGGCTCTTCATTAAAGAATTTGTCCATAAGCTCGTCGCTCGTCTGCGCGATAGCCTCAAGAAGAATCGCATGATACTCATCACAAACGTCCTTGAACTTATCGGGAATTGCACTGCGGATATATTCACCCGTCGTCTTTTCAAACGTGTAAACACACATTTCAACGAGGTTTGCAAATCCAATAACTGTATCGCCGTCTATAATCGGAATCTGTACGGGACAAACGTTAAGACCGTACTTTTCTCTTATAGCGCCAAACACCTTATAAAAACGTGCCTCGCCGTCGTCAAAGCGGTTAATGAAGAATGCCTTCGGGATACCCGCATCAGATGCAAGCTTCCATGCAAGCTCGGTGCCGACCTCAATGCCTGCCTTACCGTCAACGACTATAATAGCAGCGTCAGCGGCTCTGACACACTGTCTTGCCTCACCTTCAAAATCAAAGAAGCCGGGGGTATCAAGTATGTTAATTTTAGCTCCGTTCCAAAGAAGCGGCGCACATGCCGCTGAAATAGAATAACCTCTCTTGATCTCCTCCGGATCGTAGTCGCATATTGTATTACCGTCGGTAACATTACCAAGACGGTCGGTGAGTCTTGAAATATAAAGCATTGACTCTGCCAGTGAAGTCTTTCCACCTCCGCTGTGGCCGAGGAGGGCTACGTTACGAATACTTTTGGTGTAAACCTGTTCCATGAGAAGATAACTCCTTGTGATAAATTATGTGCAAATGCGAATGACCTCGCAAAAACATCTAATTAAATTATACACTATTTTTCCATATATTTCAAGAAGAAACCGAGCCTCAGAATGTAGAAAAACGCGGCTTTCATTTGTGATAATTGCACAATTTAGACCGCGTTTATGTTAAAAATATCGTATTTATGCCGTTTTATACCTGCTCATCGCTTTTACTTATCATATATACAAGAACCTGATATATGTTGCTGACACCGCAAAGCTCAACACCTTCTGGCACCTTTAATGTCTTGGTAATGTTCTTATTAGGAAGGATAATTTTGGTAAATCCAAGTCTTACTGCCTCTTTTACTCTGTAATCAATATGTGATACGGCTCTTACCTCACCGGAAAGTCCTATCTCACCAAAGGCTATAAGATTATCGGGAATAACTCTGTCTGTGATTCCACTGATGAGCGCCATAGCAATCGAGAGGTCGGCACTAGGCTCGTCAAGGCGAATACCGCCCGCAACGTTTAAGTACACGTCGTTTTCGTAGAATTTGAGTCCCATTCTCTTTTCAAGCACCGCTATAAGCAGACACATTCTGTTATAATCGAAGCCGTCAGAGGTGCGCTTACCCGTTGCGTAAACGCTCTTTGCTACAAGTGACTGTATCTCAGAAATTATCGGGCGCGTTCCCTGCATAACGCAGCCAGCACAGGAGCCGCTGGTGTTTTTCGGTCTTTCTGCTATAACGACCTCGCTTGGATTCGGTATTTCAATAAGGCCTCTGTCCCCCATCTCGAAAACGCCGATCTCATTAGTCGAACCAAAGCGGTTCTTGATAGCGCGGATAATTCGGTAGGAGTTCGTTCTCTCACCCTCAAAATACAGAACCGCGTCAACCATGTGTTCCAGAACCTTGGGGCCTGAAATTCCGCCCTCTTTGTTGACGTGTCCTACGAGAAAGACGGCAGCCCCGTTATTTTTAGCATAATTTATGAATGCCATAGCGCCCTCACGCACCTGTGTAATGCTTCCCGGCACAGAAGAAAGACGCATCGTGGAAAGAGTCTGCACAGAGTCTATAATAACCACATCAGGCTTAAGGTCTGCACACTCATCAAGCACAGCGTCAATGTCGGTTTCGGTAAGTAAATATATCGAATCCCCAAGTATGCCGAGCCGCTCTGCTCTTAATTTTAGCTGCCCCTTAGATTCCTCTCCGGAAACGTAAAGCACCTTCCTCGTCTTACCAAGCTCGGAGCAAATCTGCAAAAGAAGAGTCGATTTACCGATACCCGGCTCACCGGAGAGCAGCACGACGGAGCTGTCAACAAGACCTCCCCCGAGAACTCTGTCAAGCTCACCCATTCCCGTCTTGGTTCTCATATACGTAGGAAGAGCTAGCTCGGAGAATTTTTCCGCCTTGTTTGTGCTTCTGCCTCTGTTTATGCTCGTAATTTTAGGATTTTCTCTGATTTCTTCTTCATCGAAGCTGTTCCAAGCGCCGCAGTCGGTGCATTTACCAAGCCACTTGGGGCTGGTCTTTCCACACTCCCTGCAAACGAATACTATCTTCGGTCCCTTCATTTTGTACGTCCTTCTTACGATTTAATTTTCTATACTATTAATAATACCACAAACTATTGAAAAACTCAATTGTTTTTGATATTCTTTTTCAGAAAGTTTTTTACATTCCTCGGCGTTAGTCAAAAAACCACACTCAACAAGCACAGCAGGATTGGAAATATTTTCGAGCAAATATATTCCTTTGCCCGCCTTTATCTTACGGTTATTATCCGGCTGAACGTCTGCCCTTACCTGTTCCTGTACAGCTCTGGCAATTCTCTCGCTGGCTTCATTCTCGATTGAATAATACACCTGAAGTCCCGAATACTTGGAATCACCAAACGAGTTCATATGTATACTCACGAAAACGGAGTCTGGATACATCTCGGCAACCTTACAGCGATTTTTAAGATCTGATATTTTTCTGATTCCCTTTACGTCCTCCTCCGGAAGATAAAGAAGTCTGTCGTCGGTTCTCGTGTATACGACGGCATATCCCGCTTCCTCAAATCGAGCGCCAACCTCCAGCGCAAGCTGAAGATTAAGATCCTTTTCGAGCGTACCGTCAGCACCGGAGGCACCGCCGTCCTCGCCGCCGTGTCCCGCATCTACAATTACGATTTTTGAGTTATTGATTTCCTTGGAAGCCTCGATAAAAAGCTCCTCACCGTACACCTCTGTGACGATAAACGAGGAAATCAGCATAGATACAATAAGTATAAGCGCAATTGCCGCCAACGAAAGCGAAAATCTGTGCTTTTTCAAATTTACAGTATAAAAAAACATATAAAAACCTCCACAGCTTTAAGAAACTATATGGAGGTTTTATTATAAGTATTACATTTTTTTGCAAATCAGTTAGATGCTTTATTAAAAACTCTGAAATTTTTTCTACCGAGAGTGTAAGCTGCGTGACAAACAAGAAGAGAAAGCAGAGGAATTATAACGTAAGCAATACTTTGAAGAAGATATATATCAACAAGGTCTGCAAAGGGGGCGGTTATAGCACTGATGACGCCGATATACATAGAAAGAATAAAGCGCATAAAAAGATTAAATAAGAAGAACGCCGTATTTAACCCTTCAATTCCAGTGAAGATGTAAACCACCTTGGTAAGAGTTGCAAGAAGAGATATTACTATATTAGGTATATTTGCGTAAAGAGCAAGCTGTATTCCCTTAGAATACACAAGAGCTTCCTTGCCGTTCTCTATCTGAACAGAATCCTTTGCGCCTATCTCCCAAACAACATTGTAAATCAGCGCATAATAAAAAACAACAGAGAACGCAGAAAAGGCTATTTGCAGCATGGACGCAATCTCCGCATTGTTTTCACCGATAAATCCCATAGACGTATAAAGAACGAGAGCAAATATAGAAATACCTATTTGGTTTATTATGAGGCGTACAACATCGTACGAATGGGACTTGAATACTTTCACAAAATCACTCCAAAAATATTTTTTTGCATTTATATTCTATCACAAAATAGAAAAAAAGCAACCCTACTTTCAAAATGTTTACAGTTTATCCACTAAATCCGCGAAAAATTTTGTATAATATAAGGTGAAAACGTTTACGAAGGAGGAAAATATGTCAGTTTTAACCTTCAAAAGCAGCGAGTTCAAGACCTTCCCTCCTATTTTGAGAGAATACGCCTCGCATACGGTTAACATCAAGGGCAACAGCGAAAAAACTGTTTGCGAATATCTTTTAGATCTCCGTACCTTTTTCAGATACATAAAATCCAAGGATATGCCCGATGTGCCCTCGAAGGAGGAGTTTGAAAAAATAAGCATTACCGACGTTACAATCAGCACAATAGCCGAGATAATCCCGGAAACGATATACGAATTTCTTATGTATACCGGCTACGAGCGCAGAAACTCAACCACAACGAGAATGCGAAAGCTCTCCGCACTTCGCTCGCTTTATAAATACGTTTATGATAAAAAGCATTACGTGGATAAAAATCCCGTAGCGGAGATCGATTCGCCTAAAAAGGCATCTACCCTGCCTAAATACTTATCACTCGAGGAATCAGTAAGGCTCCTCGAAGCCGTGCGCTCCGACAAAGAATCAAAGACTATGCTGCGCGACTACACGATAATCCTCCTGTTTCTTAATACGGGTATGCGTCTATCCGAGCTGGTCGGACTAAATTTACAAAGTCTTGATTCAGAGCTTCAGTCGATGAAGGTTCTGGGAAAAGGAAATAAAGAGAGAATAATTTATCTTAATTCCGCAGCTCGTGCGGCTCTTGCCACCTACTTAAAAAGCAGACTTGATCCGCGATTTGTTCGCACGTCGGATAACGCCCTCTTTTTGAGTACGAGGCAACAACGTATTTCCGCAAAGACGGTGCAATGGATGATATATAAATATCTTGACATTGCAGGACTTGGTGAAAAGGGGCTTTCGGTACATAAATTACGCCATACCGCCGCAACACTGATGTATCAGAGCGGCAAAGTGGATATAAGAGTTCTTAAGGATATTTTAGGCCACGAGCAGTTAAACACAACACAGATATACACGCATATCACGAGTGCAAATATGGAACAGGCAATGGACGCAAACCCTCTGTCCGATCTAATTATAAATGACAAATAGTGAACTCTGCTCCAAAATAAACCACAAATTTTCGTTTTTGGGTGAAACAAATGACTTTAGGTGAAAAAATAAAGGCTGCAAGAAAGCAGAAAAAGCTGACACAGGCAGCTATATGCGAAAACAAAATTACAAGAAATATGCTCAGCGCTATCGAGAGAGGAAGGGCTACCCCTTCCCTCGACACCGTCAGATATTTGGCTATGAGACTTGAGCTGCCGATTTCTTATCTTCTTTCTGATGATGAGAATCTGTGTGTTTATCAAAAAAATGAAAAGATACGGACTATCCGCACATATCTTGGAGAAAAGCAGTATAAAAAATGCATATCCTTAATCGAGAGCATTTCAGAATACGACGATGAGCTGTCGTACATACTAGCGTGCTGTTATTTCGAGCTTGGAAAGGAGGCCGTGCTTTACGGCTCACTCGCCAGCGGTAAGGATTTTCTCGCTTTAGCTACAAAATACGCCTCAAAAACCGTATACGATACGTCGCGCATAGAAGCTCTCGGGATAATGTATATGGCGATAGCAAAGAACATTACCGCTCCTGTTTTGGAGCTTGATACGCGTCTTTTTGAGAAAAAAAGCGATAACGTAATGGATCTGGAGCTATACAGATATATTTTGCAGGATAAAACTCACGTTCCTCGCACTCCTGCTTTTGAAAAGCACATTAGAGCAAAGGCATTTTTGAAGGAGCGGCGCTATGAGGAGGCGCTTTCTCTAATGAAGGAGATTGAGGGGGAGCGGCACACCGACGCTTATAACGCATATTTCTACCTTAACCTTTATGCAGATATAGAGCTTTGCTACAAGCAGCTTGCCGATTTTGAAAATGCATACAAATATTCCACAAAGCGTTTGGCTCTTATCGACAGATTCAAGACCTAAGGCTTACCCTGTGTACCTATGTGCACAGGGTTTTTTAATTAAAAATCGGCAAATTTTGCGTTTTCTCTTGACTTATTATAAATTTGGTGGTATATTATATTAGGTGAAGATTGGACTATTTGGTATTTTTGTTTAATTTTTACCAAAATTTGTTATTTTTTAGGAAGGAGAGATTTGCTGAAAAAGCAAATCGGGAATTCGTTTTGGACAAATACACAAAACCTACCTTCTGCGGTCTACCCACCGCCGCAGAACTGCGTTCCGAGCTGGCAAACAGTCAAGGCTCTGACGTCAGAGCGCAGATCGCACTGCTCTTCGATGAAAATACCTTCGTTGAGACCGGCGCGTTCACAAAGCGTGGATATTCAGACTTTATCAATACTGAAAAGTCTAATGAATTTGAAGGAGTAATCACCGGTTACGGTGCAATTGACGGTAAACTCGTCTTTGCCTTTGCCGAGGATGCTTCGAGAATGGGCGGTGCAATTGACGACCGCCACGCTAAAAAGATAACCGAGCTTTACAATCTCGCTCTCTCAAACGGAGCACCAGTTATCGGTATCTTCAACTCTAACGGAACTGATATTTTCCAGGGTACGACGGCTCTTGCCGCTTACGGAAGAATTATGTCCGCTGTAACCCGTGCATCAGGCGTTATACCTCAGATTTCCTTCGTGACCGGTAAGTGCATAGGTACGTCAGCCGCTATTGCTTCTATGTTTGACATAGTTGTTAAGGCCTAGGGCGCAGAGCTTTACGTTTCTTCCCCTTCTCTTACTGACAACGTTGGAGCGCAGGACGCTATCGTATCTTATTCTGCCGGAATCGAGATGTGCGCTTCTTACATTAAGAGCCTTATCGCATTCCTTCCCTCTAACTCTTCTATCAAGCTTCAGTGCTCCGACATCTGTACGGATAACCTTAACAGAATGCTTGGAAATCTTGATTTTGCAGGTGAAGGGCTCGCCGCTGTTTCGGTTATTGCTGATAACGGTATGTTCTACGAGCTTGGTAACGGCTACGCTCCCGTTGCTGCTACGGTGTTTACAAGCATCGGAGGCGTAAAGTGCGGTATCGTTGCGACCTCATTTGCAAAGGATGAGGGTAGAATTACCGCAGACGCGGCAAGAAAGATTGCAAAGTTTGTAAACCTTTGCGACAGCTTCTCCATTCCTGTTGTAACTCTCGTTGATTCCTACGGTCTTGCAATTGATAAGGAAAACGAAATTCGCTTCGCCCCCGAGCTTGCAAAACTTGCTATGGCTTACGCGGCTTCTAATTGCCCAAAGGTAACTGTTATTATCGGTCACGCAATTGGCGCAGCCTTTGTTCTTCTCGGCTCCAAGGCTCTCGGTGCTGATCTCGTTTACGCAACTGCATCGTCTGAAATAGGTGCTCTCGTTGCTGAGAGCGGCGTTGCTTTTGCATGGGACAAGTACATTACCGAAGAGGTTACGAGAGAATCTCTTATTGCTGATTGGAAGGCATCTGTTTCCTCTCCCGCAGCTGCGGCATCAAGCGGTGAGATTGACGACATTATCAACGTAAACGAGATGAGAGCAAGAATCTGCTCTGCTCTGCTTATGCTTGCGGCAAAGGGTAATTTCTCTGACGTAGCTCGCCGCAAGGTTCTTCCCCTTTAATTTCAAGGAGGAACATTAAATGTTTGGTATCACAGATTATTCTAAAGTCATCGTTGATTGGGCAAATTTTGATGCGTCTCAAGTAACAAGTGCACTTGTTTTTGGCGGTTCAATACTGCTTATCGGTATGTTGACGGTCTTCGCGGTACTCTGTCTACTTTGGCTTTGCCTCGCTGTATTCAAGCTCTTCTTCCACGATCTGCCCGGAAAGCGCTCCGGTAAAGCTCCTGTAAAAGAAGCTGCCAGCACCCCCGCCAAGCAAGAGGTCACTCGCGTTGCCACAGATGCAGAGATCGTTGCAGTTCTTGCGGCAGCCGTTGCAATGGCTGAATCTGAGTCTTATGGCGCAAAATTCAAAGTCGTATCTTTCAAAAGAATATAATTTTCAGGAAGGAATATAAAAATGAAAAAATATAACATTACAGTTAACGGTACAACCTACGAGGTTGTAGTTGAAGAGGTTGGAGGTGTAGCAGCAGCTCCCGTTTACACAGCTCCTGTATTTACAGCTCCCGTAGCACCCGCTCCTGTTGCTACTCCCGCTCCCGCAGTAGCGCCCGCTGCAGCACCTGCAGCTCCCAAGGCAGCAGCTCCTGCCGGTGCCACCGGTGCAAACAAGGTTATCTCTCCTATGCCCGGCACGATCCTTGACGTTAAGGTTTCTGTTGGTCAGTCTGTTAAGAAGGGCGACGTTATCTGCGTTCTTGAGGCTATGAAAATGGAAAACGACATTCCCGCTCCCTGCGACGGTGTTGTTGCTTCCGTAAACGTTCAGAAGGGCGCGTCTGTTGCTGCTAATGACGTTCTTGCTACTCTTAACTAATTTTCAGAAAGCTAAAGGTACTTATTAATGTCAGAAATTATTAATGCTATCACAGACTTTCTAGGCACGACAGGCATTGCTAAAATGTTTGCCGAGTCTAACTGGTGGCAGTACCTTGTAATGTACGTTATAGTAGGCGTGCTCTTCTATCTGGCAATTGTTAAGAAGTTCGAGCCCCTGCTTTTGATGCCCATTGCATTTGGTATGTTGCTTGCCAACCTCCCCGGTGCAAACCTTATCCACCTCGAGTATTTCTTTGACGATTATTATCTCTCCGTTGTCGACGGTGAGCTAACAGGAACACTCGCTGTGCATTTCGAGAATTTCATCTCAAACCTTAATCCAATGCTTTATACCATCGGTGAGGACTCCATAACCTTCAATCTCGAATCTCTTGCCGAGGCTGATATTGAGTATTTCAACTCACTCTTTGATTTTTATCTTGGTGATGCAGCTTACGTCTCCGAAGGACTCGTTCACATTAGAATGTCTCACATTATCAAAGAGGTTGTTAACAACGGCGGTCTGCTTGACGTTCTGTATCTCGGTGTTAAGCTTGGCGTTTATCCCTCGCTTATCTTCATGGGCGTCGGTGCTATGACCGACTTCACGCCTCTCATCGCTAACCCTAAGTCGCTTCTCATGGGCGCGGGCGCACAGTTCGGCGTATTTGCAGCGTTCTTCTTTGCTCTGCTTATGGGATTCAGCCCCATGCAGTCCGGCGCTATCGGTATCATAGGCGGTGCTGACGGTCCTACCGCAATTCTTATAACCAAGATACTCGCTCCCGAGCTTCTCGGTGCAATTGCTATTGCGGCATACTCCTATATGGCTCTTATTCCTATTATCCAACCTCCATTTATGAGATTGCTCACGACTAAAAAGGAAAGAGAAATTAAGATGGGTAACCTCCGTACCGTTTCAAAGGTTGAGAAGATTGTCTTCCCCATCGTCGTTACCGCTATCGTTTGTCTTATCATTCCCGATGCAGCGCCTCTCGTAGGTTTCCTTATGCTCGGTAATCTCTTTAACGTTTCGGGAGTTGCCGACAGACTTTCCAAGACCGCGCAGAACGAGCTTATCAACATCGTTACTATCTTCCTTGGCGTATCCGTAGGTGCTACCGCAAATGCAGAAAACTTCTTAAAGCCTCAGACCATATTCATTATCATACTCGGTCTTTGCGCATTCTGCATTTCCACTGTCGGCGGACTTCTTACCGGTAAGATTATGTGCAAGCTCACAGGCGGTAAGATCAATCCTCTTATCGGTTCCGCAGGCGTTTCTGCCGTTCCTATGGCGGCAAGAGTTGCACAGGACGAGGGACGAAAGGCTGACCCCTCCAACTTCCTCCTTATGCACGCTATGGGTCCCAATGTTGCCGGTGTTATCGGTTCTGCCGTTGCGGCAGGTGTATTCCTCAGCTTCTTTGCTTAAGCCCGAGGAAATTTTATAGAAAGGATATTAAAAATGTCTAAAGTTTTAATTACAGAAACAGTCCTCAGAGACGCGCATCAGTCCTTGGCGGCAACTAGAATGACCACCGAAGAAATGATCCCCGTCCTCGAGGATATGGATAAAGTTGGTTATTATTCTCTTGAAGCTTGGGGCGGCGCAACATTTGACTCCTGCCTCCGCTTCCTTCACGAAGACCCCTGGGCAAGACTTCGCACGATCAGAGATCATGTGAAGAATACAAAGCTCCAGATGCTCTTCAGAGGTCAGAACATTCTCGGCTACCGTCACTACGCTGACGACGTTGTTGAGTACTTCGTTCAGAAATCTATCGCTAACGGTATTGATATTATCCGTATATTCGACGCTCTCAATGATCCGAGAAACCTTGAAACCGCAATAAAGGCAGCAATCAAGGAAAAGGGACACGTTCAGGCGGCTATCTCCTACACCACCTCTCCATTCCACACCAACGAAGGCTTTGCGCAGTATGCAAAGCAGCTTGAGGAGATGGGTGCAAACTCCATCTGTATCAAGGATATGTCCGGTCTTCTTAAGCCTTATGAAGCATATCAGCTCGTTAAGACTATAAAGAGCACCGTTTCTATCCCTGTGAACCTTCACTGCCACTACACCGCAGGTCTCGGTTCAATGACTCTTCTTAAGGCAATCGAGGCAGGTGTTGACATTGTTGATACTGCTATTTCTCCACTTGCAATGGGTACCTCCCATTCTCCCACAGAGTCTATCGTAGCTACCCTTCAGGGCACACCCTACGATACAGGTCTTGATCTTGCAAAGCTCGACGTCGTTGCAAAGCACTTCAACAAGATAAGAGAAGATTACCTTGCATCCGGTCTTATCGACCCCAAGGTACTTAAAGTTGACGTTAACGCTCTTCGTTATCAGGTTCCCGGCGGTATGCTCTCTAACCTTATCAGCCAGCTCAAGATGGCAGGTAAGTCCGATAAGCTTGACGAGGTTCTTGAAGAGGTTGCAAACGTGCGCGAGGACGCAGGCTTCCCTCCTCTTGTTACTCCTACCTCGCAGATCGTTGGTACTCAGGCTGTAAACAACGTTCTCTTTGCTAACGAGGGCAGATACGCAAGAGTTACCAAGGAATTTAAGGGCCTTGTTCGCGGTGAGTACGGCAGATGCCCCGCTCCTGTTTCCGAGGACTTCAGAAAGAAGATAATCGGCGACGAGGAAATTATTGATTACAGACCCGCTGACAAGATTGCTCCCGAGATTGATTCTCTCCGTCAGAGAGTTGCTCCCTACAAGGAGCAGGACGAGGACCTTCTCTCCCTCGCTCTGTTCGAGCAGGTTGCTATCAAGTTCTTCGACTGGAGAAAACAGCAAAAGTACAACCTTGACGCAAATGCGGATGCTAAGAACGGCGTTCACTCCGTATAATATTTATGGGCTGTTGCAAAACGCAACAGCCCATTTTTTTACTTTTCAAGCCAAACCGTCATTTTTTCATTCCAGTCAATACCACACGCTGCGTAGTTGCGAAGCACAAGCTCCTCACCCGAAGCGGTGGTAACAATCAACGAGGACTCTCTTCCATCAAACCTGTAAGAAGAAAAATCTTTAGTAAATATGTGACCGACATAATCGATTGCAGCAAATACCAGGGGACCTTTGCTAACCGCAAAGAATGTATCAACGGCCTCGTCATAGTCGACGGAATCGTATGCTCTGAACGGCATATCCAAATCCAAGATAATCTTGTCATTTGTCGATATTTTTTTATCTAACGCAAGATATCCTTTATCCAAAGTGCCCGTGACAAATTCACCGTTTACTGTAAGTGTGTATTTCTCACACCATCCGGGAATACGCAAAGCGAGGCTGAGTTCATCGGATTTAGAGTCAAGCGAAAACTCAATTTTACCGTCAAAGGGATAGTCAGTTTTTACGGAAACTACGTTACTGCCAAACTTTATCTTACCGTTTTCGTAAAATGTTATCTTCAGAATATCATCTTCCAGTGTGGCGGATCTGGAGGTTAGGGCACCAAATCCTGCGGCACCGATAGCTGCGCAGCAGCCGTAATAGCTACCGTCAAGGAGTGTTTGCTTTCCGCCTACGGAAATTCCCCTCTTACCGTTCAGTATAGGTGAGTAGCTATCGAAGTGCAGACCTTCGTTTTTTCCGTAATTTCTATTAATTGCGCCGAGGAATGCGTTGTAGAAGGAAATCTCGATAGCATCGGCGTATTTTGAGTCGCCCGTGTATTCAAGCATACGGCACATATATTCCATAAGAGTAACCGTAACACAGGTTTCCTGCATACGATCATCAGGGGAGCAGCTTACCTGTTTTTTTCTACAGTTGTCAAACAACTCGTCGTAGCATCCAACTGCTCCGATAAGGGTTATATCGGTTTCAAGAATTTTTTGTGAGAATTTCATACAGGCAGAAATAAGCCTGTCGTTTTTCATCATTGTGGCGTATTCAAAAACTCCTTCAAAGAACGAAATTGTTTCATAGGCCTTGACCTCGGGATACTGATAGGGTGCAAGCTTATCCTCTATCGCAAGGTCGATAAGGTTTCCGCCTTGAATACCGCCCGTGCTGATGATGTATTCTGCAAATTCAAGGTACTTTTTGTTATCTGTCAGCTTATAGAGGAGAACGTACGGGCGAAGAATTGATGCAGAATTAACACCTAGCCAGAATGTGCTGGTTGTAACTATCTCGCGCTTGCCCGCATCTTCCCTACCAAGACGCTCTACTATGTAATCGGCATGAGAAATAAGAGCTGCAAGAATTTCTTTCTTGAATACTTCATCCTTGCAAATATCGTAATAGTACATTAGTCCGTACATTACGTATTTTCTGCACCACACGTCCCAGTCGTAAAGCTCATAGTCTACGTCATACGTGCTAATTCTACCTTTTTTATCCTGACAGTCGAGCAAATTTCTTACTGCCTTTGTAAGCGTAGAATAAAGTTCCTTGCTTTTTGTATATTTATATACAATGCACCCGCCGCGCATAAGCTTGCCCCAATACTCGCCGTGCCAGCCCTCTTTATATTTACCGTAATCGAATACCGCAGTTACCTTTTCCCAAAGGTCGTTATCAAGTAGCTGGATTTTTTCTACAAATCGCGCCGCTTCATCTATAAGTCCGTTGTATGAAATTTCTATCCTTTTCATCATAGCTTTTCTACCTTTCTATAATCGATATCCTGACCGCAGGCCGCAAGTATCATTTTTTGAAGCTGATATTCGTATTCATAGGTAAAGGGATTTGCTTTTTCACCCCTTACATAGGCTGCAAAATCGAGCATCATCTCGTCATATCGCTCCCAAGGACCTCCGACGGGAGCTTTTTCTTCTCTGGCTTTATCTCCATAGGTGTAATGCTCGTCTATTGAGCAAAATCTGCCGATAGTTGGATTTTCAAGAGGCTTAATTTCAACGCTTCCCTTACTGCCCGAAACAACGAGCTGACGTCTGCCAAAGCCGTTGACCTCGACAGCGCTTGCACGCACGAGAGCTGTGCCCTTATCATATTCAAAAACGGCACAAGCATTATCGGGAAAATCCACACCGTCAAGTCCGGTGTTTTTGCTGAAAGAATGTATCTTGTTCGGCACACCCATAAAGAGATATACAAGGTCAACCATATGGCAGCCAAGATAAAGCATGTCTCCGCCCGGAAGATGAGACATCCATTCACGCTTATCTGCCGGGTGACAGGTATTCATAAAAGCATCAACTGCTAAAATTTCACCTAAATCCCCCCGCTTCTTTAACTCCAGAGCCTTCTTTACCATATAATTATATCTGTACATATAACCCATTTGGAAGGTGAGATTTTTCTCTTTCAAGGTGGAAAGGAGCTTTTTGTAATCAACTATATCCGCGCCTGCCGCTTTATCCATATGCACGTGCCAGCCTCTATCGGCGCATTTCTGTGCATAGCCTACAAGGTCAAGGTCATAAGCCTCAATAATTGCCGCATCTATATCTTCAAGTGCAAACATTTCCTCCTCGGTAAGCCTTGGAACCTTGTTATAAACGTCAAACTCCGAGAATTTGTCCCACATTTTTTCGTTAGGCTCACAGACGCCAATAACCTCAAAAATTTCGGGATACTGTAATATACATGCTAAAAACTGTGGACTATGGTCGTGACCTATACCGTAATGGACAACTCTTATTTTTTTATTCATCTAATAGACTCCAATCAAACTGTACTCCTATCGGGAAATTCTTATCAAACGCAAGTCTGGAGAATACCTCCTCACACTCTTTCGGAGAGTAGCACTCGGATATTATTGGCTTAAAGTCAAGACGTCCTGATGCAAGTAGTTTTAGTATTCTCCTTAAGTCATCCATTTCTGTATGGAATCCCGGGCGGGATTCATTCTCAGGCCTTGCATTTGTGTGAGCGCCGACAAGGGTTATACCCGGGTAATGCACCTTTCTGTAATAGTCAACGGTAAAATCAGAGTCTCTGGTACATCCGAGAAGAGATACACGTCCAAATCTCGCCATACAGTCAAGCACTTGGTTTAATGCTTCACCTCTGCCCGTTACTTCAACCGCAATGTTCGCGCCTCCGTTTGTAAGTTGCTTTACATTTTTAACAAAATCCTCATCATAAGGATCAAAGGTATAATCAGCACCCATTTTTTCTGCCAGTTCTCTTCTTGCAGGATTGGGATCAACCGCAATAACGGGGCTAAGTCCCATAGCTCTTGCAAGCTGAACGGCAAAAATGCCGAGTATGCCAAGACCACAGATAAGTGCAGATTCGCCAAACTCGGGATTTGTCTTTGTAAGTCCTGCAAGAGAGAACGTAGAAATAAAGCAGGTTGCCGCTTCGGAAAGAGAGATAGAATCATCTATTTTTGCAATCTTTTTTTCGGGGAAAATATTGTAACTTGCGTGCTTGCTCCAAGCACCGATTACCCTGTCACCAGGCTTGAAAGCTGTAACGTTCTTTCCAACGCTTACGACAATACCCGACGAGCAATATCCAACGGTTCTAGGGAATTTTGCTACGGTGTGCTTCGATGTTGGGTCGATATTGAGGTCTCCCACAAGATTTGCGCGCTCTGTACCCGCGCTTATTGTTGAATAAGCCGTTTTCACAAGCACCTCGTTATCCGCAAGCTCGTTAAGCTCTCTGTCAAGAAGCTTTGCAACGTTTGGTTCGGTAAAAATAATTTGTTTAATTGTCATAACAAATCTCCTTTAACATTTTATACCAAAATAATTATAATACTATAATTGATCAAATTCAACAGTCAATTCCACTATAAAAAACTACTATTCTACTGTTTTTTCTTGACAGCGATAAGTATTAATGATATAATTGATATAAAGGAGAAAAAAATGTCCGAACCAAATTTTATTAATTATTTCAAATGCATTGATTATCGATATAATAATCATTTTACTGCAGGCTCGTTGGTAATTTTCAAGCATCCGTGCATCGGTTACCTTATCAAAGGGCGCGGAGAATTTCTATACGAAGGCAAGACCTATCATGCTGATTCCGGCGACGTGATTTATATAGCCAGAGGATCGCGGTATTACTCTGTTTGGGAGGGGAATCCCGAAATTCATTTTTATTCTATCAATTATAGTTTCACATCGCCTGCTGATTCGGATAATTATCCTTTTCAAATAGTGAAAGGCGTTGACCGTGAAATTCTTGATAAGGTTATGAACAGCTACGAGAGCACTCCTCTTGAAAGTTTGGGTCTATTTTATCTGTTTTTGAACGATTTTCATAAAAAGCTGCTTCCCGGTAGAACGTACAAAAGTACAGAAACCCTTATGCCTGCACTTGTTTACATCAGCGAGCATTATACCGAAAAAATTCCAATAAGCCTACTTGCCGAAATTTGCAATTTAAGTGAATCACGATTCTACACAAAATTCAAAAATGCTATTGGGTGCACACCGATAGAATATAAAAACAATTTGACCATTCAAAAGGCTTTGGACATGCTGACTAATACAGAAAAAAGCATTGAAGAAATAAGCAGTGAGCTTGGATTTAATACATCATCATATTTTAGAAAAGTTTTCAAGTCCATTACAGGAAAAAATCCAAAAGAATTAAAAGCACAAAATAAGTAAAATTATTTCCAGTATCACGAATAAGATTATTGTCGATATAAATAAATACTTTTTCTTCTAACATCTTTCAAATAAAAAACTGCCACAAAATTCGTGGCAGTTTTTGTTAATTAGTTATCTTTGCTATTATCTGGCGTGTTTGATTCATCTTTTGATGAAGATAAATTATCCTCATTTTTATCAGATGCGGGGTCGATGTGACTCTTCCCGAAAATATCGTCAAGAACCTCGTTGGTAAGCTCCTCGCCGTTTTCCATTCTCTTGGCAAGCTCTTCTCGGCGGATGCGCTCCTCTTCCTCAGCTTTTGCATTATTTTCGTGAGCGGTTTTGTTCTCTTCCTCGCTCTTCTGCTGCTTTCTGAATGCAATGTCCTCTATTGATTCAATAGTCGGATTCTGCATTTCCATAGCCGCGCGGAACTGCTCCTCGTCCATAGACTCGTTCTTAAGAAGGAACTCAGCTATGAAATGAAGCTTATCTACATGCTCGGTCAGGATACTCTTACACTTATCGTAGCAGGAAGAGATAATAGAACGGATCTCCTCGTCGATATCGGCCGCAGTTTTCTCGGAATAGTTCTTACCCGACGAAAAATCTCTGCCGAGGAATACCTCGTCAGACGAATGCTCCGAGCCGTAAAGAACGGTTCCGAGTTTTTCACTCATACCGTATCTCGTTACCATGTTGCGAGCTATTGAGGTAGCTTTCTGAATATCGCTGGCAGCTCCCGTCGAAATATCGTCAAGAATAATCTGCTCGGCAACTCTGCCGCCAAGGCTGAGAATTATATGATCTATCATCGCATTCTTTGAGGTAGTCATTCGATCCTCGGTGGGAACACTGAGTGTAACACCGCCTGCATTTCCTGCGGGAATGATGGTTATTGCCTTTACGGGATCGGTATTTTCACAGTAATATGATGCAACGGCATGACCTGCCTCGTGATAGGCACAAAGCTTATTGTCCGCCTCTGTTCTTACCTTAGTCTTCTTTTGAGGACCGAGAAGGAGCTTCATATAGGATTCCTCAATGTCAACCATGCCGATAAGCGCCTTGTTTTGCTTTGCTGCGCGAAGCGCTGCTTCATTCATAAGGTTGGCAAGCTCGGCACCTGTAAATCCGATTGTCGTCTGTGCGATTTTCCTCAAATCAACGGTTTCCTCAAGGGGTTTGTTACGGCAATGAACCTTTAGAATTTCCTCACGCCCCTTAATGTCGGGGTAATTTACGGTAACGCGTCTGTCAAAGCGTCCGGGACGAAGAAGCGCGGGATCGAGAATGTCAGGACGGTTTGTTGCCGCCATAACGATAACACCCGAGTTTGTTCCGAAGCCATCCATTTCAACGAGAAGCTGGTTGAGCGTTTGTTCTCTCTCGTCGTGACCACCACCAAGGCCTGCTCCTCTGTGGCGTCCTACTGCGTCAATTTCATCAATAAATATAATGCTCGCAGGTGTTTTTCTTGCATTATCAAAGAGATCTCTTACACGCGATGCACCTACACCGACATACATTTCTACAAAATCAGAGCCGGAAATTGAGAAGAACGGAACGCCTGCCTCACCTGCTACTGCTTTTGCAAGCAAGGTTTTACCCGTACCGGGAGGGCCTACAAGAAGCACGCCTCTCGGAATCCTTGCGCCAAGCTTAACGAACTTTTCGGGATCCTTAAGGAATTCAACAACCTCCTCAAGCTCTGCCTTTTCCTCGTCAGCACCGGCAACGTCTGCAAACTTAACAGAATTTTTATCATTTATGGCAACCTTTGCCTTCGACTTCGAGAAGGAGCCTATCTTGCCGGCACCGCCGCCTGTTGTTTGCCTCATAATAAAATAGAAGAACGCAATAAATACAACAGCTGTTATAATATAAGGAAGATACATAAGGAACCAAGGAGTTTCCTCTGCTGCCTGATAGTCGTATTCCTTAAGGTTGGAATTTGCATCCTTAAGCTTGGTTGCGGCAATTTCATTTATCTCTTCTATTTGTGTATTATAACTGAACTTGTAAGAATGCTCGGTAACGGCTGGGTTGCCCTTGCTATCAAGCTTGTAAATACGGTTTCCTGCTCCGTCAAGAATGTAATTGCCATCCTTATCGGTTGCGTATTCCATAACCTTCAACGTAATCACGCTGTTTTCATCCACTACGAATGAGGTAACAAGATCCTCGTCAAACATCTCGATGATGTCGCTGTAAATAAACTCATCCTCCTGATTTGCGGTAGAAAATACCGAAACCGCGAGAATTACAGCTCCAACCATTAAAATGAGCATTATAATGCTCTTAAAATTTGCCTTCATTAAGTATTGCCATGCCTTTCTCTAAAAAACCTAACTGCTTTTAATATATTATTTCATATAAACAGCATTTTATGACTTGTATTCGGAAGCCGAGCGCATTCTGTATTCGTGAAGCTCATCTCCCTTACCGATAGCCAACGCTACGTAACAGGGGACACGAGAGCTCTTATCACGCACGTCATCGCGCACACCGCACCCAGGAACCCACACAACGCCCCTGCCGTCACAAAGAAGAGGAATACTCCCCCTCAAGCTCTCCGGTATTTTACGGTCAGAAAATAGCTTCTTTACCTTACGTGTCATACCGCCGAAGAAAAGAGCGTCACCGTCTTTTCTAGGTCTTAAATACAAATTCCCTTCTATTATAGCAGAAGAAATATCAGCGTGTATTGAAAAATTGTAAACATTTAACGAAGCTTTATCTAATTTTTCGCCGAATACGAAAAAATCCGCGTCAAATCCGCAAAGCTCGGTCTTACCGTTTGCCACATTAAACAAATAATCATATTCGCGTATATCGTCAGCCTTTACTATTTTGCATAAGCCGCCTTCAGCAATAAATTTAGCATTTCCGGGAAGCGAATAGGAAAATTTATCCTTTTTCAATACAAGATTGTAAAGATCTTCTAACACTGAAGCGGAAACGGTGTCTGCAACTCCCGATGAAAGAATTGATATCACTCTTATGAAAACTGCCTTGTGCAGCTTACGCAAGGCGGAAATGGTAAGCGGGTTATTGCTATTAACAAATTCGTAAGCCTTAAGCGTTATATATTCGTCATCACACCTTAAATTTGCCGAAAGCCTTGCCGCCATATACTCGGGATAATCAAAGACGTCTTGCAGTCTTGTAACTATTTCGTTGCGTAAAAAATTACGCCTATAATCATTCTCAAAATTTGTTGCGTCAGTAACGTAATAAATCCCTGCTTCGTCAAGTGCTTGAAGAATATCCGCCTTCTTTGTATAGATAAGAGGACGAATGATATTATCCCTTACGGGAGGAATACCCGCAGCACCTTTTGCGCCGGCACCTCTTAATATATTGAGAAGTACTGTTTCCAGATTGTCATTTGAATTATGAGCAACGGACAGTGTAGAAATGTCACTTCTGCCGGAGATTATGCTCGAAAATTCGGAATATCTTACATTCCTCGCACATTCCTCAAGTCCTTGGCCCCTGCATTTAGCAAGCGTAGGAACGTCAACACTTTTCGACGTAAACTCGATATTCAAGCTCTCGCAAAGGGTGCGAGAATACTCCTCGTCCTTATCAGCGGCACCTTTTCGTATCATATGGTTTATATGAACGGCAGCTATCGGAAAATAACCGTTTTTTCTGCGTAGCTCAATTAAAAAGCAAAGAAGCATCACGGAATCAGCACCGCCCGATAGACCTACGAGAACACCTTTCTCAATCATCGGCTGCATTTTATATTCAGAGATTGCGCGAAGCGCATCTAAATATATCTTCTTACCCTGCTCAGTTGAAAAAAGCTTTTCAATCTTATCCATTATTGTAGTCGTCTTCAAGGGTTCTGAATTTGGTAAACTGACCGATCCAACCCATCTTTACATTACCGACAGAGCCGTGACGGTTCTTGGCAACGATTACCTCTGCGGTGTTCGCACTTTCAGCAGACGCGGCGTCATCCCCCTGCGCTCCGCTTATATCCTTATAATATTCATCTCTATATAGGAAGAGCACTATATCAGCGTCCTGCTCGATAGAGCCCGAATCACGAAGGTCGGCAAGTGTCGGTCGCTTTCCCGCACCGGGACGTGATTCTGTTCCTCGGTTAAGCTGGGCGCAGCAAACTATCGGGATACCGAAATCCTTTGCCATAATCTTCAGGTTTCTCGAAATTTCTCCCACCTGCTGTGCACGGTTATCCGTATTTGCAGTAGTTTGCATAAGACCGATATAGTCGATAACCACAAGACCGAGATTGGGAAGTCTTCTGAGCTTCGACTTCATCTCCGCCGTAGTGATTGCAGAGGTGTCGTCGATATATATATCAGCACCGGAAAGAGAGGTTACCACCTCTGCTATATTTTCCCAATCCTCGTTTTTAAGCTCACCCGTTCTAAGACTCCTTGAGTCCACAAGCGCCTCACTTGAGATAATACGGGTAACGAGCTGCTCTGCCGACATCTCGAGGGAAAATATCGCAACGGTCTTTTTAGTAGACTTTGCCACGTTGGTCGCAATATTCAGGGCAAACGAGGTTTTTCCCATACCGGGACGGGCACCAACGATAACAAGATCGCCCTTACCCATCTGTATCAGCATTTTATCAAGACCGGAAAATCCGGTTTTTGTACCGGTAACAGCGCCTTTGGTTTCGGAAAGGGCCTCTATATCCTGATAAACGTTCTGCAAAACGTCGCGAATATGACGAAGCTCCTTTGAATCGTTGTTATGAGAAATATCAAATATTTTCTGCTCGGCACTGTCAATTATCATTCTAACCTCTTCTGCCTCGCTGTATGCATCGTTGCTTATTTCATCGCAAACGCCGATAAGACGGCGAAGAATAGACTTGTCCTTTACTATTCTTGCATAATCCTTTACGTTAGTGGCAGAGGGAACCGACTCGGCAATAAGCGTAACGTACTGTATTCCGCCAGCCTCGTCGCGATAGCCCTCCTCCACGAGAGCGTTGACAAGAGTTACAACATCTATCGTCTTGCTCTTCGCATACATACTGAGAAGAGTTGAATATATATGCTTATGCTCCGCAACGTAAAAATCCTCAGCCGTGATAAGACCGCTGACCTTATCAAATGCATCGGGGCTGACGATTATCGAGCCGAGCAAGGCTTGCTCCGCTTCTATCGAAACGGGCATTTGCCTTATGAGATTGCTTGTACTGTCCATATCGGATCATTCCTTTCGTAAGCTTAATATTTCAAGCTTATTGATGAACGTAGACTACGAATTTCGCGCTTATATCCGCAAGAATTTTAAGTTCTACGGAATACTTTCCGTAGGCCTTGATATTTTCCTTTAATACTATCTTACGCTTATCAACGTCTATGGAAAGCTTCTTTTTCAGCTCCTCAGCTATATCCTTTGCGGTTACGGAGCCGTAAAGCCTGCCGTCAGCACCGTGATCCATAACTATCTCGATCTCGGTGTCCTTTATTTTTTCAGCGAGAGCGGCAGCAGCCTTTCTGTCCTCGCTTATTCTGAACTGCTTTGCCTCCTCCTTGCTTTTAAGCTCACTCGTCGCTTTAGCATCAGCGGGCACCGCCTTCTTCTGCGGGAGAAGGAAATTTCTCGCGTATCCGTCGGATACCTCAACTATCTGATCCTTCTTTCCCTGCCCCTTTACGTCACAAAGTAAAATTACCTTCATAATATTCTCCTTATCTAACTAATACCTAATATGGTTATAAAAATTATTCTTCAAAATGCTTGTCAATACTATTCTTAAGATCAGCAAGAACGGCAAGTATGGAATCGGACGTTATCTGCGCACCTGCAACGTCAAAATGACCTCCTCCGCCAAGCCTCTTAAGTATAAGCTGAACATTTATCTTTCCCGACGAGCGTGCCGAGATATGAATCTGCTCACCGATTCTGACAAGTGTGAACGCTGCGTCAACACCCCGAAGCGTCAGCATCTTATCCGCCGCCTTTGATGCAATGATACGGTAGGACTCGTCTGTTTCACCGTCACAGGAGGAAATTGCCACAGAATCCCTATACATAGTGATGGCGGTGTGGAATCTTGCTTCTTTTGAAAGATCCTCGGGAACTGTCTTAAATAGGTTATATACGTCAGTTGGGTTAGCACCCGCGCCACGCAGGTACTGTGCCGCACCGAAGGTTCTGGTTCCGGTGTTTCTTGTAAACTGCTTGGTATCAAGAATGATACCCGAAAGAAGAATATCAGCCTCTTCTTTAAGCAGGTTTTGCGAGCTGACAGCACTCTCAAGCATCTCCGAAACGAGCTCACACGTAGACGATGCCGAGGGCTCGATATAAGAAAGCTTTACCTTATCGGAAATATTGTCTGCCTGTCTGTGATGGTCAACTATCGCTATCGCCCCAGCCTTTGCCGCAATGTCTGCGAACTGCGCTCTGGCAACGGTACCGTGATCGACCAAAATAACGAGCGTGTCGGGGCCAAGAAGATCGAGCGCATCAGCATTATCGACGAATAACTCGGAATACAAAGCCGTACGCTGCATCATCTCAATACACGGACGAAGGTTTCTGTCACGGACGTCAACGGCGATATTAGCCTTAACTCCGCAAAGCATAGCAAGCCTTGCAACGCCGACAGACGCGCCGAAGGAGTCGAAGTCACCGTATCTATGTCCCATAATAATAACGTTATCAGATCGAACCATAAGTGAGGTGAGCTGTGTAGCGAAGGCTCTGGAGCGCACGTTTGAGCGCTTATAAATAGTCTTTGTACGTCCGCCGTAATATTCGGTTCCGTCCTCCGACTTGTAAACCGCCTGGTCACCTCCGCGCTGAAGCGCCATATCAATAGCGTCCCTTGCATCAAGCTCTCTTTCCTTAAGCGTGTCGCGGCTTCTTGATACACCGATGGATACCGTTATCGAAACACCGTCCCCTACTCTCGAATCTCTTATTTCATCAAGAATTGAAAAGCGGCTTTCAATACATTTATCAAGGTATACCGAATCAAAGAGCATTATATACTTATCGTTATCGTAGGACTTAATTATACCGTTCATTGACGCCGCCCAAGCCTTAAGCTTCTCGTCAATACGGGTTACGGCATCGGCAAATTTATCATGAACGTACTGCAAGACGTCCTCTACGTTATCAATAGCTATATATGCTACTGCAACGCGCTCGTCCATATACTTGCGCTCGGTTTCGGTGAGCTTTGTAATATCGTTCAGAACCGCGATATAAAGACCGTCGTTTTTCTCGGATACCGCAAATCCCTCAACACGATAAATGGACGATTCTATATTGACCGTAACTTCGCCTGCCGCAACGTTCTCCGGCGAAATTCCGAAAAGAGATGAAATATTACGAGAAACGTAGTTTTCGTAAGAGTCAAGCGCCTCGCGCATAGCATCGTTGTACCAAAGAATAGTACCGAAGGAATCAAATGCCACAACGGGTGAAGTAGTGTTTTTGAACACCACGCTTCCCTCCTCCGAAAGAAGCTCGTGAATATTCTTTTTAGGCAGTGAGCGCAGCTTAGTTGCCCTCTTATAGCCTATCAGGGCTACCTCCGCAAGATATACGAGAGCGACGAACACCGCAGGTAAAACAGCAGGAATATCAAAGGCATTCATCAAAGCAGCAACAAGCACGATATTGAAGCAGGCTAAAGCTATATATAAAACCACCTCAAACCGCGATGCATAAGGAATATTCAGTAAACTGTTTTTGTTTTCGTTTTTCATTATTGTCCAATCTCCTTAAAGATTCATAAAGTTTCCGTCAGAGTTGCCCTTGCTCCCCTGTGCGTTGTAACGAATAGTGAATACAACTCCCAAAACGGAAAGAACGTTAATTGCAAAGCCGGAAAAGACGAATAGTGCCAGCGTTAAAATTACCGAAGAAAATACCGCGCTTCTTTTGCTTCTTAACATCGAGTATGCACTCTTAAGACCTATGTAAGCGTATATAACAGCAAATAGGTTAGAAAGGTTCAAAACCGCAACCTCGATAACGCTGTTTCCCATCATAAAAGTAGAAACAAGGAATAGCACAATATAAAAGTATGCAAAGGCAGAGGGCGTAACGAATCGCCACCCCCGAATCTGCTCAGGCTCGGAATGAAGTCTAGATAAAACGAAGCCGAAGAGTTTAAGGGTAATACCTGTAAGCAAGAAGGCAACTATCAGTATAAAGGAAATCAAATAATTTGCAAGGCTGTCAATAGCATCAGATATAATCTGCTCGGTAAAGCCGAGCTCGCTCATTTCAGGGATAGCGGAATAGGAAACAACCATTTGTTTTGCAAGCGCATCTCTAAATGTGGTGTACAGCTCCTTCATATAGTTAAAAGCGTACTCAAAAGAATATTCATCCGTTATCTTGAATACCATAAAGAAGACGGACAGAATAATAGAAGCGGAGAAAATGAGCGTCAGCAGCATTGCAATATCACATTTTGCAAACTCTGCTCTATACATAAGGGAAAGCGCAAAAGCGATTATAACAGTTGCAATGCCCAGCGTACTTGGGAAACTGCCGGGTATGAAGGACAAGACGACGGTTACTGATGCCGCTATTAGTGAAAATTTACGCTTATCCCCCTCCACCGTAAGAAGCACGGCAAGAAAAGCCGACGAAAACGGCAAAAATATCTCGCCGAATAATATTGTCAGCGTGGAAAATAAAAGCGCCATCAAAAAGGAAAATAAAACTGTCTTTTGATATGATTTATTATTCTTCAGTTCAAATTTCATTTTTTCTCCAAATAGATAAGTATTCATATTATTATAACACATTATAATATTTTTGTAAATAAAAATCTTTATTTTTTTATTAATTAAATGTGAACTTGGTAATTTTTTTAAGTTTTTTCTGCTTTTTTATTGCAATAATACGAAAAGTATAGTAAAATGTTATATATGAAATTTGAAGGAGGGACGAATGGTGCAGTCTTTTTCTCTATACGACTCGGTTGAAAAGCTTTCCGGTGTCGGAAAGGCGAGAGCCGAAAAGCTCGAGCGTCTTGGTATAACCACCGTAAAAGATCTTGTATATTTTTTCCCTCGCGCATACGAAGCACGCGGTAACGTAAGGCTTCTCTCACAGTTTAACGAAGAAATCTCGCAGTCCTATGTGCTAACGGTAGCGACCGAAGTTCGCTCTGCCAACGTCAAGCGTGGATTTACAATTTCAAAATTTAGGGCGTTTGACAGCAGCGGCTCCGTTGAAATCGTATTCTTCAACTCTCCTTTTGTGAAGGATATTTTCCATACCGGTCTTGAATTTAGATTTTACGGCAAAACATCGGTTTCAAAAGGACGGCTACAGCTTGTAAATCCGAAATACGAGCCAATTATTGAAGACGTTCCGCTTGAAGATTACGTTCCTGTTTATCCATCGACGCAAGGGCTATCCTCGAAGCAACTGGATAAATTAATAAAAAGCACGCTTAATATAGTTCTGCCTCGAATTATCGACCCGATTCCCGAAAAAATAAGACTAAAAAATTCGTTATGCACCCTTTCCTACGCTATCAAAAACGCACATTCCCCAAAAGACGAGGATAGCTTAAGGCGTGCGCTTACGCGTCTTTCGTTTGACGAAATGCTCATTTTTGGAATCAGTATTTCTCTCTCTGCATCACAAAAAAAGCACTGCGACGGAATTCGCTTCTCGCCCTGCTCTATCGACCCCTTGACCGCACTTTTACCATACGAGCTCACCCCATCGCAGAAAAGAGCGATAAACGACATTTACTCCGACACGGTCATTGGAAAATCCGGCGTCGTTGCACCAATGGCACGTATAATCGTTGGTGACGTTGGCTGCGGAAAAACAGTGTGCGCTATTACGGCTATGTATATAGCAGTAAAATCCGGATATCAAGCGGCTCTTATGGTACCTACGGAGATTCTTGCGCGTCAGCACTACCAGGACGTAAAGGAACTGCTCTCGCCTTTAGGTATAAGGGTAGAGCTTCTGCTCGGCTCAACCTCGCAAAAGGAGAAAAAGAGGATTTACGAGCAGATAAATTCGGGCGATACAAATATTGTTATCGGCACGCACGCATTGATATCGGACAAGTTGAATTTTAACAATTTAGGTCTTGTAATCACAGACGAGCAGCACCGGTTCGGTGTCAACCAACGTGCAAAGCTAAAAAAGAAATCTGAAAACGCCCATCTTCTTGTAATGAGTGCAACACCTATTCCCAGAACGCTCGCGCTTGCTATATACGGAGATCTTGACGTTTCAAGAATAGTTGATATGCCCAAAGGACGCACACGCGTAGAAACCTACGTAGTTGACGAGAGCTACAGAAAAAGGCTGAATGACTTTATATCAAAACAGGTATCCCTCGGCGGTCAATGCTACATAGTATGTCCCTCAATCGAGTCCGACGAAGAGTATGACGAAATAATGGTTACAGATAAAATCAATGCAGGTCTTGTAAACACAGGCACACTTAACCTAAAAAATGCGGTTGATTTTTCCGAGGAATTAAAAAAAGCTCTGCCTCATCTTCGCATCTCGGTTTTACACGGTAAAATGAAGCCTGCCGAAAAAGATGCTATTATGGGAGAATTTTCTAGCGGTAATATCGATGTTTTAGTATCTACTACGGTAATCGAGGTAGGAGTAAACGTACCTAACGCCTCCCTGATGATAGTTGAAAATTCCGAGAGATTCGGTCTTTCCCAGCTCCATCAGCTAAGAGGCCGTGTTGGACGCGGAATGCGTAAGTCATACTGCGTTTTGGTATCCGATGCGGCCGGTGAAAAATCATCAGCAAGGCTTGATATAATGAAAAGCACGTATGACGGCTTTGAAATTGCGGAAAAGGATTTGATTCTGCGAGGTCCGGGAGATTTCTTTTCTGCAAATAACACTAATAATATCAGGCAGAGTGGCGGATTTGAGTTCAAGTTTGCTACAAAATGCGACGACCACAAGCTCTTTGAGCTTGCCTTCTCTACGGCAAAGGCCGTCGTCGAGGACGACCCCGGACTATGTAAAGAAGAAAACAAGCTCCTACGTGAGCAGATTGAAGAACACGTTTATATCAATTTAGATAATCTATCGTAGAAAGGTAATGATATGGCAATTAAACCTCTGGCTGACAGAATGAGGCCCACGACCTTTGATCAGGTTGCAGGTCAGGTACATCTAGTTGGAGAAAAAGGAATTTTACGTCGTCTCGTTGAAAACAAACGAATTCCGAATATGATATTTTTCGGTCCTCCCGGAACGGGTAAGACCACAGTAGCTAATATAATAGCTCTTGCCTCCGGAATGCAGTTATACAAGCTTAACGCAACAACAGCTTCCCTTTCCGACATTAAGGACGTAATTTCATCTACCGATAATATTTTTTCGGAAAGCGGCACCCTTCTTTATCTTGACGAGATACAGTACTTCAATAAAAAGCAGCAGCAATCTCTTCTTGAATTTATGGAAAACGGAAAGCTGACTCTTATAGCTTCCACCACCGAAAACCCTTATTACTGCGTTTATAACGCTCTGCTATCTCGCTCGTCGGTATTTGAATTTAAGTCGGTTACGGCAAAGGACTGCCTTCCATCCTTAAGACGTGCGATGGAAATTTTGTGCGAAGATTTCAGTGTCACTAAGAAAGCCGGCGACGACGTGCTTCTTTCAATCGCCTACGCCTGTGGCGGTGACGTAAGAATGAGCATTGGCGTTTTAGAAAACGCCTTTTACATAACCGATAAGGAGATTACAGAGGAAGCAGTTTCTTCCCTTCTTCCCTCCGTTGTAGGCCATTACGACAGGGATGGTGACGTACATTACGACCTGCTCTCCTGTCTGCAAAAATCAATCAGAGGCTCTGATCCCGATGCGGCAATTTTCTATCTTGCAAAAATTTTGGCATCGGGAGATCTTCTCTCTGCTTGCAGACGAATTCTCGTAATAGCAAACGAGGATATAGGCTGTGCGTATCCTATGGCAGCGTCACTTGCCTATGCATGTACTGAAAGTGCAAAGGTGGTAGGACTGCCCGAGGCAGCAATCCCATTGGCAAACATTGTCACAATACTCGCCACCGCCCCTAAATCCAACACGGCGTATATGGCATATCACAGGGCTTCGGAGGACATAGCACGCGGTCTTGGCGTAACGGTGCCGGAGCATTTAAGAAGTCCTCTGTTTAACGGATACCTTTACCCACACGATTACGAGAACGATTACGTAACTCAGACCTATCTCCCGTCGGATCTTATAGGTAAAAAATACTACGAATTCGGTCAAAACAAAACCGAGCAAGCAGCAAAGGCGTACCATGATTTTATCATTAACTCGTCAAAAAATATAAAAAAGCATTAAAATATCATCCCGCATTACCCACTTTCACATCAATTTTTCGTCAAAACTTGACAAATTACACATTCTCTGTTATAATAGGAACATTAAACAATTAATTTTGATGCTTTTTCGGAGGATTTTTTCCAATGATTTACCATTTTATATTAAATCCAAAATCAGGAAGCAGCCCGAAGCAAAAAAAGCTTGAACCGATTATTAAAGAGGTTTGTGCAAATAGGCAGTTGAATTATCATATTTATTACACCACCTGCTCCGGTGATGCCCTCGAGTATGTAAAATCTATGGTTCGTATATCCAGCGAGCGTCAGAGATTTATCTGCATAGGAGGCGACGGTACTATTAACGAAATTGCTAACAGTGCCCCCTCTAACCCCAACGTTGAATTTGGCGTTATTCCCAACGGCTCCGGCAACGATTTTGTAAGAAACTTTACAAACACGCGTCTTTTCTCTGATATTAATGCCCAGATCGACGGTGAAACCATACCTCTCGATCTGATAAAATATAACGACGCGTATTGTGTAAATATGGTAAACATAGGCTTTGACTGCGCTGTAGTTAAGGAGGCGGAAAAGCTTAAGAGAAAAAAGCTCGTAACCCCAGGTCTGTCTTACATTCTTGGTGTCGTCGTTGTTCTGTTTAAGAAATTCGGCACTAAAATGCGTATAATTTTTGACGACGGCATGGTCTTGGAAAAGGAATTTACCCTCACCGCAATCGGTAACGGAAAATTCTGCGGAGGCGGATTTAAGGCTGCTCCCAGAGCAAATCTACAGGACGGGCTTCTCGACGTTACCGCAATAGATAAGGTGTCAAGATTAACGTTTATTTCTCTTGTCGGTTCTTACAAGAACGGTACTTATCTTGAATCAAAGGCAGCAGCTAAGGTGTTCCATCACAGGCAGGTGCCGCATTTTAGAATGGAGTTTGACGCTCCCATTCCCATCTGCATTGACGGTGAAATAAAGGGCGCGAAAAATATTGATTTTTCCGTTATTCCCGGCGCGTTTAATTTTGTAATACCCAAGGGGTGCGAATACCGTAACAAAAACTGATTTTTATGGTGTGATATGAAACTTTTTGACAAAAGACCGCTCAGCTTAATACTGTGTATTATGCTGGGGGGTCTTGTCTTTTTTACCAGAGGGGACTATTTTATAAAATCGGCTTGCGTTATCGCGGCAGTTTCCCTTCTATTGATATATTTTATTTTTTTAGCTCTAAAAAAATCAAAAACAGTGATTCTGATATCAGCTCTTGCGCTCATATCATCCATGCTTATATCCCACGTTTATTTTGATCTTTGGTTCTATGCGGACAAGCGATTTGATGGCGAGGTTAGTGTCAGCGGTACAGTTGTCGAAATAAGCTCTCAGTCATCTTATTCTGGTTCCTATATTATTAAAACTGACAGTATTGGCGGTGAGCCCTTAACGAATTATAAATTATCGGCGCTTATTGACCTTGATACCGCGTCAGGCATCACCGTTGGCACAAAAATTTCTTTCAAATGTACACTGACAGACTTTAATTATCTTGATAAAAATTATAAAATTTACCGGTATGCTAAAGGGATTTCCGCTTCATGCGATGATATCAAGGATTTCGTGGTACTCGGTAACGGTGAAATTCCTATCGAGAGCTATTTTTCGCACATGAGAGAAAATATATCGCGTCACGCAATAATGCAATCGGACTATGAAACCGGCTCCTTTGTATCAGCACTTCTTCTCGGGGAGAGAGAGTTACTTTCAGATCAGTTGAATCTGGATTTCAAACGCATTGGAATAACGCACATGCTGGCTCTGAGCGGTATGCACCTTGCTATCCTTTCGGCAGGACTGGAAAGACTGTTGCGTGCCTTCAGGTGTCCGAAAAACGCAAGAGTCGTTACTACTATCGTCTTTTGTGTTCTCTATATGGCATTAACCGGTTTTCCATCCTCTATATTACGAGCGGGATATATGCTAATACTTTCCTCCGTGCTGTTTTTGTTCTCTAGAGAACAAGACCCTATCACGTCACTTTTTGTTTCCGTTTCAATAATATGCTTTACGACGCCCTACGCTATATACGATCTTTCCCTATGGCTTTCCGCCTTCGCTACTTTAGGTGTGATAGTATATAGTGACTATCGGGATAAAACCTATGAAAAGCGACCGCTCCTCAGAGTGCTTAAGGATATTGGCGCATCAATTCTCGTATCCGTGTTCGCTATAATTGCAACCCTCGGGCTTACTATCACCGCGTTTAACGGTATTTCAACGATTTCTCCTATCAGCACAACGCTATTTACGATACCTATTGAAATCGTTATGTATCTCGGTATGCTGATGCTGATATTAGGTAATATAGTCCCCATCGGTATAATATTAAGGCCGGTAGTACAGTTCGTTACCGCTATGGCAGGTGAGCTTTCTTCCCTTGACGTCTACGTGTCAAACAAGCACCCGTTATTCATTATATTTGCATACATACTTATAGCTTGCTTCTTTCTCTTCATCATTCTTGACATAAAGAAGAAAAAGCGAGCCGTTGCGACGCTTACCGGAATGTTATGCTTCCTCTTTATACTGGCATCAGTGCTCAACAAGACCTATGCAGAAAGCGATAGGATAGCCTACTCCGGTGAAGAAAAACAGGATATGATTTTAATAGAATCAGAGCACGAGAGCTGTCTTATCAACTCATCACAGTACTCTAAAAGCAACGCATACGACAATATTGCTTATATAGAAAAGCACGATCGATATAAATTGGATAAATATATTATTACCCATTACTCTTATAAGGCATACGAGCATTTGTCCGTTCTACTCTCAAGTATTCCCATACAAGAGATATACCTCCCGACTCCAAAAAATGAAGAAGAACGCTCCATCTATGACAGAATTATTAAGCTAGAGGATAAATTCAGAACAAAAATTATTATTCACGTGGATAACGGAGTAACAGTAGGCGGATTCAATATCGTTACTGCCTACCACGAGCCGTACGGCGAAGGAAGCGCAAGATGTGCCTTGTATTTTTACGATCACAAGAAAACGTACGCTTATATTTCATCGGGAATGCTCGACAAGGATACGCGCGTACTTACCAAAGAAATCATCACACAATCAGACGGCGTTATTTTCGGATCTCACGGTAAAAAGTACAAATCCGGAATTTATTTAGAGGCAGAGCTTTACTGGGCAGAATATATAATCATAAACAGTGAAAATCTCTTTCTCACCCAAGAGGACTATATCAGCTATGAAAAAAACGGGTGCAAGATATACTCACACCCGAATTATGTTGAATTTAAAATTAAACGTTGAAGAGGAATTCTACAACGTCGCCGTCCTTCATTACGTATTCCTTGCCCTCACTGCGAAGAAGTCCTTTTTCCTTAACCTTGTTTCTATCACCTTCTCTTACAAGGTCATCAAACGCCACTACCTCGGCACGAATGAATCCGCGCTCAAAGTCGGTATGTATCTTACCGGCAGCACCGGGAGCCTTCGTGCCCTTTTTAATCGTCCAAGCGCGAACCTCTTTGGGACCGGCTGTCAAAAAGCTGATAAGTCCGAGAAGTGAGTAGCTGGACTTAATAAGCTTGTCAAGACCCGATTCCTCAATTCCAAGGTCGGAGAGGAACATCTCCTTTTCCTCACCGTCAAGAGCCGCAAGCTCTGCCTCAATCTGTGCGCTTACCGCTATAATCTCGCTACCCTCGGAATCGGCGTGCGCCTTAAGCTGCTGATAACCCTCGTTGCTCTCATAAGTGCCGGAAACCTCATCCTCTGCAATATTTGCAACGTATATAGTAGGCTTAAGTGTCAGGAGCCTTGACTCTTCTATCCACGCTATTTCATCCGCATCAAGCGTGACAGTGCGCGCACACTTGCCTGCCTCAAGAGCTACCTTTACCTTTTCGAGAACGGCTAGCTTTTCAAGAAGCTTTTTATCAGCCTTAGCAGCCTTGGTCGTTCTGTCTATCGCACGCTCAACAACCTCAAGGTCGGAGAGGATAAGCTCAAGATTTATGGTTTCAACGTCACGAAGAGGATCAACAGAGCCTTCAACGTGGATAATATCTCCGTTCTCAAAGCAACGTACAACGTGAACTACAGCGTCAACCTCTCTGATATTACCAAGGAACTTGTTTCCGAGGCCCTCGCCCTGCGACGCACCCTTAACAAGACCTGCAATATCAACAAATTCGATAATTGCGGGAGTGTATTTCTCGGGCTTGTACATCTCGGCCAATCTGTCAAGACGCTTATCCGGAACGGCAACGACGCCAACGTTAGGGTCTATTGTGCAAAATGGATAGTTCGCCGACTCAGCCCCTGCATTTGTCAAGGCGTTAAAAAGTGTGCTTTTTCCCACGTTGGGAAGTCCTACAATACCTAATTTCATAAAAATACTCCGATCTGAATGGTAGTTAAATTAATATTTATGGAAAATTTTTCTTTTGTATGTGAAAAATTAATAAATTGTTCTTGACTATGGTCTAAATATGTTGTATAATTAAATTGTTAAGATTTTAATGTTTTTAACAAAGTTAACAATTTTAAGGAAACAAAAAAGAGAGGAACAAAAATGGATACTAAACTTCTTATAGTTGATGATGACCACAACATCTGTGATATGCTGAAGCTCTATTTTGAAAGCGAGGGCTACAAGGTAAAAACAGCAAACGACGGAATTGAAGGTGTCAATTATTTCAAAATCTATGAGCCTGATCTCGTTCTTCTTGACATAATGATGCCTAAAAAAGACGGTTGGCAGGTGTGCCGCGAGATTCGCGAGCTTTCTTCAAAGCCGGTAATTATGATTACTGCAAAAAACGAGGTCTTTGATAAGGTTCTCGGCCTCGAGCTTGGCGCTGACGACTTTATCGTAAAGCCCTTTGATATGAAGGAACTTTCCGCAAGAATCAAGGCCGTTCTCCGCCGCTATAACGCACATACCAAGACAAATGACGACGAGGTTGTTAAGTTTGAAAATATCGAGATAAGCCTTCAGAAATACGAGCTTAAGCTGTGTGACAAGGTTATCGATATTCCTCCCAAGGAGCTTGAGCTTCTCTATTTTCTCGCTTCAAACTGCAACAGAGTATTTACCCGTGATCAGCTTCTTGACAAGGTATGGGGCTTCGACTATCTCGGCGACTCAAGAACAGTTGACGTTCACGTTAAGCGCCTGCGCGAAAAACTCGAGGGTGCATCTGACAAGTGGACGCTCAAGACCGTTTGGGGCGTTGGTTACAAATTTGAAACTTTAATTTAATCTCTTTTGGGGTTTGCTTACGCAAACCCCTTTTTAATTTTAGAAATTAAACGAAAGCTGTCCGAGAGGCGAGCCGGTTGAAGGCAAAGCCAGCTTTTTGCATTTGAGAGCATCCTGTCCAAGCTCATCTATTCTGTCGGTAACGAGGTCGACCTTGACGCCCTTCTTCGGCAACTTCATTATCTGAACACCCGAGGCGGTTCTGGTTGCCTTTACGGGTATGAGGGAGCTTTTAATCAGCATTCCCCTGCCCGCGTCCGTTCTGATAAAGACGTTGGCCGGCTTTTCTTCCTCGTAAACTACACCAACAAGGGGTGACTCCGAAGAATACGCACCGGATATTTTCTTACGCCTTGATTTCGCCTCATAAGCACTCATATTTACGCGAAGGCCCTTGCCGTTTTCAAATACGTAAACGAGATGATGATTAGGATTAAGCTCATAGATCATCTTGCAGCCTACGACATGCTCGTCGTCATCCATAGAGAGCTTTGAGGGAATATAATCACCCATCTGACTTGCCTTGGTAAGATCAAAGTCGTCAACGCGCGCTCTGTAAATCTGTCCCTTGTCGGTAAAGAAGAGAACGTCCCCCCTGTTGTCAGTATCCTCTTGGTAAACGATATAATCGCCTTCCTTTAGCTTCTGCTCGTCTGCAGACCTTACCGCCTGCACAGAAAGCTTCTTGAAATAACCGCCTCGTGTAAGTATCAGTCGGCAATTGTAGTTTTCAAAGAATATATCCTTTTCAGGAGCCTTGACCTCTTCCTTTTCAATGATTTCGGTCTTTCTGGGTTTACCGTATTTCTTTTTAACCTCTGTAAGAGTTGCGATTATTTTTGCCTTTAGCTTAAGGTCGTCTTTAAGAGTTTCTTTAATTTCGGCTATTTCATTACGTAAGCTCTCGATCTCCTGAACTCTGTTTATAATATACTGACGGTTAAGATTACGAAGCTTTATCTCCGCAATGTACTCAGCCTGTGTTTTAGTAAGATTGAATCCGGCGGCAAGGTTGGGAACAACGTCCTCCTCCTTTTCGGTATTGCGTATTATTCTGATAGCCTTATCAATATCAAGAAGGATAGCTGCAAGACCTTCGAGAAGATGAAGCTTTTCATCCTTCTTACCAAGCTCGAAATTAAGCTCGCGGGTCACGCACTTAACTCGGAAATTGATCCATTCAAGGAGTATCTCTCTGATACCAAGCTGCTTTGGCGTTCCCTCAACCAAAATATTGAAATTACAGTCAAAATTATTTTCAAGCTCGGTTACAGAGAAGAGCTTTTGCATAACGAGATCGGGATTCGCGTCCTTCTTAAGATCGAAGGTAAGCTTAAAGCCGTTTAAGTCAATTGCATCTCTTACGTCGTTTACCTCGCGAAGCTTTCCGTTCTTTATCATCTCGGCAGTCTTTTTCATTATAGCCTCGATAGATGAAGAATAAGGAATCTCAAGAACGTCAATACAATTATCCTTCTTTGAATACTCCCATTTTGCTCTCATCTTGAAGCTGCCCAGACCGGTTTCATATATCTTTTTCATCTGATCGCGGTCGTAAATTATCTGTGCGCCACCGGAAAAATCGGGCGCCTTCACTATATCGAGCATTCGATCAATAGATGTCTTTGGATTTTTTAGAAGAGCGATAGTTCCGTCGCATATTTCGGAAAGATTGAAGGAGCAAATCGAGCACGCCATACCAACAGCAATACCCAAATTTGGGGAAACGAGTATATTCGGGAAGGTGGTAGGCAAAAGAGTTGGCTCCTGCATCGTATTATCATAGTTAGGTACAAAGTCAACCGAGTCCTTGTCAATACCCGAAAATAGCTCGTGACAAAACGTATCAAGCTTTGCTTCTGTGTAACGGGACGCAGCGTACGCCATATCTCTAGAGTAATGCTTACCAAATGAGCCCTTCGAATCAACAAATGGGTGAAGAAGAGCCTCATGGCCTCTCGTAAGTCTTACCATAGTTTCGTATATAGAAGCGTCGCCGTGAGGGTTCAAACGCATAGTCTGCCCTACAATATTTGCGCTTTTTGTTCTTTGGCCATTGATGAGCCCCATTTTATACATCGTATACAAAAGCTTTCGGTGAGAGGGCTTAAAGCCGTCGATCTCCGGTATCGCTCTTGATACAATGACGCTCATAGCGTAAGGCATATAATTCTTCTCAAGGGTTTCGGTTATCGGCTGCAGGGTTGGAGCCGCCTCATTTTCCATCGGGTTTTCTATTACCTTTTTCTTTTTAGCCATTTTATGACCGTTCCTTTCAAAGCACAAACACTATGTATTTGCCGCTCTTAAATTTACTATTGTATGTGCCGCAGCGCGTATCAGCCTGTTGTAAAGAGCAAGACCTATTCCCTCTGCTTTGGGAAGAGGTGCGTATATTACGTCAAAGCTCTCCTTATCCGCATCACGAAGAATTTTGAAAAGCTCGTGAGCCTGCGCGCTTTCATTTTTTATACTGCCAAGCTCGTAAAGGCTTGCCGAAGGAAGCTGCTTTGCAAAATAATCCTTATCCTCACTGTATACGAGAATGGCAAATTTATTATTTCCCTGCTCTTTTACGTACTTAAGCACATCGTCACGCTCTCCGTCAAGTAAGCGGACGGGCGAGGCAGGAGCATAATGGCGGTATTTCATACCCGGGGAGAGTGCTATCTCGCCCGCTTTAAGCTCCGAAACCACAGCCGAAGCAACGTTAACGTTGCATACAAGGGAGAGCTCGTCCAGCGTAATTTTTCCGGGACGCAGGAGCGTTACGGTATTTTCGTTCTCGATTTTGACGATTGTTGACTCAAGACCGAAATCACACTCGCCGCCGTCAATTATAACGTCCACTCTGCCGTACATATCGTCTATTACGTGAGAAGCATTCGTTGGCGACGGAGAGCCCGAGAGATTTGCCGACGGCGCCGCAACGGCAACCCCTGCCAGAGAAATAAAGGCACGGGCAACGGGATTCTCAGGGCAACGAACCGCAACGGTTTCAAGTCCCCCTCGCGTCTGATACGGAACCGTGTCCTTAGATTCAAGAATAACCGTCAGTGGCCCCGGCATAAATTTCTCTGCCAGGCGGTAGTATAATGGAGTTGTTTTTGCATAAAGGGCTGCGTCTTCGGCATTTTCTATATGAATGATTAAGGGGTTGTCCTTTGGGCGCCCCTTTGCTGAAAAGATCTTTTCAGCAGATGCAGGATTCGTTGCATCTCCCCCAAGACCGTACACCGTTTCGGTTGGAAAAACCACGAGTCCGCCGCTCTTAAGAATCTCTGCCGCACGCTTGATGTCAGAGAGGGAGGGAGTAATATTATCTGGGTCGATTTTAATTATTTCAGTTTTCATTCTGCTCCCCCTTAAGCCTCTCTGCAGTATCGGCGGCTATCAGTTCATCAACGATACAGTCAATATCACCGTCCAGAAAAGCGTCGAGAGAATAAATTGTTTTATTTATACGATGGTCGGTGACTCTTGACTGTGGGAAATTATAGGTTCTTATCTTCTCGCTCCTGTCACCGCTTCCAACCTGACTCTTGCGCGCAGAGGCAATTGCCTCCTCCTGCTCTCGTAATTTAATGTTATAGAGCTTGGTGTAAAGAAGCTTCATTGCCTTTTCTTTATTCTGAAGCTGACTTCGCTCCTGATCGCATTCTATAACTATTCCACTTGGTCTATGCGTCAGACGAACCGCAGACTCGGTCTTGTTAATATGCTGACCGCCGGCACCGCTGGATTTGCACGACTCAAACTTAATGTCCGCAGGATTAACCTCAACCTCAACTTCTTCAGCCTCCGGCAATACCGCAACGGTTACAGTGGAGGTCTGAATCCTTCCGTTAGACTCGGTAACCGGTATGCGCTGAACTCGGTGAACACCGCTTTCAAACTTGAATTTAGAGTAAGCGCCGTCACCTATAATATTAACGGTAATTTCCTTTATACCGCCAAGCTCGGTTTCGTTAATGTTGACAATCTCAAGCTTAAAGCGCTTTGCTGTAGCGTACATAGAGTACATACGGTAAAGATCTGCGCCGAAGAGCGCCGCCTCCTCGCCGCCCGCCCCCTGCCTTATCTCAAGCACGACGTTGCGCGAATCGTTTGGGTCCCTAGGCATAAGAAGAACCTTAAGCTCATCAAGAAGCGCGTCGCGCTCATCACGATAACTCTTGAACTCCTCCTCTGCAAGATCGCGAAGCTCCGCCTCAAGAGAAGAGTCGCGCATCATCTCATCAGAGTCCTGCATATTCTTTTCTGCCGTCTTATATTCCCTAAATTTTTCAATTATAGGTTCAAGATACCTATACTCCTTCATCAATGCGGAGTATTCCTTATTATTAGAAATTATTTCGGGCAAGGTCAGAGATTGCTCTATTTCTCTGAACCTGTCCTCTGCTTGTAACAGTTTTTTTATTATCATATCCAACCTCAATATTATAAAAATTTCGAGATATGGAACAAACTATTTTACAAAAGCAACAAATGCCTCATAGGTAGAATATACGTCTGCTTTTGAAACGACCTCGTAGGGTGCGTGCATAGAAATAACCGGAACGCCGAGATCAACCGTTTCAATATTGTGATTTGCGATATACATAGCAACGGTTCCGCCACCTCCTGCATCAACCTTACCAAGCTCGGCGGTCTGCCAGATAACGCCGTTATCCGCAAAGAGCTTTCTTATATATCCGACAAACTCCGCGCTTGCATCGTTTGTCGAGGATTTTCCTCTGGCGCCGGTATACTTGCTCATAGTAGTTCCGCAAGAGATCATAGCGCTGTTACGTTTCTCGTAAACGTCGGGGAAATTAGGATCGTAGCAAGCGGTAACGTCAGCGCTGAGGCACTTACTGTTGTTTCTTACAACTCTTGAATTCTTACCGAGTGATGCAGAGATTTCATCTATAACGTCCATAAAGACCTCACACTGCATACCCGTAATACCGACGGAGCCTATCTCCTCCTTATCAGCAAGAACAACCATAACGGTACGCTTTGTATCGGGATTGTCAAGAAGGGCGGTTACGGCAGGATAAGAGCAAACCTTATCATCATGTCCGTACGCGGCAACGAGCGCTCTGTCAAAGCCTATATCACGAGCCTTATAAGCAGGCACGAGAGAAAGCTCTGCGCTGAGGAAATCCTCCTCCGTAACGCCGTACTTTTCGTTAAGAAGAGAAAGGGCTGTGAGCTTTATTTTATCACTTACCTCCTTATCATCGTAAGGAAGTCCTCCGATAAGGATATTGAGAGTTTCACCTGATATTGCGTTACCGAGAGTTTCCGCAGACTGCTTCTGACCAAGGTGAGGCAGAAGATCGTTAATATAAAAGATGGGGTCGCCCTCCTCCTCGCCGATTTTCACCTCAACGGCCTCGCCGTCCGCCTTAACCATAACACCGTGAAGAGCAAGTGGTATAGCCGTCCACTGATACTTTTTAACACCGCCGTAATAGTGCGTCTTAAGGAACGCCATTCCAGCGTCCTCATACATCGGAACCTGCTTAAGATCAAGGCGGGGAGAGTCAACGTGCGCCGCAAGGATCCTTATACCGTCACGTTCAATATCATTATCACCAACGCTAAAGAGAACGAGGCTCTTGTCGTGATGGTTGAGATATTTCTTATCACCGACAGAAATCTTATCGCCTATCTTATACTCGGTATATCCCTTCTGCTTTGCAAGCTCGATTGCTGCACAAACTGCCTCGCGCTCGGTTTTAGAATCATCAAGATATTTCATATATCCCTTAGAATAATCAAAGATAGCCTTTATCTTTTCGCTGGAGGCTTCCTCATAGATGTTTTTCTTTTTGTAGGAAAGCTTATCAAACATCTGCTGTCCAACTGATTTTTCACTCATTTTATAATAATTCCTTTCTTGATTAGTTACATTTAGTTATTTTTTCTATTAAATCCAGAACGCTTTCACGAAGAACAGAAAGAGAGGTGGAATTATATATTTGATAATCGGTTAAGGATACAAGATCGGCATTTTGTATTTGAGATGAGATGCGCTCAAGCGCTCGCTCTCTTGAAATACCGTCACGCATAACGATGCGCTCAACGCGCTTTTCATTATCGGCAATTACCGCTACGGTAACGTCGCATCTTTTATCAAACCCAGACTCGAAAAGCAGCGGTGCATCTACTACAGCAATAGAAGAGCCTTGCTTCGCAAGCACCGAGAGACGCTTCTCTGCCTCGTCTAAAATATAGCGGTGCGTAATCCTATTAAGGCGCAGACGCCGCTCATCAGAGTCGGACGACGAGAAAACGATAGAGGCAAGCGCACCCCTGTCAAGTGCGCCGTCCTTAATGATTTCCTCCCCGAATTCCGCTACGAGCTCGGAAAGGCAATCGCTGCTATGGGACGTAAGCTCGTGATAAATCGCGTCAGTATCTATAACGGGTATTCCCGCCTCCGAAAAGAAAGAGGAAACCGTTCCCTTTCCGCTTCCGCTTCCTCCGCATAATCCGATAACCTTCATACAGTATAAACACTCCTCTAAATGTATATTATACTATAAAAATATATAATTGTCAAGTTTTTACACCGGCTGTTTTTGCATTTCGTAACAAATGCGGAAAAATCGGAATATTAATATTATAGCAAATATGTAAAGTGAGGAAAAGGTATGAATTCAAATAAAAGTTATTTCGCCGCAGCAAACGGGTACGACGGGTTCAAAAGCTATTTCGGCGAGGTATTTAACTCAGATGATTACACAAGAATCTTTGTGTTAAAGGGCGGTCCCGGAACCGGTAAAAGCAGTCTTATGAAGGCAATCTGCACAAATCTTGAGAACAAGGGGGCTATGTGCGAGAGGATATATTGCTCATCGGATCCTGCATCTTTAGACGGTATAATATGTGAGAAGGAAGACAAGCGCGTCGCTATAATCGACGGTACCTCCCCTCACGAGCGCGATGCCGTTATACCCGGTGCGATAGACGAGATTATAAATCTTGGAGAAAACTGGAGCCCTGACTGGCTTACGTCAAAGCGTGAAGAAGTACTTGATCTATGTAAAGAAAAGAAAAACGCCTACCTGACAGCCTACTCTTACCTTAAGATTGCAGGAGAGGCAAGCCGTCAGGCAAAGCGGCATTTATACTGTGGTTATGATGCAAATAAACTAAAAAAGGGCGCAAAATCCTTGGCAGACAGTCTGAAAACGAAAAACGGCGGCAACGTCAAAACAAGACTTATTTCTTCTTTCGGCAAGCTTGGAAGACACGGACTTGATACCTTTAATTTATCTGCAAGACAAAAATACTCCGTCAAAGGCGACATAACATTCGTTCATGATTTTTTGAATTATTTGAAAGAAGAATTGTACGAGAGATGCGCTGATATGACAGTAGCCCCATCTCCCCTTGACAAGACGGCGACCGAGGCAATATTTTTACCCGGCGAAGATATTCTTATTAGTACATCAGAGGGCGGTAATATTATAGACGTAGAGTCTATGGTAACAGAAAAAGATAAAACTGTGAGTGAAAAAATCAAGGCGATGCGGGAGATTGAAAGCATAAGCTTAGAAAATTCTGCGCGCTGGTTCTCCATAGCCTCAGACATGCATTTTAGGCTTGAGGAAATATATCAGACCAGCATGAATTTTGAAGAGAATGATAAAATTATAAAAGAAAAAAGTAAGGTACTATCCGAAATTCTCGGATTATAAAACAAAATTCCGTTTTTTTCTCTTCTTTTCTTGACTTATTTTGTTATTTATGTTATCATATAGTGTATAATAAAAGAGCGCACGCCTACTCGGCGCGCGCCCTATTAAAATAATTAATTATTAAGGTCGTTTACGATTTTTTCGGTATCCTTTGCTATTACCAGCTCCTCGTTGGTGGGTATCATATACACAAGCACCTTGGAGTCGTCGCTTGACAGCTTTACCGGCGTGTTTGAATGACCGAAAGTATTTCTCTCATCGTCGAGCTTGATTCCGAGATACTCAAGGCCTGACAGTGCATTTTTTCTGATATAAGAAACGTGCTCACCTATTCCCGCAGTAAATACTATTGTGTTAACGCCGCCCATAGCCGCAGAGTAAGAGCCGATATATTTTTTTATCTGGTAGCATAGCATATCGAGCGCAAGCTTTGCTCTCTCGTTGCCCTCGTCCATAGCGCGCTCAACGTCACGGGAGTCTGAGCCAACGCCACTGATACCCGCAAAGCCGCACTTCTTATTCATATAGTTGTCCATCTCAGCAGGCGTGTATCCCTTCTTCTCCATTATGAACGGAACGATAGCGGGATCTATAGAGCCGCATCTCGTACCCATAAGCACGCCGTCAAGGGGTGTGAAGCCCATTGACGTATCAATGCATTTACCATCCTTAACAGCGCTAATAGACGAGCCGTTGCCGATATGACAGGTAACAATCTTTGTTCCCTCTGCTACCCCGCCCATAAGTTTTATCATCTCACCGCTGACGTATCTGTGAGAGGTGCCGTGCGCGCCGTAGCGGCGGATCTGATAATCCTCGTACATATCGTATGATATACCGTACATAAACGCTTCCTTCGGCATCGTCTGATGGAATGCGGTATCAAAAACGAGCACCTCGGGAGTTTTGGGCATTGCAGCCTTACAGCCCTTAATACCCATAATATGAGCGGGTGTATGAAGAGGCGCGTATGATACGCACTTCTCAAGTATCCCCATAACTTCGTCGGTTACGAGAACTGACTCGGCAAAATAAGGGCCTCCGTGAACGACTCTGTGACCTATTGCCTCAATCTCGTCAACCGAGCCGATGCATCCAACCTTTCTGTCAAGAAGCGTTTCGACAACGAGCTTCATTGCCGCAGAATGATCGGCAAGAGCCGTTTCCTTTATGTACTCCTCTTTACCGCTCGTTTTGTGAATTATGCGGGAACCGTCAATACCAATTCTTTCGCAGTTGCCCTTGGCAAGAACCGCAGAGCTTTCGGTATCAAAGAGCTGATATTTAAGCGAGCTTGAGCCCGCATTTACAACTAAAACCTTCATAGCTTTTCTCCTGTTTGTTATTTTTATAAGGATATTATACACTATATTTGAAAATTAATCAACACCGAAATTCAAAAAATATTATTTTCAGCACAAAGAAAGGATTGAGCAATAATGAAGATTGTCGCTATCATTACAGAATACAATCCTTTTCACAACGGGCATGAATATCAAATAAAGAAAATCCGCGAGCTTCTCGGTTATGATACTGCGGTAATCGCCATTATGAGCGGCAATTATATTCAGCGCGGAGGTCCTGCCATAGCAGATAAAACCATACGCGCTAAGGCGGCTGTTGACTGTGGCGTTAATCTCGTTTTAGAGCTTCCCTTCCCGTACTCTATGTCCAGCGCAGAATTTTTTGCACGCGCGGGAGTTCATATAGCGTCGAATCTGAAAATAGTGGATCATCTTGCTTTTGGCAGCGAAAACGGTAATATTGACAAGCTTTGTGCCATAGCAAAAAATATGTCCTCCGAAAAATTCAGATCCGAGCTTATAACGGCAGCAGAGGCACCTACCGCACTCGGTTATCCGAAACTTTGCGAGAGAGTTTATAACAGTCTATTTCCCGAGCGGCTAACACAGGACTTTTTCACACCGAATAACATTCTGGCTATCGAATATCTCAAAGCTCTGGAACAAGAAAATTCAAATATTACTCCAATAACAATTAAACGTGAAGGTGGCGGATACGACTCATCGTATACCGACGGAACTCAATATCAAAGCGCCTCGTACATTCGCGAATTGATTTATTCAAAAGATGATTCTGCCTTTGATTTTGTTCCAGAAAATGCAAAACTCACGTATTTTAATGCTATTAAAAGCGGCAAGATGCCCACTCAACCCAAGAAGCTTGACGCAGCAATAATTTCTTCGTTCAGATTAAACCCGCCCGCGCTTCGTGACAATATTCACGATGCCGAGGGTGGTTTATATAACCGTTTATATTCTATGAGTATGACGGAAGCAACAATTTCCTCTTTGATGAAAAGGGCCGAAACCAAAAAATTCACTCAAGCAAGAATAAGGCGTGCCATTTGGAGCTCTTACCTCGGCGTTACCTCCTCCGACGTAAGAACCCTTCCCGAATACACCCAGCTTCTTGCCCTAGATGACGTTGGCCGGTCACTGCTGAAAAGAATCAAGAAGGTGAGCGACTTTCCAATTATCACAAAGCCCTCCTCCTACAAAGACTGCTCTGATAGAGTAGTTTGGCAAAAAGAGCTTGCAAACAAGGCTGACTCGGTATTCGATTTAACGCTAATCGAGCCGAATTCTGCCACCTTTTCGCTTACATTTACACCTTATGTAAAAAAATAATGTATTTTGCGATAAGTTTAATTTATCTCTTTTTGTCGAAGGTATTTACAAGGGCAAAAATATCTGTTATCATATTTACGAATATGGACAGAGGACAAGCCGTCATTTTCAAATAAACCGAAAGGAGCATTTATTATGTTGAACGCAGAAGGCGTAACAAACGAGGAATTCCTTGAATATAAGGGAAAGCCCCTCGTCCGTCAGGGCGATGATATTTTCTACGGCGATATGTCAGATAAATATTACGTCTATATGATGATAATGTCAGACAAAAAAACATCCAAAAGCAGCGAGACCGTACCCGGAACCGTCATGGTACAGCTGCTGGAAAGCAAAACGAAGAAGCCTGAGAAACAGAAAATTACAAACGGACTCGCCGAGGCTTTTGAATTTGCTGAAGCTTGGCTTCGTTATAACGATAAGGAATAATATTCTTTCTTAACGTGCGTATACTAATACGCAAGGAGGTAAAAAATGAATACTTCAATTCGTGGCAATTACGTTAAGCTGATTGCCTTCTTTCTTGTCGCCGCTCTGCTTGTCGCCGCATTTGGCTTTGCAACAGAGGGGTGGTGGGACGGAACAACCCCAGATGCAGATAGCAGCAAAGTTGACGCAGATAGCAACAAGGCTGATAATGATAAAAACACACAAAAAGAACCTGAAAACGAGCAAAAGGAACCGGAGATGTACATACCGGAATTTACCAATGCTCTTACAGGACTTGAAACCACCGAAGCAGCATCGAGAAGACGTCATTACGCCTTCGTTATCGATCCGGATTCTCCTCTGTACGGATTATCGGGCGCCGATCTAGTCACCGAAATTCCGGTAGAGGACGGAACGACGCGCCTTCTCGCCTTCACGAATGAGCTTGAAACCTTAAGCAAAATAGGCTCACTCACCGCATCGCGAGACTATATTTCAAATATTGCTAAATTCTTCAATTCGGCAATTATATCAAAGGGTAACGACGGTAAGCTCGAGTACGATTCCTGTAATCTCCTCGGATCGATATTTGATATGAGCGTTCATACAGGCTATTATTACACTGAATACGCACAGTTTACTTACACAAACGGCGATCTCGTTAGCGCAGGGCTATACAACGCAAATATCAACACTAATACAAACAGCGATAAATCTTTACCTTACACCTTCGTTGATTTTGGTAAAGCTTCCGTAACAGGTTCCAATTCCGCGAAATCCGTAGTAATCCCCTTGTCTTCAACGTTAGAATCAGAGTTTTACTATTCTGCTTCAACCAAGAGCTATTCTTACAGTAGAAATGGTGTTAGTAAAAAGGATATGCTAAACGACACTCCTCTTTCCTTCACCAACGTATTCATACTGCTTGCAGATACGGTTACCTACGAAGCCTCTGACAGCACGGAAATGGTTATGAACACCATCGGAAGCGGTAAAGGATACTATATATCCGAGGGGACATACCAGGAAATCACCTGGGAGTCGGATACAAACGGCACTCTTGTGCTTTTTGACCAAGCAAGAAACATTCTCACCGTGAATCGCGGCAACTCATATCTCGCCTTTGTCAAATCATCAAAGGCCTCGGATATAAAAATTTCGTGATGTATAAGAAAAAACAAGGCTATCACAGCAAAGTGTTGTGGTAGCCCTTTTTTATGTAATTTAAGATAATAAAAACAATATTTAGAATATTTTCCGCTTTACTACAAACAATATTTCTGTATCATCGTGAAAAAGCCTCTTTACCACAAAATGATTTATAAATAAAACATCTTAAGAAAGGAAAATCACAGTAATGAAAGCAACGGGAATAGTTCGCAGAATAGACGATCTGGGAAGAGTGGTTATCCCAAAAGAGATTCGCAGAACTATGAGAATAAAAGAGGGCGATCCTCTGGAAATATATACAGACAGAGAGGGCGAGGTAATATTTAAGAAATATTCTCCCATAGGAGAAATGCAAACTTTTGCCACAGAATATGCAGACGCGCTCCAAAAGACGTCGGCCTCTCCTATTTTTATATGTGATAGAGATGCGGTAATTGCCGTTTCCGGCGCATCTAAGAGAGATTACCTTGAGAGGAAGATTTCAAGAGGTCTTGAGGAGATCGTGGAGTCGCGTTCTCTCTACGTCAGAGAAAGCGGAAAAGAGCCAATTTCCGTCATAAACGACGGAGGAGCTCATTACGTCAATTGTGCCATGCCGATTTTAAGCGAGGGCGATATAGTCGGCTGCGTGGTTTCCGCATGGCAATATGACGTATCTACAAGCAACAAAATATCAGATGAAATAGAATCAAAGCTCGTGCAAACGGCAGGTATGTTTCTCGGCAAGCAAATGGAAAGCTAAAAAAAGGGGACTGTCCTTATAATAGACAGTCCCTTTTATATATGCAATTTTTACTTATATCTTGAGTATTTACCGTACTTTGAATACCTTGAGCTGCTCGCCTTTATCTTCAGTGAAGAAAGAACCACGCCGTAGATTTGCGCACCGATACGCTCAAGATTTTCGACGCACTCCGATACCTGATTTACGTTAGAATAATCGGAAAGCGTTGAGATAATATAACCGTTTACGGTTTCATTAAGGAGAAGCGCGTCTGTGACAACGTTAACAGGAGGCGTATCGATTATAATATAATCAAATTGCTCCTCACATATTCTGATAAGCTCGCCCATTCTTGACGAGCCAATGAGCATAGACGGATTAACGTTAGGACCGCCTGCTGAAAGCACGGTCAGATTGTATTCGGGTAAAAACGTCAAGGACGGCTTCGCATCAAGTCCTGCAAGATACTCACTGAGGCCTCTGCCTCTTATATCAAGAGAGAGCAGCTTTGCCACCTTGGGCTGACGCATATCGGTATCTATAAGCAGTACCCTTTTGTTTTCAGCATTTTGTGCAATAGTGATAGCAAGATTGGTAGCAACGCAGGTCTTTCCTTCTGCGGGAACGGCACTGGTAATTGCAATTTTTTTACATTTATCCGGAGTGTTGAGATAAAGAATATTGGTATAAAGAGATTTATATGCCTCACGGATAGCAAACGGAGTTTTTTGATCAACTATTGTAAGCGCCCTAACAGGAGTCTTACGCTTTACAGGCGTTATATTAGAAAACAGCTTCAACATATTTTTCTCCCTTCCGTTATATTAAACGTCATTTTCATATCTCGGTATAACACCTAAGATAGGAAAATCAAAATTCTCTTCTATCTTTTCTCTAGAGCGAATAATGACGTCAAATTTAGCAAACACAAATACCGCAAGGACTGATAAGAGGAAACCGAGAGCGAAGCCTATGACAGCGTTTCTCAAAACGTTTTTAGAATCGGCAGACGTAGCAGCCTCCGGATAATCAAGAGTTGATATTTCGATAGCGTAAGGAAGCCTTTCCTTAATATCAGCCGGTAATAGCTTGTGTACTATATCAGCAATATCCTTTGACATCTGGGGATCGGTGCTGACGGTTGAAATATAAAAGCAGGTTGAGTCGTCTATAATAGAAACTGATAACATTGACCTTATCTGCTCGGGGGTAACGTTATCATACCCTGTGAGCTGTTCCCTGACACTTCTGCAAAACGTCTTACTCTCAAGGATATACTGTGAACTCTGTATCATACTCTGCATAGCCTCAATTTCGCCCGTGTTAAGCCCGGTATTTGTGGATTCTGAATTACTCTGCGGCACCTTTACCATCATAAAGGTTGATACTGACGTATATGTATCAGTTTTCATAGCAGTAAATATACCGAAAGCGGCAGCAAATATTACGCTGATTATTGCTATAAGCCAAAGCTTCGGAACAAACAAATCTACTATTTCTTTAATTGTAAGCTCGCCCTTAGTCTTTTTCATACGAATTCACATCTCCTCTGTCATAAAATGACATTACATTTTAGTATTAGAACGAGAGTTCCTATATAAGAAACTCTCGTCTCGTATTTATTTCTCTGAATCCTTATTCTGAAGCACGCCGTAATCGGCATCCTCCTTTGTCCACCCCTCACTGTACAGCGCCTTGAAAATATCACCCGTATAAAGAAGATTCATATCATAACGCTTATCAGCATTAGGCTTTACTATACCATTTTCATCAATGGAGTAATTTACGTTCTCAACACCGTACTGAAGAAGGTTTCTAACAGTTTCGTTAGTGTTAATTTCATAGATAACCTGCATTGCGCGCTCGGCATAAACAGCATAATCAACGAGAACTGTTTCAGAATCAACCTTAAGAGGAGTTCCCTTCAAAACTGCAAATGCAGAGGAATAAACCTCGTCGTCATCAACGGTGGGATACGCGGAAATATTAACTATATTGCCATAACTCTCGATTTCAGCCCTTGCTGCATAGGGAGCATTGATAACTCTGGTAACCGCTGCTGCGTTATCGGGATCAAAGTCAGCATAATCAACGCCATCACCCGTCGATGAATCACCAAGAGCGGAACGAAGCTCTTCCGTCATCTCCCATGTATTCATAGCAAGGAGGTCTGACTCAGCGTAAAGCTGAGCCTTAGCCGCAGCCTTGTTAATTACGATATATTCATAGTTGCCTACGATGTGGTTATTGGGAATACAGTACATTTTTTCAACGCCGTTCTCGACAACCTTTGCGCCCTTTATAAGAGATGTTGTGATCTGCTTATTGAGGGTACCGTATCCGGCGCTTGCATAATCTGACGAAATAAGATAAGGATTGAGGTCAACGAGTTTACCGGAAAGCTGCTCCATAACGTCTGCACTGTTTATCAAAACAATGCCGGTAGAGGAAGCGGAAAAGGAAGCGATAGCGTTGGCATATTCGTCTACGGTATTTCCTTCAACAACTTTGCTTTCATCAAGATATATGATCTCAACGGTGGTGGAATATTTGTCGGAAAGATACTGATTAATCTTATCATTTACAGTCTTCTTTACGTTATAGTCGGCAGACATCTCGTCGCCCTGGATTATGTACAGAGGAATCTTGACATTCTCTACGTCGACGGGCTGTCCAATGTTATTATCCTTATACCAATCGAGCCAGTACTGCGTTTCGTCCTGCTCACAGCTAACCAGCATTACGGAGAACATAACTACGCAAAGCAAGAGCGCGAGTATCTTCTTAATCTTCATTATCAAAAAACCTCCGAGGGAAACATTTTTACTATATTAGTTTACTATACTTATGACGAAAAGTCAAGTGAAAAAAGTGTTAAATATTTTATAAAATATTTTTTAATTAAATGTAGACAAAATAGTCATCTTTTTTTTGTGCAAACTGTCTACCGAAAGTACAATTAATTTGAAAGATAATCCTTCAAAGTCTTTGAGCGAGATGGATGTCGTAGCTTACGAAGAGCCTTTGCCTCAATCTGTCTGATACGCTCTCTCGTGATCTCAAACTTTTTACCAACCTCCTCAAGAGTTCTCGGACGTCCGTCCTCAAGGCCGAAGCGGAGCTTAATAACCTGCTCTTCTCTGGGAGTGAGAGTATGCAAAATATTGCAGAGCTGTTCACGAAGAAGCGAGTACGAGGCACTGTCAGAGGGAGCGGGAGAATCATTATCCTCAACGAAATCACCGAGATGGCTGTCCTCCTCCTCACCAATGGGAGTCTCAAGAGAAACGGGGTCCTGGGCTATTTTCATTATTTCTCTGACCTTTTCAGCCGTTATACCGAGAGACTCGGCTATCTCGTCGGTGGTAGGCTCACGTCCGTATTCCTGAAGAAGCTGTCGTGCCGTACGTGATACCTTGTGAATGGTTTCAACCATGTGAACGGGGATTCTGATCGTTCTCGCCTGATCCGCAATGGCACGGGTTATGGCCTGCCTTATCCACCACGTAGCGTAAGTCGAGAACTTATATCCCTTGCTGTAATCGAATTTTTCAACAGCCTTAATAAGACCGAGGTTACCCTCTTGGATAAGATCGAGGAAATACATTCCCTTACCAACATGGCGCTTTGCTATACTTACAACAAGGCGAAGGTTAGCCTCAATAAGCTCGTCCTTTGCAGCCTTGTTACCAAGGGTTATCTGCTCTGCAAGATAGGTTTCTCGCTCCGGTGAAAGAAGCGGAATCTTGCCGATTTCTTTAAGATACATACGCACGGGATCGTCAATAGCAAGTCCCTCTTGCGAGAATAGCTTTTCTATATTCTCAGCAGAATCAAACGCCTTAACGTCCTGCTCAATATCCTTAAAATCCTCATTGTCTATCTCATCGGGTGATGCCGAATCAATATCCGCTTGAACAATATCGTAATCAATATCCTCAAGCGCCTTCATAATATCCGAATTACCGATACCGTCATGCTTGGAATCAATAAATTCGTTTACGTCAATTTTATCTCTGCTCATAATATTACTTACCTCTCTACAATATTAGTTTTGTCGTTTTAGACTTAGTAATTTATTCAGATCGTCAAACGTGCTTGTGCTTTGGGAGTTCTTTTTTCTCACCGAGTTTTGTAGCGCCCTTACAGCGTCATCAAGAGCGCCCTCGGTATTTGTCAGCCCCATTCTCGCAACCTTCATACGCATAATGCGTCCTAGCTCGTCCTCTGAAAATTTCTCGTTCATTCCCGCAAGCGACTCATCCCCTCTGGCGTATGCCTCTTTGAGATAAAGGAAAAACCTGCGGTTAAGGTCGGTGAGAAAATCACTCTCCGAGAGCATTTTCTGCTCAAAAGCGCTTTTGCGATACTCGGGATACAGGAGTAAAAGCCCTAGCACGTGCTCCTCGTTTCTCGCAACAGCGGGTGCTTTAATATAATCGGGATTCACTTTATCGGAATAACCGATAGCGTCCTGTTTGATTTTCGACGACTCCTCGCGGCGCCGTTTTTTTATCGTGGCATTAACTATTCTGTCAACGTCACTCTTTATACTTTTAGCATCAACGGATAGCGTGTCCGACACAATGTGAATGTAAATATCGCGTTCTGCCGAAGAATAAGTTTCGGAAATTAGTTTTTCAAGCTCGTGAAGCGCTTTGATTTTTTCTTGTGGGACGCTTATGTCATATCTTGAAAGTATGTTCTCCATATTATAATCGAACTTACTCTTCGAGCCCTCGATAAGCTTCTTAAAGCGCTCGGGACCGTTTAGCTTAATATATTCGTCAGGATCCTTTGCGCCCGGAATTTTCAGTATCGTTACGTCCAGACCGACGTCCGAGAGCATCTTTATAGCTCTCATAGCAGCCTTCTGCCCCGCCTCGTCTGCATCGTAGCAAATAATAACCTTTTTTGCATATCGGCTCATCATTCTTGCCTGCTCGGAGGTTATCGCTGTTCCGAGAGTCGCGACAGCGTTAGTAAAGCCCGCTGAATGAAGAGCAATTACGTCCATATATCCTTCGCACAGGATAAGGGACTCCTCGCCCGAAAGCCTCGCAAAATTAAGAGCAAAAAGGTTTCTCGATTTCTTAAAGACCGGTGTGTCGGATGAATTCTTATATTTAGGCTTTGAATCATCCATTACCCTTCCGCCAAAGGCGATAAGATTTCCCGAAACGTCAATAATCGGAAACATAACGCGGTTTCTGAACGCGTCATAATAAGTTCCCCGCTCGCTCTTTCCGCAAAGAAAGCCTGCCACAAGCTCCTCGTAGGTATATCCGCGCGAGAGCATATACTTAGAAAAAGCGTCAAAGCTGTTCGGCGCATATCCGAGTCCAAAATGCTTTATAGTAGCTAAAGATAGCTTTCGGTGATTAACGAAATAATCAAGTGCCGCTTTAGCCTCCGGCGTATCGTCAAAAAGACATCTGTGAAAATATTTTCCCGCATCAACGTTCATTTTAAGCATTTTTGCTCTGTCAAATTTCGGCGTTGATGTATATTTATTGTTAAATTCATCTCGCACGACAGTTATTCCCGCCCTATTAGCAAGAAATTCCACAGCGTCGGGATAATCAAGATTTTCGCGCTTGCGAATAAACGTAATTGCATCTCCGCCCGCACCGCAGCCAAAACAATAAAAGCTGTTATCAGCAGGATATACGGTAAAGGAAGGTGATTTTTCACTATGGAAGGGACACAGGCCTTTGAGATTTGAGCCCGCTCGCTTTAAGGAAACGTAGCTGCCGATAAGCGACACTATATCGTTACGCATCAGCACTTGGTCAATAGTATCCTTGCTTATCAAAATCTATCCCTCCCTTCTTTTTACTATAATATACGATATATCTTAAAAAAACACTTTTATTTTCAAAAAGAATTAAAAATCAAATCTTTCCTCGAGAACGGTTATTTTAGCTCTTGCCGACGTGACGTCTGTCATTTTTTTAATAAAGCCATCAAGCGATGCTTTTAGGATACTTCCTTGAATTTTAACCTCTGCACCAAAATCCGAATCCTCCGTTCTAAAACCATAGTCAGCGAGAACCGAGTTTATCTTTCCATAATCGGAGTAGTTAAGTAACAAGGATAACTTTGAATATACGTCGTACTTTATTATTTGCGCGTTCTCAAGAGCACCGATAGCTGCGGCGGTATAAGCTCGTACAAGGCCGCCGGTTCCCAAGAGAGTTCCGCCAAAATATCTTGTTACCACGAGTGCCACGTTGACGCAGCCGTTTTTCCTTATTACGTCAAGAACGGGCATACCTGCTGTTCCCTGCGGCTCTCTGTCATCGGAAAACCTCGTTATTGAGTTTTCACGCAATGTATAGGCGTAAACGTGATGGTTGGCGTCGGGATAGCGCTTTCTTACCGATTCTATAAACGCCAACGCCTCCTGCTCCGTGTCTACAGGTAAAGCCTCTCCGATAAAAAGCGACTTTCTGTCCTCGTATTCATAGCTGGCGTACTGCTTTACCGTAATATAGCCTTCAACACTCATACTATCCCTCAATAATATATTTTCCGACAGCCCCTTTTCCTCGCTCGTCAAGCACACAACAGAGGCTGATGCCTTCCTCTATATATTCAACGTCCTCAACGGAATAATTATCGTAGAGTAAGCTTAGGAGCGATTGCTCGGAATACGGAATTATAAGCTTATATTTCTTTTTGAAATTCAGCATAGCTTCCTCGAGCTTAAGCAAGAGCTTATCAAGCCCGAAACCAGTTACACCCGAAACCGCAACCGCGTTATGACCATCGGGCATAATGGTTCTGCCTTGAATTAAATCGCATTTATTGTAAATATAGATAACAACCTTGTCTGTTGCGCCAAGTTCTTCCACAACCGACCTCGTTACCTCTATATGCTCTGAAAGCTCCGGGTCTGTTGCATCCGCAACGATAAGGAGAATATCCGCATAACTAACCTCGTCAAGCGTTGACTTAAATGCCTTAACCAGATGGTGCGGCAGCTTTCTGATAAATCCGACGGTATCCGTTAAGAGCACACTCTCTCCTGACGGTAAGGTTAATTTTCTCGTAGTGGGGTCAAGAGTGGCAAAGAGCTTGTCCTCAGATAAAACCCCGGCGCCAGTCAGCGCGTTCAACAGAGTTGATTTTCCTGCATTTGTATAACCGACAAGCGCTACTTTAATAATACCGGATTTATCACGCTGGGCGCGCATTACCGCCCTGTTTCGTTCCATTTCACGAAGACGCTCCTCTAGAGCTGCAACCTTTGCCTTCAAGTGCCTTCTGTCAGTTTCTAGCTTCGTTTCACCGGGACCTCTGGTACCGATACCGCCTCCCAGACGGGAAAGCTCTGCCCCGCGCCCCATAAGTCTTGGCGCAGAATATTTTAGCTGTGCAAGCTCTACCTGAAGCTTTCCTTCTCCGCTTACGGCGTGCAGAGCGAATATATCAAGAATGAGCATACTACGGTCTATAACCATTACGGACTCGCCAATATCCTCCTCCAGATTTCTGATCTGCGCAGCAGTCAGCTCAAAATCAAATATCACAAGCTCGATCGCATTGTTACGACAAAGCTCCGAGATCTCCTTTACCTTTCCGCTGCCTATACACGTACGCGGGTCGAATTTTTCCTTCACCTGAATGACTCTGGCAAAGGCCTTGCCGCCTGCGGTATCAAGAAGGCGCTCAAGCTCGTCAAGAGAGCTCTCACATTCGGGTAAATCGGCCCCTCGCTCCGCAATACCTACAAGTATCGCCTCACTTTTTACTAATTTTATCTCATCCATAAAGATCCTCTCTGAAACAAAAAGAGCGAAGGTGGCACCAACGCTCTTTTAATGTTCAATGATTACTTATTATTAACCATTGCAAGACGCTTCTTGAACTTATCAAGACGTCCGCCTGCATCAACGAACTTCTGCTTACCGGTAAAGAAAGGATGGCACTTAGAGCAGATTTCGACGTTCATATCACCCTTAACGGAGTGAGTAACAACAGTCTCGCCACAAGCGCACTTAATGGTAGCTTCCTTGTATTCGGGATGTATTCCAGCCTTCATTTTAACACCTCTTTGCATTTATAATCATTTTATTGCACTCCATTATAACATATAATTTTACATTTTGCAATACTTTTTTGAAAAAAATCAAATCTTTTCTTCTATTTTTTTGCGTAGACGCGACATTATTTTCTTTTCCAGGCGCGAAATATAGCTCTGCGATATTCCAAGAGTATCAGCAACCTCCTTTTGCGTCAGCTCCCTGTCACCGAGCAATCCGTATCTTAACTCAATAATAACCTTTTCACGCGGAGAAAGATTTTCAACAGCTGCTCTTACGATACGCCGCTCCTCGTCCTCCTCCATCTCCTTAGTTACGGTATCAGCGTCGCTCCCCAGAATGTCGGAGAGTAAAAGCTCGTTTCCGTCCCAATCAACGCTTAAAGGCTCGTCAATCGACACCTCTCGTCGCTGCGTTGAGGTCTTTCTTATAAACATCAGAATTTCATTTTCTATACAGCGGGAGGCATAGGTCGCAAGCTTGATATTCTTATCCGCATTAAATGTAGAAACAGCCTTCATAAGCCCTACCGTACCTATTGATATCAGCTCCTCTATATTTGCGCCTGTGTTCTCAAAGCGCTTTGCAATATAAGCTACGAGTCTTAAATTATGTTCTATTAGGACAGCCTTTGCTTCCTCGCTTGTTATATTACATATCATATTTTCCTCTTCCTCGGCACTCAAGGGCGCAGGAAGCATATCACTTCCATTAATATAATATATCCTATTTGGGAAAAGCCTTATTATAATCGACTGCTTTATTTCACACAGCTTTATTTTTATTTTTTTAATTATATTCATCACCAAGCGCACCCGACGGTATCAAAGCATAAAATCCGCCATAGTTCCCTCCCTCTTTATCTATCGCTAAAGTAACGGCAATCTCGGAGCAAACATTTTCTTTTATTACTTTTACGGAATCGGCTCTTACACCCGTGAGCACATGAGTCGTCCCGCCTCTTGAAATAGGAATCAGCCTTATGCGCCGTCTTATCTCCCTTGGTAAAAGGTCGGGGTCCTTAAGATTTATTATATCCCCCATATTAAGCTGCTCCGCAATACTTTCCTTTATTAAAAGAATCGGTCTCATATCCATCGGATCTATGGCAAGATTTCCGCTATCTATAAAGGCCTCGGTTTTTACTGTTTTTGAAAGCCAGCTTATCTCAATTTCACAAGCTCCCTGACTCTCTATGTTTGAAAAGAATGAAACGATCATTTTGAATACTCCTATGGATAAAAGTACTATTACGGAAAAGAATAGAAGCTTTCTGTTCACGGGAACACTTCCCTCAAGGCTGATAGACTCATATAGATATGTATCAAATAAATTCCAGGCGTAAGTAACCGCACCGCCAACTAAGGCTTCAAAAATAATAAATGAAAAGACGAACCGAAGTCTTCGATGAAGAGAAACCGGCTTTAGTGCAAAAGCACCGGTAAAGACAAGACCTAAAAACGATAGAATGATTTTAAGAAGAAATACCTCCGGTGACAGTACGGTTATAACCGCGACAAGTGCCCCGATAAGCGAAGAAATTATCAGCCTTTTAGGACTTGTCGGAACCTTGGAAAAAATAACGGCAAAATATACCGCAAGATAGTTTACCGTAAAATTTACAAGAAAATATACGTCTATATATAGGGTTTGCATTTACTTCTCCATTCGCCGAAGAGTCACTTGAATCGCAAGTAAAAATATTTTAGCACATAAAAAGAAAATAACTTGTCACAAAATGTAAGAAGAAAAAAATAAAAATAACTCCCGAAAAAGACAGTAGGTTGTGTCTGATTCAGGAGCTATAAAATTTAATATTCGACAGTTGGAAAATCAATATGCGATTTATCAAGATAAACCGTATTGTGAGCAATACTGGATTCTCTAACCATTGCGAAATGACCTCTCACGTTTGCATGAGGAACGTACATTCCGCCAACAGATGCTATATCTATTCTTATTTTTGTGCCGGGCTTTGCGGTAAAGGCTATCGGCGGCGTTTCGATATCAAGAGTCACGGCGCTACCTGGTACATACTCAGGATAAAAATGCGAAATTGAGCTTATCGCCTCGGTGAGCGGATATGCATGCCCTGCCTCAACTAAATTGACGCATAGATAAAACGCCGTGTCCTCACAATCAGAGGAAACTGTCAGATGGCATTTAATCTTACCAAAGAAGGATTTTTCATCATTAAGCGCCTCTGTAAGAAGGGACGTAACTCCAACTTGACTTTCCGCATTATCCGACCTGTATAGCCCCTTGCTTTTGAAGAGGTCTATCTTAATTTCCGGATTGTATGTGTAACTTATTTCGTTTTGCTTCGAGCCTTTATCGGTTTTATTCAAAGGTATTTCGTAATAGGTAATTTCGTTTTTGGGATATTCATCGGAATACCATGCGTCAGCCCCTATCGAATAATAATTCACTTTACCGCACTTCGCGTACTTATAGGAACGTTTTTCTCTTATGCTATTGAACCATTCAACAGCGTAATCAGACGGAAGATTGCCGGCATGGAGGCTTGGATATTCAAAGCGCGGATTCGTCTTAACGTCGTGGGCGTAAGGTCCAACAATGAATGAAGATTTTGCCTTTGTCCCCTCGGACAGTCTTTCCCACATTGAGAACATTCCGCCTATGTAAAAATCGTACCAGCCCTCAACGAACAGCACAGGAAAATCGATATTATCAATGACGTCAGTTCTGGGATCGTTCTGCCAAAAGCCGTTATACTCATTGTTTATCAGCATATCGGTGAACTCAGGCAGGTCAATTCCAACGGCTCTCTTTGCAATATCAACGTAAGGACGGCGATAAATTTCAGTAAAATCGGGATTTGAAAACTCCCGTTTTTTCATACTCATCCACCACTCAAAATTACAAAAATTATAATTACAGCCGTTGTTGTAATTCCTGTAATACATTCTGTCGGTCTGTATTTCAAGCAGCGCGCCCTTGATGTCGGCTGGCTTATCGGAAAGATAAAGAAGATGCACGGTAGAAAGATAGCTTCCGCCCTTGAGATAGATTTCACCGTTGTAAAAATCCAGAGTTCTGATGTATTCAAGAGTAGAAAGCCCGTCTTCTCTTTCATTTTTATAAGGTACACATATACCCTCGCTCTCACCCGTTCCTCTGCAATGCTGAAAAACTATGGCATACCCTGCTTTGATGAAGGGATCATTATTATAATCCTCTAAATTCAGCGGAACGTCTGACAGCACTTTTGCGTAAGGGGATCTTATAAAAATTATCGGGCATTTATCAACGCCTCTGGGAACAACAGATCTGGTATACAGCTTTACACCGTCAGGCATAACGACTCTCTCTTCTCTGACTGAAACGTATGTATTTTCGGTAAACTTTAACATTTAATTTTCTCCTACTAAAAAAGCAACTGCCTACATACTATGCAGGCAGTTAAATCGGTTATTTAAGATCCGCCTCAATGATGTCTGCCGCGCGCTCAAGATAATCTCCCTCAAATAGCTCTATAACCCCTTTGTCGCAAAGAGATGTAAGAGATGGGTCTATCGGAAGCTTTGCCAGAACCTTTGTGTTGTGAGAAGAAGCAAGCTCTTCTATGTGGCTCTCTCCGTATGGCTTTATCACCTTGCCGCAATCAGGACAAAGGATATAGCTATAATTTTCAACAAGGCCGAGAACCTTAACGTCCATAAGCGACGCCATATTTACAGCCTTCTCAACTATCATGGAAACAAGCTCTTGGGGGCTGCTGACAATAACTATACCGTCAAGAGGCAGGCTCTGGAAAACGGTAAGAGGCACGTCGCCTGTTCCGGGAGGCATATCCACGAACATATAGTCTACCTCGTTCCAGACGACGTCACTCCAGAACTGCTTTACAGTACCCGCGATAACGGGACCGCGCCATACGACAGGCTTCGTTTCATCATCAACGAGAAGATTTACGCTCATAACCTCTATACCCGTTTTTGTTTTTGGGGGGAACATACCTAGCTCCGAGCCCTCAACCGAGCCACACTTAAGGCCAAAGGCCTTGGGAATAGAGGGACCTGTTATATCCGCATCAAGTATTGCTGCTTTATACCCTCTTCTTTGCATCGTGACAGCCAACATAGATGTCACTAGCGACTTTCCTACGCCGCCCTTACCGCTAACTACTCCTATAACGCGCTTCACTCTGCTAGCCTTATTTGCCGGAGCAAGAAGCGATTCCTTAGAGCATTTTTCTTTGCAGTTAGAGCAGTCATGAGAACATTCTGCCATTGTTTTTATCTCCTTTTTTTGCAAAAGCACTCAAATTGAGTCGATTTTAATTTTCTCATTTTCTACCGTGAGAGAAACGCCTGTAAGCTTTGTTTCATAGTTTGCTATAACTATTTCGGCAAGCCTATCCTCAACGTTACGCTCTATAAATCTGCGCATATTTCTTGCGCCGAATTTTTCTGAATATGATTCATTTGCAATATATGCAAGCACCTCACTGCCGTACAGAAGCTTGATGCCCTGTTCCGCCAAGTGATCTTGTAGCTTCTTAAGCATAATATCTGCAATTTTTTCAAAATCACTTCTATCAAGATGACGGAAGGTGATTATCTCGTCAATACGGTTAATAAACTCAGGGCGAAGGAAGGACGAAAGCGCCTTTTCTGTTTTATCCTTCGTCTTCGTTTCACGGTTGTCGGCAAATCCGCTGATGGAGGACGAGGTTTCACTGCCCGCGTTTGTGGTCATAATAATGACTGCATTTTCAAAATTCACCTCGCGTCCTTGTGCGTCCGTGATTCTGCCGTCATCAAGAACCTGAAGAAGAATGTTAAGAACGTCGGGGTGCGCCTTCTCAATCTCATCAAAAAGAACTACCGAATATGGACGGCGGCGAATTTTTTCAGTAAGCTGACCTGCCTCGTCGTATCCGACGTATCCGGGAGGAGCGCCCACTATCCTCGATACCGAATGCTTCTCCATAAACTCTGACATATCAAGGCGTATAAGCGACTCGGGCTGCTTAAAGAGATCCTGTGCCAGCACCTTTACAAGCTCGGTTTTACCTACACCTGTGGGACCTGCAAATATCATTGAAACGGGACTGCGTCTGTACGAAACACCGCTTCTTCTGCGTCTTATTGCTCTAACAACAGCGGAAACCGCTTCATCCTGTCCGACGATCTGATTTGAAATCCGCTCCTTAAGTCCGTTAAGCTCGCTTATCTCCCCTGCCGAAAGCTCTGTCGCGGGTATTCCGGTCCAAATCTCGATAACCTTATAAAGATCGTTTGGCGTAAGCTCAAGCTCCTCTACAACGGGCATAATAATTTTCTGCCTCGTTTCGATACGAATAAGCTCCGACTTAAGATCCGCAAGCTGCTTATAATTTTCTTCGGTTTGTCCCTCGGGAGCCTCGACCTTTGACTCAAGCTCGGTCATTCTGCCGTGAATATAATCAAGCTTTTTGTCATTTTTCTTCTTTTCGTTAAGCTCCGGGCAAAGAAGCGCTACCTTTGCTGCCGCTTCGTCGATAAGATCTATTGCCTTATCAGGTAAAAATCTTTCCGTAATATATTTTTCCGAAAGGGTTGCCGCAAGGCGCGCCACCTTGTCGGATATGCGTACGTTGTGGAATATCTCGTAATACGACTTTATTCCTTTTATAATTTCAACAGTTTCCTCAACAGAGGGCTCGTCCACCTTTACGGGCTGGAATCTACGCTCAAGAGCGCTGTCCTTCTCGATACATCTTCTGTACTCCTTAAGAGTCGTAGCACCGATTACTCGTATCTCACCTCTTGACAGTGCGGGCTTTAAGAGATTAGCAGCACTCATACTTCCGTCAGATGTTTCACCCGCTCCTGCGATATTATGAACCTCATCTATCATCAAAATGATATTTCCCGAGGCCTTGATTTCCTTAAGCAGACCGAGAATTCTTGACTCAAACTGTCCTCGGAACTGCGTTCCCGCAACGAGAGCTGTAAGATCGAGCATCCAAATCTCAAAGCCTGCAAGCGCTTCGGGAACTCTGCCCTCTACTATCCTCGTTGCAAGCTCCTCGACTATTGCCGTCTTACCGACACCCGGCTCACCGATAAGGCAAGGATTGTTTTTCTGTCTGCGGCAAAGAATCTGAATCATTCTGTCTATTTCACGATCTCTACCGACTATTCTGTCTATTTTACCGGCAGCAGCCTTTGCATTAAGGTTAGTGCAATAGGTTGAGAGAAGCTTTTTTGAAGGAGGCTCACGCCGTCCGTCAGCCTTTTTCTTACCTTGTTCCTCCTTCTGCGGTCCGGGATTTACGGGCATACCGAAGAGCTCACCGAGATTGAGAGTCGGAACCTTAGTTCCCTCGCTATCACCGTCGGACTCAACGAGCGCATTCTCCATAAGACCGTCGATCTCGGCAGACATATTCTGTATCGCCTCTTCGTCGATACCCATTTTTTTCAGCATATCGTTAACCGGCTTTATGCCAAGCTCCGACGCGCAGTTAAGGCATATTCCCTCGTTAACGCTGCTACCGTTATCTATGCGAGTTATAAAGACCACAGCGGGCCTTTTTTTACATCTCGCGCATACTTGAAATTTCATTAAAAATCACCTAAAAAATACTAAATTTAGAAGCTCAATAACAGCTCCAAAGGATTGAATGCGTTAAAGAATTTATAAAGTATGAATCCTTCAAACGACGAGATAAGCTCGTTTCCGTCGAAAACGGGAAGATTGAAGATAAGAGAAAGTACTACCGCAAGTCCCCACGATATAAGAACGAAAATGAATATTCCAAAAATCATGCCGAGAGTTTTATTGATTTTCCCGAGAAGGCCGGCGTTGCAGAACTTATTCAAGAGGAAGAACGCAAGGTTGAAAAGAAGCCTTCCGATAAAGAAGAGTGCTATCGCAGAAATAATTACGGCAATCACGTTAACGACAGGACTCGTTACGGTATTCACAAGCTGGTCAAGATAATTTTCACTGCTAACCGAGCCGTCGGCTATATTAACGTTAAAAGCGGCCGCAGCCATCTTAAGAAGAGTCGGTAGCTCACCTGCAGCCGTTTCCGGAGTTACTCCCGACATATTCTTATACATAAAATCACTTACGTAGCCCGTTATAGGAGCCTTTATTATCGGAACGACGATAAGATCCGCAAAGCAAGGACAGCAAGCGTAAGCGAAAGCAACAGACGCAGCAGTCTTAAAGGGTTTAACAGCCATGCTGACAAATCCTTTTGTTACGCCGTAGTAAACACCGAAGGCAATAACGCCAAGCAGCAACAGGTCAACAAAAATAGCCAAAATCATAATTTGACTCTCCTTTCATTAAAAGTTTGTACTCTACAAATATTATAATATAAAAATATGAACATGTCAATACTCGCGATTACTTAAAAACAACATTTTGCGGCGAAAAAATAGAAGATAACCGTTCTCTTACTCTATCATCGGAGGAAATGAGTATGTCCTTCATAACGGAATACTTTTTAGTACTCTGATCATAAAGAACGACTTGTTTATCACCTCTGTTAAGAGCTGCAATTCTATAAATTTTGTCGATTTTCGGATCGGTAAGAGAATCAACCCTTATATAGAAACGCGCCTCGGTCCTTTTATCTTCCGGCTCCTTGATAGCAGCTTCGCCGTTTTCGCGCAACCGATCTATCGAGTAAAGTAGGATCTTCGGCTCCTCGCCCTCGTCAACCGATAAAGTGCCTTCTATGATAACCGCATTATCCTCCTTCAGCATATCAGCGCACTGATTATACTGTCTTGCAAATACTATAACCTCTATTTCAGCATATCTATCCTCGAGGGTTACGAAGGCCATAGTATCGCCATTTTTAATAATCTTGGTACGTCTTGAGGTTATGATTCCGGCAATTTTAACTCGTGAACGGTCAAAATATTTTTCCTTAAGTTCATCTGCTCCGCCCTCTGAAGACGCTTGAATAATATCCGATATCTTATCGGGCGAAACGGTGGATAAATGCTCGGAAAATCCATCTATTATATGTCCGGAGAAATACATGCCGGAGCTTTCCTTCTCAAGAATAAGCAGCTCCTTTAACGAATACTCCTCCGTTTCGGGATAACGATACGATGTATCAGAGCCAGCGGAAACTGCTGTAAACAGATCCATTTGACCTGAAATATTATTTCTGATCTTATCATGCTCGGAGTCCAGAATAGACTCATAGCAGGCAATGAGCGCACGGCGCTTTACACCAAGGCTATCAAAAACTCCGCACTTTATCATAGATTCCAGAGTTCGCTTATTAATATCGGAATCTATCAGCCTGCAAACGAACTCATCAAAGGACGCAAACCTTCCCTTCTCTCGCTCAGCTATTACCGCACGTGCAAACTGACGGCCGACGTTCTTAATAGCAAGAAGTCCGAATCGTATATTTTTACCGTCTGTGGTGAAGGTTTCCCTACTGAAATTTATATCGGGCGGTAGGACGTCAACACCGAAGTGCTGGGCATCGGCAATATAATCCCTGACCTTCACGGTATTATCAAGAACGCTTGTGAGAAGAGCCGCAAAATATTCCGATGGATAATGAGCCTTAAGATAAGCCGTTCTGTAAGATAAAATACCGTAGGCTGTGGCGTGGCTCTTGTTAAACGCATACTGGGCAAAGCCGAGCATCTCTTCAAATATATCCTCGGCAACATCGGCAGAAACGCCGCGCTCGGTTACACCCGCGATAAACCCTTCTCTCTCCGCCTGCATAACGGACGCCTTCTTTTTAGACATAGCGCGGCGGACGTTATCAGCCTTGGCATAAGAATATCCCGCAAGACTGCGGCATATCTGCATTACCTGCTCCTGATAGACGATACAGCCGTACGTTACGTCAAGGATAGGCTTCAGCTTGTCCGTCTTATACTCAATGCTTTGCTCACCGTGCTTTCTCGCGATAAAGGTATCTATCGAATCCATAGGTCCGGGTCGATAAAGAGCAACGCAGGCAATAATGTCCTCAAGACAGGAGGGCGCAAGCTTTGTAAGAACCTGCTTCATTCCGCCGGACTCAAGCTGGAATACTCCGTCCGTTTTTGCCTCCGTCAAAAGAGTAAAGGTTTCCTTATCGTCAAAAGGAATTTTTGTGATATCAAAATCCGGTATTTTTTCTCTTATAGCTCGCTCGGCATCACTTATAACCGTAAGATACCTAAGACCCAAAAAGTCGAATTTAACGAGTCCGAGCTTTGCGTCGGTATTCATATCAAACTGTGTCACGACACCTGTGCCGCTGTATGATAACGGAACGTACTCATAGGTAGGCTTCTCCGTAATTACGACGCCTGCCGCGTGAGTTGAGGCGTGTCTTGGCATACCTTCAAGGCGGCGGCTCATATCAAGAAGCTCCCTTACATCCTTATCGCTTTCATAAAGCTTCAAAAGCTCCTGACTCTCAAGAGCGGTATCAATGCTCTGACACATAAACGGCACGAGCTTTGCAACCGTGTCAACCCTGCTGTACGGCATACCTAAAGCCCGTCCGACATCCCTTACGGCAGCTCTTGCAGCAAGAGTACCAAAGGTTACTATCTGCGCGACCTTATCGTCACCGTATTTGCGCTTTACGTAATCGATAACCTCCTCACGCCTGTTGTAGCAAAAATCAATATCGAAATCAGGCATTGAAACTCGCTCAGGGTTGAGAAAGCGCTCAAAAAGCAAATCAAATATTATCGGGTCTACGTCGGTTATACCTATCAAGAAGGCGACCAGGCTTCCCGCACCCGAGCCACGCCCGGGACCTACGGGAATATCGCTTCTCTTTGCAAAGGAAACAAAATCGCTGACGATAAGGAAATAAGCGTTAAAGCCCATTTTGTCGATTACAGAAAGCTCATACTCGATTCTTTCTACATATTCTTCCCTCTTATGCTCCGAAAAAACGATCCTGCCCTCCGAAATTTTTCTGTCAAATCCAAAGTAGGCGTCTTCTCGTAGCTTATCCTTATGAGATAAACCGTTTTCAGGCTTAAAGTCGGGCAAATGCAGCTTATCAAACTCAAAATCAAAATTACACTTTTCGGCAATTTTGACGGTGTTTTCAATAGCCTCAGGTACGTCGGCAAAAAGAACCTTCATTTCCGATGCTGACTTAAAATAAAACTCGTTGGTTTCAAAGCCCAAGGGTCTGCCCTCGGTGATAACGTTATTCGTCTGTATACAAATGAGGGTTGCTTGCATCTCGGCGTCGTGTCTTTCAAGATAGTGAACGTCATTTGTAGCAACGAGAGGTATATCCAGCTTTGAGCTCATAAGCTTCAAGCCATAGTTCATCTTCATCTCCTCGTCAAGACCGTGACTCTGAAGCTCAAGATAAAAGTCCTCTCCGAATATTTCCTTTAGTTCAAGTGCCGCCGCCTCTGCGTCCTCAACCTGCCCCGAAATCAAAAGCGAGGGGATCTTTCCGGCAACACAGGCAGAAAGCGCAATAAGCCCCTCGCTGTGAGAGCGCAAAAGCTCCATATCAATACGCGGCTTTGAATAAAAGCCTGTTATGAAGCTCTCGGATACCATATAACAGAGGTTTTTGTAGCCAATCTCGTTTTTACAAAGAAGAACAAGGTGGTTTCCCGAGGAATCAGCCCTTCCTTCCTTTTTGAATCTGGATCTTTCCGCTACGTACACCTCGCAGCCTATAATAGGCTTTATTCCCTTTGCCTTCAAAGCAAGGTAAAATTCAACGGCGCCGTACATAACGCCGTGATCGGTTATCGCAACGGCAGTCTGCCCGTCCTCTATGGCCTTATCCGCTATTTCGGATATTTTTGCGGCACCGTCAAGCAGGCTATATTCTGTATGAAGATGAAGGTGAACGAATTCTCCCACGACGTTATCCTTTCTTAATTTTCTGAATTTTTATGAAGAAGCTGTGTTCCAAGCTCCATAATCTTTTTTAGTCTATGCGAAAGTCCCGGCTTCGAGATAGGAGGAACGGCTATTGCCGCAAGCTGTGCAAGCGACAGGTCTTTATTCGCAAGGCGAAGTCTTGCCGTAGTCTCGAGCTCCTCGGGTAATGAGGAAAGTAAATTCGCCTCATCGAGCCTCGAGATCATATCTATTTGCTTTGCGGCGGCGTTTACCGCCTTGGCAATATTATTTGTTTCGCAATTTATTCTCCTGCTGACGCTTCTGCGCATCTCGCCCTCTGCCCTAGCGTTGAAAAGCGTGAACATGACTCTGTTCATTGATGCCAAAGCACAAAACTCTTCTATCATAGAGCTACTCTTAAAATACGCAACCGTTCCGCTTTTCTTATACGAAATGAGCGGTACCACTCCGTACTCCGATAAAAAATCCGCAAAGATTATCGATCTGTCACCAAGGCTGAATTCCATTGAATACTGCTTACCCGGATCGGAAATTTTGCCGGATGCCAAAAACACGCCGCGCAAAAGCGAGGACAGACAGCTCTGACACTTAGGATTATAAAGCTCCTTTGAATCGTATATGGAATCGAGATATTTTAAGCACGATTTTGAAGAAAAGGTGATGGCGTAATATCGCCCGCCGCAGCTCTCGCGAAAAATTCTCGGCTCTATGGAATAAAATTCACGTATTAACTTTGCTATGAATACCGCCGTTTCTTCTTTTTCAACATTTATTTTTATTAATCCGTCAACAGAAGCAGCCTTTGAAAAAAGTATACCCGAAAGCATAGCTTTTCGGCAGCACGGCTTATATATTTGTGAAATGATATTTTCTTTTTGTTCAGATGAAAAAGACATAAATTTCTCCATTCTGCTAAAAAGATGAACTAAATTTGGGGCAGAATCAAAATCCCAGCGGTATAATTTCAAGCTCGAGCATAACTCCGTATTTTTCATACACCACCGTAAGCACGGTATTTATAAGGGACACGACGTCTGCGCTGACAGCACCCCCGATATTAACGATGAAGCCTGCGTGCTTTTCGGATATTTGAGCGCCGCCGACGGTAAGCCCCTTTAATCCCAAGTCCTCAATCATTTTCCCAACGAAAACGTCTGCCGACGGCTTTTTGAAAATGCTGCCTAGCGAAGGTAAGCCGTATGGCTGACTCGCTCTTCGGCGGGAACGATATCTCTGCGTTTCCTCATAAACGTCATAAGAATCAGCCTCGCAAAGCTGTAAAACAGCAGAAAGAACTATCATACCACCGTCTGAAAAAATACTGTGCCTGTATGAAAAATCGGCGTCAGATGCATCTATAACGACTACGTCACCGCTATTTTTATCATAAGCCTCAATGCTCACGGCAAGATGAGAAATCTCACAGCCAAAGGCACCCGCATTTCCCGCTATCATACCTCCGAGAGTTCCAGGAATTCCCGCAAGCCTCTCCGCACCGGAAAGACCGGCATCAATAAACGTGCGTGACAAAGAAGGAAAAAGTTTTCCGCATTCCGCATACACGCCCCCACCGTCGATGCTTAATTTAGATATTCTGTCGGTTTTTATAATTATGCCATCATATCCCTTGTCGCACGGAAGGATATTAGACATTCCTCCAACGACCGTGTAATCCTGCTGGCACGTTCTTAAAAAATCGAGAATATGCAAAAACTCAGGTTTGTTTTTGGGCAGAATTAACATTTTCGCTTTACCGCCCGTGCGAATATGCGATATTTTACTTAAGTTATAATTCTCTTTATATTCGACGTCATTTGCCTTGAGATAACCCTTTATATACTCAAGCATGACACCTCCTATATTAAATGTACTGCGGTTTTTCCTTAAGCATATCAATTGCGGCAGCCCTCTGGGATTCGGTAATATCAATACCGCCGAGGATTCTCGAAAGCTCGGAAATGCGTCCCTCTTCGTCAAGAACGCGCACCGTAGTTTCGGTCATTGCGCCAACGTCACTTTTACTGATTAGGAAATGCATATCCGCAAGAGATGCTATCTGCGCACTGTGCGTTACGCAGAAGAGCTGGGTGCTTTTTGAAAGAGAGAGCATTTTAATGCCTATCTTTCTTGCCGTTTTACCCGAAACGCCTGTATCTATTTCGTCATAGATCAGCGTAGGCACGCCGTCTTTATCCGCTATAACAGATTTCAGCGCAAGCATAATTCTTGACAGCTCACCGCCCGATGCAATTTTTGAAAGCGGTTGAGCCTCCGCTCCCCTGTTGGCGCTTATATAAAATTCAACGTTATCAGAACCTTCTGCACCGAGAACCTTTTCTTCATTTTTGAACGACTCTTTAATAGATATAAAGAACACGACCTTTGGCATATCAAGAAACTCAAGTGTGTCCTTTACCTTCTCTTCAAGTTCCCGAACAGCTTGAAGCCGTCTTTGATGAAGTTGATTTGCCAAGTTAAGTGCCTCATCGTAGCAGGCGCGCTCCTCTTTTTCAAGAGCCTTAAGGATTCCGTCGGAATTCTCAAGCGTTTCAAGCTCCTCGGCTGCTCTGTCGCGGAAACGCAGAACCTCCTCTACGGTAAGTCCGTATTTTCTCTTCAGCTTTGAAATTTTATCAAGTCTGGATTCTATATCGTTAAGCGTTTCGGTAGGATCCTCCGCGATGTCCGATAAAACAGCGTAGACCTCCTCGGCAATATCGTCAATCTGATATAATATATCTCGTATTCTTTCGGAATAATCGGAAAAATCGGCAACAACGTCGGAAATCTGTGAGAGTGCCGTTGCGCTTCTATCAAGAAGATATGATACGCTGCCCTTTTCGCTTCCCTTCAGTGCCTTAAAAACGAACTCGGAGTTTTTGGTAATCTTTTCACTGTTTTTGATCTTTACCTTCTTGTCTACAAGCTCTTCTTCCTCTCCGGCATGAAGCGCGAGCGCGTCTATATCGTTTATCTGATATTCAAGAATTTCCTTTTTTCTCTCCGACTCCGCAGCTTTTTCGGTAATCTCCCTGATATCCTTCCTGACCTTTTCCAGCCTTTGATAAGAAGACTTGTACTCGGTAAGTAGCTCCTTCGTACCGGCGTAAGTATCAAGAAGCTCAAGGTGGCTTCCGGGATCCACAAGCTGTGACGTATCACTCTGTCCGTGTACTGTGATGAGATACGGTGTTATGGATTTCAAAACCGAGGCGCTGACAGCCCTGCCGTTAACGTTTATCCTCGAATGTCCGGAGAAGCTGAGAGTTCTCTGAATTAGCAGCGTACCGTCGTCCGCCGCTTCAATACCGAAATCAGAAAGCTTACTTAAGGTAGCATCACTCATATCTCCAAAGAGTGCACTGACCATGCCTGACTCGGCACCCGTACGTATAAGCTCACGCTCCGCCTTGCCACCAAGAAGATAATTTATGCTGTCTATTACTATCGATTTTCCTGCGCCTGTCTCACCTGTGAGAGCTATGAACCCGCTATCAAAATCAAAATCAACCGATTTAATAACGGCAATATTTTCAATATGTAAAGAAATCAGCACCGTTTCATCCCCACTTATGCTTTATTTTTACCAAATGCCGCTCTGAGCTCCGAGGCAAGATTTGTCGCAGATTCGTTGTCGTTTACTACAAGCAAAATAGTGTCGTCACCTGCAACGCTGCCAACAATGTCGTCGTGATGTAAGGAATCAACACAAACCGCCAACGCGTTTGCCATACCGGAAAACGTCCTGACGACAACTATGTTACCTGCTGCGGCAATTTTTATCACCGAGTCGGTAATGGCAGAGCTTAAAACGGGAATGCTGTCCGTCCGTCTTGCACCGGGAGCAACGTATTTATATTCCCCCTTCGAGCTCACTCCTTTTACAAGATTAAGCTGCCTTATATCACGGGATATGGTCGTCTGTGTAACGTTGTATCCGTTTTCTTTAAGACGGTTTATGAGCGTTTCTTGCGTATCTATGTCATATTTCTCAATCAGCTCTAAAATTTTCTGTTGTCTTGCATTTTTCATCTGATAAATACTCCTTTCTTTTATAGATCTTTATACAGTACCGTCAAGCACCTTGATTTTTTTGAAAAGAACAGATAGCATATTGTTCTCGCAGAATGTCAACATTTTAATGCGGGTATCACTCTTTTTTACAACACACCATTCTCCTTCGGAAATTTTAGCAAAAAGTCTGCCGTCAACGCTGACGTTGAGAACAGCCTCTCCCGAATTCGATATTTTGATACATTCGTCCTTACCGTATATTATAGAACGATTAAAGAAGGAATGAGGGCAAACCGGAGTTACGGTAATGGAATCAAGGTCGTGAGCCACGATAGGACCGCCCGCAGAGAGCGAATATGCGGTTGAACCCTGTGGTGTTGCCAAAATCAAACCGTCAGCACGGTAAATAAGCCTATCTCCGTTTGAATTTTCAAGCTTGAAATCCGAAATTCCGAAATAATCCTCATGAGAAAATACGACGTCGTTTACCGCATCTCTCGTTGAAACCTCATGAGCGCCGTTTGAAGAGTATTTCTCAACCGTTAAAAGCATTTTATTTTCAATCTTATAATCACCGGTTGCAAGTCTGTCAAGAACGTCAATGTTCTGCGTTTCAACCTCGCTCAAATATCCCACCTTGCCGAGATTTATACCAAGAAGAGGTATATCAAGCCCGATAGCAAGTCGTGATGCGTCTATTACCGAGCCGTCACCTCCTAGAACTATCAAAAGCTCGGCATCAGCAGGCGGAGTATCAAACATCTCTGCTCCGCTCTTCTCTACCTCAACGAATTTTCTTTCAAGACAAGGTAAAAAGCCGAGAGATAACAGCTTTTTTATCACAGCGGCCGTTACCATTAACGACTCATCTTTATTTGGATTAGGGACAAGTATAATCTTTTTCATCAGAGCTTTCCTCTTTTATAAAATGTGCCAAAAATTCTATGTTTCCGTCGCCTCCTGCTATGGGTGATTCTATAACGCCCATAGCACAAAAGCCAACAGCCCTTGCAAAGTCCAAAACCTTACCGACGGCCTCTTTTCTAAGCTTATCATTTTTTACTATTCCGCCCTTGGAAAGACCGAACTTACCAACCTCGAACTGCGGTTTTATAAGGCAGATAAAATCGCCGCCAGAGGCAAGACAGTCAAAAATCGGCTGGATAATATACGTAGCCGATATAAATGAAACGTCCATTACTATAATATCGGGAATATATTGCAGATCAGAAGCTCTCAAATATCTTGCATTATAATTTTCTATAACGGTTACTCTGCCGTCGCGTCTTAAAAAATCCACAAGCTGATCCTTTCCGGAATCCAAAGCGATAACGTGCAAAGCGCCGTTTTGAAGCAGACAATCGGTAAATCCACCGCTGGAGGCCCCAATATCAAGTGCTTTTTTTGAACGTACGGATATATCAAAGGCAGAAAGTGCCGCTTCGAGCTTAAAGCCTGCACGGCTCGCATATTTAATCATATCGGTGTTCACCTGAACATCGGAAACCGTTTCTTCAATATCAAAGGACGGCTTGGTAACGACACGGCCGTCGACCGTTACGGAGGAAGATTGAATCAAATTTTTCGCCTCTGTCCTGCTCTTCGCAAGTCCTTTGTCAAACAAAAAAACATCAAGCCTCATCCGTCTGTACCGTCAAAAGCGACATCGGTGACAATACCGTCCGTCCCCTCTATCAAAAGGCGCACTCGCCTCTCGGCATCACTTAATCTATCGTTACAAACCCGTATAAGCTTTATAGCATTTTCAAATGACTCGAGGGACTCGTCAAGCGACATATTACCGCCCTCGAGCTTCTTAACCTCAAGCTCAAGCTTTTCCATAGCCTCTTCAAAATTTATATTCTGCTTCATATTTTATACCTTCTTTTGAATTTCCGTGACGATTCCTTTAATTTTACCGTCAGTCAGCATAAGACTTATCTCGCTACCCTCGTTCACCTCACAAACGCTTGTAAGAGCCTTGCCATCCTGCTCTGCTATCGAATATCCTCTGGAAAGCACCGTCAAGGGATTCATAGCGTTTGTCTTCTCGGCACACAGGGTAATATACGTGCGGTGTTCCTTAAGACTCTCCTCTATTACAGACTTTACCGTGCTGTAATAATCCGAAAGCTCGACTCTTTTTTTCTCAAAAATCATATCGGGATCCGTCAAAGCCCGAGAATCTATCGTTCTCGCGAGCCTCTCCCGTGCATATTCAACCCTGCGTAAAAGAGCGCCGGATATGCGTTCATAATAATCCTCAATACGCAGGATAAGATCCTTCATATCCGGTACGACAAGCTCTGCTGCCGCAGACGGTGTTGGTGCGCGCATATCAGCAACGAAATCACAGATTGTAAAATCGGTTTCATGTCCGACCGCAGAAACTATCGGCACCTCGGCGTCGTATATACGCCTTGCCAGCCTCTCGCTGTTGAATGCCCACAGGTCCTCAATAGAGCCGCCTCCGCGTCCTATTATAATTACGTCAACAAAGCCGCATTTATCAAAATAATCAACGCCGCGTATAAGATCTTCCTCCGCGTCGTCGCCTTGAACCAGCGCGGGATAAATATAAACATCAGCCAACGGAAATCTTCTCCCCGTAACGTTAATAATATCCCTCACCGCAGCACCCGTCGAGGAGGTGATCACTCCGATTTTTGAAGGTATTCTCGGCAGCGGCAGCTTATGCTCATCACTAAAAAGCCCTTCGTCACAAAGGCGCGCCTTAAGTTGCTCGTAGGCTAAATACAGAGCACCTACCCCGTCAGGCTGAACGGACGAAACGTAAATCTGATACGAGCCGTCCCTTGCATAAACGGAAACCGAGCCGTGAACGATAACCTTCATACCCGATTCGAGCATAAATTTAAGCCTTGCTGCTGACGAGCGGAACATAACCGCTCTAATCTGCCCCTCCGCATCTTTTAATGAAAAGTAAAGATGCCCCGAGCGGTGCGCCGTAAAATTAGATATCTCACCTCTTACCGTAACGGCACAAAGGGTTCGGCTATTTTCTAACAAGCTTTTAATATATAGATTAAGCTCCGTTACAGAAAAGGGGGCGGTGTTTTCCCTTTCGCGAAGAAAATTTATATCCATCAAAGCCCTCTCTCCGCTTTATACGCCGTAAGAGCAAGCATTGCCACGCCAACCGCATTGTCACACGAAAGAGCCGGCTCGGCAAATGCCGCGTCAAACTTCTCGGAAAGCTTATTCTTTATTAATGAGTTACACATAACTCCGCCCGCATAAACAAATGGTGTATCACCGTATTTTTCAATATACGCTTCACTAATATTTGAAACGGCATTACCTATATAATCAAAAACAAACGCCGCCGTCAGAGGCGCGTCCTTTGTGTCCTCGTACAGCTTCAGCGCCATATTCTCAAGACCGGAAAGATTTACCGCCATTCCTTCCCCTGAAATTTTACGCTTCGGTATTTTTGCAGTATTTGTAAGTGCCAGCTTCTCAAGATCATTGCCACAAGGAAAACGCAGACCCAGATTTACGCCAACTCGGTCTATAACCTGACCTGCGTTGAGGTCAAGGGTTCCGCCTACTATTTCGGTTTCAAATCCTGACTGCAGAGGGGTTACACGAAGGAGCTCTGTTGTTCCTCCGGAAATATGAAGAGCCGCGAAGCTCTCGTCTGCAAGCTCATGGCGCCCTGAAGAATATATAACAGCCATAATATGACCGCATTGGTGTGAAAAACGATAAACAGGTACACAAAGTGGTGCCGCAAAGCTCTCTGCCGCCGAAACTCCTGTCAAAAAGCATGGCATATACGAGCCCTGCACGTTGCGTGGCTTTTCACTTACGCCGACCGCTACAACCTCTTTACCGTCTATGTATTTACGCGCCTCACGCATAAGCACGGGCAGATTGACGGTATGTAAAAACACCGCATCCGCTTGTCTTATTCCGCGATGCCCTTCTCTTACGACTAAAGGGTGCTTCAAATTAGCAATAAGGCGTCCGTCTACACCTATCACGGCAACGGACGTTGTATAATTGCTCGTATCAAAAGCTACAACAACCTTTTCCTTATTCATTATCGCGCATACTCCGCAGACAGAGCGTTAAGAACGCCGTTTACAAACGAATAGGATTTTTCATCATCGTATTTTTTAGAGAGCTCAACAGCCTCGTTTATAGAAACCTTGGCGGGAATATCCTCGACAAACATTATTTCATATGCGGCAAGACGTATCAACGCCCTAGATACAGGAGAAATTCTCTCACTTCTCCAGCCGACGAGGTGCTTCTCCACAGCAGCATCGATAACAGATGAATTCTCGTATGAGCCAAAAAAGATTTTCTTCACATAATCATCATATTCAAGACCGCGAATTTCGGTTGCCTTGGTAAATATTTCCTCCGCAACCTCGTCCTGCTTAAATATGCTCTCAAAGATAAGGATAAAAGTGTTTTCTCTTGCAAGTCTTCTGTTCATATTATTTTCCTTATTATAAAAATTTACTCTATATTATTATACTACCGTTACACAAAAAAGTCAATTACAATTATAGAATATTTATTCAAAATTGAATTTTTATTCATATTTTAATAAAAAACGCACGGCTAGCGAGTAATTCATATCACTCACAAAAAGCCGTGCGTTCAAATCAGTATGTAATATTAAAATCTTTTTACGTATTCTTCCATATCGATAACCTTGCCTGTAAGGCGAGATTCCTCTGCCGCAAAGGAGATCATGTGATTATCACACGATTCGGCAATATCGCATGCAGAGTCATTCGGAACACCATTAAGAACGTCGAGAAGAGCCTGCATGATGCCCGTATCTCCTCCTCCGTGTCCTGACTCAAGAGTATTTCCGATAGAGTCGTCGGAAATGTCTATTTCACGGGTAGTTCTGGTCTTAAAGCTGTAAACGGTGATAATAGGACTGTCCATAGAGCCGTTTATTTCTCCACCCGTTCCCATAATCTTTATCTCTCTGCCACCCTTAGTAAAAGCGCTCATCGTAAAGCTCGCGTAAACGTTATCCTCAAATTCAAGGTTTACAACCTGGTGGTCAACGACGTTATTGGGACATTTGTAAACGCACTTGCCGTAATCGGTAGTTTTTATCGCGCGCTCAACGTCCTCGTTGGTGGGGTTAAGTCGCCTTGCGGCAGCGGGACGGAACCAGTCATTTTTCTTCTCGTTAAGATAGAGCTTAAGTGCGCTGTACGGGCAATCTGCCTCGTGAGGACAGCCGTCGATGCAATATTCGGGCGCGTCTAGAGGAGCGTTTTCACGCACAAAATGAGAAAGATGACCGAAGGAATGAACTCTGGTACATTTCTTTCCGACAAGCCAAGCGAGAATATCCATATCGTGACAGCATTTCTGCAAAATCATAGGAGTTGATTCGTCACTGTTACGCCAATTTCCTCTGACAAAGCTATGAGATTGATGAGCGTTTCCCACAGCCTCGATATGCTGTATATTCATAACCTCGCCTATCTCGCCGCTATCGATTATACTTTTAAGCGTTTTGAAGAACCTCGTATATCTTAACACGTGGCAAACCAGAACGAAAACGCCCTTCTTCTCCGCAGCGCGCTGAATAATACGGCACTCCTCGGGAGTGGGTGCTACCGGCTTTTCAAGCAAAATATCGTAGCCGCACTCTATTGCCGCAAGTGTTGGAGCGAGATGATCTCTGTCCATAGTAGCTATAATAGCAATGTCTGCGATTTTGCCCTTTTCAAGAAGAGGCTCCCACGTGTTAAAGCACATATTATCCGGTATCGAATGCTTATCTCTTACGTATTCTCTGAAATTGTCAACAGGCTCCGCCACCGCAACAAGCTTGAATGCTCCAGGCATGTCCTCAAAAGCAGCATCTGTATAACATCTTCCTCGGCAACCGGCACCGATAAGTATCATAGTTTTTTGAGTGTTATTTTCTTGCATATAAAAACGCCTTCCAATACTTGATTTTTTATACAGCTTATGATATAATATTTTTTGATGAATGTCAATACATTTTTCAACTGTTTGGTGGACTTTTTAACTTTTTTTGAAAGGATTTTATAATGTACTCCTTAAGTTATCACGCATACGACGATTATTACAACTCAAGTCTTAATAAATGCAGCAGAGAATCTTTTGAAAGGCCCCTGATTGTCAACTGTGCAGGTACTACACGCACTCAATCAAATTTTAATACCGATAACGTAGACGGACGCCTTGATTATTACCTGATGTATATCGTACGCGGAGAGCTTGAACTGATAATGCCAAACGGTACTGAAACAATGACCCCGGGAGCCTTCATCTTCTTCCCTCCTAAATTCAGGTATAGATATTCTCATAAGCAGGACGATATTATTGAATATATGTGGCTTCATTTCACCGGCTCGGACGTTCTGCAGACTCTTGAGAAGTACGGACTCAAAATTTATCCTCAAATAAATAAAATTGAGTCGGACGACAATATTATCGCAAGATTTCAAAACATATTTAACACCTTTATCAAACACGACGCCTTTAAGGATAACGAGCTTTCAATACTTCTAGACCGCTTGCTCATATCCCTCGCAAGACGTGTGTCAGGCGGCAACGTAAAGGATCAATTGTTAAAAAAATCGCTCCTTTATATCAACAATTCCTACAACTTCAACATTTCAATACCCGACCTTGCAAATATGGAAGGGCTAAGCGTATCACGCTATAACACCGTTTTCAAAAGGATAACCGGTGTTTCCCCAGTTCAGTACATCACAACAATGAGAATCTCCTCCGCCTGCGACCTACTTGCAAGCACAGACCTGCCTATTAAACAGATAGCAATAATGGTCGGCTATTCCGACTCACATTTCTTCAGCAGAATATTCCATTCAAAGATTGGAACGTCGCCCGCAGCGTACAGAAAGAATAAATAATTCTCTTCACAAAGCAAAAAAATCCAAAAAATCTGTTGATTTTTGGCATCACTTGTGTTATTATATCTTACAGATAATTATTTACGAGAGGCAGCATGGTTGTATTAAATAACGATTGGGACGAAATTCTTAAAGACGAATTTAAGAAAAGCTATTATCTTGAGCTCCGCGAATTTCTCAAAAAAGAATATTCCACGCAGCGCGTATATCCCCCGATGAACGATATATATAACACCCTTCGGCTTACATCGTATAAGAATACGCGCGTCGTCATTCTCGGACAAGACCCGTATCACGGACCAAATCAAGCGCACGGACTCTGCTTTTCAGTTAAAAGAGGCGTTGAGCCTCCACCATCGCTGAAGAATATTTTCAAGGAGCTTTATAACGAGCTTTCTATTCCCGAGCCCGAATGCGGCGAGCTTATAGGCTGGGCAAAGCAAGGAGTCCTTCTCCTTAACACCACTCTTACAGTACGCGAGGGTCAGCCTCAAAGCCATTTGGGACATGGTTGGGAAACACTGACCGACAATATAATTTCAATTCTTAATGGAAGGGACGAGCCTATCGTATTTATGCTCTGGGGCAGAAATGCAAGAGCGAAAAAGTCGCTTATAACCAACCCGCGACACCTCGTACTTGAGTGCGCCCACCCCAGTCCCCTTTCCGCTTATGCGGGATTCTTCGGCTGCGGTCACTTCACTCGGGCAAATGAATTTTTATCTTCAAACAATCAGAAGATAGTTGAGTGGGATAAAATTAACGATTACAATTAACAATATAACGGAGATACATTATGGATATTCTAAAGCAAAGGATTATCGATTCTGCCGAGGTTTTACCCGGCAATGTGCTAAAGGTTGACTCGTTTCTTAATCATCAGATTGACGTTGAGCTTGTATCAAAGCTCGGTGCCGAATGGTATGAGAGATTCAAAAATGAAGGTATAACCAAAATTTTGACTATCGAATCTGCCGGTATTGGTATTGCATGTCTTACCGCACAGTATTTTAAGGTACCTGTGGTGTATGCTAAAAAGTCAAGGGGCGTTACTGTCGGTAACGACTATCATACCACAAAGGTAGTATCTTACACTCACGGACAGGTTTACGATGTTATTATATCGAAGAACGCTATATCAAAGGACGATAAGGTCCTCATAATTGACGACTTTCTTGCAAACGGCAGCGCTATCAAGGTGCTTATCCACATTGCTGAAATGGGCGGTGCAACCGTTGCAGGCGCAGGCGTTGCTATCGAAAAGGCGTATCTCGGCGGCGGTAAGGATATTCGCGCTATGGGATATAGGATCGAATCGCTCGTTAAAATCAAATCAATTAACAGTAAAACTATTACCTTTGACGAATAAGTCACACTAAAAAACGAAGCCAATCGCAAAAAGGCTTCGTTTTTTATTTATAAACAATTTCTTATTAAAAAATAGAGTATTACGGCAATACCGAGTATTATTCTGTAAACTCCAAACGGGGCAAAATCATGACGCTTCACAAAATCCATAAGGAATTTTATACTGAATAGCGAAACAAAAAACGACACCGCAATACCTATAAGCAAAACGATAATCTCATCTCCCGTAAGAGATAGCCCCTCAAGGATAAATTTAAGTATCTTGAGCCCTGATGCGCCAAGCATTATCGGTATTGCCATAAAGAAGGAGAACTCGGCACTTGCAGACCTGCAAACACCCGAGAGCATACCGCCGAGGATTGTTGAACCGGAGCGCGAGGTTCCGGGGATAAGAGAAAGAACCTGATAACCGCCTATCTTAAGAGCATCGCCGTAGGATATATCGTCAACGCTCTCGATTTTGTATGCCTTATTTCGCTTGATACGCTCGACCACGATAAAGATAACGCCGTACAAAATCAGCATCAGCGCCACAACAAAATAGTTGTAAAAACACCCGTCCAAAAAATCATCAAGCAAAACGCCAGCTATCGCCGCAGGCAAAGCACCGACTATCACCTTGCTCCAGAGCTTCCACGTGTTTTTCTTCTCTGCCTCGTTTTTTGTTCTAGAAAACGGATTTAACTTGTCAAAGAAATAAATCGGCACAGCAGCAACAGCCCCGAGCTGTATAACGACCTCAAACATTCCCTTTGCGCCATCTGACATATTCAGACGCAAAAATTCGTCTACCAAAATTATGTGCCCCGTAGAGCTTATCGGCAGCCATTCGGTAATACCCTCAACTATACCGAGGATCACCGATTTCAATATCTCAAATATAATCATAAAGACCTCTTCACTTTGCTCTTATAATATCGCCGGCGCGCATTTCCGTGTCAACCTTCATATAGAAGGTCATATAGGGATGCTTTGTATCCTCGATAGGATTCCCTTCCTCATCATAGAGCGCCGTCACGCACATTTCTTGACCTATTTTTCCGGGTGAAAGAAGCTCTATCTCGTCACCTAGGCACATCTTGTTTCTCTGGGTGAATTTAGCTATCCCCCGCTCTGCATCATATTCTACAGCGACCGCAAGAAATGCTTTATCCCTAATGTATCCGTTGTTTGCCGTCGTGTTCGCGTCAGCACGCGGATCGGTAAAGTAGTAGCCTGTATGGTAATCCCTATGACTTACGGACTCAAGCTCGGTGTACCAGTTAGGATCATAAGCATAATTACCGGAAAAATAAGAATCTATCGCCATTTTATAGGTGTTTGTCACAACAGCCGTATAGTAGGCAGATTTCATTCTTCCCTCTATTTTGAAGGAATTTATTCCAGCTTCTATAAGCTCGGGTATATGCTCGATAGTACAGGTATCGCGGCTTGCCATAATGAAGGTTTCACCGTTTATCTCCTCGATAGGCATCTTGCAGTCGGGACGCTTCTCCTCCTCTATCTCATAGCCGCGAATGGTATAGTTCCACCTGCACGGCTGGGCGCACATACCGCGATTGGCATCTCTTCCCACCATGTGACCTGACAAAAGACACCTTCCGCTATATGATATGCACATCGACCCGTGAATAAAACATTCAATTTCAAGATCGTCGGGAATGGCGGCTCTTATCGCCTTTATTTCATCTAACGTAAGCTCTCTTGCCAAAACAACGCGCTTTGCTCCAAGCTTATACCACGCTATGCAGGCTGCGGCGCTTGAGGCGTTTGCCTGAGTAGAGATATGTATTTCCATATTCGGCAGCATTTCCTTAACGAGCATCAGAACTCCTACATCGGCTATTATCATAGCGTCAAGTCCTATATCTGAAAGCTGGTTCAAATATTCTTTAAGAAGCGGATATTCATACTCACGCGGCATAGTATTAAGCGTCAGATAAACCTTAACTCCGCGCTCGTGAGCGTATTTTACCGCCTCGGAAAGCTCAAGAACCGAAAAATTGTCAGCCGCCGCTCTCATACCGAATATTTCACCGGCGAGATATACGGCGTCTGCTCCGTAGAGAATGGCAGAACGCAATTTTTCAAAATTTCCCGCAGGGGATAAAAGCTCGGGTCTTTTCATTAACTATAACCTCAATTTTTTGTTAAAATCAAATTTATTTCCCACGCCGGAACGCATAAGGTTCGGCGAAGGCGTAATTTGTAGTCAGGATATGCGGACGAAAGCATATTAACAAGATAAAAAACGTCGCGGCTTCTGTGATATATGGACACAAGCAACGTCGGGGCGTCGCGTTTTATCACGCTATCAGAGCCTACAAGCGCCTCGTATTCTGCCCCTTCAACGTCGTACTTTATGTAGTCGATTTTTTCACACGCTAAACTATCAACGGCTATCAAGGGGATCTCGGTTTCCTTATGCTCAAAGGAGGCAGTAGCCGAAAGTGTTGAGTTGCGGTTTCCACTATCGGAAAACTCGCCGACCGCGCACTCACTCCATACCGCCGCATTTATGGGTTGAACTTCGATTTTTATTTCTGCCTCGGAATATATAGAGAGTTTTTTGAAATTCCTCTTATCAGGCTCGATGGCGTATATTTTTTTGAGATTAGGAAAATTTGCCTTCATCTCCCTCGCGGTATCACCGTTGTAGGCGCCAGCGTCTATGGCAACTCTTATATTTTCCTTCGGCATAAGGGAGTAGATTTCCTCAACCTCGCTATACGCGTCGAGAAGGTACTTCATCTTACCCGTAAGCTTATAATTAATCATAGCTGCATACGCGTTTTTCGAGTCAGTGTCAGCAAGCGAATCATACGCCTTAACTATCTCGTTATAGTTTTCGTTGTAAAACTCCCTGTCAAAATACTCTTCCTCGTTTGCTATAGGCATATCGGGAACATACATCTCAAAGTCTTCATTAATCTTTATTAGCATATCAAGAACGTCTTTTCTGTTTGACGCAAAAGACAATACTATAACGAAATCGTCATAGCTTTCTTTTATCTCAGAAAAGGACTTTACACGCATGCCGTGAAAGCTATGACCACGCACGAAGCCGTCAGAGGCAAAGAAATCAGCTATCTTTATTCCGTATTTATCAAATCGTTTAATCAGCTTGTCCGCTCCGTTTCCCATTCCGTAAACTACGATAGGACGTGTTTCAGCAGCTAGCCTATCCCATATATCCTCACCGCAAGGATAATTTGGAAGCTCGTATTTTATATATGGCATACCCTTCTCCGAATTTTATTACATTACTATATTATATTAAAACGGCGAAAAAGTCAAGTCCCGTTATTATTAAATGAGAAAAATAAAGAATTTCTATTGAATTATTCCTTAACTTATGATAAAATATATTTGCAACGAAAACGAAAGGCGGTAATCTTTTATGGATTGCTTATTCTGTGCTATTATTAACGGTGATATTCCCTCAAAGAAGGTTTACGAGGACGAGTACTGCTACGCCTTCCTCGACATTAATCCCCAAGCACCTGTTCACTGTCTTGTAGTCCCTAAAGCGCATATTTCCTCGGCCGATGATATTACGAAAGAAAATTCTACTGCCGTTGCCAATATCTTCGTCGCTATTCCTAAAATCGCGGCAGAGCTTGGCTTAAAAAACGGATACAGAATAGTATCCAATATCGGAGAGGACGGCTGCCAGTCGGTAAAGCACCTTCATTTCCATATCCTAGGTGGCACAAAGCTCACCGAAAATATGGCGTAACAGAAAGACCGCCTCTCGAGAGGCGGTCTTTCTTATATCAAGCCTGCAACATGTAAAATATATAAAGAACAACCAATGCTTGAAAAATCATGGATAAAAGGACAACGATAGACGCTTTCTTTGTTCCCCTCTCCTCAGATCCAAGACATATAAGTGACAAAATTACCGATAGCGCCGCTGCGCCTAGCTGTATAATCATAGCAACAGGTAAAAGCATAGCACTTCCGATAACATCACCGATTACGCCGGAGGAGGTAACGTTAAAGTAAAAGTACACCGTTGCTCCAAACGCAAGCATTGCAACAAGAGTAACAAGCATTAACAGAACAAAACAGAATTTTCTCATATCTTCCACCCCTCTTTGTTATTTTACAGTAATATTATACCATATTTCACACCTATTGTCAAGAATAACAAAAAGCAGGGCTTGTACCCTGCTTTTTGTATCGTAAGACTTGCTTAGATCTTCTCTTTAACCTTAGCTGCCTTACCAACTCTCGAACGGAGATAGTAGAGCTTCGCGCGGCGAACCTTTGCCTCGCGGAATACTACGATCTTATCAACGTTGGGAGAATGAAGGGGGAAGGTTTTCTCAACACCTACACCGTAAGAAACACGTCTTACAGTAAAGGTCTCGGAGATTCCGCCACCGTGCTTAGCAATAACGGTACCCTCGAACATCTGAATTCTTTCCTTCTCACCCTCGACGATCTTAACGTAAACCTTTACGCCATCGCCGATGCCGAACTTGGGGAGCTCGGTCTTAAGCTGCTCACTTACAAAAGCCTGGATTTTTTCCATTTTAACGGCCTCCTTCATACTACGGATGTTCGTACAGAGCATAGCAGAGGACCATCCTGATAATTACACCGGTATACAAAAGAGCATACGCACAGTTGTAGCTATTATATCACATTCATCAAAAAAAATCAATACCTTTTTGAGAATTTTTTTCTTTTTTTCCAAATTATATTGAAAAAACGCCGCAAAAATGCTAAAATAATATATATTAGTTTTGGGAGATGCTTATGAAATTACTTATTGCCTCCGATTTACACGGAGATCTTGAAAGCACGGAGCTCGTACTTAAGGCTTTTTCAGAGGAAAAATGCGAAAAGCTCGTTTTGCTCGGTGACCTTCTGTATCACGGTCCCCGCAACGACCTACCTAAAACCTACGCGCCCAAAAGCGTTATAGCGCTACTTAACGCTAATAAAGAAAACATCCTCGCGGTAAAGGGTAACTGCGACGGTGAGGTTGATCAGATGGTGCTTGACTTTCCTATTCTCGCGGACTACGCCCTGCTATCGCTTGACGGCTTGACGGTATTTGCTACTCACGGCCATCACCACAATACAGAAACGCCTCCTCCGCTTAACAAAGGCGATATTCTTCTTCACGGACACACCCACGTTCTCAAATGCGTCGAGTTCGGAAACGGTAACTGCTACCTTAATCCCGGCTCTGCCGCACTACCCAAGGAGAACAATCCGAGAACATATATGATATATGAAAACAGATGCTTTACGGTAAAGGATTTTGAGGGAAACGTAATCTTTACAAAGATATTTTGATTTTTAGGCAAGTGATTTTAACCGTCACTTGCCTTTTTTTGTTATATTTTGCTCATTTTTTCCTTAATTTACAGCATTTTTTAACAAAAACCTATTAGATTGTTAAAAAAAAATCAATTTTACTCTTGCTTTTTTAATATACGCGTGTTATAATAGTAACAATGGGTGTATTATGCATTCATGACGAAAAAAGGAGGATTTTAATTATGCTCAAAAAGCTTTCCAGCATTCCTTTTGTAGGAACTGCGGAGCAGGAAGCGCAGCTTAATGCAGTTATTGACAAGTATAAGGGCGACAAGAGCCGCCTTATGGCTGTCATGCAGGAAGCTCAGGGGATCTATGGCTATCTTCCCATCGAAGTACAAAACAAGATTGCCGACGGTATGGACGTACCGCTTGAAAAGGTTTACGGCGTAGCTACCTTCTACGCACAGTTCTCGCTTTCCCCCAAGGGTAACAACCACATTGCCGTATGTCTTGGAACGGCTTGTTACGTTAAGGGCTCGGGCGACATTTACAACAAGCTCCAAGAGGTTCTTGGCATCGGCGGTGATGAGTGTACCGCTGACAGAAGCTTTTCTCTTACGGCATCCCGTTGCATAGGTGCGTGCGGTCTTGCGCCCGTTCTTACGGTAAACGAGGACGTTTACGGCAGACTTACCGTTGACGACGTTAAGGGTATTGTTGCTAAATATTCTAACTAATTTATTTTTTTAATTTTGAGGTAATGCTATGAAAATCTCAAGAATGCAGGAATTGCTTGACGCAAAGGTACTCTGCTGCGAGGAAAATCTCGGCAAACACGTATATTCGGCGTTTGGTTGTGATCTTATGAGCGACGTTCTCGCTTACGTCACTGATCAAGCCGTACTGCTTACCGGACTTGTCAACCCGCAGGTAATACGCACTGCCTTGATGATGGATATGGTATGCATCGTCTTTGTTCGCTCAAAGGTTCCGAGCGATGAAATGCTTGCACTCGCTAAAGAAAACGGAATCGTTATGATGAGTACGAATAAGACTTTATATAACACCTGCGGTCTTCTTTATTCAAACGGACTCGTAGGAACCTCAGAGGTTACAAAATGAGCGAAAATCTTACTTTTCGCTTCAACGTTGAGGGAGATGATTTTACTTCAGCCGGTCAGGCATCTGTCCAGGTGAAGAAAAATTTACGTCAACTTGGTCTTGATTCAGAAATTATAAGAAGAGTTTCCATCGCTATGTACGAGGGAGAGATAAATATGGTAATTCACGCGGGCGGAGGCACTGCCGAGGTCAATGTTTGTGAAGATTACATAGAAATTATACTTGAGGATCACGGACCGGGTATTAAGGATATTGAACAAGCCATGCAAGCTGGTTATTCAACCGCGCCTGACAGCATTCGTTCTTTGGGCTTCGGCGCCGGAATGGGTCTCCCTAATATGAAAAAGAACAGCGATACCATGACGGTTGAATCAACTGTAGGTGTCGGCACACGTATCGTTATGCGAATTATGTATAAGGAGGGCTGTGTATGAATGTTTACGAGCATTCGGTTCTTCTTGATGCAAGTAAATGCACCGGGTGTACAACCTGCTTAAAGCATTGTCCCACCGAAGCAATCAGGATCAAAAACGGTCACGCGGTAATCGATGCGGCAAAATGCATCGACTGCGGTGCCTGTATACGTTACTGTCCGCATAAAGCAAAGCGCGCCGTTTGCAGCAAACTTGCCGATATGGATCGCTTTAAGTGGAAGATTGCGCTCCCGGCGCCTTCCCTTTACGGTCAGTTTGATAATCTTGACGACGTCGATTACGTTCTTAACGGACTTCTTAAGATTGGCTTTGACGATGTATACGAGGTATCAAAGGCTGCCGAGCTCGTATCTGCTTACACTCGCCTTTATCTTGGCACCGAGGGTATTAAAAAGCCCGCAATCAGCTCTGCCTGTCCCGTAATTATGAGGCTTATCAGCCTGCGCTTCCCCTCTCTTTCAGAGCACGTGATACACATGCTTCCACCGATGGAGGTTGCGGCAAAGCTTGCAAGAAAGCGCGCAAGGGATACGCACCCAGAGCTTCTTGACTCCGACATTGGGATCTGCTTCATCTCCCCCTGTCCCGCAAAGGCCAGCTATGTAAAAAACGGATTCGCAGGATATAAGAGCGAGGTTGACGAGGTGGTTTCGATAAGTGATATTTATTTCCTGCTTATCGGAAAGATGCGCAAGGAAGAGGACATTCTTCCGCTATCGGAATCCGGCCGCATTGGTCTTGGTTGGGCGAGATCGGGCGGAGAGGCTACGGCCATCTTCAACGAGGATTATCTCGCGGCAGACGGAATTGAGAACGTCATTCACGTTCTTGATCAGATGGAGAACGGAACGATCCCTCCCCTTGAGTTTATTGAGCTGAACGCCTGTACGGGCGGTTGCGTCGGCGGAGTTCTCAACGTACAGAATCCGTTTATCGCAAAGGTAAAGCTCCAGACGTTAAGAAGATACCTTCCGGTATCTCAAAACTCTCTTCCCAAGGATGAGCAGAACTACATTCCTGCGGATTATCTCTTTGAGGATATGCCGGAATATAATTCAATCTCCCGTCTTGGCGGCTCTATTGCAGAGTCGATGAGAATGATGGCGGATATTCAGAGCTTCAGGGCTACCCTTCCTGGTATCGACTGCGGTACGTGTGGCGCTCCCAATTGTCGCGCCTTTGCCGAGGACGTTATTAAAAAGCTCGCCTCTGCCGAGGACTGTCACATAAAAGATTTCTGGTGTCAGAAGGATAAGGAGGAGAGCGAATGACGGTATCTGAACTTGTAAGCGCGTCGGGATTTGACGTTCAATGCGCCCCCTGCCCCGAAAAAGAAATTTCGGGTGTTTATATCGGCGATCTTTTAAGCTGGGTTATGGGTAAGGCCTCGCAAGGCGATCTTTGGCTCACTATTATGTCCAACGTAAACGTCGTTGCCGTAGCATCGCTTGCTGACGTATCGGCAATAGTTTTGACGGAAGGGGTTGTTCTGGGAAGCGACGTGATTTCCGTTGCAAACAGCAAGGGAATAAACGTCATTACGACCAATCTTTCCACGTATGAAGCAGCACTTAAGATTTCGGGGATCATTCAATGAACCGTTACTATTATGATCTGCACATTCACTCCTGTCTTTCCCCCTGCGCCGATGACGATAACACCCCCAATAATATTGCCGGCATGGCAACGCTTTGCGGTCTTAACATAATAGCATTAACAGACCATAATACTACAAAAAATTGCCCTGCGTTTTTCTCCGCTGCAAAAAAATACGGTTTAATTCCCATTGCGGGTATGGAGCTTACTACATCCGAGGATATTCACGTTGTATGTCTTTTCGAGCTTTTGGAGGACGCAATGTCATTCGGTAAATATGTTGACGACCACAGAATTAAGGTAAAAAACAAACCGAATATATTCGGGAATCAGTTAGTGCTCGACAGTGAGGACAATATAGTTGCCGAAGAGGAATTTTTGCTTATTAACGCAACGGATATTTCTATTGAAAGCGTCAGTGAAATCGTTACAAGCTATAACGGCGTATGCTACCCTGCTCACATCGACAGGGACGCAAACGGCATAGTAGCAATACTCGGTACTATTCCGGACAACGACGATTTTACTCTCTACGAGCTTCACGACGGTGGTCGTGCCGATGAATTTTCCGCAAGGTTCGGTATTGATAAATCGAATTTTATCATAAGCTCCGATGCGCACTATCTTACCGATATGAAAGATAAGGAGAATTTCTTTATCCTCGACGACGAGCCGTACAGCTCTGCTCGTGTAACCCGTGAGTTATTTCAAATGTTGAGAGGTAAATTTATATGAAGGAATTGTCACTCAATATTTTAGATATTACGGAAAACTCGGTTAAGGCGAAGGCAACTCTCGTTGAAATCGCCATTGAGGAGAATGACGATATTCTCACTATTGCCGTTACGGATAACGGCATCGGTATGACGGAACAAACGCTCCTGTCCGTGACTAATCCCTTTTACACGACGAGAACGACGAGAAAGGTCGGACTTGGTATTCCGCTCTTAAAATTTGCCGCAGAGCAAACGGGCGGTGGGATTGAGATAGTGTCAAAGCACGTATACAAATATCCCAAGGAGCACGGAACACGTATTTTTGCAAAATTTTTCAAAAAACATATTGATTTCACACCGCTTGGCGACGTAATTTCATCAATTGTCACCCTGGTACAAGGTCATCCCGACGTTGATTTCGTCTTCAAGCACACACACCCTCAAAAAAATCTCTCGGTCCTTTTTGACACACGGGAGGTTCGCGAGGTTCTTGAGGGTATTCCGCTTGATTCCTTCGAGATCCTTACATGGATCAAGGATAATCTTACGGAGCAATACGCCCAAGGTCAATAAAGCCTTGGCATAACCGAGATTTGATTAATTTCAAATATAGAGTATTTTCAGAAAGGAAACACAAAAAATGAAATCTTTGGCTGAACTCCAAGCAATCAAAGAAAAAATGAAAAGCAAGATCGTTTTGCGCGAAGGTAGCGGCGAGATTCGCGTTGTAGTCGGTATGGCTACCTGCGGAATTGCAGCAGGCGCACGTCCTGTGCTTAACGCATTTGTTGAAGAGGTAAACAATGCGGGGCTTTACGACAAGGTTACTGTAACCCAGACCGGTTGTGTTGGTCTGTGCCAGCTCGAGCCTATCGTTGAGGTATACGAGGCAGGAAAAGAAAAGGTTACCTACGTTAAGATGACTTCCGACAAGGTAAAGGAAGTCGTTGAAAAGCACTTAAAGAATGGCAATATTGTTACGGAATATACCGTAGCATCTGTCAATTAATCGGGAGGTAAGTTATGATTCGTTCACACGTACTTATTTGTGGCGGTACAGGCTGTACCTCATCCGGAAGCCAAACTCTGCAGAAGGCTTTTAACGAGAATATTGAAAAGTTTGGACTTGCAGAAGAGGTAAAGCTCGTTCAGACAGGTTGCTTCGGTCTTTGTGCTCTCGGTCCTATCGTTATTATCTATCCCGAGGGAACCTTCTATAGCAGAGTACAGGAGGCTGACGTTGCTGAAATCGTTGAGGAGCATCTTCTCAAGGGTAGAGTTGTTGAGCGTCTTGTTTACTCCGACACCGGTGCTGACGAGATAGTAGAAAAGGCGGCAAAGGACGTTTCCCTTTCCGACACGGCATTCTATAAGTCCCAGAAGCGTATCGTTCTTCGTAACTGCGGTGTTATCAACCCAGACGATATTGAGGAATACATCGCTATGGACGGTTACGCGGCACTCGGTAAGGTTCTCACCGAGATGACTCCCGAGGACGTTATCAAGGTTGTTACCGACTCCGGTCTTCGCGGAAGAGGAGGCGGAGGCTTCCCCACAGGTCGTAAGTGGGCTCTTTGCGCACCTAACAAGGCTGATCAGAAGTATGTCGTTTGTAACGCGGACGAGGGCGACCCCGGTGCGTTCATGGACCGTTCTATTCTTGAGGGCGACCCCCACTGTATCATTGAGGCTATGACCATCTGCGGTTACGCAGTTGGCGCGACCAAGGGTTACGTTTACGTAAGAGCTGAGTATCCTATCGCCGTTACCCGTCTTCAGAAGGCTATTGACGACGCTAAGGCATACGGTCTCCTTGGCAAAAACATATTTGAGTCCGGTTTTGATTTCGACCTTGAGATCAAGCTTGGTGCAGGCGCATTCGTCTGCGGTGAGGAAACTGCTCTTATGACCTCTATCGAGGGTAATCGCGGTGAGCCTCGTCCCCGTCCTCCCTATCCCGCAGTTAAGGGTCTGTTTGGCAAGCCCACCGTTGAAAACAACGTTGAGACCTTTGCTAACATTCCTCAGATCATTCTTAAGGGCGCTGAATGGTTCTCCTCTATGGGTACCGAGAAGTCCAAGGGTACTAAGGTATTCGCTCTTGGCGGTAAGATTGAACACACAGGTCTTGTTGAGATTCCTATGGGTGTTACTCTTGACACCATTATCAACGAGATAGGCGGCGGTATTCCTAACGGAAAGAAATTCAAGGCAGCACAGACAGGCGGTCCCTCCGGCGGTTGTATCCCCGCAAGCCTTATCAATACCGAGGTTGACTACGATAACCTTGTAGCTCTCGGCTGTATGATGGGTTCGGGCGGTCTTATCGTTATGGACGAGGACAACTGTATGGTTGATATGGCTAAGTTCCTCCTTGAGTTCACGGTTGACGAGTCCTGCGGTAAGTGTACTCCCTGTCGTGTTGGTACAAAGCGCCTTCTCGAGATCCTTGATAAGATCACCGAGGGTAAGGGTACTCTCGAGGATATTGACAAACTCGAAGAGCTTTGCAACTACATAAAGGCAAATTCTCTTTGCGGTCTTGGTCAGACAGCTCCCAACCCCGTTCTTGCAACTCTTAAGTTCTTCCGTGAGGAGTATATTGCTCACGTTGTAGATAAGAAGTGTCCTGCGGGTGTATGTAAGAGCCTTCTTTCCATCGTTATCGATCAGGATAAGTGTATCGGCTGTGGCAAGTGCGCTAAGAACTGCCCTGTTGATTGTATCTCCAAAACCGACTACGTTGCTCCCGGTCACAAGCTTCCATCTTATACTATTGATACCTCCAAGTGTATCAAGTGCGGTGCTTGTATCGCAGGCTGTAAGTTCGGTGCAATTTCCAAGAAGTAATGAAAGGAGTACGCTGAAATGGAAATGTTAAATGTAACTGTTAACGGTATTGCTGTAAGCGTACCCAAGGGCGCTACTATTCTTGAAGCTGCCCGTGCGGCAGGCGTAGAAATTCCTACCCTCTGCTATATGAAAGAAAAGAACGAGATCGGTGCTTGCCGTATCTGCGTTGTTGAAGCTACCGGTGCAAGAGGACTTGTTACCGCATGCGTTTACCCTGTAACCGAGGGTATGGCTATTCAGACCAACACTCCCAAGGTTAGAGCTGCAAGAAAGACCACTCTTGAGCTTATCCTCTCCACTCACGATATGAACTGCCTCTCCTGCTCCCGTTCCACGAACTGCGAGCTTCAGAAGCTCTGCCTTGAGTACGGCGTTGATTCTCACGCCTTCGAGGGATTCAAGCCCACCTACGAGCTGGACTACTCTACCCCCCACCTTGTAAGAGATAACAACAAGTGTATCCTCTGCCGCAGATGCGTTGCTGTTTGCGAAGAGCAATACGTTTCGGTTATCGGCGCTAATAACAGAGGTATTGATACCTGCATTGGTCAGCCCTTCGCTCTCTCGCTTAGTGATACCCCCTGTATCTCCTGCGGTCAGTGTACGGCAGTATGTCCTACCGCTGCTCTCGTTGAGCGTGACGATACCGACAAGGTTTGGGCAGCGCTCGCTGATCCTACAAAGCACGTTGTAGTTCAGACTGCTCCCTCTATCAGAGCAACTCTCGGTGAGTGCTTCGATATGCCTATCGGAACTAACGTTGAAGGAAAGATGGTTGCAGCTCTCAGAAGACTCGGCTTTGAGAAGGTATTTGACACAAATACTGCGGCAGACTTCACTATCGTTGAGGAAGCAACCGAGCTTCTCGAGAGAGTTAAGAACGGTGGCACACTTCCTATGATCACATCCTGCTCACCCGGATGGGTTAAGTTCTGCGAATACTACTATCCCGATATGGTAAATCATCTTTCTTCCTGCAAGTCTCCACAGCAGATGGGCGGCGCCCTTCTCAAGACCTACTGGGCAGACAAGATGGGATATGATCCTAAGGACGTATTCGTAGTTTCTATCATGCCCTGTACCGCGAAGAAGTTCGAGGTTGGCAGAGATGATATGTCCGCAGCAGGCGAAGGAATCGCTGACGTTGATGTTGCTCTCACTACCCGTGAGCTTGCAAGAATGATCAGTCGCGCAGGTCTTAAGTTCACTGCCCTTCCCGATGAGGACTTCGATCCCGCATTCGGTGTTGACACAGGTGCTGCTATTATCTTCGGTGCTACCGGTGGTGTTATGGAGGCTGCTCTCCGTACCGCTAACGACGTTCTCACCGGCAAGGATAACAAGGAGCTTGACTTCCACGAGGTTCGTGGAACCGCTGGTCTTAAGGAAGCTACCTACAATATCGCAGGTATGGACATTAAGGTTTGCGTTGCTTCCGGTGCTGCAAACGCTAAGATTGTTATGGACAAGATCACTTCCGGCGAAGCTGACTGGACCTTCGTTGAGATCATGGGTTGTCCTGGCGGTTGCGTAAACGGCGGCGGTCAGCCTATCCAGCCTCAGTACGTAAGAGATACTGTTGACTTGAAGAGCGTAAGAGCAAAGGCTCTCTACGATCAGGATAAGGCGATGGAGATGAGAAAGTCTCACCAGAACCCCATCATCAAGGAAGTTTACGATAACTACTTCAAGGGCGGTTACGGCTGTCACGCAGCTCACCACGCTCTCCACACTTCCTATGTTGGAAGAAAGAAGTTTAACTTCTAATTCTTAACTGAATAAAAAAGACACATCACTCCGGAAAATTCCTTTGTGATGTGTTTTTTGTTTCAATACTTTATAAAATAACGAGATTTAAATACATATTTTATAAATTCAACTCATCAACAGAGCGTTTCTGTGTGTAGATAAATAATGCTGAATACCGATTTTCCAAAAGCACATATCAATTATTTTCATAGGCGTATAAATTTCATATTTATCCCAAGAAGCCTAGCAAAAGATAGAATTGTCGAAATTTGATAATCGTTCAGCTTACAAATATTACAAGCTCTTATAAGTATTATTTCAATTTTTCTACGATCCGCCTGATAAAATCAAACGGTATTACCGTAAATGCCAATAATAGCGCAAACCATATTTCCCTAAACGTTAACGGTACGCATCTGAAAACGGTACCTCCATAGTATATCATAAACATTTGTATTACAGAAATCGCAAGCATTATAATGACGAAGAGCTTGTTTTTCGTAATGTTAGAAAAAAGCCACAACCGTTCCGAGCGGGCACCAAAGCAGTTAAATATCCCTGTGAAAATGAAGAGCGCGTAAAAAGCGGTGTAAAAGGCATCGGGCGAAGAATAATAGTTATAAATATCCTTGAAAACAAAGGAGGTCAGGAAGAAAATACATATCCCCAAGGAATACCCCCCCTGAAAGAGTATTCGCTTTAACATTTCCTTTGACAGTATTGGCTCGTCACGCCGCTTCGGCTTTTCGTACATATAGTATTCAAGCGGCGGCTCTCCGGCAAAGGCAAGGCCGCCAAGAGTATCCATAATTATATTGACCCACAGCATTTGGATAATAGTTATAGGAGTATCTATCCCTATAAACTGACCGAGTAATGAAACTCCGCAGGCTGCAAAATTCATTATTAGCTGGAAGGTTATGAATTTTCTTATTGATTTGAAAATGGTTCTGCCGTACAGCACGGTTTTTGATATTGCGGTAAAGCTGTTATCGAGAATGACTATATCGGAGGCGCTTTTTGCAATATCGGTTCCCGCCCCCATACTAAAGCCAACGTCGCATATTTTAAGCGCCGGCGCGTCATTTATACCGTCACCCGTCATTCCAACGACCAGATCCAACTCCTGCGACAGTCTTACAAGGCGTGCTTTGTCGCTTGGAAGCGCTCTGGCAACCACGCGAAGCCTTGGCATAATTTCTTTTACTCTATCATCAGTCATAGCGGATAGCTCTGCGCTGCTTAGCGCCAAATGCTCCTTGCCCATTATTCCGCACTCGCCTGCTATAGCGGTTGCCGTTTCTTTTGAGTCGCCGGTTATCATAACAATCTGTATACCTGCACGTATAACGTCGCTTACTGCATCTACAACGCCGCGCCTTACCTTATCCTTCATAACAACGAGGGCTAAAAAAACCGTATCAGCACCCTGAGAATCCTTCATGGCAACGCATATAACCCTCTGCCCCGAGGCTGCGGCTTCGTGATATTTTGAAAAAATTTCGGAGGAGTTAAGCCTTATACGCTCGCCTTTGTCGTTAATTGCATATTTTGCGTCCTTTAATATAACCTCCGCTGCCCCTTTTATAAAAACTCTGCCATCGCTTAAGGTAACGGAGGAGAATTTACGGTCACTGCTAAACGGGATTTTCTCTTTAACCGTAAGACTTGGAGCTTTACTATCCTCAAAGAAAGCAAAAACAGCCTTGTCGGTAGTATTGCCGGAGGCAAGCGCTTTTCCGTTTTTAACGATATCCGTATTATATTTTGCGGAAATATTAAGGTATTCAAAGAGCTTTTTGCACTCCGAGAGCGCTCTTACGCTTTTATACGTAGAATCAGAGGTTATGATCCTGTCACACTCTGGTCTGCCTACGGTAAGGGTTCCCGTTTTATCGGTAAAAAGTATATTCATCGACCCTGCCGTTTCTATACCAACAAGCTTTTTTACCAATATTTTATCATTTAACATTCGCTTCATATTGGCTGAAAGCACAACCGTTATCATCATCGGCAGTCCTTCCGGCGCGGCAACGACTACGACGGTTATCATAAGCGTGAGGGCGTGGAGTAAGGTTTCAAAAACAGCTCTGTAATTTTTGAAATACGCGGCTATTTCCTCAGGTGAGAAGGAATTGTCAACAACGAAGGCGGAAAAGAGATAACACGCTCCAACAACCAGCGCAACAACGTACCCTATACGGCTTATTTGAGTCGCCAAAGTCGAGAGTCTGAGCTTCAAGGGGCTTTCGCGTGTTTCTGTCTGCACGTCCTTTGCTACCATACCGTAATAGGTAGAGTTACCCACTCGTCCGACGCGCATTATCCCATTTCCCTCGGTAATAATCGTTCCCCTAAAGACTCTGCTTTTCGACGATAGCTCCCAGCCGTACGCCTGCCCCGCTTCCTTACGGCATTCCACGCTCTCACCGTTAAGAGCCGATTGGTCAACGCTTATCTTGCCAGAAATTAACGTTCCGTCAGCGCATATCTTTTCTCCGGCGTTAAGATATACTATATCACCGACAACAATCTCGGATATCGGGATTTTTACTATTTTCCCCTCCCGTATTACCGAAGCTTCAGCCTCATTTGCGTCCTCGTTCATTTTTTCAAAGGCCTTTTCGCTTCTGTACTCGGAAAGCGTTGATACCGTTGTTGAAATCAAAATTGCGGCAACTATTCCGCCGATTTCAAAGAAATTACAGTTTCCGAATGTAAAAATCACCTCAACCGCCAGAGCAATAAGCAATATTTTTATAATCGGGTCGGAGAGATTATCTAAAAATCGTCTTAAAAAGCTCTTGCCAACCTCCCTCGTCAGCATATTACTGCCATATTTTTCACGGGAGAGCGTAACCTCTTCCAAGCTTAATCCCGCCATGCCTGCTTGCATATTTTTCATTTTCCTTTCATTTTCTTATAAAAATATATGCAATGGCAAATAAAAAAAGACGAGTACCGTACGCAAAAAAAAGAAAAGAGATAACCCGAAAAAACAGATTATCTCTTTATGGAACCCCGCGAGGCCGTGTAAAGTAAAAGTTTTAACCCGGTAAATCCAGGTGGGTGTCCTCTCTGCCACTTTGCGCTTCCAACGTCCGCTGGTGAGGGGGTCACCATTTAAGGCAAGCGCCCTCGGCGGGAGGCCTGCATCCCGAAAGCAGAAGTTTATCCGGACTCCCTAGCAATGTGTGTAGGTTCAAATATCACAATATCACGCACCACGCAGGAAAAATATCATTCCTCGTCGTAATCAACCTCGGAGAAGAAGAGATCGTTGAAATACTCCTCTACCTTGTCAAATTCGTCATCGTCCTCGATGCTCTCCATAAGGATATCGTCACCGTCCTCGGAAACTCTGAGAATAACGTACTCCTCCGCATCCTCATCGTCAGCGGGAACAAGGGCAAAATAGAGCTTTTCGTCTATCGTGGCTCTTGCAAGAAGCTCAAAGTCGCACTCCTCACCGGTTTCCTCATCAGTAAGGGTGAAGACGGGAGATTCGCCAAGCTCATCAACCTCTTCATTAATATTCTTTTCAATATCAGCCATTTTTATAACTCCAATCTATCTTATTGCTTATATTTTATACTATATCGATGTAAATGTCAAGTGCTTTTTATATCAACTCGCAAAGAATTGCATTACTTACGTAAAAGCCCCTATCCGTTAAAAAGAGTCTGTCGCCCTGCACGCAAAGATAACCAAGGGCACATAATCTCTCAATCATAGATTCTCTGCCCGTCAAAAAATCTACACCGAAGCGAGATAAATAATCAGAAAGCGAGAGCCCCTCGGCAAGCCTTAAGCACAGCATAACGTATTCGTAAGCCTTATCCGTGCTATCTGTATCTTCCGTAATATATTTTTTGCAATTTACATCTAAATATTCAGAAATGCCGTCCGGATTTGCAAATCTCACACCGTCAAAACAGGAATGTGCGCTAACTCCGACGCCTATATACTCCTCACATTTCCAATACTTGAGATTATGGCGACACTCGTACCCACCCATTGCATAATTGGATATCTCATAGTGAGAATATCCGGCTAAAGAAAGCTTCTGCGAAGCAAGATAATACATATCGCACTCCTCGTCTTCTGTCGGAAGGGTGATGGTATCTCTGTTTTTATATAGCGGGGTTCCCTCCTCCAGCATCAAACCGTAAACCGAAATGTGCTCGGGAGCAAGCTCTATCAAAGAGTTCAGCGTTTCAGCAAAGCTCTCCTTCGTCTGCTCGGGAATCCCGTACATCAAATCTACGTTTATATTATCTATCCCGAGGCTCCTTGCAAGATTGTACAAATCTACAAAATCCGAAAAATTATGTATTCTGCCTAAAGATTTCAGCTCGTTTTCGTGAATTGACTGCAATCCAATACTAATGCGGTTTACTCCGCAATCAATATACGAGGTAAGATTTTTCTCCGTCAGAGTTTTGGGGTTAGCCTCAATAGTGAACTCTACATCATCTGAAATGATAAAAGATTTCTTGATTGCACAGACGATATACCTAAATTCAGCCTCCGTAAGAAGCGACGGGGTTCCTCCCCCGAAAAATATGCTGTTTACCTTGATTTTTTTTCCCTCGTATGCGGATATTTCACAGCAAATCCTGCGAATATAATCCTCTCGCCAAGAAATATCCTCATACGGATACGAGCAAAAATCGCAGTAAGCGCATTTTTTCACGCAGAAAGGAATATGGACGTAAAGCCCGATAGGATCAGTTTTCATCATCAAGTCGGAGAACTGCCATAAACGCCTCGGGAGTAACCTCAACACTGCCGAGCTTACGCATCTTCTTCTTACCTTCCTTCTGCTTTTCAAGCAGCTTCTTTTTTCTCGTAATATCACCGCCATAGCACTTTGCAAGAACGTCCTTACGCATTGCCTTTACGGTTTCTCTGGCGATAATCTTCGAGCCTATGGTTGCCTGAATAGGAATTTCAAAGAGCTGGCGCGGAATGTTTTCCTTAAGCTTTTCGGCAATTTTTCTAGCTCTGCCGTATGCTCTCTCCTCAAAGACGATGAATGACAGCGCGTCTACAACCTCACCGTTAAGCATAAAATCAAGCTTAACAAGCTTTGAAGCCTTGTAACCCTTAAGCTCATAGTCGAGTGATGCATAGCCTTTTGTACGGCTCTTTAATGCGTCAAAGAAATCGTAGATTATTTCGTTAAGAGGAAGCTCGTAATGTATCTCAGCGCGCTCGGTATCGATATATTTCATATCAATAAATACTCCGCGTCTTTCCTGACAGAGATCCATTATTCCGCCGATATAGTCGGTGGGGGTAATTATAGTCGCCTTCATTATAGGCTCGTAGGCGGTAGCTATCTCGTCTGCTGTCGGGAACTTTGAGGGGTTATCTATCATAACGGTTTCGCCGTTACGAAGCTCTACCTTATATATAACAGACGGTGCTGTTGTTATAAGATCGAGATTAAACTCGCGCTCAAGCCTCTCCTCTATTATCTCCATGTGTAAAAGACCTAGGAAGCCGCAACGGAAGCCAAATCCGAGTGCTATCGAGGTTTCGGGCTCGAATACTAGAGATGCGTCGTTGAGCTGGAGCTTCTCAAGTGCCTCGCGAAGATCACCGTATCTTGCACCGTCAGCGGGATAAATACCCGAGTACACCATTGGGTGTACCTCTCGGAAGCCCGGAAGCGCATCGTCAGCAGGCCTTGACGCAAGAGTTATCGTATCGCCAACCTTCGTATCTCCGACTGTCTTTATGGATGCTGTAATATAGCCAACCTCTCCTGCCGAAAGTGCGTCACACCTCGAAAGTCCGAAGGGCTCCATAGTTCCGACCTCGAAAACCTCAAATTCTGCGCCGGTAGACATAAGTCTTATCTTATCACCGGCCCTCACCCTTCCGTCAAAGATGCGTATATATACTACAACGCCAAGATATGCATCGTAGTATGAATCGAAAATAAGAGCCTTGAGAGGCGCATCGGTGTCACCTTCGGGTGCGGGAATATCTGTCGTTATTTTTTCCAAAACGTCCTCAATATTCAAGCCGTTCTTTGCAGAAACGGCGGGACATTCGTCTGCCGGGATTCCGATAATATCCTCTATTTCACGGCGCGCGCCCTCAATATCAGCAGATGCAAGATCTATCTTATTTATAACGGGCAAAATCTCGAGGTCGTTATCTATTGCAAGATAAGCGTTAGCCAAGGTCTGCGCCTCAACGCCCTGCGTAGCATCTACGACAAGCAGTGCTCCCTCGCACGCCTTGAGTGAGCGGGATACCTCGTAACCAAAGTCAACGTGGCCGGGTGTGTCTATGAGGTTATAGATATACTCCTCGCCGTTTTTTGCAGTATATGAAAGCCTTATCGCTCTGGCCTTAATTGTAATGCCGCGCTCACGTTCAAGATCCATATTATCAAGAAGCTGCTCCTCCATATCACGAGTGGCAACCGTTCTAGTCTTTTCAAGAATTCTGTCAGCGAGAGTCGACTTACCGTGATCTATATGAGCGATTATTGAAAAATTTCTTATGTGTTTTTGTTTTTCGGTCACTTTTTTCGTCCTGTGAGGCTTTATACCTCTGTCATCCTTCTAGAATCTTCTTCATAAGCCGCAGCCTTCTTATTAATAGCCTCGATGCCCTCACCGTGTGCGAGCACGTAAATTTTAATTTTAGGCTCCGTGCCAGAGGGTCGGACGATTATCTTATCCTCATTTTCGAGAGTGTAATAGAGGACGTCAGATGCGGGCTGACCGGTAGGAGAGGTCGTACCGTCAAGCATATTATCAACCGTACCCGCCTTATAATCTCCGACGAGCATAACTCTCACGCCTCCGATAGACTTAGGGGGATTATCACGAAGCGAGCCCATAACGCGCTTTCTTCTCTCTATACCGTCAAGCCCCTCCATATAAATATCTATCATGCGCTCTGCGTAATAGCCGTACTTTGCGTAAAGCTCACGCAGGGCGTCCGAGAGAGTCATTCCCTTCTTCTGATAATACGCAGTCATCTCAAGTATCATCATCGAAGCCTCAACGGCATCCTTATCTCTTGCGTAAGAGCCGAGAAGGTAGCCGTAGCTTTCCTCAAAGCCAAGAAGGAAATCACTCGCCTTTCCTTCCTTTTCATAATTCTTGATAACCTCGCCGATAAACTTGAAGCCTGTTAAAACGTCGTGAAGCTTAATACCGTTATCCTTCGCAATCTTATACGCCATATCGGTGGAAACGATACTCTTTACGGCAAAGGCGCCCTCACCGAGCGTTCCCTGTTCTCTGCGCGCGGCTATAACGTAATCAAGAAGTAAGGCGCCCATCTGATTGCCCGAAACGGTAGCAAAGGAGCCATCCTCTGTTCTTGTCATAACGCCTACTCTGTCGGAGTCCGGGTCGGTTGCGATAACGAGATTTGACCCAACCTTATTAGCGATTTCTATACCAAGCTCAAATACTGCCGCGTACTCGGGATTAGGTTTACTTACCGTCGGGAAATTGCCATCGGGAGTCATCTGGGCGTCTACTGTGTAAAGATGCTTGAGTCCTACGCGTGAGAACACCTCGGGAACAAGCTTATAGCCCGCCCCGTGAAGAGGAGTATAAACAACCTTGAGCTCATCTGAAACGTCGCTTACTGCTTTAGGATTTACGGAGGTAGCAAGTACTGCCGCCAAATATTTCTCATCAAAATCGGTGGAAAGCTCTGTTATAAGCCCCAAAGCCTTTGCCTCATCGTAATCGGCAATACCCGATGTGTCAAGACAATCAAATTTCGCCCTTTCCGCAGATACGACTGACGCCTGCTCCGGACTTATCTGCGCTCCGTCCTCCCAATAAGCCTTATAACCGTTATATTCCTTGGGATTATGAGATGCTGTAATATTAATACCTGCCAGAGCGCCCGTTTCCCTTACTGCAAAGGAGAGCTCAGGGGTGGGGCGAATATCGTCAAAAATATATACCTTAATACCTGCCGCCGCAAGAACGCATGCGCTGACACGGGCAAACTCACGCGAATTATTACGCGAATCGTAAGCGATAGCAACACCGCGCGCTTCACCTCCCGCCTTCTTAACAAGTGCGGCAATTCCGCGAGTGGTTTGTGCAACTGTAAAGCGGTTCATACAACCAATACCCATGTACATAGTAGAACGAAGTCCCGCAGTACCGAAATCCATTGGTGCAGAAAATCTCAGAGCCTTCGCCTCCTCGTTATTACGTATGGACTCAAGCTCGGAAAGCTCTTTTTCATTAAGAACATCGGAACCCAGCCATTTCTGATATTCGACTTCATACATTTGCATAAAATATACCTCTCTTTAATTTAATCTTTTATTTTTTCAAGTGCAAGAGCAAGCTGATCGGGACACGACGTATCCTTAAATCCGCATTTTATGCCTCGGAGCTTATTAATAGCGTCGTCTACCTTCATGCCTACGACGAGCGAGGCAACTCCCTGCGTATTTCCCGAACACCCGCCAAGAAATGAGCATGCGGTAATAACCCCGTCATCAACCTCAACGGTAACCTGTCTTGAACAGGTGCCTCTGGTTTTATATTCAAGTTTTTTTTTCATATACATCTCCATTCTATTAAAATTCAAGATTTTTATACATACCTACGGCTGTATAATCCGGAACAAAAAGCGTTAAAAATACTATCAGAGCAGAAAAATCTACTCCCTCGCCTGAGAGCACGATGGAAAAATATTTTTTCCTTTCTCCGTCCTTAGTAAACGGCAGCGTGTCAACCCTGTAAACCGTTACGCCGTAACGCTCACACGCGTACAGGACGTCGGATACGGAGGGAGAGGCGTCCGAGGGGATACGTATTTCAAAATATCTGTCATCGTCTTTGTTAAGCGGCGGAACGCAAAAATGCTTTGAAACAAGGGCATATTTTATATCAGCAGCTCCGTCAAAGCCGAAAACCGGGGTAACCGAATTAATCTTACAGTCACCTTGAAGTATGAGCTCGGATATCGAGGAGAGCCTTATACCTCGCTCTTCAAGAGGCAAAAGACAATATGTAACCTCACCGTCCGACACCATTTTAAGCGCCTCTCGGAAATTCTTCGCATACCTTACTCTTGGGTCGCTGAATTCTTGAGAAAAAACATCATACGCTTCATCTGCAAAGGTATTTTTGACATACACGAAGGTTTGGTCGGGCTTCTCTTCTATATCAAAAAGCTCCTCCTCTGTCAAATCTATTCCGCATTTTTTAATAGCCTCAACGTAAAGGGCAGAAAAAACGGTTTTATCAAACAGCTCAAGCGAAAATATATTTTTATTAAAACGGTTAATCAGGTCTGACTTAGCCGTATCTGAAATCGCGGGATACCCTTCGGCAATCAAAGAGAGAGCCTCATAAATACCAAAACCATCACCAATAAGAGAAGATGAAAAATCAGATGCAGCCACCGCGAGCTCGTACAGCTCACAAATACGCCTTTCGGATAAAAGGGCGTGCTCTTTTATCAAAGCATTCATATTGGAAGCAGTAACTTTACAGGGCTCAAAGCTATATTCCAAAATACCCCCTCCAATCCTACCAAATATTTTATAAATATATTATACATTATTTTTTGGAAAATTACAATAGTATTTTATGCCGATATTATTTTTTTTACAGAAAGTCTTGATTTTTAGGCTTTGATATGTTATAATTAACAGCGTGATTGCAAAAACTTGCAGTCAAAATGCCGGTATGGTGGAATTGGCAGACGCGTCGGACTCAAAATCCGAAGGTAGCAATACCGTGTCGGTTCGACCCCGACTACCGGCACCAAAAATTTAAGCGGTTTGTATTTTTCAGACCGCTTATTTTTTGTGATAAAACATCCAAATTATATCGCTCAAAAAATAAAGATTGACAAAAGTGCTTTTTTAGTGTATAATAGTTCGGGTTGGGAAAATTGACAAATTCTACATATTTGTCAACCTAAATTAAAAAAATGCACAGGAGGTAAAATGTCTTTTCATATAATTTTTGATTGGTTTCTATTTATATGCTAATAATTGGTATTAGTCATATCAATTGATTTTAGGAGAATAAAATGAATAACTATGTAATATTCACGGATTCATCTTGCGATTTATCCGGCGAAACATTAAACAAGTGGGGAGTTTACAGCCTATCCTTAACCTTCCGCTTTAACGACTCCGAGAAGGAGTACAAAAACGACGAGATGGAGATCAATGACTTTTATTCTAAAATGAAAGCCGGCTCCGTTGCAAAAACATCTGCTGTAAACAGCGAATCGTTTTTAGAAAGCTTTGAGCACCTTGTAAAAGAAGGAAAGGATATACTGTATCTCGGCTTTTCTTCTGGATTAAGCACAACCTTTAACTCCGCAAGGCTTGCAAAAGAAGAGCTTTCACAAAAATATCCCGAAAGAAAAATATACACAGTCGACACACTCTGTGCATCTGCGGGACTTGCCCTGCTCTTACGTCTTGTTCTTGATGCTAAAGAAAACGGAGCAACTATTGACGAGGCAAGAGATCTTGCAGAGCAGAAAAAGCAGAGTATATGCCATTGGTTTACTGTTGACGACCTAGTGTATCTCAAGAGAGGCGGACGAGTCAGCCCCACCGTTGCACTAGTCGGAAATATGCTCGGCATTAAGCCAATTTTACACGTTGACAGGGAGGGTCATCTCGTTAGCGTATCTAAGATTCGCGGCAGAAGAGCGGCAATCGAAACACTTGCGGCAAAGTACGGCGAGCTTGCCTTAACGCATGGCACCAGAACCTATATTTCTCACGCAAGTTGTGAAAACGATGCAATACTTTTAAGCAAAATTTTGAAAGAAAAATACGGTGCCGAAACCGAAATAATAACAAACGTCGGCACGGTTATCGGCGCTCATGCAGGTCCCGGTACACTAGCACTCTTCTTTGAAGGAAAAGAACGATAAAAAACAGGAGCTGATTATATGTTCAAGTCAGACGAAAACGAAAACAAAGGCAAAAAAAACGCGGCAGAACCTAAAAAGCCGCAAAAAGCAAATGCCGAAAACACGAAACAGAGGAACGAAAATAAGGCTTCCGACAAGGTCAAGGCTACAAAAAATTCCGAATCCAAGCTTCCTATGAAAAAAGAGGCGGAGAATTCAAAATCCAAGAAATCACCCGCAAAAAAAGATGCAAAAAAGGAAAATACAAAGTCAGCCAAAAAAACGGAGGCTAAGGCTTCTGCAAATCAGAATAAGCAAAAGAAGATAAGCCTCAAAAATCTTGGCGGCATACTGTTTGCAAAAATGCTGCGAGGCGGTGCATCAGAGCTTCGTGCTAACGCGGAAGAGGTAAACAAGCTTAACGTCTTCCCTGTTCCTGACGGTGACACCGGCGACAATATGAGTATGACTATTGATAGCGGTGTAGCACCTCTCAACAATATCGAAACGGACGACCTTGCAGAAGTGCTTAAGGTTGCATCACGCGGTATGCTTCTCGGCGCAAGAGGAAACTCGGGAGTTATTCTCTCACAGTTCTTTGCGGGAATGGCAAAGGGACTTGAAAACGTTGAAACCGCAAACTCTAAAGAGCTCGGACACGCACTTGAGCTTGGTGTCGAGCAGGCGTATACGTCCGTTATGACACCTACGGAGGGTACGATACTTACTGTTGCGCGCGAGGCAGTCGAATACGCAGTAAGCCGCATTACCCCGAGAAGCACGGTGCAAACGCTATTTGCCGATTTGGTAAAGGAGATGAACGCTTCGCTTGAAAGAACGCCCGAGCTTTTGCCAGCGCTCAGTGAAGCAGGAGTTGTCGATAGCGGTGGTGCGGGACTTCTCTATATCATTGACGGACTAAACCGAGTGCTCAACGGTGAAGAGATAGACGCAGATTTTGAGCCTATCACGATGCCAACGAAGTCTGCACAGGCAGAAAGCGCCTTTGGTCCTGATAGCGAAATGACATACGGATACTGCACAGAGCTTCTCGTGCAGCTTCAAAATAAGAAAACCGACATAGATGCTTACAATATTGATGCGCTGAAGCTCTATTTATCCAAAATCGGAGATTCTATCGTAGCATTCAAAACCGAGAGCATCGTTAAAATTCACGTACACACGATGACTCCCGAGCGAGTTCTCGCTTATATGCGAAAGGTTGGCGAATTCATTTCCGTAAAGATTGAAAATATGTCAATTCAACATACAGAACTCCAAGAAAACGATGATAAATACGAGCAGAAAGAAAAAATGCCCAAAATCAAGAACGGCATTGTAATGGTCAGCAACGGCCCCGGCATAGAGGCTCTTTTCCGCGAGCTTGGTGCAAATGAAATTGTAAGCGGCGGTCAGACAAACAATCCGTCTACCAGCGATTTTATAGACGCTTTCAAGAAAATCAATGCTGAAAACATCTTCGTTTTCCCTAACAACAGCAACATCATGATGGCGGCTTCGCAGGCGGCTGAAATTTATGAGGACGCAAAGGTTTACGTAGTTCCGGCAAAAACGATCGGTGCCGGTTACGTTGCCCTTTCCTCGATGAATTTTGACACATCATCTCCCGAAGAGCTCTTGACAGAGGCCGACGAGGCAATCTCCAGAGTTACGTCGGCTTATATTTCTCCCGCAATAAGAGATGCCGATATGAACGGCGTTCACGTAAACGAGGGTGATACCATCGGTATTATGAATAAGGAAATTGTAGTTTCCAATCCCGATAAAAAGTCAGCAGCATTTGCCCTTATCGACCTTCTCTTGAAATCCGGCGACAAATTTATGCTTACGGTATTCGTAGGAACTGATGCAACCGCAGAAGAGGGCGCCATTCTTGAGGACTACGTAAGATCCACCTACCCTGACGTTGAGATATATTCAATCGACGGCGGACAGGAAATATACCCTTACATCTTCGTTGCAGAATGATAAATAAATATCCCCCCGTCTAACGGGGGGTATTTCAGTTTCGGGCATAGCCCTAATACTACTGGCGGCGCACAAGTGCGCTTCAGATTGGCCTGCCAGCCATGCAAGGGTTATTTACCACCCATAAATGGGTCCCGTGGGT
>JAFTPV010000017.1 GCA_017463125.1 Clostridia bacterium | reverse complement strand
TATGCGGAACTACGAGTGACGGAGTCAAACCCGCAATCCTAAGCCGCTTGGCTATACCCCTATATTAACTTTTGGAATCCTGCCACCTAAAGTAGCAGGGTATTCCCATATATAAATACCTATAGTATTTTAGCACAAAATTCATTTTATGTCAATATCTAGAAGCAAACTTTTTCATTTGTAATTTATCTCTTATACAGTACAGCAGTTGACAAGACTCTTGTATTATGTTATAATATGAAGAAAAAAGGATTTTTTTAGGAAAACAAGCTATGAACACAACAAAATCCCTATCGGTCCGCTGGCTGATGCTTGCCGTCGGCGTTGTTACAATGCTCTTTGCGGGCATAATTTACGCGTGGTCTATACTTAAGGTGCCTTTTGCAATAGAACTAGGATTCGCGGCTGATGCCTTAGCTCTGAATTTCACGCTGACTATGTGCTTTTTCTGTCTTGGCGGTCTTGTGTCAAGCTGGATGGTTAAGAAGCTTGGAACAAAGATTACCGTAATCATTTCCGGTATTCTTGCAGGACTCGGATTCGTGCTTACAAGCTTTATCGGCGAGGGCGGTGCGCTTTTGCTTTATATTACCTATGCCGTAGTGTCAGGACTTGGTATCGGAATTGCGTATATAGTTATAATTTCAACGGTCAACTCGTGGTTCCCTGATAGAAAAGGTCTTTCATCGGGCGCTCTTATGATGGGCTTTGGCGCAAGCAGTCTTATACTCGGCAACCTTGCGGATATGATGTTTAAGACCAATTTTGGCTGGAGAAATACGTACATAATTCTCGGCATAGCCCTCGGCATAGTTATCACATTGTCAGCCTTCTTCATAAAGCGTCCTGATGACTCGGTGACTCTTCCGGCTCCGAAGAAATCCGGAGGCGCAAAATCCGAGGACTTTGAAATCAAGGATTATAAGCCTACCGAGATGATTCGTCGCTTTACCTTCTGGCGTGCATTCGTTTGCCTTATATGCATAACGGCTGTCGGCAGCTCCGTTATCAGCTTTGCTCGTGACCTTGCGCTCTCGGTTGGAGCAGAGGCCGCTCTTGCGACAACTCTCGTTGGTGTTCTTGCCGTTTGTAACGGACTTGGCAGAATTATCACGGGCGCCGTGTTTGATTCTATGGGACGCAGATTTACGATGATTGCGGCAAGTATTCTAACCATCATTGCTGCGGGAGTCACACTCCTTGCGGTAAGCATAAGCAATCTTCCCCTTTGTATCATAGGTCTTTGCCTGACCGGTATGTCCTACGGAACCTCTCCTACGGTCGCTTCTGCATTTACATCGGCATTCTATGGCACAAAGCACTTTGCAGCGAACCTGGGAGTTATGAACTTTAATCTTATGTGTGCCTCCTTCGTTGCAACCCTCTCCAGCACGTTGATGTCTTCAAGCGGCGGATACACCCTGCCGTTTATGCTTCTTTTGGCACTCTCGGTAATCTCCCTTGTGCTTAATCTCACTATACGACGTCCGTAAAAATAGAAAAAATGACGTAAGGCGGCATTAGTTCTGCCTTGCGTCATTTTTTTCAAACAAACGCCCCACTTTTTCTGCAAAGGGTAAAAATAGGGAAGAGAGCAAAAACCATAGAAGCGAAAACCTTAGACATATCTGCCCGAGAAAATTAAGAGGGATATTTCCGTAATCCCAAACGTTCATCCCCAAAATAATATTGAATGCTACACCAAACGAAAGCTCAACAACGGTTATCGTTATCGCGGCTATAATGCTTTTTATAAAAAGATTTGTACCTTCAAATATATCGGATATAATAGAAAAGAGCGTGAAGCATATTCCGCCCGCTATAATCATGGTCCAGTGGGTATATCCACGCCACAGAAGCTCAAGTGTCCCGTAGCCAACCCCGCCTATCAAAAAAAGCAACAGATATTTTTTCATAACGATAATATCCTCCCCGAATGCAGAGAAAAATATACTTGAAAATTTGATGTAATATAAAATATTTTCAGAAAAGTTTACAGATAACTTGACAGATGTAAAAAGATGTGCTATAATACTATGGAAATTAAAGGTATAGGAGGTTCCTTTTGCGTGAAGGCTGATAAAAGAAGAGGAGAAATCGCGTCAATTTTGGTTTCTGCACAGGATGCCGTAAGCGGAGGTGAGCTTGCAGCACGTCTCGGTTGCTCGAGGCAGATAATAGTTCAGGATATCGCGCTGCTTAGAGCCTCTGGGTACGATATAATTTCAACCCACAACGGCTATGTGGTTAAGAAAACACCGCTTAAGGAGCGTGTCTTTAAGGTCAGACACACGAGTGCCGATACTGCTGACGAGCTTTCGCGCATCGTTGAACTTGGCGGGACTGTGGTCAACGTTTTCGTCTGGCATAAGGTGTACGGCAAGATTGAGGGAAAGCTTAATATCTTTTCAAAGCGCGGTATTGACCAGCTTATAGACGGTATTAAGAGCGGTAAGTCAACCGAGCTTATGCATATTACGTCAGGTTACCATTACCACACGGTGAGGGCGGATTCGGAAGAAACTCTCGACCGTATCGGTAAAGCTCTTGATGAAAAGGGATATATAGTTCCGGAAATATAAAAATGTAAACAAGGATTGTCAAAATGCTCTTTTTGTGTCCTAAATGTAAGAATAAACTAGTAGAAAAAGACGGGTGTGCTATCTGCCGTGAAGGCCACTCTTATGACAGAGCAAAGGGCGGCTACTATAATTTGCTTCTCGGAAGCTCTGGGGGAGTTCACGGCGATAATAAGGATATGGTACTAGCAAGACGTGAGTTTCTTGCCTTCGGCTTTTACAGTCCTCTTGCGGAAAAGCTGTCCTCCCTCGTTTTGCAGTATACCAATGAGTGTTGTGTGCTTCTTGACGCCGGCTCGGGAGAGGGATATTACACAGATTTTGTCGAGCGCGCCTTGCACGAGCGTGACGCTGATACGAATGTTTTAGCCTTTGATATTTCAAAGGACGCGGTAAGGGAGCTTGCGAAGAAAAACAAACGCATAAGCGCCGTTGTAGCAGGCTCGTATCATATACCCCTGCCTGACGGCTCTGTTGACACCGTGATAAACACCTTCTCGCCCCTAGCACTTGATGAAACGCGGCGTGTTCTTAAAAGCGGCGGACGCTTTATTATGGCGATTCCCGGAGAAGAGCATTTATATGAGCTAAAGGCGAAAATTTATGACACGCCTTATAAAAATACCGTTGCCGATACGGCGATTCGGGGCTTCAAGCTCATCTCGGACGAGTCGCTTACGTATATTATGCACCTTAACTCGAGGGAGGCTGTCAGCTCTCTCTTTATGATGACGCCCTATGCCTACCGTACAAGCCCTGAGAATAAGGCTCGTCTTGCAGGTCTTGACTCTCTTGAGTGTACTGCGGATTTCAGGCTTTTCGTATATGAGAAAATATAATTTTAAGGAAATAAAAAATGGATATAAGTCACGGAAAATATCTTGGTGTTGATTACGGCGACAAGCGTACGGGAATTGCGGAATGTGACGTTTCCGGTGTGCTTGCCAGCGGTATTTGCACCCTCTCCCTCGGCGGTATGAAAAATACAGCGATGAGAGTGGCAGAGGAGGCGGAGCGCCGAGGCTGTAAAAAAATAATAGTCGGTTTGCCGAAGAATATGGACGGCAGTGAGGGGCCTCGAGCCGATGTGGTAAAGGCATTTGCAGAAATTTTATCAACGCTCACCGATATACCGATAGATTTTTACGACGAGCGAATGACGACAATGGTGGCGTACCGCTTCCTTGACGGCTCCGGAACTTACGGTAAAAAGAGGCGCGACGCTGTCGATACTCTTTCTGCGGAGATAATTTTGCAGGGGTATATTGACAGAGAACGCACCTTAAATAAATAAATTAATATTTTTCGCAAAAAAACGAGGACAAAACAATGGAAAACGCAAAAAAGAAAAACAAATTTGTGGGCTATCTTGAGAAAAAAGGCGTATTGCTTTCTGCAAAGGCATACTTCGTCGATGCAATGAGCGCTATGGCGCTCGGCCTCTTCGCATCACTCCTTATGGGTACGATATTCGGCACGGTTGCAAAATACATACCCGACGGCAATGTCATAAAGGAATATTTTACTCTACTCTCGAGCGCGGGAGGCGCTACGGGAGCGGTTATCGGTATAGCTATTGCACATTCTCTTAAGGCTCCGATGCTGGTTATGCTGTCTGCAGGAGTTGTCGGAATGTTCGGTAACGCGTACGGAATTGAAATGGTTATCGACGGTGTGACGAAAACGGTAACGGCAGGTCCTGCGGGCGCGTTTATCGCGGTTCTCTTTGCAGTCGAAATAGGCAAGCTCGTTTCCAAGGCAACGAAGGTTGATATACTCGTTACCCCTTCGGTAACGCTTGGCGTCGGAGGACTCGTGGCAATGCTGCTGTGTCCTGCCGTATCGTGGTGTATGTATTGGCTCGGACACTTTATAAATTACGCAACAACCCTTTATCCTCTCATTATGGGTATAATAATTTCCGTAGTAGTAGGTATCGTTCTGACTCTTCCGATAAGCTCTGCCGCGCTTTGCGCCATGATTGGTATAACGGGTCTTGCGGGAGGCGCCGCCGTTGCCGGCTGCTGTGCACAGATGGTTGGATTTGCCGTGATCTCATTCCGAGAGAACAGATGGGGCGGCATTGTGGCGCAGGGCCTTGGAACATCAATGCTCCAAATGGGAAATATTGTGAAAAAGCCGATAATTTGGCTCGCACCTACCCTAGCCTCTGCCGTCACGGGTCCGATAGCAACTTGTATTTTCAAGCTTGAATGTACGGGTGTCAGCGCAGGTATGGGTACGTGCGGTCTTGTAGGTCCTATCGGTGTGTTTGGAGATATGGGCTTTGATGCTATGAGTATTTTTGGAGTTATACTGGTTTGTGTGGTCTTGCCTGCTTTGTTTTCTATTTTATTTAATGAAATAATGCGAAAGCTCGGTTTGATAAAAACGGGCGATATGAAGCTTGATTTGTAATTTTAGAGGTGAAATCTTATGTCAAATATAAACTCAACTTTACTTTGTGACTTTTACGAGCTAACTATGGCAAATGGCTATTTCGAGCTTGGGAAGGGAGAGGAAATCGCCTACTTTGACGTTTTCTTCCGCAAGGTTCCCGACGGCGGAGGTTTTGCCATAGCGGCAGGACTCGAGCAGGTTATAGATTATATAAAAAATCTTAAATTCACCGAGGCGGATATTGTTTTCCTTCGTGAAAAGGGCATCTTCTCGGAGGGCTTTCTTGAATATCTTTCCAAATTCCGTTTCACAGGTGATATTTACGCCGTTCCCGAGGGAACTCCCATATTCCCAAACGAGCCTATAATGACGGTAAGAGCGCCATCTATTGAGGCGCAGTTTATAGAAACCTTCGTGCTCCTTTGCTTAAATCACCAGTCCCTTATCGCTACTAAGGCAAACAGAGTTGTAAGAGCCGCTGACGGCAGACCCGTTATGGAGTTTGGCTCAAGACGCGCACAGGGTGCTGACGGCGCTATACTCGGCGCAAGAGCTGCGTACATCGGAGGTTGTGCGGCAACAGCCTGCACCATATCCGACAGAGATTACGCCATTCCCGCAACAGGTACTATGGCTCACTCGTGGGTACAGATGTTTGATACGGAGTACGAGGCATTCGTAGCATACTGCAATCTTTATCCGGATAACGCAACCCTTCTGGTAGACACCTACGACGTTCTGAACAGCGGTGTTCCGAATGCTATACGTGCCTTCCGTGAGGTTCTTTTACCTAAAGGGATAACAAAATGCGGTATTCGTCTTGACTCGGGTGACATAACCTACCTTAGCAAAAAGGCAAGAAAGATGCTTGACGAGGCAGGCTTTACCGACTGTAAGATAGTAGTGTCAAATTCGCTTGACGAGAATATAATCAGAGATATTATACTCCAAGGAGCGAAAATTGATTCATTTGGTGTTGGTGAAAGACTTATAACAGCGAAGTCAAACCCCGTATTCGGAGGTGTTTATAAGCTCGTTGCCAAGGAGTCAGAAGACGGCATAATTCCTAAAATTAAGATATCGGAAAACCCGGAGAAAATAACCAACCCGCATTTCAAAAAGATCTACCGCATTTTTGATAAAGAAACCGACGTTGCTATTGCGGATCTTTTGTGCGTCTATGATGAAACGGTTGATGAAAGTCAACCGCTCACTCTCTTTGATCCTGTGGAAACATGGAAAAAGAAGGTGGTTACCAATTATTACGTTCGCGAGCTTCTTGTTCCGATATTCAAGGACGGTGAGTGTGTATATCAGCTTCCTCACATCTCAGAGATACAGGACTACTGTCGCAGCGAGGTCGGAAAGCTATGGGAAGAGGTCAAGAGGTTTGAGAATCCTCACAGATATTACGTTGACCTTTCAAGGAAACTTTGGGACATAAAGCATAATCTCCTCGAAAATCGTGGAAAATCAAACAAAAACGATTGAATGTAAATAATTGCAGTCGATTAATGGCTAAAATTGAACTGCTTTACACAAACAAATAAACAAAAAGGAGATTTTTTCTTGAAAAACAGGAAAAAGGTTCTTATAATTTACACGGGCGGAACCATTGGTATGAAGAAGACCGACAAGGGTTATGCTCCTGTATCAGGCTTCTTTAAGGAAGCTCTCTCACGAATAGATGATCTGGCGCGAGATGACGTTCCGCTTTGGGAGCTTTATGAGATGTCGCCCCTGCTTGATTCATCGGATATGACGGTGTCGGAGTGGAACAGTATTGCAGAGGTCATATATAACAGCTATTCGGATTACGACGGCTTCGTGGTTTTGCACGGCACCGATACTATGGCGTATACTGCGTCTGCGCTATCGTTTATCCTTGATGGTCTTGATAAGCCTGTTGTTCTCACTGGCTCGCAGATACCGCTCTCTGAGGTCAGAAGTGACGGTAGAGATAACCTTATCACCTCGCTGATAATAGCCGGTGACGGCGTTGTGGGAGAGGTGTGTCTGTATTTCAGCGGAAAGCTTCTTAGAGGCAACAGAGCGACAAAGATGAGCGCCGACGATCTTGTAGCATTTGATTCGCCGAATTATCCGCACCTTGCCGACGTAGGAATTACTATCAAATATAATTATTCTGCCATAGCGGAAGGCTCTGACGGCGGGATTTCGCTGAAGCCTCTCTCAAACGTGCCGATAGGTGTTCTTAAGGTATTTCCCGGAATACAGTTCAGTCTTTTTGAATCAATAATGACGGACAAGCTCTCGGGTATCGTTCTTGAAACCTTCGGCGCGGGTAATATCCCGGGTGGCGGCGGTGAGCTCATTCCGATAATCAAGCGCGCCTTTAGCTGCGGCAGCGTAGTTGCTGTGTGCTCCCAGTGTCCGTCGGGGACGGTATCTCTCGGTGCTTATGAAACCAGCTCTGCATTAAAGGGAGCGGGAGCTGTCAGCGGTGCCGATATGACCACCGAGGCGGCTGTCGCAAAGTTGTATTATCTTTTCAGCATAGGAATTGACAAATCCGAAATAAAGGAACGGATGGAGCAAAATCTCAGAGGTGAGCTTACACTCATCTGACACCTTCAATTACGCAAAAAATACCAAAAAATATAGCGTTTTAAGCTAAAAAACTTTGAAAAATTATTATATACGGTATATTTTCGTAATATATCACCTCCCTAATTCATAGATTTGTTCTTGGGAGGTGATTTTTTTGTTAAAGCGAATTTTGTCGTTTTTAATCGCACTCATAATTGCGCTTTCTCTTTTCTCTTGTCAATCTGATGTTTCTGCCGAGGAGCTTATGAACGAGTTTATGAGCGCATACGGCATTTCCGGACCTGTATTTTTGTCCGGTGAGCCGGAGTATTCCGAAGGGTATATTAGCGAGCAGACGCTGGAAAAAATCTACTCGTATTACGGAGAATTTCCGAGCGATTATGCAATTTTTTTGAACCGACATTACGATTACGGTGCAGAGTGCGCGTTCTTTGTTTGCGACGATGGTGAGGTTTCGGACACACTAGAGATGTGCCGTGAGAGAATCGCTCTTATCTGCAAAGACGACGTGGGAATTGTTCTGCGCTCGAGGAACGTCGTTTTTTACTCAACGCTTTCGGACAAGGAACGGGCAAAGGAGCTATTTTTTATGATTTTAGAGTAAAAAGCTCAAAAAAGTGACAAAAATATCTCCACCTCTTGACTTTCGCTCTTCTTTTTATTATAATATATACGGCTAATTATTTCAGTTGCCGCTTGATTTTTGTAAAAAGGAAGTTGTGATGGATATACCGGAGGTAATACTTTGTAAATTCGGCGAGGTCGTTCTGAAGGGCGCAAACAGGCAGAATTTTGAATCGGCTCTTGTTAAGGAGCTGCGCCGCAGAGCAAGTCCTTACGGCGCGTTCAAGATATATTTCAAGCAGAGCACGGTTTACGTTGAACCGCAGGACGAGCTTTGCGATATGGACGGAATGTACGAGGCTGCGAAGAAGGTCTTTGGTATAGTCGGAGTTAACCGCGCCGCAGTTTGCAAAAAGGATATGGAGGACATCAAGCGCGTCGTGCGTGACTACCTGCCTCAAAAGCTTCTTGGCGCCCGCACGTTTAAGGTTGACGCTAAACGTTCAGATAAAAAATTCCCGCTGAAATCTCCCGAGATCTCAAGCGAGATCGGCGGTGTTATACTTTCCTCTGTCAGAGGTATTAAGGTTGACGTTCACAACCCAGATGTTACCGTCACGGTGGAAATCCGAGATGATAACGCATATATCAGAGCAGGGCAGGAGAAGGGAGCCGGTGGCTTGCCGATAAGATCTGCCGGGCGAGGACTTCTTCTTCTCTCGGGCGGTATCGATTCTCCCGTTGCCGGTTGTATGATGGCAAAGCGCGGCCTTGAGATTGAGGCACTGCACTTTGAGTCCTTTCCTTACACCTCCGAGCGCGCTAGGGAAAAGGTTATGACTCTTGCCGAAGAGATGTGCGAGTTCCTTGGCAGAATACACGTTCACGTAATATCGCTTACTCATATTCAGGAGGAACTTCGCGACAAGTGCGAGGAGGACTATTTTACAATACTTCTTCGCATATTTATGATGCGTCTTGCCGAGCGGTGCGCCGGAGAGTATAAGTGCTACGCACTGATAACCGGCGAAAGTCTTGGTCAGGTTGCGTCGCAGACCCTTGCGGCTATCAGAGTTACGGATTCCGTCGTTGATATGCCCGTTTTTCGTCCGTGTATAGGACTTGATAAAGATGAAATAATAAAAGAGGCACGCCATTACGGTACGTTTGATACGGCAATTCTTCCTTACGAGGACTGCTGTACGGTATTTACGCCAAGGCACCCTAAGACTCAGCCGAAGCTTGAGGAGGTTATGCGTGAGCTTTCAAAGGTTGATGCGGAGCAACTCATCGACGAGGCGTACGCCACGATGACTACTGAAACCAAGCTCGTTTATCCCGAATATCGTTAAGGTGTAATTTTTTACGGAGTGTAGTGCGCTCCAAAATTAAAATTTGCTTTATTTTTCTCGTGCGACAAACTGTGAGTTTGTATGTATCCTTTCGCGCAGGAGAAAAAATCTGCTTTGCAGAAGAGACCACTGCAAAGCAACATACCCCACAGATTGGAGTGGGACAGGCTCGAAGCAAAACTTCGAGCCTGTTTTTTTGTTATTGTAAATATAAAATAAAAGCAGCGAGAGAGCATCTCGCTGCTTTAGCTTGTAAAAATTAAGTTATAACAGTGAAAATCAGGTCCAACCGTCAGGGTCGACGTAACCGCCGGAGTCCTCAACGCTTATCATTTCCTTCTTCTCATATCCGCAGTGATCAATGCAGGTGTAAACCTTGTGCGTTCCTTCAACGGTAGGCTCGGAGGGGAATACGTGCTTATCCTTTGTTTCCGGGATAGCTCCGCATACGCAGGACTTCCAGTGATGAGTATCATCATAGATATAATCACCGCTTGTGTAGGAGTGAGCGGTCTTTGCAATAGACTCGGTATAAGAGGAGCCGCAGCTGCACTTAAATTCCTTAACGCCCTCTTCCTTACAGGTAGCCTCGGTAACGACTTTCTCGGTATATGAGTGAGAGTGATCCTCTGCAGGAGGAGTTGCAGCCTCTGTTTTTGTAGCTTTACAGCTCTCTTCGGTACAGCTATATGTGGTTGAGCCGTCCTCGTTTACAGTACCGCTATTCCATACGTGAGCAGTTGCGGTATCAGCCTGACCGCAAACGCAGGTGTTCCAGTGGTTGTTTTGGTCGTATGCAAGACCGTCAAAGACGTGACTGTTAGTTTCCTTTGCGCCGTTACATACGGTACAGGTTCTCCAGTGGCTTGCACCGTCGTGCTCGTATGTATCGCCGTACGTGTGATTCGTTGTTACAGGTATATCAACGGTTATAGTCTTACCGCAATCGGTACAGGTGCGTGTTCCTTCACCCTTCTCGGCGCAGGTGGGCATCTTTGTAACGTCAAGCTCGCCAAATGAATGAGCCTCCTTGCCGAGAACATCACCGCATCCGTTTTCACACGCGTGCCAGTGGTGAGTTTCATCGGTTTGGTAAGCTGTGCCGAACTTGTGCTCGCATCCTTCGGTGCATCCTATGAGCAGAACGGCTGTCACAGCAAGGGAAACTGTGAGGAGTGAAAGTTTTAAGCTCTTTTTCATAAAAATCTCCAATCTGATATTAAATAGTATCCTTGAGAATATTATAACATCAAATAAACAAAATGTCAATCAAAAAATAAAGATTTTAGGCGCTCATAACTTTAATATAATAGATTCTCGGAGTATCTGGGGATATTTTATCAATCCTTACGCGAAGAGTGCTTTCCTCTAAGCCTGTCGTATAATCAAATACAAGCTCCTGCATATCACCGTTCTTATGAATTTCATAAGAGTCATCTCCAACGGTAACCTTGGCGTCAAGCTTATCGGTTGCGCTGTCGGCCGCTATGATTATGCGGTTGCTTTTGCCGGGCTGTACCGCCATCTCGTAGCTGAACCAGCCGTGAGCGTTGATTGTGCTCCATGCGGCCTTGTTGCCGGGAATACGGCATATTTTGCCATCGATGATAAGAGTGTCGCTGAAATTGACCTCCTTCATCAGCTTGTGGCCCTCGGTACAAGCTCCGGGGATTACGTAATCGTAAAGCCCTTCGCTATCAAGCTCTGTAATTTCTGCCTTTTCTATAAGGAATGTTTCCTTGACGTCCTTGACGAACATATCAATAAGCTCGTATCTTCCGCCGCCGACAAGGCTGTCGCCGCTGATGCAGTAGAAATCGTCGCCAAGCGCTGCCTTTCCGCTCTCGTTCAGAGAAACGAGTGAGTCAATTGCCGAATAGAGCATAGTCTCATAGCTTGAATCCCCGTATTCAAAGAACTTTGCGTAGCTGTAATAGACGAGTGTCATCTGCTCCCAAATCTTCGACACAAGCTCAAGGTTTTTGAACTTTGTATAAAGGTTCTTATAGAGCTCTTCGTCCATTTTATCAGAAAGCTCAGTCAGCTTTTCAAGAGCTATTTCAGCAGCCCTCACCGCCTCTGCCTTTTCGGCAAGCACACCGTCAAGCGTTCCTCTATCCCATCCGATAGGGATAAACCATTCGTTTGATTTGATTGCATAGTCGTCTCTCATCATCTCAAAATAGAAATGATTCTTACAGTGGTTGAGATAGGGGAAGAGGCTGAGCTGGCTATAATAGTATCCTTTCAGGTATATGACTTTTTTGAGGATGTCCTCCGTGCCTTCCATAATCTCGCGCACACCATCTGCCGCCTCGCCGTACCTCTCGGTAAAGAAGGCGTTTATCGCTTCGTCAACGTCCTCACCCGAGAGAGCTGCGTGCATTATGTTGAGGTTCACCTCGTTTACCTCGCCAAAGGGGTCTCTTCCTGCTCTGTCAATACGGGAAACGTAACCGACGGGTGAGAATTTTTCACAGTAAGCGAATTTTTCCGTTATATGATCCTTTAGCATTAAGGGAAGTCTGCCCTTGCCGAAGAATTCGCCGAAAATGTCGGTTTCAACAAAGAGAGGATTTTTCTTTATTTTTGCATAGAATTTATTGTTAGGAAGGCAGAGCGACCAGTCAAACTGCGTCCACTTGTCCATAATGATAAGCTCGGGAGAGATCTCCTCGTATGCCTTTGTCATCATCTCGTAATCCTCTTCAATGCTGGCAAAAGGACGAACTATAAGCTCCTTTCCGAGAGCCTTGCAGGTCTTGTAGAGAATTTCTGTGACGAATTTTACCCTTCCGATAGGGTCAAGCTTCTGGTTTTTCAGCTTAAGGAGCGGCACCTTCGTTTCGTGAAGCGTGAGAATAATACCGTCCATTTTCGGATAGCTGTCAAAAAAGTCTATTATCTTGTTTTCAAGATAATCCTTTACCTTCGGGTGCGTTACCTCAACGTCACCGTACTCGTTAAGCGCCTCGGGAAACGCTTCGCCAAAGCCGTAGGGCAGGTCAAGCTCGTGGTGCCACATATATGTTTTGACACCGGCGACAGATAGCTTTTCAAGTCCCTCGTTCACAACGTCAAGACAGTAGTTTACGTATTCTGCATTCTTCTCACCGTTAAACTGTGCGTATTTTTTAGAGAAGGTCATACCGTCGATATTGCCCTTCACTTGATCGTGTATCGGCCCTATGAGCTGGTAGTGGTCAAAGCCGTGCGAAATCGCGTAGTCCACCGTAAAGAGATAATAGTCTCTTTCAACGTCAACAGGGTTGAGTGTTGATATACCCTTCATCATTTTGCGACTCATTTTGTCCTCCTAAAATGCGATAAAAATAATACTTTATATATTCTATCACCTTTTTATACACGTGTCAAGCGGTATTACACTTTTTCATAGAACGAAAAAATTAGTTTTCAACAACGGAAATTCCAAAATTAGCAGATTTCTCCGAGCATAATCTGGTGATAAAGCACCGATAATTACCATATTTGACAATATAAGTTTACAAAAACGCTCCAAACCATAAAAACAGCTTGGAGCGTCGTGGTATTAAAGCAACTTGAACATTTTCGTTTCGCCAAGATATGCGTCAAATTCTATCTCGCATGTGTCCCTACCGTAGAACCTTTTTTCGTACACCTCAAATGGAGAAACCCTTCTGCCGAAATTGATTTTCTTTTTTCCGGTTTCGGTGGAGTGGTGTGTGACGAAATTTTTGTTTGCGTAGAAGGTATCGTCACCCTCGCTGTAAATATGACAGCCTGCAAATCTTGCGATCTCGCGAAGCTCGTCGCTCTTTAAGAATTTTGAGCCGTGAAGAATAGACGTGAAGCCGTCGCATTCCTTGAGAGTAACTGCGGGAATACCTGTCGTTAGGAAATAAGCAAGGTTTTTTGCACCATCATCAATAGAATAAACCGTCGGGTACATATATGTATCATAGAGGTATTTAGGGTCGTATTTCTGACCGATAAGGGACATTATACGTCGCCTGTCAAAGCAACCGTAAAGCGCTCGGTTATCAAACGCACGTGTAATGGGGTGATCCTCGCCGTTCCATCTGAATACCGAGTCGTGCTTGGCGGTATCTATCTCGCACTTGATACCCGTCAGTGCTTCCACGTTTTCCGCTGAAGCCTTGCCGTTGATTTTTGTCGTATCTATCATACCCGGGGCGTATAGCCAAAGAGCTGTGGCACCGTCAGCCTTCAGCTTTTTGTGTATAGCTTCGCGCTCTTCGGGGGTCAGAACGAAAACGTTTAAGAATACGTAGAGCTTATAGCTCGGCATATTCGGGTCTGACATATCGTTGTGGTAATATTGGTCTATCGGGGCGCCAACCTTTGCAAGCTCGTAGTTCCTGAAAAGCTCTACGGCGGTTCTCGTCGTATGGTGCGACACTGCCTGCATGCTCTCCTCGTCTATTATCAGAGCGATTTCGGAGCATTTTCTTCTGTCCAAAGAATAAGCGTCAGCGGCAATCTTTTGCTGCTCGGCAAAAAGCTCGTAAATCTCTGGATATTTGTACCTTCCTCCGCCGATAAGCTGGTCAAACCACCATGCCTGCACATCCTCACATAACGTTCTTCCAAACTCGCGCTTTAAGACGTTAATAGAGTCTGTCATATCGTAGATTTGGTAGAGATTTTTGTGATATTCTCCCTCTGCCAGCGTTCTCGCGTCGTCCTCTACAATATAGATCTTATTATGAAGAGCAAAGGAATCCTGAACCTCTCTTTGACCGGTGCAGCCACCGCTGAGTCTGTTCTCGTAAACTCCAGGTGCAGCAAGAAAATCTATATATTCGCTCTCAAGCACCTTGACGTTACCGCCCGATGAGCTTGAAATTATATGATTTATACAGCCCTGCGAGCCGTAAAAGGCGCCAACAAGGTATTCTGGGTCAAAGCGCTTAATGGTCTTCGCAAAGTGAAGCACCGAGTCTGCTGTTGAAATATTCCAAGCTCTGTAAAAATCGTAAACGTCGGTAGAATTGTCGAAGTCGGGGAATGAGCCGAAATTGTATCCGTTTTTCGGCGATGGAGGTGTTTTCGTATTCGCGTACATTCTGATTTTCGGAATCGTTGAATCCTTGTCAATATCATCGACGTAATAGTGCTTATCAAACTCGGGAATAGGCGGGTCGGCAAGAGTTGCAGTCGGATTTTTCCAGTGTGCCTGCAAATTTTCGTCCGTGCCGTATTTTTCTGTAAGATATTTGCTAAATTCACGCTTAAACGCCTTGCTGTACCCGAGAGTTCTCTTGTTTTCATTATCTATGACGGGAAGCATATAATACCACTCGGAAGTACCGCCCGCTGCAAGAAAATATCCGATTATCCTATCTGAATAGGGCTGCTCCTTGATTTTTTGCAAGGTTTTCGTTAGTGCAACCGACATATCCGTGCGCCACTTTTCAGAGGCGAGGGAATAGTGTGCTGGGAGATCTGTTTCGTACGATTCGGAGAAGAGATGTACGGGAGGGCTCTCACCGTCGGAATATTTAACGCACTCGTCCGGATTTTGCTTTATCCATTCATTTGTTGGGTGCATACCTATTCTGGGAATTATATAAGCGTCAGGAACCGCTTCAAGAAGAAGACGTACCTCTCTGTCAAACATCTCGAAGGCCTCGGGGTAAAGATCAAGGGTATCGCAAATAAGGAAATATATCTTTATTCCCGCCTTGCCTAGAGCATCAAAATAGTCGCGGTCAAAGTCGATATTCACTCTCTCCTTACGCGTCCTGACGGTAGCCATCATAGGAGGGTAGGGGACGTCGTTTATAAATATTGCGGGTCTTCCGTTACAGTCTTTTATTCTTGCCATAAGGACACCTCCTTCAAAACGGAAATTCTTTTTCAAATGCAGTATAGCACACAAATCCGTGATTGTCAATCAACAAATCGTTGAATTCGGGATTTTGGTTGATAAAGAGCGGGAAAATCACAAATGTAAATAATGATATACAAAAAAGTGCTCAAAACCGATGTCTTAAGCACTTTTTATCGCAAAAATTATCTGTTGTTAATAAGCTTGGTAAGCTCAACGGGAGTAACGATCTTGCCGTCCTTGTATACTCTCATATTACCGGATGCGATCTCGTCAATAAGAATAACCTCGCCGTTGTTGTATCCGAACTCAAACTTGATGTCCCAAAGGTCAAGACCTATGCTCTTGAGATCGTCTGCAACTATCTTCGTGATAGCGAGTGTCTGCGCCTTGAGGCTCTCGAACATCTCTGCTGTCATAACCTTAAGAGCAACGAGGCCTTCGCCTGTTACGAGGGGGTCGCCCTTTTCATCATTTTTGAAGGTACATTCAACGTAACCGCCCTCAAGAGGAGTTCCGTCCTTTATGTACTCGCCGTATCTGCGGATAAAGCTTCCCGTAGCGACAAGACGGCATATAACCTCAAGTCCGCCGCCGCCAAGCTCTTTACCGAAGCACTCTGCGGGGAGAACCTCCATAGTAGCTTCGTCGAGATTTGCACTTACGTAGTGAGTCTTTATGCCCGCCTTTTTAAGAAGCTCGAAATAGTGGACTGAAGACTGGAGATTTGCCTTACCGATACCTTCAATGGTAAGACCAACGGAATTTTCGCCGGGATCAAAAACGCCGTCCTTGCCTGTGCAATCGTCCTTGAACTTAAGAAGAACGTTGCCGTTTTCAAGAGAATAAACGTCTTTTGTTTTGCCTTGATAAACCAATTTCATAAGAAGATTCTCCTTTTTAGCTTTCGCAAAAAAATTACTCCTATATTTTAGCACACTTTTTTTCGATTGTACATATTTTTTACGAAAAAAATTTCGTTTTTTTCAAAAAATCGCATTTTTCACAAAAAAGAGGCGGTATTTTAGATAAAAATTGAATATTTGTGGAAAAACAAATATGTTTTGTATTCGTGTCGAAATCAAGAAAACTTTGCGCTTTGTTATCTATTGACATCGGGGCGAAAAATTGGTAAAATATAAAGTAGAAAACAAGGACGGTGCAAGATGCTTAATAAGAGTATAACGGTTGATTTTGAGAGAAAATGCGGAAGGATAAAGCCGCTTTTGGCGATGAACGGAGCTCCTCGCTCGGGCGGAGTGGGATTGCCGTACGATTTTTCCGAGGAATTTTCGAGAATGAGGGTTCCCGCCGTAAGAGTCGGGGCCGGAATGGGCGATTACGGCTTCAATCAATTTTTGAATATTCATTCAATATTTCCTGATTTCAGTGCTGACGAAACGCTTGAACAGTCGTACAACTTTTTGCCGACGGATTTGTATCTTGCCTCCGTTAAAAATATCGGTGCAGAAATATTCTACTGCCTTGGAGAGTATTCCGAGCCCTATTCAAAAAAGCTGTACGTAAGAGCCCCGGCTGATAAAGAGAAATGGGCGAGAATATGCGAGCATATCATTATACATTATAATGAAATGTGGGCAAACGGCTTCAAGTGGGGGATAAGGTATGTTGAAATATGGAACGCGCCGGATACGCCCGAGGGATTTCAGGGTGAGATGGAAGAGTATTTTGAGCTTTACAGAGTGGTGGCGAACCATCTGCGCGAGCGCTTCCCGAAGCTGAAGATTGGCGCTTACGGTGCAAGAGGCTTTTATTCTCTAAACCGTATAGACGCTACCGAGCAGATGAAGGGATACGTTCCCTATATGCAGAGCTTTCTTTCGTATATAAGTAAGGAAGAAACGGCAGCCCCTCTTGATTTCTTCACATGGGCTTGCTATACCTCAAACCCCGAGGAGCTTGCTATGCACATCAAATACGCGCGTACATATCTTGATACCGCAGGCTTCAAGCGAACAAGAAGCATAATCTGCGAATACAACTCTCGCACCGCAGGCACCGCCCCGCTATGCTTGAAAGAGGGGATAGCCTCGGAGCTTTGCGCCTCTCTTATCCTTGCACAGAAAAGTGCCGTTGATATGATGATGTACTCCTCCTCCGATGCACTTTCTGCGGATAATGCTCTTTTTTCGATTGACGACAGGGTGACTCACCGTCATTACGCGTCTTACGACGCGGCACTTGCCTTCGCGGAGCTTTACCGCCTCGGAACGTCGGTTGAAACTACTGCGGATTTTCGCAAGGAGGTCTACTCTCTTGCCGCGCATAACGGTAAAGAGGGCTCCATCCTGATAACAACGAGGAATTATCGAGGCAAGGTCGAGCTGGTTTTGAAGAACTCGCCTTATACTACCTGTAGTGTTATGAAGATAAGCTGTGGCGGTGAGCGCGGGTCATCTGTAATTTATAAGGCAGAAAACGTTGCAATCGTAGGCTCAAAGATCATAATTTCGGCAGGAGAGAATGAGATATTCTCGGTAAAGCTTTTCTGATTTTTTGCTTTGTATAAGTTGACTAAAAGATATTAAATATTTTCCAACTTTTTTCGTCACGAAATTTCCGCCTATCTATTGACATCTATTATAATAATATGGTAAAATATATGGCGGTAAAGGTTTTTGTAACCGACGGACAAGCAGAATTGACTGCAAGGAAGCAAAAATCAAATTAATCGTCGACCGTCTGGGCAGCACTACCTTTATGGGGTAGTTCTGCCCTTTTTATTTTTAATTAAAGAGGAGATGTTTTATGAAAAAGGTAGCAATTCTTATGGGAAGCGACAGCGATCTTCCCATTGTCGAGAAGGGGATAAACGTTCTTCGTGATTACGGCATTCCCTTTGAGGTTCACGTATATTCGGCTCACAGGACGCCTAAGGAGGCTGCCGATTTCGTAAGCTCGGCAAGGGCAGAAGGCTTCGGAGTAATGATTGCGGCAGCAGGAATGGCCGCACACCTTGCGGGTGCTGTTGCGGCAAACACCACGCTTCCCGTAATTGGTATTCCGATTTCCTGCAAGAATACGGGCGGTGTTGACGCTCTTTGGTCCACCGTTCAGATGCCCTCCGGCATTCCCGTTGCTACCGTTGCCATAGACGGTGCGGCAAATGCGGCGCATCTTGCTGCCGAGATACTCGCGCTCTCTGACGACATACTTGCGGACAAGCTTGTGGCACAGCGCAAAGAGGCTGCTGCAAAGGTGCTTGAGAAAAACCGCGCTGTTGAAGAAAAATATAACGTTTGATAGGCCGTCTTTTGTAAAAAGGAGTTTTAATTTTTATGGCAGTTTTTGGAATTGTAGGTAACGAGAAAACAAGTGTTGCATCAAGCGTTTATTACGGGCTTTTCGCTCTTCAGCATAGAGGACAGGAAAGTGCGGGAATAGTAGTTAATGACGACGGCGTTTTTACAACACATAGGGACTCCGGACTTGTTGACGAGGTATTTGATCATAAGTCGCTTAACGCTCTTGGAAAGGGCAATATGGCTATCGGACACGTCAGATACGGCACCCTTGGCACGAAGGAGAGGGTAAACGCGGAGCCTATCGTAGTTAATCATATCAAGGGTAGGATGGCAATTGCCACCTCGGGTAAGCTTTCAAACGCGGCAGAGCTTAAGCGTGAGCTCGAGCTTGCGGGTCACATCTTTCATACGACAATAGACGCAGAGGTGGTTTCCTGCGTTATAACCAAGGAGCGCCTTACCTCCGCATCTATCGAGGAAGCGGTTTCCAGAGCTATGTCGAAATTTTCCGGAGGTCTTTGCCTTCTTCTTATGTCACCTCAGAAGATGATAGCCGCAAGGGACAGATACGGACTTCACCCTATCTGCTACGGTCAGCGTGAGGACGGTCAGTACGTTATAGCTGACGAGAGCTGTGCTCTTGATTCCGTAGGTGCAACCCTTATCCGTGAGCTTGACCCCGGAGAGATCATCGTTTTTCAGGGCGGGTCGGTAAAGTCGCTTCGTGACCACTGCGGTGAATGCCCTGAATCTCTGTGCATTTTTGAATACATATACACGGCGAGACCTGATTCCTCTATCGCAGGATGTGCGGTACATAAGGCACGCAGACGCGCAGGCGCGCTTCTTGCAAAGGCGCATCCCGTCGAGGCTGATATAGTAGTCGGTGTTCCCGATTCGGGACTTGACGCGGCTATCGGCTATGCCGGTGAGTCCGGAATACCCTACGGCATAGGACTTATAAAGAATAAATATATCGGCAGAACCTTTATCGCTCCCGGTCAGGACGTCAGAGAGGATAAGGTTAAGATAAAGCTTAATCCCGTAAGAGATACCGTTGCGGGCAAGAGGGTCGTGCTTGTTGACGACTCTATCGTACGAGGCACCACCTGTGCAAAGCTTGTTAAGCTGTTAAAGAGCGCAGGTGCAAAGGAGGTTCACCTTCGTTCTTCTGCACCCGCATTCATTAATCCTTGCTATTATGGCACCGATATTGATTCAAAGGATTCGCTTATCGCATGTAATCACACGGTTGAGGAGATAACCAAGATAACCGGAGCCGACTCTCTCGGATACTTAAGACTCGAGGACGTTACCGAAATATGCAAGTCAGGAAATGCGAAAGGCTATTGTACCGCTTGCTTTGACGGCAAGTACCCCACAGAGATTCCCAAAAAGTACGAAAATAAATATGATAATAAAATTTCCGAAAATAAAAAGTGAAAGTGAGATTTGAAAAGTGAAAAATTCAAGATCAGAAAGCTACGCTGCGGCGGGCGTTGACATTACTGCGGGCTATAAGGCGGTAGAGCTTATGAAGGCTCATATAGCCAGAACTCGTAACGAGGGCTGTCTTGATGACGTTGGCGGCTTTGGCGGCTGCTTCGGTCTTCCGGTGGGAATGGAAGAGCCTGTTCTCGTATCGGGAACCGACGGCTGCGGAACGAAGGTAAAGCTTGCTCAGCTTATGGACAAGCACGATACTATCGGTATCGACGCCGTTGCTATGTGTGTAAACGACATTATCTGCTGCGGTGCAAAGCCTCTATTTTTCCTCGACTATATCGCTTGTGGTAAGAACGTTCCTGAAAAAATCGCTTCTATCGTTTCGGGTGTTGCCGAGGGCTGCGTTCAGTCGGGTGCTGCTCTTATCGGCGGTGAAACTGCAGAGCATCCCGGTCTTATGCCTGTGGACGACTATGACCTTGCAGGCTTTGCAGTAGGTATCGTTGACAAAAAGAAGATTATTGATAACAATACTATGAAGGCAGGCGACGTTATTATCGCTCTCCCCTCAACAGGTATTCACTCAAACGGCTTCTCGCTTTGCCGTAAGGTGTTTAATATTGATAAGAATCCCCCCGAGCTTTATACCGCACGCGAAGAGCTTGGTGGCAGGACTGTGGGCGAAACGCTCCTCACACCCACGAGAATATACGTAAAATCCGTTCTCGCTCTTCTTGAAAAGGTAGCGGTTAAGGGTATTTCCCACATCACAGGCGGCGGTTTCTACGAGAATATTCCGCGTAGCTTCCCAAGCGGTCTCGGCGCTAAAATAAAGAAGGCAGACGTAAAGGTTCTTCCTATATTCGACCTTATCGCAAAGACCGGAAACATTCCCGAGAGGGATATGTATAACACCTTCAATATGGGTGTAGGTATGATAGTTGTAGTTGATAAGGCTGATGCCGACACGGCTATCGAAACTCTTCGCGCAAACGGTGACGATGCTTACCTTCTCGGCGAGGTCATAGAGTCCGACGAGGGCGTAATCTTATGCTAAAGAAGAAAATTGCCGTTCTCGTTTCGGGCGGCGGAACAAATCTTCAGGCTCTTATCGACGCGCAGGGCAGAGGTGAGCTTGGTTGCGGTGAAATAACGCTTGTAATTGCTTCAAAGCCGGGTGTTTACGCTCTCGAGAGAGCGAAAAACGCAGGAATTGAGGGCAGGGTGCTTTCAAGACGCGACTACGAAACGATAGCCGATTATTCCAAGGCGCTAGCTGATGAAATGGTGGCACAGGGCATTGACCTTGTGGTTCTTGCGGGTTTCCTTACCATAATAGACGAGCAGGTATATAACGCCTTCCCGAACAGGATATTAAACGTTCACCCCGCGCTTATTCCCTCCTTCTGCGGAAAGGGCTATTACGGACTTCACGTACACGAGGCAGCGCTGGAGAAGGGCGTTAAGGTTTCGGGCGCAACGGTACATATCGTCACCCCCGAGTGCGACGCAGGACCTATCGTTTTGCAAAAGGCAGTTGAGGTTAAGGAGGACGACACTCCCGAAGCTCTTCAAAGGAGAATTATGGAAGAAGCCGAGTGGAAGATTCTTCCCAAGGCTGTACAGCTTTTCTGCGACGGTAAAATCACCGTAAAAGACAATAAAGTTTATATTGGAGAATAAAAATGAAAATATCTACGATAAAGGAAGAACTCAATTCTCTTGCCTATCACGGCAGAGGAATTATAATAGGTAAGTCCTGTGACGGCAAAAAGGCAGTAACCGCTTATTTCATTATGGGAAGAAGTGTAAACAGCCGTAACAGAGTTTTCGTCGCAGAGGGCGAAAATATGAGAACCAAGGCGTTTGACGAATCTAAAATGGTTGACCCCCACCTTATAATCTACTATCCCGTAAGAGTTCTCGGTAATAAAACGATAGTTACAAACGGTGACCAAACCGATACTATCTACGAGCTTATGGATAAGCAGATGACCTTCGAGCAGGCGCTCAGAACCCGTGAGTTTGAGGACGATAAGCCTAACTTTACCCCCAGAATTTCGGGTATTATCAGACGTGAGTGCTGTGATATGAACTTCGCTATGTCAATTCTCAAGTCTGCCGAGGGTGACGATTCCTCTTGCGAGAGATTTACCTACGCTTACTCCAACCCCAAGGCAGGTGTTGCGAAATTTATCCATACATACAACTCTGACGGCAATCCTCTTCCTTCATTTGAGGGTGAGCCCAAGACTCTCACTCTTCCCGACGTGGATATCGACACTCTTACCGACCTTATCTGGACGAACCTTAATGAAGATAATAAGGTTTCTCTCTTTGTTCGCTATATCGATATAGCCTCGGGCGAGACAGAAACCAGAATTGTAAATAAAAATGCGTGAGGTGACAGAAAAATGAAAGAATTTGAACTTAAATACGGCTGTAACCCTAACCAGAAGCCTGCTAAAATTTTTATGCACGACGGCACAGAGCTTCCTATCGAGATTTTGAACGGACGTCCCGGATACATCAACTTCCTTGACGCCTTCAACTCATGGCAGCTCGTCAAGGAATTGAAAATTGCTCTCGGACTTCCCGCAGTTACCTCATTTAAGCACGTTTCTCCCACCTCCGCAGCAGTAGGTATTCCTCTTTCCGATAAGCTTAAGCGCGCATGCTTCGTTGACGATATAGAGGGGCTTGACGATTCTCTTCTTGCCTGCGCTTATGCAAGAGCGAGAGGAACTGACAGAATGTGTTCCTTCGGCGATTGGGTAGCGCTCTCCGACGTTTGCGACGTTACTACCGCAAAGATGATAGCGCGCGAGGTCTCCGACGGAATTATAGCTCCCGGCTACGAGCCCGAGGCGCTTGAAATCCTTAAGGGCAAGAGAAAGGGAGCTTACAATATCGTAAAGATAGACCCCGACTTCGTTCCCGCAGAGGTTGAGCACAAGCAGGTTTACGGCATCACCTTCGAGCAGGGAAGAAATAATTTTGAAATCAGCCCCGCGCTCCTTACCGATATCGTTACGGCAAACAAGGATATGCCCGAGAGCGCAGTACGCGACCTCGTCGTTGCCCTTATTACGCTCAAATACACCCAGTCAAACTCCGTGTGCTTTGCAGTAGACGGACAGGCTATCGGTGTTGGCGCAGGTCAACAGTCGAGAGTTCACTGCACACGTCTTGCAGGCGGTAAGGCTGACACGTGGTTCCTCCGCCAGTCCGACAAGGTATTGAATCTTCCGTTCAAGGCAGACATCAAGCGTCCCGACAGAGATAACGTAATCGACGGTTACATAAATCAAAACGAAGAGGACGTTTGCGCTGACGGAAACTGGCAGAAGTACTTTACCGAGCGTCCCGAGCCATTCACCTTCGAGGAGCAGAGAGCCTACCTTGATACTATCGACGGCGTAGCACTTGGCTCTGATGCATTCTTCCCCTTCAGCGACAATATTGAGAGAGCGAAGAAGAGCGGTGTTAAATACATTGCCGAGCCCGGCGGCTCTATCCGAGACGACGCGGTTATCGAGTGTTGCGATAAGTATGGAATGGTAATGGCATTTACTAAGATGCGCCTCTTCCACCATTAATTCTGAGTGGCTAAAATCTCTCAATACTTCGTTAAAGCTGCGACTTGTCGCCCTCACCGTAGGTAGCTACGCTATCGGGCTTCGCGCTTGCTTTGCCTTGTCTTGCGAAATTTTATCTCACTCAGCGCGTGGCTAAAACTTTGCAATACTGTGTTGCTCCTCGACAAAGCGACTCGACGTATGTGAATACGCCTTCGCCTTGCTTTGCTCAGTGCGCCTTGTCTTGCGAAATTTTATCTCACTCAGCTATATCTTAAAAAAACAACATTGAAAGGTCATAATTTATGAAAATTATGGTAGTTGGCGGTGGTGGTAGAGAACACGCCATCATAAAGAAGCTTAAAGAAAATAAAAACGTCACAGAGATATTTGCTCTCCCCGGTAACGGCGGTATGGCAAAGGATGCAACACTCGTTCCCATAGGTGCGAAGGATATTCCCGCTATCGTTGAATTTGCGAAATCAAACGCTATTGACTACGCGGTAGTAGCTCCCGATGACCCCCTTGTTCTCGGCTGCGTTGATGCGCTGGAGGCTGTCGGCGTTCCTTGCTTTGGTCCGAGAGCAAATGCGGCAATCATCGAGGGCAGTATGGTCTTTTCTAAAAACCTTATGAAAAAATACGGTATCCCCACAGCGACCTACGAGGTCTTTGATAATGCTGAGGCGGCACTCGAGTACGTAAGCAGTTGCCCTATCCCTACGGTTGTTAAGGCTGACGGCCTTGCGCTCGGTAAGGGTGTAATAATCGCAATGGACAGAGAAACTGCTATCGACGCCGTTAAGTCCATAATGCAGGAGGGCAAGTTCGGTGCCAGTGGAAATCAAATAGTAGTTGAGGAATTTCTCACAGGCCCGGAGGTTTCGGTTCTCGCGTTTACGGACGGCAAGGCAGTGAAGCCGATGGTTTCCTCAATGGACCATAAGCGCGCCCTCGATAACGACGAGGGCCTTAACACCGGAGGTATGGGTACCATAGCTCCAAACCCCTACTACACCGAGGAAATAGCTGCCGAGTGTATGGAAAAAATATTCCTTCCTACAATCGACGCTATGAATAAAGAGGGCAGAACCTTTAAGGGGTGCCTCTATTTCGGTCTTATGCTGACTCCAAGCGGTCCCAAGGTCATTGAATACAATTGCCGCTTCGGCGACCCCGAAACACAGGTTGTTCTTCCTCTGCTTGAGTCGGACCTTCTCGAGATTATGATGGCGACCACCAACGGAAATCTCGATAAATGTGAAGTTAAGTTTGCAAAAAGCGCTGCTTGCTGTGTAATCATGGCTTCCAAGGGCTATCCCGAAAAGTACGAGAGCGGGTATGAAATAACTATTTCCGATGACGTTTACGACTCTGTTTACGTCGCGGGTGCGAAGCTCTCTGACGGCAAGCTTGTTAATGCGGGCGGACGAGTGCTCGGCGTAACTGCTGTTGAAGATAATCTTGGAGATGCAATAAAGTCTGCATATAACAAGTGTAAGAAGGTAGATTTTGCAAACGCATATTACCGCTCTGACATTGGAGCGAAGGCAATAAAGGCATTGGAGGGTTAAACAATGGTATATCGCATTTATGTTGAAAAGAAGGCAGGCCTTGATAACGAGGCAAGAGCGCTTCTTTCGGAAATAAAAACGTTTCTTGGCATTAACTCTGTCGAGCGTGTTAGAATAATCAACAGATACGATGCTGAAAACATCACGGAGGAGCTTTTTGATTACGCTGTCGGCACTGTTTTCTCCGAGCCCCAGCTTGACGACGTTTATAAGAATGTTGAAAACGACGGTGCGGTGGTTTTTGCCACCGAGTTCCTTCCCGGTCAGTTTGACCAGAGAGCAGATTCGGCAGCACAGTGTATTCAGCTTATCTCCCAGGGTGATAAGCCTACCGTAGCATCTGCAAAGGTGTATATGCTCTACGGCAAGCTTACAAAGGAAGAAATCGCTAAAATCAAAAAGCACGTAATAAATCCCGTTGAAGCGCGTGAAGCATCTCTTGCAAAGCGCGATACGCTTAAGGCGGAGTACGATATTCCCACCGAGGTTAAGACGCTTGACGGATTTATCGACCTTGACGAAGCGGGACTTGCCGCATTTATTGCAGATAAGGGTCTTGCTATGGACCTTGACGACATCAAGTTCTGTCAGAGCTACTTTAAGTCCGAGGGCAGATGTCCCACCATTACCGAAATCAAGATGATAGATACCTATTGGTCTGACCACTGCCGCCACACCACCTTCCTTACCACCGTCGACTCGGTTAAGTTTGAGGACGAGGTTATCGCGAAGGCATACGACGACTATATCGCATCGCGCGAGTACCTTAACAGGACAAAGCCCATAAATCTTATGGACATCGGTACTATCGCGGCAAAGTGTCTGAAGAAGGCAGGAAAGCTTGACGGACTTGACGAGAGTGAGGAAATAAACGCTTGTACCGTAAAAATCACCGTTGACGTTGACGGTGTGGAAGAGCCTTGGCTTCTCCTCTTCAAGAACGAAACGCACAACCACCCCACAGAGATTGAGCCGTTCGGCGGTGCCGCAACCTGTATCGGCGGCGCTATTCGCGACCCTCTTTCAGGACGCTCCTATGTTTACGGCGCAATGCGTCTTACAGGTGCTGCTGACCCCACTCGCCCTATCGAGCAGACCCTTGAAGGCAAGCTCCCCCAGCGTAAGATAGTTACGACTGCTGCGGCAGGCTATTCCTCCTACGGTAACCAGATAGGACTTGCAACAGGCATTGTTGATGAAATTTACCACGACGGCTATGCGGCAAAGCATATGGAAGTAGGTGCTGTTATCGCGGCAGCTCCCGCGGCTAACGTAAGACGTGAGGTTCCCGCACCCGGAGATATCATCATTCTTCTCGGCGGCAGAACCGGACGCGACGGCTGCGGCGGTGCGACAGGATCGTCAAAGTCGCATAACTTAAAGTCACTTGAAAACTGCGGCGCAGAGGTGCAGAAGGGTAACGCTCCCGAGGAGAGAAAGATTCAGCGTCTGTTCAGAAATCCCGAGGTTTCATCTATGATTAAGAGATGTAACGACTTCGGCGCGGGCGGTGTTTCCGTTGCTATCGGCGAGCTTGCTGACGGTCTTGATATCGACCTTAACGCAGTTCCTAAGAAGTATGACGGACTTGACGGCACAGAGCTTGCAATCTCCGAATCCCAGGAGAGAATGGCTGTCGTTATCGAGGCGAAGAATAAGGACAGATTCCTCGCTCTTGCCGATTCCGAAAACCTTGAAGCAACCGTTGTTGCCACCGTTAAGGCTGACGCGCGTCTTACTATGACCTGGAACGGAAAGACCATAGTTGACATCAGCCGTGACTTCCTTAATTCAAATGGTGCAGAGAAGCATATAAATATCGAAGCACCCAAAATCAACGATTATAATAAAAAGACACCTTCCTCCTTCTCCGAGGGAATGAAGGCGCTTGCAGGCGACCTTAACGTTTGCTCAAAGCGCGGTCTTTCCGAGAGATTTGACTCGACGATAGGCGCAGGCACGGTTCTTATGCCCTTTGGCGGTAAGTATCAGCGCACACCCATTCAGGCGATGGTTCAGAAAATCTCGGTTGAGAAGGCGCATACCGACCTCGCTTCCTTTATGTCTTGGGGCTACAACCCCGACATCTCCTCCGCATCTCCCTACCACGGCGCATATCTTGCGGTAGTTGAGTCGGCATCGAAGCTTGTAGCAACGGGCGCTGAGTATAAGGACGTCTATCTCACCTTCCAGGAATATTTCGAGAAGCCTATGAAAGAGCCTAAGCGTTGGGGTAAGCCCCTCGCGGCACTTCTCGGAGCATATAAGGCGCAGATGGAGCTTGGCATCGCGGCAATCGGCGGTAAGGACTCTATGTCCGGCACGTTCGAGAAGCTCGACGTTCCCCCGACTCTCATTTCCTTTGCAGTAACTACCGACAAGGCGCAGAACGCAATTTCTCCCGAGTTTAAGACGGCAGGCAACAAGCTCGTTGTCTTAAAGCCCGAGTATGATAAAAACGGACTCCCCGTAACCGACTCGCTCCTTGCTCTTTATAAGAAGGTAAATAAGCTTATGAGAGAGGGCAAGGTATACTCTGCATATACTCCCACCTTCGGCGGTATCGCAGAGGCTGTACTTAAGATGTGCCTCGGTAATAAGCTCGGCTTTAATTTTGATGCGTCCTTCGCGGCAGACGATATCTTCGCATATAATTACGGAGCCTTTCTTCTTGAGGTTTCAGCCGACGAGCGCGTAGGTCAGCTTGTGGGATACGTAACCGATGAGCAGGCTATATCTTATAAGGAAGATAAGCTCGCGCTTTCCGAGGTTGAGAAAATCTATGAGGATAAGCTCGAGGGCGTATACTCCTGCAACATAAAGACCAAGGAAGAAAAACCCGAAACAGTAAGCTATAAGGCAGAGGGCAGAGTAGCTCCCGCCATCAAGTGCGCACGTCCCAAGGTTCTTATTCCCGTATTCCCCGGTACAAACTGCGAGTACGATTCAGCGAAGGCTGTTGCTGACGCAGGTGCAGAGCCTGAAATCTTCGTTATAAACAACCTGACGGCAGACGGAGTTAAGAGAAGTGCTGAGGCATTTGCCGAGAAGATAAAGGGCGCGCAGGCTATATTCGTTCCCGGAGGCTTCTCCGGCGGTGACGAGCCTGACGGCTCGGGTAAGTTCATTACCGCATTCTTCCGCGGTGCTGCGGTTAAGAGCGCTGTCGGCGACCTTCTTGACAGACGCGACGGACTTATGTGCGGTATCTGTAACGGCTTCCAGGCACTCGTTAAGCTCGGACTTGTTCCTTACGGCAAGATAATCGACACCGACGAGTCCTGTCCCACTCTTACCTTTAATAATATAGCCCGCCATCAGTCGAAGATTGTAAGAACCAGAATAGCGTCTAATAAATCTCCCTGGCTCGCTCTTTGCGAGGTTGGTGACGTATATAACGTTGCAATCTCCCACGGCGAAGGAAAGTTCCTTGCAAACGACGAAGCTCTTAAATCCCTTATCGCAAACGGACAGATAGCAACCCAGTACGTCGACCTCGACGGCAATGCTACCTACGATATCGACTACAACCCCAACGGCTCAACTCTCGCAATAGAGGGTATAACCTCTCCCGACGGCAGAGTATTCGGTAAGATGGGTCACTCCGAGCGTATAGGCAAGGACCTTTACAGAAACGTATACGGTGAATATGATATTAAGATGTTCGCCTCAATGGTGAAATACTTCAAAGGCTAAAATTTTTGGCTATAATCGCCGTTTTCGACCAAGCTCGACGTAGGTTACTACGCCTTCGGGTCGAAAAGCGACAATTCTATCTCAAAAATTTCGCGCCTTACACAAAGGTATTACAAAAACTTATAAAAAACGGCAGCCCTAACCAAAACGGTAAAGGCTGTCGTTTTTATTTTTTATGGTTGATTTACGCTATACCAAGCGCCTTCATTTCGCGCTGTACCTTGATGTAGTTATATAGTCCGACGAAAATGCCAACACTCACAACGACTCCGAGCATAATAAGCCATGTTACACCGGCAATCTTTGCGGACTTTCTGCCGCCAAGCATATAAGATATGGCAATAGAGGTTCCTGCCGCTCCCGCTACCTCGGATGCGCCTATTCCTCGCTCAACAAACCATGACTTAACGACTATAAATCCGTAACATAGGATTTGCGCGTAGTGATACCAGAAAATAGGCATAATAACGACGAGTGCTGCGGCAAAGAGCAACGAAAAAATAAATCCAATAATCCCCTCCGCTTGCGCCGATAGCATAATAAGGCCTATGCCGACTCCGCAGATAGCGCCGATTATTCTTCCAACCTTAGCCCATTTTTTAGCCTTTTTGTCGAGCAAATCGTAGTTTTCCTTTTTTTCTTCCAAAGTGCTTCCTAAATTCATTGTCTTTCTCCTATATATTAATTTTGACATCTAGTGAATGTCAAATTTACACTTATTATAGCATATAATATAGAAAAAGTCAAGCACTGAATGTCAAAAAAATACGGTGTAGGAGATAAAAATGTTCAAATCAAAGGCTGAAAACGGACAAAACAATATTTGCGGCGCAAACGTTTATAAATTGCGTAAGAATATGAAACCAAAGATGTCGCAGCGCGCTCTGGCGGAGCGGCTTCAGCTTTACGGTATGGACGTTGATAAAAACGCGATACAGCGTATCGAGTGCGGACTGCGGTTTGTGACGGATATCGAGCTTTTAGCTATCGCAAAGGTCTTTGGCGTAACACTTGATTCCCTTGTGTCTAATGATTAAAAAAAGAGAGTTAGATTTCCACTGAAAAAGCGGAAGTCGGCTCTCTTTTTCTGTATTATGAAAATTATTATTTACATTTTGGGGAGAAAAAGCACCCTTGCTTTACTCCTTCACGCTCCATATTTTCTGTGATTTTCGCGATAACCTTGTGTTTATCCGAGTTCCACTCCGGTGCAATAAGCGCATCCTTTGGACAGTCACCCGTCAGCCTATGCACAACGGTGCCTGGGCTTATATGTGTCAGTATATACGTTGCCCCACTCACAAATTCCTCGAGCGTTGGCGGCTCGTACTCGCCCGCCTCGTACATCTCCGCAAGGCGCGTGTCGCGCATAACGTATATCGAATGTATTTTTATACCGAAAATATTAAGACCGCTGATGTAGTCTGCGGTTTGCTTCACGTCATCAAGGCTCTCGCCAGGCAGTCCTACGATAAGGTGAACCACAACGGGAATACCGTATTTTTGCAGCATTTTCAAAGCATTCTCAAAGCAGGAAAGCGTATATCCTCGGTTGATGATTTTCGCGGTTTTGTCATTTGCCGTTTGCAGTCCAAGCTCCACCCATACGTCGCATCGCTCCTTGTAGTCTGCGATAAGGCGGCAGACCTCATCGTCTATGCAGTCAGGTCGGGTACCTATCGCGAGAGCAACGATACGCTCGTCAACGAGAGCCGCATCATAGCGCTCCTTCAGCACATTTATCGGCGCATAAGTATTTGTGAAATTCTGAAAATATGCTACATATCTGCCGTCTGGTTTTCCGCTATTAAGAGCTGATAAGACCTGTTCTTTTATAGAGCCCGTAGCGTCGATATGCTCGCCGGCTCCTCTTTCTCCGCAATATATACAGCCGCCAACACCACACTTGCCGTCACGGTTAGGGCAGGAAAAGCCGCCGTCGATACATATTTTACCGAGTCGTCTTCCGTATTTTTGCCTGAAATATTCACTTAAATTGTAATAAAGCCTATCCTTTTTCATAGCAATCTCCATTTTATTATAGATATTTTATCACATTTCGTTTCAAAAATCAACACTAAAGCCGCTTGTGACAAATTTAGTCATAAAAACGCTTCTATGTGGGATAATAGAAATACGGAAGTATCCGACAAAGAAAGGAATAGCCTATGAAAAAGCATGAAACCAAAACCACCGACAAAACAGAAAAGAAAAACGTGCGAAATTACCGAAAGGACGCTCCCGGAGCAGTATCGGGAATAAACACTCCGGGTATCGAGCTTCCCGCATTTAATCCACCCGTACCTAACCGAGCTTGGACTGCTATGAAAAACGGTATGGATATCGATCAGCTTACAGAGGCGGAGAAGGCAGATCTCTACCTCGGACATGACAAATTATTCTGACACAAGAGAGAGGCTGTAGCTTTTGCAGCCTCTTTTTTTACATCTGGATTGTAACTTTTTTTATCAATGTTGACTTTCTTTTTGGTATGAGTTATAATATACCTATATTAATATAAATGAAGGATTTCTTATGAGCGATTTTGAACGTTATGGTGACTATAACGAGGTAGACGAGGCTCCTGGCGGCAGTACCGTTAGCAAAATAATGAAGATACTGATATTTATCCTGTGCTTCGCCGTCGTCGGATTTATTGTATTCCGTCTTATTGTTTTTAACTATTACCCCGAAAGTGTTAGCAATATTTATTACACGGCTCCACTGACCGAATATTATAATGAAACAGACGGAGATATAGGAGCGCTTACCCAAGATCTTCTGAATAGCAGAAATTACGGCTACGACGACCCTGAGGAAGGAAACTTTTTCTGCAAAAATCTGATACTTATACCCAAGATTGATCAGCTTCAGGTAACGCTAAGGTACAATACGTCTTTGATGAAAACGCTTGAAGAAGAATTCGGACTGACAGAGCTTGATCCGGATGGAGATCTCTTTACGTACAGCCTAGTTGCTATGCGAAAGGGGGATGAGGCAGACCCCGATGCACCGAATGAGGAGCAGGGAACTCCTATGGAGGCGACTCTTGTGGCAACCGAGCGTGACTCATTACTTATGTATAGGTATGTAAAGCTCGTCTTTGACGGCGTTGACCTTGGTACAGAAGGTGCTGACGACTGGATTGACTGGATTCGCCTTGAGGTCAGAGTAAATGGGGCAGAGAAAGCCGACCCGTTTATGATACTTATTTATTACTCTTCGGACAAGTTCCCCCTCGTTCCTTACGAGCTGTCGGATAAGGAGGCACCGTGATGACAAACGAAATTTACGTGCACGCAAAGCCAACTAACAATAAGGCAAAGCAAACCTTCTATATACTACTGTCACTTGCGTCGGCAGTAACCTTGGTGTATCTTTTCATAGGAGTGTATAAAGGTATTGTAGGACTTTGTGCCGTCGCTCTTATAACCGCAGCAGTCCTCGTACACACGAAATATATAGGCGCGGAGTATTATTACGATATAACAGAGGACTACGAGGGTACGCCCGTTTTCGTAGTCAGACAGGTGGTAGGCAAGAGGTCAACAACTCTCTGCAGACTCGACCTGTTTTCAATAACCAAGGTTGAGCGCCTAGACAGAGAGGCTGCTAAAAAGCATAAGGCACCCGCAGGATATAAAAAATATTCTTATCTTCCAACCCTCTCTCCCGACTCCCGCCTTTGTGTAACCGCCGTATCATCGGCGGAGAAGGCAGAAATTATGATAGAAGCGAGTGACGAGTTTTGCGATATGCTCCTTCGTCTTTCGAGAGAGGCCAGAGCAGATTTTTATAGCGAAGACTGAAAATCTTCAAAAAAACGGACGTGTTTTCTCTACTTTTCTGAAATTTTTGAAAAAATATATCAATAAATCAAAGAAATTTCCAAAGTCGTCAAAAAACTTAAGGAAAAGAAAAAAATTTGGAGTATAATATACTTGTAAATAAATTTGATATCAGAAAAGGAGTCTATTATGAACAAGAAAAGATACGCCCAAGTTGGTACAGGCGGCAGAGCAAGAATGTACTATGAGGCAATTGCCGAAACGTTTAATGAAACGTCCGAGCTTGTAGCCTTCTGCGACATTAACCAAACCCGTATGGATTACGCTAACAACGTGCTTGAGGGTGAATTCGGCTATCACAAGGTTCCTACCTACAAGGCTGACGAGTTTGAGAAGATGATTCTTGAAACCAAGCCCGACTACGTTATCGTTACAACTGTTGACAGAACCCACCACAGATACATCATCAAGGCTATGGAGATGGGATGTGACGTTATTTCCGAGAAGCCCATGACCGTTGATGAGGTTAAGTGTCAGGAAATAATCGACTGCATAGAGCGTACGGGTAAGAACCTCCGCGTTACCTTCAACTACCGTTACGCACCTCACAACACCAAAATACGCGACCTTATTATGAAGGGCACTATCGGCAAGGTTACTCAGGTACACTTTGAGTGGTTCCTCAACACCTCTCACGGTGCAGATTATTTCCGCCGTTGGCATAGAGATAAGAGAAATTCCGGCGGTCTTCTCGTTCATAAGTCCACCCACCACTTTGACCTAGTTAATTTCTGGCTTGATACATATCCCACCAAGGTATTTGCTCTCGGCGGTCTTAAGTTCTATGGCAGAGAGAATGCAGAGGAGCGCGGTGTTACAAAGTTCTATAACAGAGGCACTGACAACCCTATTGCAAAGGACGACCCCTTCGCTCTCGACCTTCGTGACGGCGGCAATCTTGAGGGGCTTTACTACAATGCCGAGCACGAGGACGGCTACATCCGCGACCAAAGCGTTTTCGGTGACTATATCAGCATTGAGGACACTATGAACGTTGTAGTTCAGTATGCAAGCGGCGCACAGCTTTCCTATTCTCTTAACGCATATTCCGCTCGCGAGGGCTTCCGCGTTACCTTCACGGGTACAAACGGCCGTATCGAGCTTGACGTTGCCGAGGAGGTTTACATCAACGCTGGCGGCGATGCTGATAAGGAGGGCTGCCTTAAGCATAAGTCCATCGTCGTTCAGAACCTGTTTGGTCAGCGGTACGACGTTGAGATCGAGGAAGGCGATGGCGGTCACGGCGGTGGAGATAAGGTTCTCTTAAACGACATATTCGGCACGCCCGACGAGGACCCTTACAAGAGAGCGGCAGGCTACGAGGACGGCGCAATGTCAATCCTCACCGGTATCGCAGGCAACAAGTCCATAGCATCCGGTATGCCCATCAACGTACTATCTCTCGTTGACCTTCCTAAATTCAGAAAGAAATAATCCCGCCAAGGCGGTAAAAAAAGGAACAGTTTTTTGAACTGTTCCTTTTTTTATTAGCTGTAATACCGTCTTATATCGTACATCTCGTCGTAATCATCTTTGTCAGGCTCTTCGTATGATGAAAGCCGAGAGAGAGTTTTGCTCTGTATACTGATAATAGCTCCCAAGGCGAAAAACAGAAGTGTGCCGATTCCTAATACGGTAATAAAGGTTAAGATCCCTATCATAAGACCATAATACTTTATACTTAATAACGCCGCAAGCGTTGCCGAAAATGCCGACAAGCATACCCCTATTGAAAAGACCGACTCCGCCCATTTTCTTGAAAATTTTTCCGTGTTTTTATACAACCAAGCGCTCTCCTGTTAAATAATTCCAATTTTGCGATAAAAACAATGAAATTCTTATCTTTAACACAATTATACAGCAAAAATATGTTAAAGTCAAGAAAAATTCGCAACTTTAACACAGAACAAGGGGATATAATGAAAATCTACGATTTTAACGGAAAGAAAAATATTTGCGGTGACAGAGTGAGAGAGGCGAGGCAGAGGCAGCGCATCTCCCAAACCGACCTTGCCGCAAGACTACAGGTTTCGGGAGTTATAATTGAGAGGGACAGCATCAGCCGCATAGAAATAGGCACGCGATTTGTCGCAGACTATGAGCTTGCGGTTCTCGCCTCCTGCCTAAAGGTATCTGTGGAATGGCTGCTTGGACTCGACAACTGAAAAATCTGAAAAATTTAAGCCTGTCAGCATTGTATATATCTGACAGGCATTTTTGCTTTTATTAACCGTCGAATCTCTTTTCAAGAGAGTTAAGATATTCGGTCGGGGTTATCCTCGCATACTTTTTGAAAAGAGAGGTGAGGTAATGAACCGACGACATATTCATCATATACGCTATCTTGGTAAGAGAATGCTTTCCATCGCGCAAAAGCTTTTTAGTATACTCGATTCTCTTTATATTGACGTAATCTATTACGGTATGTCCGTATATGCGCTTAAACTCCTTTGAGAGCGTAGTTTTGTTTGTATTAAAGAGGAAACAAAGCTCTTCAACGCTTATTTTCTCGGCAAAGTTCTCATCAATATAGTTTTTTACTTCACCAATTCTGGCAAATCCACCGTTCTGTATAAGATTCTCAAGCCTTATTCCGTTATTTTGGTCTATATGCTCGAGAATGCGTAAAACCTTTATCAGAAAAATCTGTAAGTAGTTTTTTATCAGCTGATCCGCACCGAAGGCAAAGTCACGCCTCTTTTTCATATCCTTTATGTTCGGAATGTCGTATGGCGGCTCGTAGACACCTCTTGCTTCCTTGATTATTTCCGCAAGCATCTTTTGCAGCTCCTCGGACAGAGGCGTAGGTGAGTGGGTCATGCGGTCTATCTTCGGTGAGGTACACTCAAATCCTAGAATTATAATATTAGGCGCAATATCCTCGTCGCAGGTGAGCGAGTGGCGCTCGTTTGCGTCGTGTATTATCATACATCCGTGCTCAAGCGGACCGGAATAATTATCGGACGATATCTCTATTCTGCCTCTGTCAACGTACACCAGCTCGCAAAAATCGTGACTGTCATCCGTTGTGTGGAAGTTGGGGGTGAACTCAAAATAATGAATGTTCGCAAGGCGGGTAACGGTCAGCTCTGTCTTGAAATTTTTGAGAACGAATTCCATTAATGTCTCCTTTGCAGTATAAAATTCCAATTTTTGTATTCTAAAACAAAACTTTTTACAATATTATACCACACATTTACTATTTTGTAAAGACAAAACCAAAAACTTATGTTACAATTTAATAAAAAGAATTTTGTATAAGGAGATTTATTATGGCAAGAATTTGCATTCCCTATGAGGAATACCAGGAAAGAATTAAAAAGGCGGCAAAGCTCGTTGCTGAGAAGGGACTTGACGTTATGCTCGTTTGCTCGACGGAGAGCGACTATGCAAACGCGAGATATTTCTCGGGCTTCTGGCCTCTCTTTGAGAGAGCTGGCGTTGCAATTTCAGCAAAGGGTGACGCAGCCCTCCTCGTCGGACCCGAATCAGCTATATTCGGCAAGGATTGGTCAAAGATTGATAAGGTATTCGTGCTTCGCGAGTTCCGTGAGTCAGCAGACCCCTCTTACCCCGAGCTTAAGGCAGATACCTTTAATGACGTTTTCCGTGCTATCGGCGTTACCGGCGAGAATATCAAAATAGGTCTTGGCAGCTACGTTGAATGTACTCTCCCTATCTACGAGGGACTCAAAGATGCATACCCCAAGGCAGAGATAGTTAAGTGCAACGATATTATGGTGAACCTTCGTAAGATAAAGAGTGAGAACGAGCTTGCTTGTATCCGTGAGGGCTTCCGCATTATTGAGCTTGCCACAGACGAGGTTATAAAGAATCTTCGTCCCGGTGTAACCGAGCTTCAGATGGTCGGTGTTGCACAGAGAGTAATTTACGAGAACGGAGCGGAGTACGAGGGACTTCCTATGTACGTATTCTCCGAGGCATCTACCCGTCACGCAATCTCCCGTTCTACATATAAGACGATAGGTAAAAACGACATCGTTCAGCTTAACCTTTCCGCGAAGATTGACGGCTACTCACCCTCTATCGGCCTTCCCGTAGTTATGGGTAAGCTCGAAGGAAAGCGCCGTGAGATCGTTGAGTTCTGTCACAAAATGCACCACTGGACAGAGGAGCAGCTCAAGGCGGGTGCTTATGCAGATAAGATTGCCCAAGAATTTCTCCAGCAGTATAAGGATGCAGGATTTGGTGACAATTACGTTTACGGCCCCTGTCACGGTACGGGTATGATTGAGGTTGAGGCTCCTTGGATGGAAACCTCTACTCACTATCCTCTTGAGGAAAATATGACCTTCCAGATAGATACCTTCATCTCCGGCGACACCTTCGGCTGCCGTTGGGAGAAGGGCGCGGCTATCAAGGCTGACGGCTGTGAGAGCTACACCGATTATCTTAAGAAGGGAATAATCGAGCTGGGCTTCTGATATGAGCGTTGTAGGTAAAAAGAATTGGATAATTCCCGATTGCGAGCTTCCGCCGGAGGGCGAGGGCGTGCTGAAGGGACATGAGAGCGTCATCGTCGTAAACGACAGTGACAGAGCCGCAAGGATAAAGGTAACGCTTTTCTTCGTTGATATGGCTCCTTACGACGCTATCGAATGGGTAGTTGAGCCAAAGCGCGTAAAGTGTTTCAGAATGAACGTTCCCGAGCAGATGTCGGGATATGTTATCCCTCTTGAAACACAGTATGCGATGAAGCTTGAGTCTACCGAAAAAATTGTCGTGCAGTATGGCAGACTTGATAACAGACAAACAAATCTCGCGTATTATACGACTATCGCATTTTAACTTTGTTTTTCTTCAAAAGCAGGAGATAGATTATGATAAATAAGGTATTAAACGATTATTTTTGCAGCGGTAAAATGAGCTTTTCTCCCTTTGTCTCCCTTTCGGGCAAGGAGTATGGCGGCGCTTATGAGATAAGAGACGGTAAGGATAAATATATTATCTCTCACTCAAACGAGCAGTACAGCGATGATATTTATATTACCAAAAACGAGCGCGGCTTTTTAGCAAAGCGTGTCTTTAAGAATACCACAGGTGAAATACTTAAGCTTACAGAGCTTGGTATCCGCATTGACGGTATCGATTTCGGCTGCGAGAGATGTGACGATTATTACTACCATGCAGAGAACCCGCGAGTTTTCCAGCGTATGACCCTTACGGTTGATTATAACCGCACCGGCGGTGGCTCGGAGAGCGAGTTTGATGAGATGGCAGGTAATAAGTGGGCGGACCCCGGCGTTATTATTGACAGAATAGGCGCTTGCCCCTATCAGCCCTTCCCGGCAATACTCGTCAGTAATTATAATACCAAGATTGGTATCGTTCACGGCACCCTTTCTCAAAATGTTTTTTATCACAGCTATCTTCTGACACACTCGGACGACGGTATCGTATTTGATATCTACTCCTCCTTTAAGGATGTTGCCTACCGTGAGGTATTGCCGTCAGAAACTCTCGTTGACGAGTGGTATCTTGGCAAAACTCTCTATGCGGATGATGTGGAAATGATTTTCGGGGATTACTCGCACGAGCTAAGAAAAAAGCTCCCCGCAAATTATGGCGCGACGAGCATCAACCGTGACAATCTCGTATGGGGCTCCTGGAACGACGGAATTTTCCGCGACGTTTCGGAGGAGCTTCTCATAAGAGAGGCAGGAGAGTTAATAGAGCATTTTCCAAACGTAAGGTGGCTCCAGCTGGACGACGGCTACTGTACCCTGAAAGGCAAGGGAGCGCATGGTCTCGGCGTTCCCTATGAGGGTGCAGATGGCGTCGATAAAGATAAATTCCCACATGGCATACGCTATGTTACAGATAAATTAAGACTTATGGGCCTTCGCCCTGCAATATGGATAGGCGGCTACTGTCCCGTTGATTCACAAATATCAAGGGAACGGCCTGATCTTATGTGCGAATATTCCTCGCGTACAAAGCGCAATCTCGTTCTCGACGTTTCGATACCCGAAACCCGAGAATATATGAAGAGCGCTCTGGACACTATGATATACGATTGGGGCTTTGATGGCGTAAAGCACGATTTCTGGAGCTACGCCTTTGAGGTAAGCGAGGATCTGCTTAAGAACAAGAATGCCTCAGGCTACGAGTACCGTACGTGGTGGCTTAACGAGGTGAGGAAGAGAATACCCACAGACGGCTATTTCCAGACGGGCTGTGATATAGTTATGGGTAACCCCTTCCTTGGTACTCATTTCACGAATTACCGCTACGGCATTGATATAGGCGGCGGAAAATGGTCTAATCTTAAAACTAATTTCCTTTGGTGTACGGCGTGCCTTGCAACTCACACGGGCGATCTCTTTGTGCCTAACAGCGACGCTGTCGGTATGTTCCCGGGTCTTTCGGATACGGACGCTGCCTTCTGTGTGAACTTTGTCCTCATTACGAGAACGATGGTAGAGCTTGCGGGTGTTTTCAGTAAGGCTGATAAGACCTCTTCTCGCTTCAAAATGCTGAAAAAGGCTACCTGCAATATCAACAACGGACAGGATGTCTATTTTGCAGGCTACGATTACCGTAAAGCAGGAGCCGCGACTCCCGAAATATTGTATATAAAGACCCCGCATTTCTCGGTCGGAGCATCGGAGCTGACTCCCTGCCGCACGGTAGCACTCTTCAATGTGGAGGAGAGCGAAAGCAAGCGCTTCACCCTTGACCTATCACAGCTTGGACTCGAAAATAAAGAGTACGTAGTTACTGACGTTTGGAACGGTGAGCAGTATGAGCTTAACGGCTCTCTTGATTTCACTCTTGAGCCTCACGGCTCACGCCTACTTGCCGTAAGTGAAAAGTTGCCTATTGCTATCTACGACTCGAATATCAAGCTCGAGGACGTAACCCTTGATAATAACGTTCTTTCAGCACAGGTATTTTATCCGGCAGAGGCGGAGCTTACCGTGAGCGGTGAGCCGAAATCGGTAACCGTCAACGGTAAAGATATCAAGTACAAAAAAAGCGGCAACACGCTATCCTTTACTTTGTCAGAGGCGGGCGAAATAAAAATAACGTTTTAGTAGGAAAGGAAAAATAAGATGATTTTTGATAACAGCTTTCCAAGAGAAGTAAAATACGTGCAGGAGAAGAATATTCCTCTCGTTATCTGCGGTGGAACCGTTGAATATCACGGTCCACACTGCTCCTATGGGTGCGACACTCTCGTTGCGGAGGGGCTAGTGAAAAAGCTTGCCGAAACGAAGGAAATTATGATAGCTCCTACTATCTCGTACAGTCCCTCGAGCTTTGCCGTCGGTGATGACAAGAGCGGTACTGTTCACGTTGAGGAGCGCGCGTTTGAAAATTACGTCTACTATGTATTTAAGAGCCTTCTGTCCGCAGGCTTCAGAAATATCTACGTTGTTATTCATCATCAGTTTGAGCAGGAGTCCGAGATGCCTATGACACTCTGCTACCGTATGGCAGCAAAGAGAGCGACTATGGAATATCTCGAAAAAACACTCGGCCAAGGTTGGTGGGGTAGCGAATCTTATGCAAACTATTACGAGGAGCTTGAGGGAGCAAACAATCCGTTTTCATGGATAAAGGTTATTCCCACAATGTCTACCGCCGTGCAGAATGCTACGGGCTATGACCACGCAGGCAAGTACGAAAGCTCTATACTTATGTCCCTATATCCCGAGTGCGTAAGATTAGACAGAATAGATGACGTAAAGCATTGGTTTACCGAATCCGCAAGAGAGGCAAACCGCGAGCTTGGCGACGAGATGGTAAGAAAATCACTCGAGTACTTGAGAGAAGCAATAAAGTAAAGCATAGACCCCATTGTATATACCTACTGTAATAATGCGCGTGATACAGGCGCAAAAAGGAGAGGAGGTACAAAATGAGTCAAAGAATTGAAGAACTGATAAAAAATATGACTGACGAGGAGCTGGTTTCCGAGGTAATGGTGTGGGAATTTAATGCCAAGCTTGGTAAAAGAGTCCTCGAGCAGTTTATAAAAGAGCACCATGTCTCGAGTTTCTTTTGTCATCCCGTTTATACCAAGGAGATGATCCTTTGGATAAAGAACGTTATAAAGAAATATACTAAAACTCCGATACTTATTGCCGCAGACGTTGAAAACGGTCCCTTTAAGTCGGACGTTGGCGAGAGCGCAATGCCGGATCTTATGGGTTGCGGTGCGGCAGATGATGAGCTTTTGGTATTTGAGATGGGAAAATATACCGCAAGAATATGTGCTGACAGAGGGATATCTCTCGCTTTTTCTCCCGTAGTTGACATAAACTACAATTTCAATAACCCTACTACAAACGTCAGAGCCGTATCTGACGATCCCGACAGAGTTTTGAAGATTGCTTCGGCGTATTCGCGCGGTATGCGTTCAGAGGGAAGATTTGCCACCTCGGCAAAGCATTTTCCAGGCGACGGAACAGACGATAGAAACCAGCATTTTTGCACCTCTGTTAATAATATGTCTATGGACGAGTGGCGCCAAAGCTACGGCAAGGTCTTTTCTGGCATGATTGCCGACGGCGTTGATGCAATAACGGTCGGTCATATATCCCTTCCGTCCTACGGAGTTGAGTATGATGAGATGGGACCTTATCCTGCGTCTATTTCAAAAAGACTTATAACCGATCTCCTTAAGGGCGAGCTCGGCTTTGACGGGTGCGTCGTGTCAGATGCTATGAGTATGATAGGCGTTTCCTCGAGGCTCCGTCCGGAAAAGCTTGCAATAGCTTTCTTTAATGCAGGCGGTGATATGCTCCTATTTCCCGAAAAGGGCGATTTTCACAGAGTACTTGCAGCATTACATTCAGGCGAGATACCTCGTGAGAGAATGATTGATGCCGTTAGAAGAACAATGGCACTTAAGGAACGGTGCGGCCTTTTTGACGGATACGAATATTCTGCTCGCGACGAGGATAGGCGCGCCGTCAGAGTAATAGGCCGTCAGATAGCCGAAAAAAGTATAACGCTTATCCGAAACTATGATAATATCCTGCCTCTTAAAATAAGGCGGGACGCAAGGATACTGCAAATAAATATCACCTATGGAAAGAAAAATGAACGAAGAAATCTTCTCCCTCTATTTACCGAGCAACTGACGAAAAGAGGGTATGAGGTCGATTTTATGACTAATCCGACTCATTACAGAGTTGATGCTGTGGTTGATGACTATGATGCGGTAATAATTTGCTCAACCCTCTCCAGCCGAAGCAGCTCGGGAAATTCGGTGAAAATGGATTGGCAAAACGTTATGGCGTTTTGGAGAGGATACGCCCTTCGTAACAGAAAGGTAGTATTCATCTCCTTCGGTGACCCGTACAAGCTTTACGAAATGCCGTATCTCCGCACGTACGTGAACGCGTATTCCGCTTGCGATACCTCTGTAAAAGCTGCGGTAAAGGCTTGTTTTGGAGAGATAGAATTTCTCGGCAAGTCGCCCGTGCGGCTGGAAGGATATTTTGAAAGAGCAGATTGAGAAAGAAAAAGACGGCATAAGCCGTCTTTTTCTTTCTTAATCATTCGGTGACGTAATCCTTTAAGCTGAAAATTGAATTCAGTATAATTACCGAAGGGATAATTAGAAGGAGTATTCTTGCCCATAAATAAGGATAACATAGAGCACACGAAATGCTAAAAATTGCTGATAAAACAAATGACGTGGCGACGTCTTTGGGAGAAATAAAACGAGCCATTTTACATCGATAAAGTAAAATGTAGTTTACAAAAAGCGCTATTACATTGGATAAAAGCAATGAAATTCCCGCTCCAATATAGTTGAATCTTGGTATCAGTATTGCGCTGGACATCAGACTTGTCAAGGCGGATGCGGCGGCGCTCAGGGTGGTGTAAGGACTCTTTTCGGCATATACTATACAGGTGGTAATAAATGAGGTTGCAAAGGCGGGGATAGCGCAAAGAGCAAGAGGGATTGATGCGTATTTTGCGCTGCCGTATTCCGTCGGGGCTAAAAGACCGAATATTTCCGGAACGAGCGAGGTCAGAACCATAATCAGCGCACCGAGCGAAGAGAGTATCAGTCTTATCAGAGGTATGAGCTGCTCGGTCTTATTTGCAGACAGCTTTCGTATTACCCAGGGGTAGAGTGCTGAATTTAGGGACGTAACGAGAAATCCAAGCCCCAGTCCCAAGGTGTGTGCTATAGAATATTTTGCTAGGGCTGTCGCTCCGAGATGCGCACTTATCATCAGCTTGTCTATTTCGGCGTTTAGAGCCGCCGCTGCCGCGTTTGGTATAAGAGGAAAGGAATTTTTTATTATATATATGGCTTTCCTTCGGTCAAATTTTTCTATTCCTTGGCGCACAGTGCTTATGGCGATAGGTGCTACCGCAATCAGAGAAACCCCTAGGAGTGCGTAAACTCGTCCCTTATAACCTACACCCGCGCCAACCGTTAGTGCTATGGCGATAAGGGGCGATAGGGCAGAGGTAAAAAGGTTTATATAAATTATGCGTCTGTAATTGTATTTGTATCTGTATCTTGCGAAGGTAAGATTAAGCACGGTATCTGTCATAAGCTGAAGCGATAGCGCGAAAATCATATCTGCCTCAAGACCCGTCAAGGAGGTGGTAAAAATAAAAATCAGCGATAAAAGCAGCGAAAAGCTCTCGCCGACTACTAACGCTGTGTAGCCGAACCCCTCCTCCTCGCCCTTGTATTTTTCAAACCCTCGGTACAATACCTGTGCGGAGATAGAGGCGGCGGCAACCGTTGTAGCAAGTCCAAGATAGCTCATATAGAGGGTGTAGCTGCCGTATTCCTCACCGCTTAAGAGTCTTGTGAATATCGGAGTTGATATTATTCCTATCAGCTTCGTCATTGCCCCCGCTATCATGTAGCTTAGCGAGGCTGTAACAGGCCTTTTCAGCCTAAGGGAGAGTGCATTTCGTTTATACAAGAAAAATATCCTCGATTTTGCCAGAATTCCACGACTTGATTTGCATAAAAATGCATTTAACGCATTTTTTCAACAAAAAAACAGTCGTAATTTGCAAGAAAAAATAAAAAAATTGCAAAGCGCTCTAAAAAGTTTTAAAAGCCTATTGATTTTTCCAAATATTTGTGGTATAGTAAGATGTACTAATTTTTTACCTAGGAGTATATTATGTTTAAGCTACAGTATCTTAACGAGCTAATGGAAACTGTCATCAAGAGAAACCCCGGCGAGCCTGAGTTTCATCAGACTGTTAAAGAGGTTCTCGAATCTATCGAGCCTGTTCTCGAGCAGAGCCCCGAGTACATCGAGCGCGGTGTAATCGAGCGTATGGTAGAGCCCGAGAGAATTATCAAGTTCCGTGTTCCTTGGGTTGATGATAACGGTAAGGTTCAGGTTAACAGAGGCTTCCGTATTCAGTTCAATTCCGCTATCGGTCCTTACAAGGGTGGCCTTCGTTTCCATCCTTCTGTAAACGAGTCTATAATAAAGTTCCTCGGCTTTGAGCAGACCTTCAAAAACTCTCTTACCTCTCTCCCTATGGGCGGCGGTAAGGGTGGCGCTGATTTTGACCCCCAGGGCAAGAGTGACGCCGAGGTTATGCGCTTCTGCCAGAGCTTTATGACCGAGCTTCAGAAATACATAGGCGCTGATACCGACGTTCCAGCAGGTGACATCGGCGTTGGTGCAAGAGAGATAGGTTACCTCTTCGGCCAGTATAAGCGGCTTCGTGACGAGTTCACAGGAGTTCTTACCGGTAAGGGACTTACCTACGGCGGCTCTCTCATTCGTCCCGAGGCGACAGGCTACGGCGCGGTTTATTACACCTGTGAGATGCTGAAGCACTTTGGCGATGATATAAAGGGTAAGACCTTCGTCGTATCCGGCTTCGGTAACGTTGCTTGGGGTACTGTTAAGAAGGTTACCGAGCTTGGCGGTAAGGTTATCTGCATTTCCGGTCCTGACGGTTACGTTTACGACGAGGACGGCATCAACACTCCCGAGAAGATAAATTATATGCTCGAGATGCGTGCGTCCTGCCGTAACAGAGTTGAGGATTATGCAGATAAGTTCGGCGTTCCCTTCTTCAAGGGCGAGAAGCCCTGGGGCGTTAAGGCAGACATTCTTATGCCCTGCGCAACTCAGAACGAGGTTCGTGAGGCTGACGCTGAGAAGATTATCGCAAACGGCGTGAAGTATTACGTCGAGGTTTCTAATATGCCTACCACCAACGAGGCGGTTGCTATGCTTAAGGACGCGGGCGTTATCGTCGCTCCCTCCAAGGCGGTTAACGCAGGTGGCGTTGCTACCTCCGGTCTTGAGATGAGCCAGAACTCTATGCGCTACTCCTGGACTGCGGAAGAGGTTGACGCAAAGCTTAAGATGATTATGAAGAACATATTTGATGCATCGGTTAAAGCCGCTAACAAGTACGGACTTGGCGACGATCTTGTTGCAGGTGCGAACATTGCAGGCTTCATTAAGGTTGCCGACGCTATGATGGCACAGGGTGTTGTTTAATAGTAATATTTTATTTTGAAAAAGAGGTCGGGCCGAAGGCTCGGCCTCTGTCCGTTTTATTGGACAATATTCTTGACAAAGCCGAGCGCTTGTGGTATCATATATAAAAACGGTTTTAATTGGAGCATATATGGCAAGAGCAGAAAAACAAAAGCAGAAGCTTATCAGGCTTCTTCAGATATTTATAAGAGAAACCGATGAATCTCACGGAATATCTATGAGCGAGATAATATCCTTGCTTTCCGATTACGGTATCACCGCAGAGCGTAAGAGCATATACGACGATCTTATGACCCTTACGGAGATGGGCTTTGACATAATTACTTTGCCCACAAGACCGCCGAAATATTCTCTTGGTAAAAGACCGTTTGAGATAGCGGAGCTAAAGATGCTTACCGACGCTGCCGCCTCTTCGCGCTTTATAACTGCAGAGAAGAGCAGAGATCTGATACAGAAGCTTCGCGGATTCGCGGGGAAATATCATTCGGGAGAGCTATCAAGGCAGGTGTACGTAGAGGATAGAGTAAAGACGATGAACGATGCCTCGATTGAAAATATAGACAAAATACACGCCGCAATAAATGCGGGAGTGAAAATAACCTTCAAGTATTTTGATTACACCAGCGACAAGCGCAGAGCCTTCCGGCACGGCGGCGCGGCATATCTTGTCAGCCCGATGGCCTTAATCCGAAGTGACGATAATTATTATCTTGTCGGATACGATTCCCGAGATGAAAAGAGTAAGAATTTCAGGGTAGATAAAATGGCAGAGCTTACCGTAAGCGCCGAGGCAAAGGATGAGGCGGCGTGTGCCCGCTTCAATCCTGCAGAATATTCTAACAAAATATTCGGAATGTACGGCGGCAGGGAAGAGCTTGTGACTCTTGAATGTAGGGAAAGGCTTGCCGGCGTTATTATAGACCGCTTTGGTATGCAAAATACGTTTATCAAGACCGAGTTTGGCTTCCGTGTTTCGTTAAGGGTTATGTTAAGCCCTAATTTCTTTGCGTGGGTGCTTGGATTTGGTAAGGATATGAGGATACTCGCGCCGGTTGCGGTGAGAGAGGAGCTTCTTGAAAGACTGCGCGACACGGTGGAGGTATACGAAAAATGAAAAAATACGAGGTAATTGCCTTCGATCTTGACGGTACGCTTACAAATCCCGAGCGTGGGCAGCTTACGGGTTTTGAGTACGCGTTGAAAAAGCACAGTATCACCTATCCGTCAAGAGAATGGCTGAAAAGATATATTGGACCGCCGATACACGACGTCTGGCAGTTGGATTTCAATCTTTCTTTTGAAAAAGTGGTTGAAATGATTGAAACCTACCGTGAGTATTACAACGTCTATGGCTGGCGTGAGAACGATATATATCCGGATATACACGAAATGCTCTCGGAGCTGAAAGCACGCGGCTATAAACTTGCTGTCGCAACGGGAAAGCCCGAAAAAATTGCCAAGAGAATTTTACGTCTTTTTGCGCTTGATTCGTATTTTGATTTTATCGGCGGTGCAAGCGAGGACGACTCCAGACACAGAAAATCGGATATATTGAGGTATGTTCTTGAAGGGGTGGGTGAGTCTTCTGATAAAACCGTGCTTGTCGGCGACCGTAGATTTGACGCAGAGGGCGCCCGCGCTTTAGGTGCAGATTGTATCGGCGTGCTGTGGGGTCACGGTTCAAAGGATGAGCTTTCGGCTGCCGGATTTGATTATATTGCAGAATCTCCAAGCGACGTCACCGAATATCTAACAAAAAGGGCTGATTAACAATCAGCCCTTTTCCGTTATCTCACCCTTTTCGTATGCCTCTTTTAATAGCATAAGATCGGATATTTTATCAATTATTTTCTTTCCCTCGTCTGTCTGAATGATTTTTATCCTCTCACGTTCCGACTCAAATACGGCGGTATCGTATACGATATCCGCATTGTTTTTTATTGCCTCGTCCTTACCCGCAAATGGCTCGTGCGCGGAAATTCTCATTCCTTCTGAGTTGTATATCAGCGTGTAGCCGGCAATACCCGTCCGCCCAAGGAAGGCGTGACAGAACCCTCCGTCGATAAGGATAAGCTTTCCGCCTGCTTTAATTGGAGTATCTCCCTTCTTTACGGGAATGTGACCGTTGATTATATGCGAGCGCACACCTCCGACACCAAATTCCGAAAGTACCTTTTCTGCCAGGGTAGGGGAGTCCCAAACCTTGTAATATGGGTTTCGCGGTTCCTTGTGCATATCCTCGTCGTCTATCAACAATCGCTCAAAGGTGGTTATCCGCTCCCTTCCCGAAAGTGGTGAATTTTTTCCACACCATAAAAACCACATAAAATCTCTGCCGAAGTCTTTTTTCGCGCTCCCCTCGTCGGCAAAGTGACAGTCGCGTGCTACCGAGTCGCAAAAGTCCATTAGCTCACGCCCGCGTCTGCCTCCCGCAGCATCAAGCGCCAAGAATTCGCCGTGCTTATCAAGTGGAATACACCCGTGAAAGAGTAGATTCCTGTTATATATCTTATACATACTGCCAAAGCGGTAGAGGAAATTAACGTGGCGTCCCAGCTTCTCCGAGCTTTGAAAGGCTTTTACAAGATATTCGGTTATCGCCCTTTCTCTTGCGGATAGCTCGTAGGGGGAAGCCTTATTAATAGTTGGAAAATCAAAATCAAGAAGCTTAAATTCCTTATTTTTTATCAGAATACTATCCCCCGAGATTTTTTCAAGAAGGAGCCTGTCGTTCATTAAGAATTCCGGACGGCGTAAAATAACCTCGCCCTCTAGCTTCCACATCATAATGGCACAAGCCTTTCGCATTGCAGCGATCAGTCTTGCGTTATCACGCATTATTGCAACACCGCCGTCGTCCCCCTTGGGATAATACGGTTCAATGCGAGTGCCGAGATATATCTCGGTTGCAAATTCCGCAAGAGGACGCAGAGATATACCGTAGCCAATCTCAATAAAGTCAAGGTTTGAGTAGCTGAGCGAGTTGAAAAGCACTCCCATAATACAGACGGGTGAGCCTGATGCGGCACCCATCCACAAAATGTCGTGATTACCCCACTGTATATCAACGGCGCGCTCACTCATAAGCTCGTCGAGTATCTTATCAGGACGCGCTCCTCTGTCGAAAATATCGCCAACGATGTGAACTCTGTCAACTGCAAGCCGCTTTATCGCAGAGGATATTGCAACAGTAAAGCTTTTTGCCTCCTTTATGCGTATTACAGTTTTTACACAGTTGTATAGATGCTCGCCGCGTACGTTACCCGTACCGGAATAAAGAAGCTCGTAGATAGTCCTCCTGTATTCGCCTGCAACCTTCAAAGCCAGGGTAACCTTTGCTCTCGTGTATTTTGCGCTCACGGTGGAAAGCAACTCTATTAGCGAAGGAATTATTTTTTCATATACGGGATCGTCATAGCTCTTTTCGGCAAGCTTCTGCTCGGGGTAGTAGACTATCGCCGCCAGCTCTGCAATCTCCTTTTGGCTCATCTTGTCAGCAAAAAGCATATCCAGCTTTCGTCTTATTACACCTGAGGCGGATTTCCTAATATGAGAGAACGCCTCGTACTCTCCGTGTAAATCACTTAAAAAATGCTCCGTTCCCTTAGGCAGATAAAGCTCGGTTGCCAGAGATATTAACTCGGCAGAGGCGCTTTCCTTATTCGGATACTTTTCACTTAGTACCGAAAGATATTTCTTTTCGTTTTCTTGTAACATAAAAATCTCCGCTATAAAAAGTTTTTCACTTAATTATAGCAGAGATTTTTGTAAATATTAAATCATATTCTGTAAAAAGTCTAAAATTATTCCGCAATGTAGACCTTTTTCATTCTTATAGCAATCTTGGGTCTGTCGTTATAGTCTGTAGGAATGGACGCAATCTCGTCAACTGCCTCCATACCGGACACAACCTTTCCGAATGCGGCGTACTGACCGTCAAGATGGGGTGCGTCAGCGTGCATAATAAAGAATTGAGATGATGCGGAGTTCGGATCAAAGGCTCTTGCCATAGAAATAACGCCGCGAGTGTGCTTTAGGTCGTTTTTAACTCCGTTTGCTCGGAATTCACCCTTGATATTTTCGTCAGCACCGCCCATACCGTTTCCGAGAGGGTCGCCGCCCTGAATCATAAAGCCGGGGATAACTCTGTGGAAGGTAAGACCGTCGTAGAAGCCTTCGGATACAAGCTTCTCAAAGTTCTTTACGGTTATGGGTGCCGTCTCTGGATAAAGCTCAATCTCGATTTTATGACCGTTTTCCATTTCGATTACTATCATTTTTTGTTTCTCCTTTTTGTATTATATTTTAATATTGATGTCTATAATTAAATAAATAATTTATTTGCCGGGGGTAGTATGAACAGAGAAAAAATAGAACAGATTGCCCTTTTGCTTTTGGGAATAGTTTGCGGCGGGATACTGCTAGTCGTATTTTTGCGCTATATTCTGCCGGTGATACTGCCGTTTATTATCGCGTGGCTGGTCGCATTCACTGTGAGGGAGCCTGCAAAAAAGCTAAACGCCATAACGCATATTCCGTCAAAGGTATTAAGGCCCGCCCTGGCTATATTGTTTACGCTTTTGGTATTCTCGGTGGTCGGAATTCTCGTATGGCAGCTTGCGTCTTTCCTTTGGAGATTTGCCTCTGACGTGTCCGAGAGCGGTGCACTGTATATGATACTTGACACGCTTGCAAATCCCAGCCTTCCGCTTCCCGACGGCATAAACGCAGAAGGACTCGGGCAGAGCATAAGGGACGGAATAGAAAAGCTGCTTTCCTCTGTTATCAGCACACTCGGAAATCTGATAGCAGATATTGCCGCCTTTGTGCCGAAAAGCTTTTTGTTCGTTATCATCACGGTTATATCGCTCGTCTATTTTTCGGTAGACCTCGAGAGAATAAACTCCGTCATAAAAAGACATTTACCGCAAAAAATCGGACGCGTCGTGTCAGATACAAGACGTCGATTGTTTACTGTTATAGGCAAATATGTAAAGTCTTATTTGCAAATAATGCTAATAATTTTCACAATTGTACTGATTGGATTCTTGATCATCGGTGTAGAAAATGCTGTCGGCGTAGCAATTCTCGTATCACTTGTAGACCTTTTGCCGATTCTGGGGATAGGGACGGTTATGATTCCTTGGGCGATATTTTCGCTCGCTATTGGCGAGCACGTGCGGGCTGTGGGGCTGCTCGTTCTGTTCGTAGTAGCGGTTGTTATAAGAGAGCTTGCAGAGCCTAAGATAGTTGGGGAAAATCTCGGGATACACCCCTTAATAACTCTTATTGCCATATATGTGGGGTACGCGCTCTTTGGATTCATAGGTCTGATTTTATTCCCGGTTATCGCGGTTTTGATTTGCGCCTTATTTGATAAAGATAATTCCCCCGAGGTCTGAAAGAGGCTCGTCAGAGAGCGAGATTGGCGTAAGTCCTGCGCGCAGAATAGCAGACTCTATAAGTGATGCACTTTTATGCTTTTTATAGTCGCCGAAGAAATACACTCGTCCATCAAATACACCGGACGCTCCGCCGATAAAGCCGTAGTCATACGGAGGCAGAGAAATATCTCCGCTTTCAATAAGCGTAACGGCTATACCTTCGCTTTTATATATTTCGGCAAGACCCTTGTCGGCTGTTATTACCTCGTTTGAATTTAAGGCGAGGGTTGCACAGGCGGGATATCCCTGCCTTGTGTTGACGATACATAGACACTGCTCCGCTGCATAGCTCTTTATCGCCTCCGACAGAGTATCTGCCTTGGCGAAAAGCTTGTTTTTGAGAACGATAGAGTTAAACGGTACGTCGTGCGGATATTTTTTGCCGAAGGAGTCGGCGGTAAAGCTGATTTTAATATCGGGGTGGAGCTCACGTATATCAGAAAAGACGTAAGCCGCCTCGTCGCAGTAGTCAGCACTCGTTATTATTCTTCCCTCGTGATAGAAAAGAAGCGTATCGGGGTGTGAGGCTATCGCTTCTGCCAGAGCCCTCGATCTCGGCAGCTTTATCGGACGGAAGCCTGCTTTCGTGAGTCCTCGCTCACATTCTCTGCTGATTCTTTCGTCAACTAACGCACTTATCATAGCATAAAGCAAAAAACTCTGCCTTTATCAGCAGAGTTTTTTGAAACCTTAAATACGCTCAACCTTACCGGAGCGAAGGCAACGGGAGCAAACATAAACAGTAGTGTTAGCGCCGTTTACTTTAGCCTTAACTCTACGAATGTTGGGCTTCCAGGTTCTGTTTGTCTTGCGGTTGGAGTGAGAAACGTTATGTCCGAAGGTAACGCCCTTTCCGCAGATACTGCACTTAGCCATTTTGACACCTCCAAAAATCCCGCTCTTGCGAGCGTAATTTTATATAAATTTATTTGATTACACAAATCAGCAGTTGATATTATAACATACAAAACTAAAAAAAGCAAGTGCTTTTAGAAAAAAAGTAAAAATTTTTTTGAGGGGCTTTACTCAGTGCTTTATTTGTGATATAATATGTTATTGGATGGGGCTTTGCTCCGACAGTAACTGTGAGGATATAACAAGGAAATAAAAAATGAAACGTTATAAAGTTGTCGTCAGCGATCTTGATGGAACTCTTCTTGATAACAAAAAAATTATCAGCGAAGAAAACCGCTCCGCTATTCAAGAGATGGTTGAGCTTGGCGTGCATTTCGTTGCGTCTACCGGCAGGTGCTTTTCAGAGCTACCCGACGAGATTATGAATACCCCGAGTATAAGATATATTTCTTGCTCTGACGGAGCAGTTATATACGACAGAAAAAGCGGCGAGGCTGTTGTAAAAAACTATATGCCGATGAGCGTAGTTAAAAAATGCGTTGATATACTTAAGGATTACGAGATAGTGCCAATGACCCATAAGGACGGTAGGCTTTATCTTGACGGCTCAAAGCGTGACCACGAAACGTATCTTTACAATAACGTTACCGCCGCCTTTGAAAAATTGATGAACGATAAGGGCGAGCCTGTAGACGATTGCCTTGAATATGCCCTTGACGGTAACGCCGTTGAGCTTATGTGCGTTTTCTTCCATAGCCAAAATGAGCTTCGGGAATGTGTGGAGCGCCTTCTCGCTCTCGGAGAGGTGAAGGTTGCGTCATCGGAAAAAAACAATATAGAGGTATACTATAAACAAGCAGGTAAGGGAAATGCGCTTTCTTGCCTTGCCGCTCTTTTAGAAATAGATATTTCCGAGGTGATAGCCGTCGGTGACTCAAAAAACGATATAGAAATGGTTACGAAAGCGGGTATTGGACTGGCTATGAAAAACTCAATGCCCGAGCTTATTTCTGTCGCTGATGCAGTAATATGCTCAAACGAGGAGCACTCGGCAAAATATATTCTTGAAAATTATATAAAGTGATATTTTCTTTGGGAATTATCGAAAGAAGCTTCTCATATTCTTTTATGAGGGGCTTTTCCTTTTTTATTTTTCGGCCCCGGGGTTGAGGCTTATGAATTCAAAATTAAAGTTTTTCCAAAGAGGAATGATGCTGACGGCTGTAGCGCTTGCTATGCGTACCGTTTCAATGTTTTTTGGTGCCTTCGTCACGGCGGCTGTGGGGACGGAGGGAACGGGGCTTTACACGATCGTTATGACGGTATACTCCTTTGCCGTGACCTTTGCTACCTCGGGCATCAGTCTGACGGTCACCCGACTCGTTGCCTCGGCTATCGGTGAGGGAGTACGCGGTGTTGGCTCCGTTTTACGCTCGGCGCTCGTTTACGCTATGCTTTTTGGTATATCGGCATCTCTTATACTATTTTTCGGTGCCGATTTTTTGGGCGAGCATATACTCTTTGACCAAAGAAGCATAATCTCCTTAAAGGTGCTTGCGTTTTCTCTCGTGCCGATAGCGCTCGGCTCGGTGTTCTCGGGCTATTTCGTCGGGGTAAAGAGGGTAGGCTTCAATGCAACGGTGCAGGTGCTTGCCCAAATAGCAAAAATCGCCCTGACTGTCATATTGGTAATAAAAATGTCGGCAGAGGGAGTAGCCTCCGCCGTTGCAGCACTTTGTCTTGGAATAACGGCAACCGAAATATTTGCCTTCGTCCTGATTTTTTGTGAATACCTATACGATAGAAAAAAGACGCGTAGGGAGGGTGAAAAAAAGAGCGATGAGATGCGCGAGGTTGTAAAAACCGCCCTGCCGATAGCCTTTTCAGCCTATGTACGCTCGGCTCTTCTCACCCTTGAGCATATTCTGATACCGCGTCGTCTAATGTACAGAGGAGAGAGCAACGGTGAGGCTTACTCGAATTACGGCCTGCTTCACGGTATGGCTTTGCCTGTAGTTATGTATCCTATGTCCCCTCTTTCCTCCTTCTCGGGATTACTCGTTCCGGAGTTTGCCGAGGATATGTCGGCAGGGCGCCGTAGGCGGATGGATAGGATAGCAAGCTCTGCTTTGAATACGACTCTAACCTACGCTATCGCGATAGGCGCGCTGATATACTCATTTTCCGAGGAACTTGGCTACGTTATATACCACTCCTACGACGTCGGGCAGTATATATCAATGCTTGCGCCCGTAATACCGATAATGTACCTAGATCACGTAACCGATTCTATGTTAAAGGGCATTGGCGAGCAGGTCTATTCGATGTGGGTGAATATAACCGACTCTCTCCTTTCCGTTATACTCGTATGGCTGCTAATTCCAGTGATGGGAATATCCGGCTACGCCATAGTTATAGTTATAATGGAAGGATATAATTTTCTGCTATCGTTTTTACGCCTAAAAAGTAAGATAAAATTTAAGTTGGATATTAAGAGGGCGGCACTTATTCCGCTTGCTGCCTCTGCTGTTGCCTCGTACCTTGCGGACTTTCTCTTCAAATTTAGCGGTAGCAGCGTAAGACCGGTGTGGCTGATTTTCAAAATGCTATTTTCTGCTGCTATAACCGTGTTTCTGATAAGTCTTACTAGAATTAAATCCATCAAATCTGAGAAGGGTATTGAAAATTACGGTAATGCGTAACCGATAACCTCTGCATAAAAATTAATAGGCTAGCTCAAATGCAAAATTTGAGCTAGCCTATTAAAATATTAAGGGGATAGGAGGATTTAGAGGGAAAATTCGGGTTCTCCCGACCATGAGGCATACAAAGGTGTGTCGAGGGAGGGAAACGCGAATAGAAAATGACTCAAATTTAACGGAGAAATTCGGAGAATTTCAACCTTAGACAATATTTATTAGCTCATTTATTAAAAATGAGTTTTTATTTCTTTTTAGTCATTTTCGATTTCACCTAAATGCGCCAACCCCTTTTTGTAAAATATGGTTGTCAAAAAGAGGAATAAAGCTTAATCCTTGTCGCTATCGGAGTCGTCGTGCTCCTCGTCCTCATCGTCATCAGAAGGCCTGATGTCAGTGATACGAACATTTTCTATTCTGCGTCCGTCCATCTCGAGTACCTCAACTCTGAGTCCTCTATCTTCAAACACGTCGCCAACCTCGGGGATTCTGCCGAGAGCCTCCATAGCCCAGCCGCTGACGGTTACCGATTCGGTTTCCTCTTCAACGTAAATGTCGAGGGTGGATAAGAGCTTATCTGTGTTTGCTTTACCTGAAACGATATATTCCTTTTCGGAGATTTCCTTGATTTCCTCGATTATTTCATCGTGCTCATCCCATATCTCACCGACAATCTCCTCGAGAATATCCTCGAGTGTCACGATACCTGCCGTAGAGCCGAATTCGTCCGTAACGACCGCCATGTGAAGCTGCTTTTCCTGAAGCTCCTTCATAAGCTCGTTTACAGGCTGTGTCTTTGCAACGTAGATTACGGGCTTCGTTATAGCGGTAATGGGAAGGGGCTTGTTATAAGCCTTGGTGTAAAAGTCCTTGTAGTAAAGTATACCGATAACGTTATCGAGATCGTCTTCGTAGACCGGAATTCTCGAGTAACCGGACTCGGCAAAGGTTTTTGCAATCTCGGTTTTGTCAGCGTTTATTGATAATGCTGTAATGTCAATACGGGGCGTGAAAATATCGCCGACCTCAAGATCGCCAAATTCAATAGCACTCTTGATGAGGTTTCCTTCCTCCTCGTCGATTCCTCCGTCCTCCTCGGCCTCCTCTATTATAGAGATTAGCTCCTCTTCGGTCATACCCTGGTCGTCATCCTTTTTGAAAAGATGTGCAAGAAGGTTCTGCCAGTGCTTGAAGAGCAGGGTGAAGGGCTTGAGAACTATGTACAGTACGTTTATCATCGGAGCAGAGAAGAGTGCAAATGATTCGGGAGAATTTTTCGCCATAGTCTTTGGAGATATCTCACCAAAAACGAGAATTGCCACAGTGAGCGTCACGGTCGATGCCGTTGCCGCAAGGTCTTGATTTGCTATAAGAGAAGCAAAAAGCAGTGTACCCATTGACGATGCAAGAATATTTACAATGTTATTTCCAATCAGAATTGTGGAAATCAATGTATCATAGTTGTCGGATAGGCGCAAAACGGTCTGGGCATTTTTGTTTCCCTTTTCAGCCAAGGTCTTTATCCTTATCCTGTTAAATGTCGACATCGCCGTTTCGGTTGCCGAGAAATAGCCTGACAGAATTATACAGACCACTATGATTATAATTTGTGTTGTCATGATAAGTTTTTCTTTTAACTCTACCTTTCAAATTTGTGTTTGAATTGATTTTTGTTACATAAAGCCGGGATTTTTATGAGAAAGACTTTTTTGAAAAAAGCAAAAAAAGGCATAACCGTACCTTAAAGTGCGGCTAAGCCTATCAAATATCATATTTCCGTACAAGTGGGACAATTATCCGCGTCCGCGCCGTCGTCCATATTTCCTCCGTTAAAAGTCCGTCTTTGAAAATCAAAGCGTTATGTATCGTATATTGTAACACACTTTGTAGCAAATGTCAACCCCCTTTTTTGAAAAAATGCCGCTAAAAACAATTGCTTTGTGTACATATATTGTATAATAAGAAAGAAAAATGCAAAATGTGCTTGACTTTTTACCTTACCCGTGTTATAATATAAAAAAACTAGTGCTATGCGCCGGAAAAGAGGTTATTGATGCCTGAATTTCAAGAATTGATAACTGCGCAATTTAATTTCGCAGATATATATGAGCTTTTGGTCAAGCTCTTCACTCATCCAAATCTGGAAAATATAATGCAATACGTCTGGAGCTTCTTCGTTAACGCTTCTCCGGTTATTATTGCGGCAATATTCTTCGCTCTTGCAGTATTCTTTGCAACTCTCGGCAGAAGGCTTATCGGAGTACCGATTGCCGTAGGTGCAGTTGTTTTTGGATACGCGGGAGGTGCGGCCTTCGTTGCTCCGAGATTTAATGCATTTCTCTCGGGTATCATTAACGGCTTCACGATTGACCCGATGATAATAGGCATTGCTCTTGCGGTCATTTTCTTGATTCTTTGTTTGCCGATTTATTACATAGTTTATTCCGTAGGCATCGGTTATTCGGTATACATTACCGTATATCATATTCTTGCGATAAGCCTTGGCGACGTTCCTATGACTATGATGATTTCTGGAGGTGTTGCACTCGGCATCGTTGCGGTGACTGTCATATTCCGTAAGTATTCGGAGATGGTCCTCACCTCTGCCATAGGTGGCGGACTTGCCGTTATGGCAGTTGGCTACCTCGTAGCTCTTCCCGCACCGGCGAATATCGCTATTGCCGTTGCGATAACGGCGCTCGGCTCCTTCATTCAGATAAAGACAAGGCGCAGATTTTAATTTTTACATATTAAAAGGATGTTGATTTCACTTGACATCCTTTTCTTTTTCGCCTTTTGCATTAATTTTATATATTATATATTGACTTTTAACAAATAATGTAGTAAAATAATAGAAGCAATGGAAGGAATGCTCATTTTTTGAGCCTTATTCTTTGTCAATAACAAGATTACATAATGCCGCAAAACGCGGCGGATTGGAGTAAAAATGGATAAATCAAAAGAACTTAAGCTCTCAAAGATTGCCAACGATATCCGTATCGGCGTTATCGAGGGAGTATATAACGCAGGCTGCGGACATCCCGGTGGATCGCTCTCTATGGCTGACGTTATGACCTACCTCTATTTCGAGGAGATGAACATTGATCCTAAAAATCCGAAGGCGGAGGGACGCGATCGCTTCGTGCTCTCGAAGGGACACACGGCTCCTGTACTTTACGCAACTCTTGCGGAGCGTGGATATTTTCCTAAGGAGGATCTTAAGACCTTAAGAAAGACCACCTCTTATCTCCAAGGTCACCCGGATATGAAGGGTACACCCGGCGTTGATATGACCACAGGCTCGCTCGGACTCGGCTTCTCTGCTGCTTGCGGTATGGCTCTTTCGGGCAAGGTTAATAAGCAGGATTACCGCGTTTACACGGTTCTCGGTGACGGTGAGAGCGAGGAGGGACAGGTATGGGAGGCAGCAATGTTTGCCGCTCATTATAAGCTTGACAACCTCGTTGCAGTTCTTGACTGGAACGGCCTTCAGATAGACGGTCCTATCACCGAGGTAATGAACCCCACTCCTCACGATGAGAAGTTCCGCGCATTCGGCTGGCATGTTATTTCAATAAATGCTCACGATTTCTCCGATATAGAGGCGGCGTTTGCCGAGGCCAAGACGGTAAAGGGCAAGCCCACCGTGATTATTGCCAAGTCCGTTAAGGGCAAGGGCGTTTCCTATATGGAGAACGCTTGCGAGTGGCACGGTCAGGCTCCTAAAGAGGATCTTTATAAGGTAGCTATCGCAGACCTTGAGAAAATTGCGGAAGGCTTGAATTGAGGAGGAATTAACAATGGCAGATAAAAAAGCAACCAGAGAAGCCTATGGCGCAGCTCTTGCGACCTTGGGTGAAAAGTACGATTTCGTAGTTCTTGACGCAGACCTTGCAGCTGCGACCAAGACCGGCGTTTTTAAGAAAAAGTTCCCCGAGAGATTTTTCGACTGCGGTATCGCAGAGGGTAATATGGTGAGCGTTGCGGCAGGTATTGCCACAACGGGACAAAAGGTGTTCGCAACCTCGTTTGCAATGTTTGCGGCAGGCAGAGCCTATGAGCAGATAAGAAACTCTATCGGATATCCCCACCTTAACGTTAATATCGTAGGTACTCACGCGTCCATTACCGTCGGTGAGGACGGCGCAACTCACCAGTGCAGCGAGGATCTCGCTCTTATGCGTACTATCCCCGGTATGACTGTTATTTCTCCTGCGGACGCAACGGAGGCGTATGCAGCAGTTGAGGCGGCTCTTAATCACGACGGCCCCTGCTACCTTCGTTTTGGCAGATTTGCAGTTCCGGACCTCACCGCAGAGATGGCAGACTACAAGTTCGAGCTTGGTAAGGGAGTTACCTATCGTGATGGCACGGACGTTACTATAGTTGCAAACGGATATATGGTTCACCTCGCGCTTGAGGCTGCTGATATGCTTGCAGCCGAGGGAATATCGGCAGGTGTTATTAATATACATACAATAAAGCCTCTTGACACCGAGCTTATAACGGCTGCGGCAAAGAAGAGCGGTGCTATCGTTACCGCAGAGGAGCACAGCGTAATCGGCGGTCTTGGAGCTGCTGTTTGCGAGGCTCTCGCAGAGAGCTGTCCCGTTCCGGTTCTTCGTGTAGGAGTTCAGGATACTTATGGAAGAAGCGGTAAGGTTCCCGAGCTTCTTGAAATGTACGGTCTGACTTCTGCAAATATTGCGGAAAATGCCCGTAAGGCTATAAAGCTCAAGGCAGGAAAGTAATTTTAAGACGGGGAGCTGATAGGTGTTATGAAACGTGTGCTTTTGAAGCTTTCGGGTGAGGCTCTTGCCAATGGCTCGGGAGAAATATATGATATAGATTTTGTTGACAGGGTTGCTGCAGCGCTTAAAAAATGCGTTGAGGGCGGTATCCAGCTTGCGATAGTCGTCGGTGCAGGAAACATCTGGCGCGGCAGACAGAGCGGTGATATGGACCGCACGGCTGCTGACCGTATGGGTATGCTTGCTACCGTTATAAACGCCATTTGCTTAAAGGACGCGCTTGAGCGTCAGGGGGTAGGCGCCTCTGTTATGAGCGCCGTACCTATGTCACCCTTTGCCGAGGCCTATACCTCCGATAAGGCAAAGGAGGCACTTGATTCAGGCAAGGTCGTTGTGTTCGGTGCAGGACTCGGAATTCCGTTTCTTTCAACGGATACAGCAGGCGCTGTCAGAGCGGCAGAAATAGGTGCTGACGCTATGTTTATGGCGAAAAATATTGATTATATATATACCGATGACCCGAGAAAAAATCCCGATGCCAAAAAGCTTATAAATGTTCGCGCCTCCGAGGTTCTTGCTATGAACCTTAAGGCTATCGACTCTACCGCAACCGCATTTTGTATGTCAAACGGTATGCCGATACACGTTTTCGGCTTCACCGAGCCCGACGATATCGTTAAGGCTCTTCGCGGTGAGTCTGTCGGAACAGTTATCAGCGCTGATTGATTATTACTAAAAATATAAAAAAACGGAAGGAACAAATATATGAAACTCGATACCAAAGATTATGAAGCAAGAATGAAAAAGACGATATCGTCGTATTCGGAGAATCTTTCAACTATCAGAGCGGGAAGAGCAAATCCCGATGTTCTTAAGAAAATAAACGTTGATTATTACGGCTCACCTACAGCCATCTCCGCCATCGCGGAGATAAAGGTTACAGACGCGCGTACTATCCTTATTACCGCGTGGGATAAGTCTGCAATCAAGGGAATCGAGAAGGCTATCCTTACCTCCGACCTTGGTATAAATCCCCAGAGCGACGGTACGTCTATCCGTCTTAACTTCCCTCCCACAACAGAGGAGAGAAGAAAGGAGCTGTCAAAGCAGATTGCAAGGCTTGGCGAGGACGCGAAGGTTGCTATACGTAACATTCGCCGCGACGCTAACGATAAGGTAAAGGCTGACAAGAAAAATTCGGTTATGACCGAGGATGAGGCAAAGCAGTCGGATAAGCTCGTTCAGGACCTTACCGACAAGTACATTAAGGAAATAGATACTCTCACAGCAGCAAAGACAAAGGAAATAATGGAGATATAATTCTCGCGAAAGAGGAAAATCTTTTGGCAAATTTGATAGGTGATACGCTTATGACGGACGAGAGGCTTGACTCCGTTGCCATAATAATGGACGGCAACGGTAGGTGGGCAACCCGTCGCGGTCTTGACAGAACTGCCGGACACGTTGCCGGTGCAAAGATAATTGAAGGAATTCTTGAGCATTTTCGCGCCATCGGAGTTCATCACGTTACTCTTTACGCCTTCTCTACTGAGAATTGGAAAAGACCGAAGCGTGAGGTGGATATGCTTATGGAGCTTATCTATAAGTATCTTGACAGCGTTGTCGTTAAGAAGATAAAGAGCGACCCCGATTTTTCTATGAAATTTCTCGGCGATAAGTCTATCCTTTCCAAAAAGCTTCGTGAAAAATGTATTGAGATTGAGGAGATGGCGCAAGACAGGACCTTCGTATGCAACGTGGCGTTGAATTACGGCGGTAGGGACGAGATAGTTCATGCGGCAAATGCGGCATTTGCCGACGGTCACACCTCTATTACCGAGGACGTACTCGCAAAATATATGTATACCTCACATTCACCTGACCCCGATCTTATTATCAGAACGGGCGGAGATTTTCGTATTTCCAATTTTCTTCTGTGGCAGAGCGCTTATTCCGAGTTTATAATACTTGACACTCTTTGGCCCGATTTCTCTAATGATGATATTGACAAATGCATCAGTGAATTCTATTCGAGAACGAGGCGCTTCGGCGGTCTTGCTCCCGAGGATAAAAATGCGTAATGCGCAAAAATCAAAGAAGGTTATTATAATGAAGATCAGAACAATAACGTCTTGCGTCATTCTTGCAGTAATGGTGCCAATACTTCTGCTTTCAGAGTATTTGATATATCCGTTTGCGCTGGCTCTGTTTTCGCTGGCAGCAGTGTTTGAGCTTCTTCGCGCTATGGGGGTTCATAAGGAATGGAAGATCTCCTTGCCTGCATATTTAATGGCACTTGCTCTCCCGTTCTTCACTCACGATATTTTTCTTGACCAGAATCCCGAAATCCAAAGAAACTATATGCTTGTTGCAGTTGCCGTAACGTTTGCCTATATGCTTTATATTATGGCTTTGGCTGTTTTCTCAAAGGGGAAGCTTAAGCTTTCTTTGGTCGCTGAGGTTTATCTCGTGGTAACCTACGTCGTTATATCATTTACGGCGCTTTGCCTGCTTCGGTATATAAGATACGGCGACCTCTGCTTCTTCCTTGTGTTCGCTGCCGCGTGGGGCACCGATTCCGGAGCTTACGTTGCGGGAACGCTGTTCGGAAAGCATAAGCTCATACCCGAGATCAGCCCGAAGAAGACTGTCGAGGGCGCAATCGGCGGAATTTTTCTCTCAACTCTCGTGTTTATAATATACGGTATATTCATTGAGAACCTCACCGACGTTGAGGCAAACTACTTTATACTTACGGTTTCCGGAATTATACTTTCCGTCGTCGCGCAGATAGGTGACCTTATAGCATCTCTTATTAAGCGCGAGCACGGAATCAAGGATTACGGTAACATTCTTCCGGGACACGGCGGAATTATGGATAGATTTGACTCTATTCTCGCGGTTTCAACTCCGCTGATAATGCTTTGTCTTATTTGTTCACCGTTCAAATAAAAAATTACTGACCGCCATCACCAATCAGTATGGCGGTTTTTGAAACCTAAAAGCACCTGACAATTAATATCGCTTCGGAAAGGAGAGTGTCTTAAAATGAAAAAAATAGCAGTTCTAGGGGCAACAGGCTCGGTCGGGCTTCAGGCTCTGGACGTTGCTGCTGCCAGAGGATATAAGGTCGATTTTTTAAGCGCGAATAAGGACTCCTCCGGCCTTGAGTCTTTGGCGCGTAAATTTATGCCTCGCGAGGTGGCGCTTGCTGATGAAAAAATGGCACTCGAGCTGAAAGCTTTGCTTGCCGACACTCCGATAAAAGTTCTGTCAGGTAAGGAAGGAATTATCAGCGGAATATACGGTTCAGATTCAGACACGGTCGTGAACTCTATTCTCGGTGAGGCAGGCCTTATGCCGACTCTTGCCGTAATAGACGCAGGTAAAAGGCTCGCTCTTGCAAATAAGGAGTCGCTCGTTATAGCGGGTGATATCGTTATGGATCGCGCAAAGGAGAAAGGTTGCGAGATCCTTCCTGTTGACAGTGAGCATTCGGCAATATTCCAGTCGCTCGTAGGCGAGAGGCGCGACAGGATCCGCCGCGTAATTCTTACCGCCTCGGGCGGACCGTTTTACGGTAAGAGCCGTCAGGAGCAGCGTGGCCTTACCCTTGCTGACACTCTTGCACACCCCACGTGGAAAATGGGTAAGAAAATTACCGTTGACAGCGCAACCCTTATGAATAAGGGCTTTGAGGTAATAGAGGCAGTGCATCTTTTTGACGTACCGGTCGAAAAAATAGATGTGGTCATTCACCGCGAAAGCATACTTCACTCCGCAGTCGAATATGTTGATAATGCTATTATTGGTGAATTTTCACCCCCGGATATGCGTATGTGCGTTCAGTATGCCGTTGATTATCCCGAGAGATTTGCGAGGGAGGGGGAGCCTCTTGACCTAATCTCACTTGGTAAAATGAGCTTTGCAGCTCCCGATACCGAGGCCTTTCCGCTTCTTTCGCTTGCGAGGCGCACTGCGTCGGAGGGAGGAGCTATGGGTGCGGTTCTGAATGCGGCTGACGAGGAGGCTGTTTTCGCCTTTCTTGAAGGCAGACTTTCGTTTTACGATATTTCGGAGGTCGTTCTCCGCGTGTATGATAGGCTCTCATACGGTAATAATGTACGAGAGCTTGATGATATTCTTGAGCTTGCGGGCGAAGCGCGCAAAATAGCAAAAACTTATATCAAGGAGTAAAAGCGTTGGGTACTCTCGGCACAATTCTTATAGCGGTTTTAGTCTTTGGCCTTTTGATTTTCATTCACGAGCTTGGACATTTTCTTTTTGCAAGACTTTTCGGTGTCACGATTGAGGAGTTTTCTATCGGCATGGGCCCAAGACTTTTGAGTAAGGTTTCGCAAAAAACGGGTATACGCTATTCTTTGGCTCTTATCCCCTTCGGCGGCTACGTCGCAATGGCGGGTGAGAACGAGGAATGCGATGACCCAAACTCGTTTGACAAAAAGCCCGCGTGGCAGAGATTTATTATAACCGTAGCGGGAGCGTCCGTTAATATCATAGCAGGCTTTTTGGCTATGGTGATATACACCTCGGTTACGAGTATAGGCGGAACGCTAGTCTACGATTTCCCCGAAACCGACTATACGGTGTCCTCACAGGATTCGGGGCTTATGGCAGGGGATAGAATAACTCACGTTGACGGTGTCAGCGTCGGTATTGCCGACGAGCTTTCGTATGAAATAATGCGTCGCGGCTATGAGCCGCTTGACCTTACGGTTATCCGTGACGGGCAGACGATAGTTCTTCATGACGTAGTCTTCCCGACGGACAGTCAGTCGGGGCAGACCTTCGGTATGATGGATTTCAGAGTGCTCGGAAAAAATGAAAAAAGTATTTTTGAGGTTCTTGAGTGGTCGGTGCGAAAATCTGTTCTTATGATGAGAATGTGCTGGGAATCGCTCTTTGATCTCATTACAGGCAGATACACGCTCGAGGCGGTGTCGGGTCCTGTCGGGATTTCAGGCGCGATAGGCGATGCCGCAGCTGCCGGAATCAAGCCGCTTCTCTATATGGTGGCTATGATAAGCATAAATCTTGGAATTATGAACCTGCTTCCGATACCCGCTCTTGATGGCGGCAGAACCTTAACTCTGCTCTTCGAGATGATAACGAGAAAGCGCATACCGCCGAAGGTGGAAAATACGGTAAACACAGTAGGACTTATGGTTCTTCTAGGATTTTCTTTCCTTATTTTAATAAAGGACGTATTCAGTATAATATTTTAATCAGTTTTGAAGGAGGGAGCGTATGAAGCTCGGATATAAGAGAAGAATCAGCCGCGCCGTCAGGGTCGGAAGCCTTACTATCGGCGCAGATTCGCCTATAACCGTTCAGTCTATGACGAATACCGATACTCACGATACCGAGGCAACCTACCGTCAGGTAGCTCGTCTTGCAGAGTGCGGATGCGATATTGTGAGAATAACCGCTCCCGATATAGAGTCGGTAAAGACCTTCTCCGAGATAAAAAGGAGAGGCATTACAGTACCGCTAGTTGCAGACGTGCATTTCGATTATAAGATAGCAACAGCGGCAATAGAGGCTGGAGTCGATAAGGTGAGGATAAATCCCGGCAACATAGGCTCTAGGGAAAAGACTCTCGAGGTAGTAAGGGCGGCAAAGGAGCGCGGTGTGCCAATCAGAATAGGGGTTAATTCCGGCTCGGTAGAGCGCACGCTTCTTGAAAAATACGGAGGTCCTACTCCTATGGCGCTTGCGGAGAGCGCTCTTCGCCACGCCGAGATACTCGAGGAGCTTGATTTTCACGACATCGTACTCTCGGTTAAGGCATCAAACGTTGTAAATATGATAGAATCCAACAGAATTTTGTCTAAAAAAGTAAACTATCCGTTACATTTGGGTGTTACGGAAGCCGGAGCAAGCACCTCTGCTATTGTAAAAAGCAGTATCGGCATCGGAACGCTGCTTGCCGAGGGAATAGGTGACACGGTTCGCGTTTCGCTTACAGACGACCCTACGGAAGAGATACGTGCGGCGCGTGAGATTCTTTCCGCGCTCTCGCTGTGTAAGGATGCAGGAATGGAAATAATCTCCTGCCCAACCTGTGGAAGAACGAAAATTGACCTTATTTCATTGGTAAGGCGTTTTGAGATACAGGCAAGGGAAGCCGGTGTTGATAAAAAGGGAATAAAGGTTGCTCTTATGGGCTGTGCGGTAAACGGACCCGGTGAGGCAAGAGAGGCAGACATCGGAGTTGCAGGCGGCGTGGGCTGCGCCCTGCTTTTCAAAAAGGGCGAGCCTATTAGAAAAATAAAGGAAGAGTCGATTGTGGACGAGCTTATTGACGAAATAAAGCGTCTATGATACGGTGATATTAGAAAATGGAGAAAGGTATGCAGGCGGAAAAGAAGTTTTTTGACGTGTTTTCTAGATACACTCCCTCGCAGGAGAAGAGGGAGCTTCTTTTGCGCGCTCATTCGGCACGGTTCAGATACACAAGAGAGCCTATGCGCGTTGAGGTGGACCTCTCGTTTGACTCCCACGAGGATGCCGAGCTTATATATGAGATAGAGGACGAGTGCCGTGAGCTTTATTCGGCAGAGTCCTTTAAGATCCTGCCTCACTTTCCCTCGGGCGTATTCTCTATGCAGTATTTTGACGAGATAGCCTGCGAGGCAGCTATGTGCGGTGCTGTGACAAACGGATTTTTCTCCGGCGCCTCGTATAACGATGACGGTGCTACGATAACCGTTTCTATCCCCTTTTCCAAGGATGGCGTTGATTTCGTCAAGGGGGCAAATACCGAGCAGATACTCGCTAACATTCTTTATAGCCGATATAACACCGTCCGTAAGATAGTTATAGCGGAGGGTGAGGGAGCAGAGGCCCGATCGGCTGAGTGGGAGCGCCGCCGTATAGATATAATTCAGAGGGCTGAGGCAGAGGGACGTGCGAAATTCCTTGCCGAGCGCCAAGAGGCTATGAGAGCACAGAGCGAGGCGGCACGTGCGGCTGATCCGTATTTTGATTTTGAGACAAAGGCAGGAATATCCTCGGCTACCGGAAACACCGAGATGATAAGTGAAACGGTTTATACCATAGGCGCGACCACGTATGATTTCTCCGAGTGCGAGGCCGTTTTTGGAGAGGATTTTGACGTTAGTGAGCCAACTCCTCTTGCCGAGGCAGGTGCAGCAAGAGGACGCGGAGTCTTTCTCGGAACGGCCTTTGAGGTCACGATGAAGGAAACCAGAGCAGGCGACAAAACCAACTGCACCATAGGCATTTCTGATGGCGCATCTGCCATTTATGTAAAGAAAACTTTGCCAAACGAAGAACTTGGCTGGGTAAAAGACCTTGCAGGCGCCGTGAAAAAGGGAAAGAAAAAAATGCTCCCTCTTGCCGTTCTCGGCAGAATACAGATAGATAAATTTGACGGTGAGCCGTTCCTCGCTCCTATTGGTATAAAGAGGATAAGGGTAAAGGAACGTATGGATCACGCCGAAGAAAAGCGCGTTGAGCTTCACCTTCATACTAATATGTCCCAAATGGATGCAATAATTACACCAAAGGAGCTTGTTGACACGGCTATCCGCTGGGGACATAAGGCTATTGCCGTCACCGATCACGGAAACGTTCAGGCATTCCCCGAGGTTATGCTTGCTCTTGAGGGCTCGGGAAACGAGGATCTCAAGATACTTTACGGTATCGAGGCATATTACGTAAACGATACCGAGAGGTGCGTTTTCGGACATGATTATCCCGATTTTGATGATGAAATGATAGTCTTTGACCTTGAAACCACAGGTCTGTCAAACCGCACCTGCAAAATTATAGAAATTGGCGCAGTTAAGATAAAGGGCGGCAAGGTCGTTGAGGAATTTGACACCTTCGTTGACCCGGAGTGCGAAATTTCCGAGGAGATAACTAATCTGACCTCGATAACAAACGATATGGTAAAAGGCGCGCCGAAGGAGCGCGAGGCCGTTGAAAAATTCCTTGAATTTGCAGGGGACAGGCTCCTTATCGCTCACAATGCGGGCTTTGACGTCGGCTTTATCAGAGTCGCGTGCGAGCGGCTGGAGCTGCCATTCCGCAATACTTATCTTGATACCGTCGGGCTTTCAAAATACGTAAATCCCGAGCTTAAAAAGCATAAGCTTAACATTATAGCCGAGCATTACGGACTTGGAGATTTCCACCACCACAGAGCCTCGGATGACGCGAGAATGTTAGCGGAGATATTCTTCGTTATGCTCGGGAGGTTGAAGAGCGAGGGCATCGGAAACTTTGAGCGTATGGTTGACGCGATGAGCGAAAAGACCGACCCCTTAAAGCTCCCAAGCCATCACATGATAATATTCGCAAAAAGCCAGGAGGGCTTGAAGAACCTCTATAAGCTTATTTCCATCAGCTATCTCGATTATTACAGAAGAAATCCGAGAATGCCAAAATCCGTAATAGAGCAGTACAGAGAAGGTCTTATCATAGGCTCTGCCTGCGAGGCAGGTGAGCTCTACCGCGCGATACTTGACGGAAGAAGCCAGCAGGAAATAGAGGATATTGCCGAGTTTTACGATTACTTTGAGATACAGCCCCTTTGCAACAACCGCTTCCTCATAGCGGAGGGAAAGGTGCGTGACGACGAGGCCCTGAAGGATATAAACCGCCGTATATACGAGCTTGGTAAGCGCCTTGGGAAGCCCGTGTGCGCTACGTGCGACGCGCATTTTGTCAATAAGGAGGACGAGGTTTACCGCCGTATTCTTCTTGCGGGTATGAAGTTCTCCGACTGTGATAAGGAAATGCCCATATATCTTCGTACTACGGACGAGATGCTTGAGGAGTTTTCGTATCTCGGTGATGAGGCATGGCGCGAGGTAGTTATCGAAAATCCGAATATGATTGCCGATATGTGCGAGAAAATAAGACCTATCCCCGAGGGCAGATATGAGCCCGACCTTCCCGGCGCGAAGGAGGAGCTTGAATCGTCCTGCTGGAAGAGAGCGCACGATTGGTATGGCGAAAATCTTCCCGAAATAGTGGAAAAGCGTCTTGAAAAGGAGCTGACCTCGATTATCAAAAACGGCTTTGCCGTGCTTTATATGATTGCGGTTAAGCTGGTTGCTTATTCCGAGAGCCTCGGCTATCAGGTAGGCTCGCGCGGCTCCGTAGGCTCGTCCTTCGTTGCCACGATGTCTGGTATTTCGGAGGTAAATCCTCTGCCGCCGCATTACAGGTGCTTAAAATGTAAATATTCCGAGTTCTTTACCGATGGTTCAGTTGGCTCGGGCTTTGATCTTCCGGATAAGAAATGCCCCGTATGTGGAGAGCTTCTTTACCAGGACGGTCACGATATTCCCTTTGAAACCTTCCTCGGCTTCTATGGTGATAAGTCACCCGATATTGACCTTAATTTCTCTGGCGACGTGCAGGGTAAGGTGCATAAGTATACAGAGGAGCTCTTTGGAGAGGGACAGGTGTTCCGTGCGGGAACGATAACCGGTCTTGCCGATAAGACCGCGTGGGGATACATAAATAAATATCTCGAGGAGCGTAAAATCAAGATACCGAAGGCCGAGGTTGCCCACATGGTAACTCGCGTTATGGGTATTAAGAAAACGACGGGTCAGCACCCCGGCGGTATCATAGTTGTGCCGAAGGAGTACGATATTTACGATTTCACCCCGGTTCAGCACCCTGCCGACGACCCAAAGGCAGACACCGTAACCACCCACTTCCAGTTCTCATATCTTCACGATACTATACTTAAGCTTGACGAGCTCGGACACGATATGCCGACAAAGTATAAGATGCTTGAAAAGTATACAAACACCTCGGTTCTTGACGTTAAAATGAACGATAAGACAATATACGAGTTGTTTGCCTCAACAAAGCCCCTTGGAATAACTCCCGAACAGATAGGCGGCGCTCAGCTTGCCACCTTCGGTATTCCCGAGTTCGGTACCAGATTCTTGCAGCAGGTTCTCGTTGAAGCAAAGCCGAAAAACTTTGCCGACCTTCTTCAGATCTCAGGCCTTACGCACGGTACTGACGTGTGGCTCGGAAATGCCCAAGAGCTTATTAAGCAGGGAACCTGTACTATATCCGAGGTCGTTGGAACACGTGACGGCATTATGCTGTATCTTATCCAAAAGGGACTTGATAACTCCATGTCCTTTAAGATAATGGAGAGCGTCCGTAAGGGTAAGGGACTTACTCCCGAATGGGAGGAGGAGATGCTCTCACACGGTGTACCCGAGTGGTATATCTGGTCCTGTAAAAAGATAAAATATATGTTCCCGAAGGCGCACGCCGCAGCTTACGTTATGTCGGCAATCCGTCTTGCGTGGTATAAGATATATTATCCTATGGAGTTTTACGCAGCCTTCCTTACGGTTGCTCCCGGAGGCTTTGACGCGGAGATAGTGGGTCGCGGATATGAGGGGGTGAACGCCACCATAAAGGAGCTTGAAGCAAAGGGTAACGAGGCAACGGCGAAGGATAACGAAACCTGCCAGACCCTCTATCTTGTCAGAGAGGCTCTTGCAAGAGGTGTCAGATTCCTGAACGTTGATTTGAAAAAGTCAGACGCAACTGCATTCCTGCCCGAAAACGGCAAGATACGTATGCCATTCAACTCTCTTCCCGGGCTTGGTGATAAGGCGGCAGCAAAGATAATAGAGGCGCGTGACAGCTTTGATATTTATTCGATAGAGGAGTTACGTGAGCATACGGGTATTTCTAAAGCCGTTATAGAGCTTCTTAGGAGAAACCACGTGCTTGATGGGTTGTCCGAAACAAATCAATTTTCAATGTTCTGATATTTTTACGTTAAAGTTAAGGCTGCCCCGAAATGTTTTTTGAGGCAGCCAAGTTTTTTCTAATTTATAAGTAGTAAAATAAGAAGCATAACAGCAATTTCCATATCTCCGTCCTTTGAAAAGAGGAGAAAAAGCGCCGCCGCTATTATAAGTATTTCCTCCGTGCCGATTTTGGGAAGCTTCAGCGAGCTCGTTCCAAGCAAGCCTCCTTTTCCGAAAAGGCCGGACAAAAACGGAATCCGCACAGAATCGATAACTCCGGCACTTACGCTTTCCGATGCATCAGCTGATGCTTGCTCGGCATCAGGTTCTTCTGAAACCTCGCTCGGTACTTCAGATGTGGAAAAGGCCGTTCCGTCGTAGTTTGTCGGAATTCTGGTGTTTTCTTCCTCGGTGGTGTAAAAGCTTCGTGAATACATATCTACCTCGCCTTCATCATCTCTAGTATATCCATTATCGACATCATTGAGTCTATCGCCTTTGCTCTCTCGCTTGAAACGTAGGGCTTCATAGCTCCGAGAAGCTGTGTCCTGTTTCGTCTTGCGGGATTTTCGTATTCAATTTTGGGTGCTGTCGTAACGGGGACTGTGATTTGCTCGCTTGCAACCACACTACTCTCCTCACTTGCCTCAGGCGCACAATTAGACTCGCTCGCCCCGTCCTTTTTTACGAGAGATGATATTTCTTGAACAAGAGAGGGATTTTCCATTATCAGCTGTATTACCCTCGAAATATCGGGTGTCTGCTCACTCATTTTTTCATACCTCTTTTGTAAGTGTTGACAAGGCGCATAGCGTCTGCCGGCGAGATCTTATTGCCTAGAGCCATCTCTCGTAACTTCTCGAGATCCTTATGCGGTGGGCATTCGACGGGAAGCGTAAAGCCGAAGGACGAGGCTATTCTCCTTACCTCAACCCACATTTTCTCATCGGGCAGCGCTGCTATTGCCTCAATCTGTTCTCTTGAAAAATTCATTTATTTACCTCCGTTTCAAACGTTTTTTAATATTATATGCCTGCAAATTTCTGATGTTACGAAAGGATTTTTTATGAAATGTCTTTGTTTTTCCGATTCTCACGGCACTGACTTGTATATAAAGCGCGCGCTTGATAAGCATCCTTATGCCGAGGTCGTTTTCTTTCTTGGTGACGGCCTTTCGGATATTGAAGCCCTCACGGAGAGGGACCGGGGTAAGCGTATGTGGCTTTTTGTCAGAGGGAACTGCGATCTTCAGTCGTGGGTAAACGGTATCGTAGCAAAAAAGACCGATGAGATAAATCTTCTAGGTAAGCGTATAGTTTTTACTCACGGCGATCTCTACGGTGTAAAATACGGGACTGACGGAGCCGTAAGGCTCGGAGTCGAGCGCAGGGCAGACGTCGTTCTTTTCGGCCACACCCATCAGCCTTTTGAAAAATATGCTTCGACGGACAACGGCGGCGTCTACCTTTTTAATCCCGGCAGTATAGGGGCAAGGAGTGCAGCCTATGGAGTTATAACCATTGAGAATGAAAATATTCTTTTTTCACATCTCGCCTTTTTATAGCTTTTTGTTGCAATTTCTTTCAGTTTGTGATAAAATATTTATTATAAAAATTATAAAATTATTCTTAACGGAGGTTGCTTTATGAAGGAGCTTCACGAAATAATTGCAAAAAACATTTCCGAGCTTCGCACCGACGGTAAAATGACACAAACGCAGCTAGCTCAAAAATTGAATTACTCCGATAAGGCTGTGTCCAAATGGGAAAGAGGCGAATCTCTTCCTGATATTGTCGTTTTGAAACAAATTGCTGATATTTTTTCGGTGTCGGTAGATTATTTACTTGAGGAAAAGCATACCGTTACCTTAAGCGAGGCCGCCAAGAAAAAGAAGCTGGTAAAGAGAAATAGGTTGGTTATAACCATAGTTCTCTCCTCGCTTATATGGCTTATTGCGGCGGTTGCATTTTTAATCATTTTGTTTACAGGCTCACCGTTCCCTGCGTGGCTCGTCTATATATACGCTATGCCGATAAGCGCCTTGGTGATTCAAATATTTAACGCTCTGTGGTATAAGAAGAGGTGGATGGATATTACTTTAGGCAGCGTAATTGTCTGGAGCACTCTTTTAAGCGTTTATCTTACCCAGCTTTTGATTTTTTCTATAAATTTCTGGCCGACCTTTGCCCTCGGTGTACCTCTTGAGGTTATAGTTGTATTTTTGGCTTTATTTACACCTAAGAGCAGAATCCCCAAGACCGATAAAATTAAAAAAGAAGAGGAGGTCACCGACTAATGCCGCCTATGCCACCCCCTATGCGAAGGCCAATGTCCGACGGGATAGAAAAGCCTAAAAGGCTAAAAGATATTCCGCGATATTGTCTGCTTTGTATAAAGGGCTTTTTCAAAAGACTGTTTTATATAGTTTCGCTTGTTTTTGAAGCTGCACCGCACCTGCTTTTCGCTATGATAGCGCTCTGCGTGCTGAATGGCGTTTTGCCCGTTGTCGGTGCTTATATTTCAAAGGATATCTTGAACGAGATAGCAAATCTTATAGGCGCACAGTCCCTCGGCGACACCGTAGAAAGTCTGTTCGTTGTGATGGAGCCGCTTTTATTCTTGTTTTTAGCCTATTTTATCTACCTGTTTTCTAATAAGCTCGTAACGAGATTTAACACTATGGTGACAGGGCTTGCGGGAGAGCTGGTAGTTAATCACATAAAGCTGAAAATCGTGAATAAGGCAAAGGAGGTGGACCTTTCCTCCTTCGACAGACCCGAGTTCTATGAGAAGCTTGAGAATGCAAACAGAGAGGCGGGAATGCGCCCGATACATATTCTCTCGGCAACCTTCAGCGTGATAAGCGCAATGATAAGCGCCGTGTCATTTATAACGGTGCTTGCAACGTTAAGTCCGTATGCGCCGGTGCTCATAATCTTTGCGGCAGTCCCCGGCGCTATCGTTAATTTCTTTTATAGGCATCAAAATTTCCGATATATCCGTATGCACTCCAAGGAGCGCAGGGAAATGAATTACTATTCTTCCCTTATGGTAAATAAGGATAACGTCAAGGAGATAAAAATCCTCGGCCTCGGAAATACGTTTATAGACAAATACAAGACCGCCTTTGCTAAATATTATAAGGGCTTGAAAAGCCTTATAGTAAAAGAGGGCACAGTACAGCTCACCGTTGGTCTTGTGTCAACCGTTGTAAACTGCCTCCTCTTCGTTTTCGTTGCGTATACGGTTGTGTTCGGAGATGGGGAGATTGGTGATTATTCACTTTACACGGGAGCGCTTACGTCTATCAGCGGCTACGTTTCAACTCTCTTTACATCAACGGCTACGATATACGAGGGAACGCTTTTCATAAACAATATGATAGAATTTATGGACGAGCCATCAGAGATAGTTTCTTCCTCAAATCAACCCAAAAAGGCGGTAAGAGGTATCCCTCACACTATCGAATTCCGTAACGTTTACTTTAAGTACCCGGGCTGTGATAACTACGTGCTAAAGGACATAAATTTGAAATTTGAGCCTCGGGACTCTGTTGTCCTTGTAGGACTTAACGGAGCAGGTAAAACCACTCTGATAAAGCTCCTAACACGCCTTTATGATCCGACGGACGGCGTGATACTTCTTGACGGTGTTGACCTTAAGGAATACGACACGAAATCTCTTTACGACCTATTCGGTATAATATTCCAGGATTTTGGCAAATATGCCGAAACTGCAAGAGAGAATATAGAGTTCGGTGACGCAGCAAGGCACCATAACCCAGAGGACGCAGTTCTTGCCGCTGAGAGATCTGACGCCGATCCGTTTATAAGAGAGCTTCCGAGAGAATATGAAACGCCTCTTACGAGAATATTCGAGGAGGACGGAATCGAGCTTTCGGGTGGTCAGTGGCAAAAGCTTTCGGTTGCCAGAGCCTTTTACAAGGATTCGGACATTATGATTCTCGACGAACCTACGGCATCCCTCGACGCTATCGCTGAAAAGGAGGTCTTTGACCGCTTCGGCGAGCTTGCAAAGGATAAGCTTACAGTATTCGTTTCTCACAGGCTCTCCAGCGCAACCTCCGCCAGTAAGATAGTCGTTATAGACGGTGGTGAGGTAAGCGAGGTCGGAACGCACTCGGAGCTTATGGAAAAGAAAGGGGAATACTACCGGCTCTTCTCAACACAGGCGAGCAGATATATCGGAGAAAACCATTAAAAAGTAAATAAAAGTTCTCAAAAACCCGATTTTACTCGAGAATTTGAGAACTTTTTTGTTTATTTACTTTTTACGCTGCGTTGTTAATATCACCCGGATTTTTGAAATAATACGAGCCGATTATTGAGTAGTATATCTTATCAACCAGCTCCTTTACGGTATCATCGTCAAACGGGGAATCAAGGCTTGCGTCCTCAAGCGCCTCGCAGAAGGTCTTGCCGTATCCCTCGTCAATCAGACCGTTGTATAATTCAATTCCGTTGCCATCCTCGCATTCCTCAAAGAAAATGTCGAGGGAAACGGTAAGGGACGTACAGTACGATTGCACGTAAAATGGGTACAGCACAAGATGGTCTATCATTATCTTGTCAAGAGAAGAGAATATTTTTGGGTTAAGATGCAGCGCTGCCGCCGCCTCCCTTACTAACAAATCAAGCCTATCTCTTGTAATATCCTCGTATTCCAGCTCGTATGCAAGCGCCTCAAGCTTTGCGTAAAAGCTTTGTGTTATGAGAGTCAGAAGCGTGTTTTGCATAGCCGAATAATAGAGATATTTGTACTCCTCGTTACCCATAATCTCATCAAGCTCACAAAGTGTCAAAAGCTCTAATGCCTGTGACGAAACCTCGGCAAGATCCAGCGACTCGCTAACCGAATAATTTATGAAGCCGTCAAGAAAGTGCCCGAATTCGTGGCTTATGGTGGAGTAGTCGGTAATATCACCTGACACCGTTGCGAAAATAAACGGTGCTTCAATCTCGTGAAAATAGACGGTGTAAGCCCCATCCATGCGGTTTTTCTCTTCTCCCGCAATGTCGTAAAGCCCACAGCTCAGCATATATGCGTATACGTCTGCGATTCGCGTGTCCATAGAGGAGTAGACCGTATACAGATTGTTTATAACGCTCTCCCTTGTTACCTGTATGGGCGGCGTTACTCTGAAATAACTGCCGAAAACAGAGGTGGAAAGTGCCTGATAAACGGGCGTCACGTATTTTGCTACGTTGTTTATCAAGGAGTTAAGCTCATCAGCCGTGTAATCGTGACCGCGAAGCTCGTAGGCGTATTGCATGTAGCTTCCGTAGCCCATAGCCTCAGCGATTTTGTACCTGACCTTAAGAAGCTCGGTGAAAATTTCAGCCCCCGCTTCATCAACAGCCTCGGCAAAGAGTAAGTCACACTCCGCAATTGCTTTTTTGTATTTTTTCGTTCCCTCACCAAGCGTGGACTTAAGGCGCTCTGCCGTGTTGTCGTAGGTGTCGGATATTCCGCCGTATACTATCTTAACGTTTGCACTTGAGAGCGCGGAATATTTCGCCGTAAGCTCTGCCTCTCTCTCGAGAAGCTCGACCGCCGCATCGGTGTACTTTCCTCCGTCACTGTATTTTTCAATATGACCGTCCCCAAAGTAGTCCTCCTCAAACCGCTCTGCATGCTCGGAGCGGGCAACAGCCACGTACAGTTTTTCTATCGCTTCGGCAACCCTCGGCTCCTCTCCCGACAGAGCTTCGTATTCCTCCGCCCAGGTCTTATCCGCCGAATTCTGCGAGGTCTTTACCGTCAGATATGCGTACATAGTGTTGAAGATAGAGCAGGGCTCTTCAAGCGTCTTTATAGCCGCGAGCTGCTCCTCGTAGCTACCCTCGTTACCCTCGACTATATCTGTCGTTCGGGTTATTGCCGTTACCAAATTTTCAGTGTCGGGTCGGATATAGACAACGTCATCAAAATTTACGGTCTCTCGTGTTAGTTCATTTATTTCCGGAATTATTATTTGCTCGTTTGTCTGATTGCTAGTCGGATTTTTGCCGCCCGACCCCTCACTGTCACAGGAGGAAAACGCAAAAACAGAAAACAAAAGCATAATGAATACAAAAAGCCTTATGTGGTTTTTCATAAAAAATTCCTCCTTCTTCAGCGTTATAAATATTTTACCCCAAAACCGCCCCCTCTTCAATAATAAACCATAAACTATTTGAAAAGAATTTGTAAATAAAACTATTGCAATCTCTTTTCTTATATGATATAATATAATAAAAATGTCCAAAAAGGCTTGACAAAATGTACGAAGTAGTATTTAATCTGTTAAACAAACAAACAGACAGGAATTCTGTCCTTTTTTCGTACGCTTTTTTGAATATGCAAACTGCTTGACAAAGGGTAACCACGCCCTGTATCAAGCAGTTTTTGCATTTTGTAAGCAAAATTTAATATAAAAAACATTTTGAAAGGAAAGAAAGATGAAAAACAGCATTGTGAAATTATGTTCACTAATCGTAACTATCCTGCTGGCTCTGACTCTTGCGTCTTGTGATGATTTTTCAGGTGCGCTAGACGGTCTTGGCGGTAATGGCGTTACTGACGAGAACAAACCCGGAGATGAAAACAAGCCGGGAGACGAAAGCAAGCCGGGAGCTAATGAAGGAACAACCGATAAAATCCCCGTAGAAAGCGTAGCTCTTGACAAAACCGAGCTTGCGCTAAAGGTTGGCGAGTCGGTTACTCTTAACGCATCCGTTACTCCCGCAAACGCAACTGATAAAAAGATCAGCTGGATTAGCAATGATCCCGAGATCGCAACGGTTGATAAGGGAGTTGTCGTTGCGGTAAGTGCGGGTGAAACGACCATTACTGCAAGGGCTGGTGACAACGTATATGCTATTTGCACAGTTACGGTATCTCCTAAAACCGTCTATGCGGGTAGCATTACCTTAAACAAAACCGAGCTGACTCTTGCCGCCGGACGTTCAGAAACGCTTGAGGCAACTATATTGCCCGAAAATACTGCTGTTAAGTCTATTATTTGGACTAGCGATAACGCTGAGGTTGTAACCGTCAGCGGCGGAACGGTGAAAGCAGTAGCTACAGGTACCGCAACCGTAACCGCAAAGACCTTGAACGGAAAAACGGCAACCTGCAAGGTAACGGTCGTCGAGGCTGTCAGAGCAGAGAGCGTTACTCTTGATAAAACGGTACTTATGATTAAATCGGGCGAGAGCGCAACGCTCACAGCAACCGTCGCGCCCGAAAACGCTACTAACACTACTGTTGTTTGGAAAAGCTTCGTTATGGATATTGGAGATTATGATGACAGTATTGCCACTGTCAAGGATGGTGTTGTGACAGGCGTTAGCAAGGGCATGGCTATTATTTTTGCTATGGTGCACAATGGAGAACCGATAGAAAACCCTACGTATCCTGATAATGTGTATCAGCTCTGCGTTGTGTATGTCGATTGCGTTCCTGCGGATAGCCTCACTCTTGATAAAACCGAGCTTTATATTTCATCGGGTGATAGCTCTGAAATCACCGCAACAACAAATCCAGAAAATGCTACTGTAACTTGGACCAGCTCTGATGAAAGCGTCGTAACAGTCATAGACGGTGTTGTAACTGCGGTCGGTCAAGGTCAGGCTACTATAACAGCAAGAGCGTTTAATACCAATTTCACCTCTCCTAGTTTTGAGCAGACGTGCACGGTTTACGTAGACTGTATCCCTGCGGAGAGTATAACGGTTAATAAAACCAGCTTGACTCTCCGACAGGGCGATACAGCAACACTCGTTGCAACCGTATTACCCGAAAATTCTAATCAAAAAATCATTTGGTCAAGCTCAGATGAGAGTGTCGCTACTGTTGAAAACGGAGTTGTCACGGCAGTTGGCTATTATGGAACGTCTACTATAACCGCAAAGGCAAATAATAACGTATTTGTTGAGATAACCGTAACAGTTCGCGATGCGTCTCTTCCCGCAGGCGCACCCATTTACGATTACACTTGGGATAACACTACTCTGAGAATCAAATATACAAACGACGACTGTTACGGCGAGCTTTCCTCCGGTTGTGAGAGATACTATGCCGGTGAGAGCGCTGACTTTGAGGACATTGACGACCTTGTTCGTCATAGAAACCTCTATGCAGAAATTGCCGCAAACGTATCTGTTGAGTGGGACTATTTCAAGCCCACCGAGGGCTGGGGTTCATCTGTCAGCGTTATGGTAACCGAGGCGACCTCCGCCACCGGTACGACTCCCGATATCTACTACAATTTCGTTTACGACATCTCCGGTGCGCAGCTTAAAGGATGCTTCGCTAATCTTAAGGGCGACTACGCAAACGGTAATTTCTTCAGATTCAATGAGTCTGACTATAACTGGCAGGGCAATAACTACTTCGACTCTACCGTAGGTGAGGGTTACTTCTACGAGTATATGCAGTCCCTCTCTCTTAACAACAACAAGCTCTACGCTCTCGCGTCCGACTTCTGCGTTGACCTTGTTCGTTCCTTCCTCGTCGTTCCCGTAAACATCGATATGCTTGAGAGCATCGAGACTGAAAATACTTGGACGAAGGATATGACCAACGGCTTCTACGATTTCTACGATCTCGTTTGGAGAACCGAGGATAAGTACGCAGAGGGCTGGACCTACGAGGTTCTTGCTCACTATGCTGCACAAGCTTTCGCTACTAACGATTACGGCTCCGAGCACGTTCTTGCGGACACCGTAGGCTTCGCTGTAGGTAAGAACTCCCTCGCAGCCGCCGGCTTCCTTTACACCGCTGAGAGCGTTAACGTTATTAACGAGAACGTACAGGCAGACGGCACCAAGACGCCCGCATACCCCGAGACAAACGCTTCCCTTAACGCTCTCGTTTCCGCGATATCTGACCTCTTCTCTGATAATTCCGGAATAGTAGCGGTTGCTGCTGGCGACTTTACGGAAATCGGCGAGGCAGATGCTAAGACAGAGCTTCAGGCTATCCGTAACAGATTCGCAAAGAACAGAGTTCTCTTCGGCGGTATCATCACTCTAGGCTCTCTCGAGGACGACGTTTACCAGAATATGCTGTGTGAGGGTGGCGAGGGCTTCGGTATCCTTCCCGTTCCGCTTTACTATAACCAAGATGATTATCGCACCCTGGTATATAATACTGCAAAGGTTGTTGCAATTGCAAAGAATACTACCATGTTCGCTCAGGCTTCTGCATACCTTGACTATCTTTCCAGACAGTCTGAAGATGTTATTGACGAGTACTATAACTTATACCTCGTTTCTAGGACCGGTGGTGTTGCAGCAGAGCAGAATAAACTGATGCTTGCGTACATCCGTAATCACGTTAAGGATTCCTTCGCTATGAATATCGAGGATTCTATTGCTCTTTGGAAGAGCTCTGACAGTGAGGTTACTGCTAACAGATTACATGCGATTATCGCAGATAGTGGCTTCGTATATCCTGAGTTCTCCAATAAATATGAGGCTGTCAGAAATAAGAAGCAGCAGTATCTGGACGAGGCTGTTACTGAGTGGAATAATTTTAATTAATACCAAAACATTAAACAATGTTTTAAGGGCTGCCCTGAAATACGGGCAGCCCAATTTAACGCAAAAAGGCGGCCGTCACGTCTATGACAGCTGCCTTGATTTTACTATAAAATGGCCTTGTTTACAGTGCTTTATCTTTGTTTTTTACCATCATAGAACTGTCTGCCAAGTCCTGCCGCACCGATAATTCCCGCATCGTTTTTCAGCGCCGCAATAGCAAGCAGGTGCTTTTTTGGGTTGTTGCGGGCGTACTGCTCGCGGTCCACTATTTTGGCAAGCGGAATGAGAAGCTCGCTTCCTGCGTTAGAAACACCGCCGCCGATGGAGAGCACCTCCGGCTGAAAAATATTTACCATATTCGTGATTCCTACCGCAAGGTCGCTTATGTACTCGTTGACGAGCTTCGTGCCTGCCTCATCGCCCATAGACTTTGCTTCAAAGGCGGTTTTTGCGCTGACCTTACCGTCACGCTGTGCAATTTCAAAAAGGCGAGAGGGAATACCCTTGGCTTCAAGCTCCTTCATCATCTCGACGGTAGAAGTGATAAGCCCGGTAGCCGAGGAATATGCCTCGAAGCAACCGCGCCTTCCGCACGTGCAGAGCCTTCCGCCAGCCTTTATAACAGTGTGACCCAGCTCGGCTCCGGCGGAGTTTACTCCACCCTTAAATATCTTGCCGTCAATGATGACACCGCCGCCAACTCCCGTGCCGAGAGTTATCATAACCGACGTCCTCACCCCTCTTGCAACACCGCAGAGTGCCTCGGCAAGAGCCGCCGCGTTTGCATCATTTTCTATATATATTTTTTCTACGTTGAAGCGTTTTCTGAACTCGTCACAGATAGGGAAATTTTCAAAGGGCAGATTGTTTGAATATTCTATGATACCAAGCTCGCTGTCAATACTGCCGGGCAAAGCCATTCCGACGTACTCAATCTGTGAAATATCAATTTTGTTCTTTCTCATAAGCTGCTTTGTCAGTGCCGCCATTCCGGCTACAACACCCTCGCCGCCGCATGATTTATCTGTCGGGATTGAGGCTTTAGCAATAATGTTGAGATCTTCATCGCAGATACCTATTGCTATATTTGTTCCTCCAAGGTCAATGCCTACTGTGTACATAAAAAACTCCGTTCTGCCGCAAAACGCGGCTGTAAATATATTAAAACTTAAAATTTCATACGTTTATTATATATTTTTACATACCTTTTGTCAAGCAAAAGCCGACATTTTTTTATTTTTCACACCGTAAAAACCGCGTTCACAAAAAATTAACAAACATACTGCGAGAAAACTATTGAAAAATCCACAAAAATGGTATACAATATACGCGGTAAAAAACCTAAAGTATTAAAAATATTTGAAGGGTAACAGAAGTGGAAAGATTTATATATGCTGATAATGCGGCGACAACACCTGTCAGCCGCGAGGTTATAGACGCCATGATGCCCATTTTTGAAACGCATTGGGGCAATCCCTCCTCGCTTCACGAGAAGGGCAGGGAGGCAAAGGACATTCTCGACGATGCGCGTGAGCGTATTGCGAAGGTGTTTAACTGTAATTCAGGTGAAATATATTTCACCTCCTGTGGTACCGAGTCTGACAACTGGGCGATAAGAGGCGCTGCTATGCGTATGAAGACAAAGGGCAGAACTCATATCGTTACAACGAAGATCGAGCACCACGCAGTCCTGCATACCTGTCAGAGCCTTGAAAAAGAGGGTTTTGAGGTAACTTACGTTGGCGTTGACGCTGACGGTGTAGTTGATCTTGACGAGCTGCGTCAAGTGGTTACTGAAAAAACAGCCCTCGTTGCCGTAATGTACGCGAATAATGAGGTCGGAACCATCGAGCCTATCGAGCAGATTGTTGAGATTGCTCACGCGAAGGGCGCCTTGATGTTCACCGATGCGGTACAGGCGGTAGGTAATATTGATATTGACCTCTCGAAGCTTAAGGTTGATATGCTCTCTCTCTCCGGACATAAGATTCACGCGCCTAAAGGCATTGGTATGCTTTATATACGTCGCGGAGTTGTGATAAACAATTTTGTTGAGGGCGGAGGACAAGAAAGACGCAAGAGAGGCGGAACCGAAAACCTGCCATACATCGTCGGTCTTGCAAAAGCTCTTGAGATAGCGAAGGAGTCTATCGGAGAGCTTGATAAGGTAAGAGCTATGCGCGACAGACTTATTGACGGCTTGACGAAAATTCCTTACTCCAAGCTTAACGGACACAGAACGGAGCGCCTTGCGGGCAACGTCAACGTTGGCTTTGAGTTTATCGAGGGTGAGAGCCTGCTCCTCTGGCTCGATATAGCGGGAATATGTGCTTCTACAGGCTCTGCCTGCTCGACGGCATCTCTTGAGCCGTCCCACGTTCTTATAGCGATGGGTATTCCGCATGAGAAGGCACACGGCTCGCTTCGCTTGTCAATTTCGGCAGAAACAACCGAGGAGGACGTTGATTATATTATAGAAAACGTAACCTCTATCGTAAAAAAACTGCGTGATATGAGTCCCCTCTGGGAAGAGGTTGTAAAAAAAGAGGCCTGTGTAAACTAATTGGTCTTAAAGGATAAAAGAAAGGCAAAAGAAAATGAAATACAGTGAAAAGGTAATGGATCACTTCACCAATCCGAGAAATGTTGGTGAGATAGAGAATGCCGACGGCGTTGGCGTAGTAGGTAACGCGAAGTGCGGAGATATTATGAAAATGTATCTGAAAATAGATGAGAACGACGTTATAGTGGACTGCAAGTTCAAGACCTTTGGCTGTGGTGCCGCTATCGCAACATCGTCTATGGCTACCGAGCTCGTAAAGGGACACACGGTTGCCGAGGCACTTAAGCTCACTAACAGCGCAGTCGTTGAGGCTCTTGAGGGCCTCCCGCCTGTAAAGGTGCATTGCTCGGTTCTCGCTGAAGAGGCTATAAAAACAGCCGTTGCTGACTATTATAATAAAATCGGCAGAGAGGTTGATTTTGAAATAGAGAAATCTCACGAGGAATGATTTTCTGAAGACAAACGACTCTGATTTTTTTGGAGTCGTTTGTTTGATATTTGAACGCAAAACGACAAAAAAGTCAATAAATCTTTGCAAAATTTAACAAAAAGGGGGCGAAATAATGAGAATTCTCGTTGGTATAAGCGGCGGAGTTGATAGTGCTTATTGTTTGCTTAAGCTTATGAGAGAGGGACATGACGTTGAGGCTTGCGTGCTGAAAATGCATGAGTATACAGATACCTCCTCGGCAAGAGAGGTTGCCGAGAGCCTTGGCGTAAAGCTCCATGAGATTGACGCTACAATTTCCTTCAATAATATTATAAAAGAGAACTTTATATCCGAGTACTTAAGCGGCAGAACTCCAAATCCGTGTATCCTGTGCAACGAGAGGGTGAAATTCGCCATGCTTTATGATTTTGCAATGAAAAACGGGTTTGATAAAATAGCGACAGGCCACTACGCCCGAGTTGTCAAGCTGGAAACGCCGGACGGCGAGCGCTACGCTATCGCAAAGGCGGAAGATGAAAGCAAGGAGCAGAGCTATATGCTTTACAGACTTACGCAGAAAATTCTCTCAAAATTGATTTTACCATTGGCAGATGACTGTAAGGGCAGAGTCAGAGAGGTTTCTGCCGAGGCTGGAATCCCTGTTGCAAACAAGAAGGACAGTCAGGAAATATGCTTTTTGCCGGACGGTAAGCACGCGGATTATATTGAGTCTGTAAGAGGCGAATGCCCGCGCGGCAGCTTTATTGATACAGATGGAAACGTACTTGGAGAGCATAAGGGCATAATCAGATACACGGTGGGGCAGAGAAAGGGCTTGGGCATCGCCCTTGGAGAGCGCGTTTTTGTTACGAAAATAGACCCTATAAACAATACTGTGACCCTTTCTCCCGAGCTTATAGGGAAGCGTACTGTCAGACTTTCGGATATGATATATTCTGGTATGGCAGAGCCGAGAGAAAACCGTATTATTGACGTGCAGGTAAAGATAAGATACAAATCTCCTATGTATAACGTTAAGGCAGAGCTTATGGGCGAAGGTAACGCTGTTCTTCATTTTTGTAGCGAAATTATGGCTGCACCCGGACAGTCTGCCGTTCTGTATATAGACGGATACATCGTAGCCGGGGGAATTATAACCGAATAATCAGCTTATAGAACGAAGCTCTTGTGAGCGGTTTTTGTCGAAGAACGGCAAAAACCGCTTTTCCTTTGAAATTTTTGCGTGTAGAAAAATCAAAGCGATTTTTGTGCATTTTGCACATTGGCTTTTTTATACCTAAAAGAGCAAAAAAAGACCTAATTAAAGTAAATGTCATTTACTAAATATACATAAAACGCTATTAAATGTTGGAAAATAAGGCTAAATTTGTAAATTTCAATTACATTTTGCTTGAATAATGTAAAAAACGCCCGAACCCGTGCAAACAAATATTTACAATATGTTTTTTCTAATAATTGGAAAAATATTCTAATGCGGCCTCACGCGAGCGCTCGAAAAAATAGAATGCTTGACTTTCGGCACTTTATATGTTATAATATTTGCGTATATAGATAGGCGTGTTGCGCCTTTTTGTATTCAAAAGTTATTTTGGAGGAAATCAGCAAATGAAAAGAACGATCTTTTTGAGAGTTGTTGCGATGATGCTTTCTGTAGTGCTGGCCTTTGGCGCACTCGGCGTAACGTCACTTGCAAGTGAGTCTGTAAAGACCGGCTCTCTCAAAGGCGAGAGCGGTACTGCCGCTACTCTTGAGGAAATGCAGTCGTTGCTTACTACGTCGTCGTACGAAGCATACTTGCTTTCTCACAAGGATAGCATTAACGGTGACTCTCGCAAGGAAATTTCTTTATCCGTTACCGATTTTAACGGCGATGCGATAAAGGTCTCTGATAGCAAGGAGGTTGCGGCTTCTATTGCCAAGTCTCCTGGAAATTGGAGCGAGCTTTCCGAAGAGGATAAGGCCATGTCGGTCTTTCTTCCTGCCGTTAGCTCGGATGGTAAGGCGGCCTCTGTTACCTGGAACTTCGACATTGAGGTTGGAGCTTCCGGTTTCTATACTATCGAAATAGAGTATTTTGATTGTATTATCGATGCCGAGAGCTACGTTGACGGAGAAAACACTGTTCCGATTCTTACTAAGAGTAGCGTCAGCGCGATTGAACGTAAGCTCTCACTGCGAGGCGTAATTCCTTTTGACGAGGTCAGCAGCATATCCTTTGACAAGCATTGGATATACGACTATAAGACCGTAAGTGAGCCTTATGAGGTTCCTGCGGAGAAGCGTCCCTTCACATCGGTTGGCTCTGTTACCGAATATGAGCACATAGCCGACGGTGATAACAAGGGCTATTATAAGTATGTTACCAAGACTTATCCGGAAAACGGCAAGCTTATGCAGACCGTTACCACCTATAAGATTACTCAGGATATTAACGGTAACTCTATGGCCCCCTCCGCAAAGGCTATATCCACATGGACGAAGCATATGGTTACCGACTCCTCCGGTTATTCCGACGGTGCGCTTAAGTTCTATCTTGCCGAGGGATCGCAGTGGATAACCCTTGAGGCTATCAAGGAGCCTATGATCGTCAAGTCTATAAAGATCGTTCCTGCCGATGCACCGAACTACAAGACTGATGCTCACGGAAATACATATATTGACGAGCAGTCCAGTGCTCGTTCTTACGCAGATTATCTGAATTATATCAGAACAGAGTTTAACGATGATGCTAAAGCTGCAAATGGCGTTGGCACGGTAATTGAGGCAGAGTTCCCCGATTACATTTCTGATTCCTCTGTTGCTGCAACTAACGATAACACCTCTGCGATTAACTCTCCCGTAAGCTCTAAGGCGCAGCTGTATAACGTTATTGGCGAAAATAGCTATAGCGCGATGGGACAGTGGGCTGCATACACCTTTACCGTTGATGAAACCGGCTTCTACAAGCTTGGTGCAAGGTTTAGGCAGGACACCCTTCAGGGTATGTTCATCTGCCGTACCTTGAAGCTTTCCGGCGGTATCTATGGTGAGACTGCCGAGGTTCCCTTTGACGAGGCTTACCGTATCCGCTTCGGCTATAGCAATGAGTGGCAGTCCGAGTATATGGGCTACTACTATGACGAGCTTGACGATAACGGTAATGTTGTAACCGACGAGGACGGCAATCCCGTTCAGTCCAAGAAGGAAATCGAGCTCTTCTTTGAGGAGGGCGATGAGTACACTCTCTATCTCGAGTGCTCTCTCGGTGACCTTAAGGAGAAGATAAAGACTGTTGAGGAATCTCTTAATATAATCAACAACTGCTATCTTCGTATCCTTCAGCGTACAGGCGCCGAGCCCGATAAGAACCAGGATTATAGCTTTATGAAATATATGCCCGAGGTTCTTGTAAGCCTTCTTGAGCAGGCAAAGACTCTTACCACCGTTGCAGACGAGCTTGAGGCGCTTTGCGGAACTAACGGTTCTCATATAGCAACTCTTGACACGATTGCCAGAATCCTGACTACTATGGGTGCTGACGGCGGTGAAAAGATTGCTGAAAATATGTCAAACCTTAAGTCTTATCTCGGTACTCTCGGTACGTGGATAAACGATTCCAAGACGAGCTCTATGATGCTCGACAGTGTTACTATCGTTCCCTCTGATTCTGATGAGGACGATATCCCTTATGCAAACGCAAACTTCTTTGAGTCCATTTGGTTTGAGATTTCTTCCTTCATATATTCATTCTTCACCGATTATGATAAAATGGGTCTTACCGAGGAGGCACAGGCCGAAGAGGGTGCGGTTCAGGTATGGCTCGCAATGGGTCGTGACCAGTCACAGATCTGGCGTTCTATGATCGACGCAAAGGGTGGATTTACCGATACGTACGGCAAGGGCGTTTCGCTTAAGCTCGTTACCGGCGGAACCCTTCTTCCTTCCATTCTTTCAGGAAAGGGTCCTGACGTATATCTGGGACTTGGATCCTCCGAGGTAATCAACTATGCTATACGTAATGCAATTGTAGGTGTCAGCGGAAATGCAGGAAACCTTACCGAAGAGCAAAATGCTGTATTTAATAATTATTGGTACAGAGATGCAAACGGCAACGAGATAAAGTCTGAAACCAAGCTTTCAAACGAGGAGATGACCTCTCGTGGATTAAGGCTTGTTTCCTCCGCGTTTGAGGAGGCATCGCGCTCTGAAATATTTGCCGATGCTGCGATGAAGACTCTTACTCTTTCCGACACGACGTACGGTCTTCCTATGACGATGTCATTCGCTATGATGTTCTACCGTATGGACGTTCTTGGCGAGCTCGGACTTGAGGTTCCGGAAACATGGGATGAGCTTCTCGGCTCGCTTCCTATGCTGCAGTCTAACAATATGACGATAGGTGTATCTTACGTCAGCGCTCTTGACTTTATGATTTACCAGATGGGTGAGAGCATGTGGAGATACGAGGGGGATGAATACGATTCCAGATGGGCAGGCTCTGCTATAAATCTTGACTCCAACGTTTCGCTTGAGGCGTTTGACTTCGTATGTAGCCTTTACACAGAGCACTCTCTTCCCGTATCCTTCGATACGGCAAACCGTTTCAGAACGGGTGAGATGCCTATTACCATCGGTGATTATATTAGTATATACAACAGCCTTGTAGTATTCGCATCCGAGATCGGCGGCGTTTGGGAATTCTCCTCGCTTCCCGGTTCTATATACGAGGATGAGGAAACCGGCAAGGAAATCTATAACTACGACTCTCTTGCGGGCGTTAGCGCAACCGTTCTTCTTAACGGCTGCCAGGATGACATCGATACTCTTCTTGCAGCATGGCAGTTTATGCAGTGGCAGACCAGCCGTGAGGTTCAGGCAAGCTACGGTAACTCCATCGTTGCTCTTATCGGTCCTGCAGCTAAGTACGAAACCGCAAATAAGCTTGCAATAAACGACCTTTCTTGGACTGCAAAGGAGAAGGCTGCTATCTCTGATCAGATGGCTCATATGGATGCAATAGTTAACTATCCCGGCTCCTACATTATCGCAAGATATATGAAATTCGCATTCCTTGATGTATATAACGACGGTCTTCCCGCAAACGAGGCTATGATGAGCTACATTGACGCTATCAACTCCGAGCTTACTCGTAAGAGAGATGAGTTTAGCGAGTATCTTTACAGCCAGACGACGTGGGAGGAAATGGGGCTTAATGCTCCTCCCAAACTTGAAAGCAAAGGAGAATGACTATGTCAGAAGAAATTGTAAAAAAGACTGATAAGAATCGCCCTCTTCAGCGCGATGAGATGTCAAAGTTACAGTGGACATGGAAAGAAATGAAGCGTAATAAAACGGCTTACTTTATGTTGTTCCCGTTTTTGATTCTCTTCATTGTATTTACAGTATTACCTGTTCTTCTTTCAATGTTTTTGAGTTTGACGGACTTCAACATGCTTGAGATGCCTAACTGGAAGGGTGTTGATAACTATACAAGACTCTTCCTTGATGACGACATCTTTATGCTGGCGGTTCAGAATACGCTTATATTCGCCTGTGTAACAGGTCCCGTTTCTTACATACTTTCGCTTCTTGTTGCGTGGTTTGTAAACGAGCTTCCTCCGAAGATCCGTGCGGTAGTAACTCTTGTATTCTACGCTCCCTCGATCTCCGGTCAGGTTTACTTGATTTGGAAAACGCTCTTCTCGTCCGACTCTTACGGTTGGGCAAACGCAACGCTGATGGATTTAGGAATTATAACCTCACCGATACTGTGGTTTGAGGACGCGGCGTACGTTATGCCGCTGTGTATCATTGTCGCTCTTTGGACGTCGCTTGGTACTGCGTTCCTTTCGTTCATCGCCGGCTTCCAGACGGTTGACCGCTCTATGTACGAGGCTGCAGCAGTTGACGGCATCAAGAATCGTTGGCAGGAGCTTTGGTATATCACCCTTCCCACCATGCGTCCTCAGATGATGTTCGGTGCGGTCCTTGCGATAACCAACTCCTTCGGATTCGGTGCGGTAGTTGACGCGCTTTGCGGATTCCCCTCGGTTGACTATGCGGCGCATACGATAATGCACCACCTTAGTGACTACGGTGGATCAAGATATGAGGTCGGTTACGCGTCAGCGATAGCCGTCGTGCTCTTCATTATGATGTTTGCATCAAACATCCTTGTTAAGAAGGCACTTTCGAAGGTAGGTGAGTAATATGGCAGCAGTAAAAAAACTTCGTACCAGAGGTCATAGAGTCGTTCTGAACCGTTCCAAGGGCGGTGACGCGGGCATTACCTTTATGCTTACCATACTCGGTATCATAATGTTCTTCCCGATGTATTACGTTGTGATACAGTCATTAAAGCCCCTTGACGAGCTGTTTATGTTCCCGCCTCGCTTCTACGTTATCAATCCTACGTTTGATAACTTCTCAGAGCTGTTTACGCTTATGAGTGACTCTTGGGTTCCTTTCTCAAGATACATATTTAATACAGTATTCATTACTATCTGCGGTACCTGCGGTAACCTTGTATTTGCTTCTATGGCGGCTTACTCGCTTGCAAAGCTTCGTTTCCCCGGCAGAAACGCTATATTCCAGATGATAGTAATGTCGCTTATGTTCCATTCAACCGTTAACCAGGTGACTCACTTCATCATTCTTTCAGCTTTCGGATGGGTCGATACTTATCTTTCGATAATCGTACCCTCTATGGCAGGAACAATGGGTCTTTACCTGATGAAGCAGTTTATGGAATCGTCTGTTCCGGATACGGTGCTTGAATCTGCGCGTCTTGACGGCGCTAGTGAGTTTAGAACCTTCCTTATCATAGCAATGCCTATGGTTAAGCCTGCGTGGCTCACTCTTATGATTGAGTGCTTCAAATCACTCTGGAACTCCGGTTCGTCAATTTACATTCACTCCGAGGAGCTTAAAACCTTCAACTACGCTATTAACCAGATCGTCACCGGCGGTATCGCCCGTTCAGGTGCCGGTGCTGCTGCGATAGTTATTATGATGATCGTCCCGATTGCTGTCTTTGTCCTTAACCAGAGCCAGATTATCGAAACGATGGGCTCTTCGGGTATGAAGGACTAATAGGGAGGACTAAAATGAAAAATACGTTTACAAAAATCGTTGTTTTTGCAATAGTTGCCATAATGCTCTTTGGCACCATTGCAGCCTCCGCATACGAGTCCTATGACACATATACCTATTCTATCGACGGTGAGCCTCTTTCCTCACCTCACGCTTACACCCCCGATGTTTTGAATTATGATTCCGCAGCAATGAATCTGCTAGGCGGCAATTATTGGCACTACGACTCCAGCGAGGATATAGTTATTTGGCCTCAGAAGGAAACCAATAACGGCATTGACTTCATTTCCGAGCTTGATTATAAGCTTAGTGAGGACGGCGAGTATTATATCGTAACCGGCTTCGCTACGGAATCGATCGAGCGAATTATCGATATTGTTATGGGAATGAATTCCATAATAGCCGAGTATAGAGCAACTTATCCTAATGAATCGGTAAATGACGTAAAGGTTACCCTTTCGGCTTCCGAGATCGTAAATGATGACGGTACTTACGTTGAACCCGATCAGTTCCTGTCTGCCTTAAGAACCACGCTTGATTCAAAAATCGCGGATGTTTCTGCGGCTGATGGAAATCAGGGCAAAAATGTAGCTGTTGGCGAGATCGATACCGAATCGATCAGAAAGCTGATCTACGAGATCAGTGGTCTTACAAACGTTAACGTAAAGATTCCCGAGGAATATAATTTACGTCCTGTAGCTGAAATCGCGGCAAATCTTTTCAACGTCACTGCTTTTGAGGCAACTGAAGATGTCAACTATGACGCTACAAAAAGCACTGTTTGTACCGAAATTTACAGAGATATAAGAAATGTATTTATCGGAAAGAACGTTACAAAGATTGGCAAAGACGCTTTCTTCGGTGCCACGAACCTCAAGTCTGTTTATTATAGCGGCGAGGGAATGGACGAGTGGAATGCTATTACGGTAGAGCAGGGTAACAAGAATCCTATGGATCTTGCAACTATCTACTGCTACTCTGTATTTGAAAAGTTCGGTAATACAAAGCTCAACGGAGCAAGCGACGTTGTTACTGACCACGATGGTAACGTCTATATTGCTGATAAGGAAAATAATCGTATTGTAATTCTCAATCACAGAGATTATAAGGTTATGGGTGTTATCAGCACGTATATCGATGATTATAATCAGGATAGAACGCTTAACTCCCCGAGCGGCGTGTTTGTAACCAGCCCCGATCTTATGGTGGACGGCTCCAGCCACATTTTCGTTTGTAATACCGGAGATAACACAATTGTTGTCTTTGATAAGGATTATAATTATGTAAAAACGATAGAGCAGCCCCCTGTTGCAGGTCTTCTTGATGAGGGTGAATTCGTTCCCACCGCAGTTGCAGTTGACAAATACGGTAGAATATTCGTTGTTTCAAAGAGCTGCTACAAGGGCATCATAGTACTCTCAAACGAGGGTAAATTCACAGGCTTTATAGGCGCACAGAAGGTTACGACCGATATTATGGATCAGATCTGGAAGAATTTCCAGAGCGTTGAGCAGAAGCAGTCGTCAATCCTTAAGCTCCCGGATCCCTTCAACAATCTGACGGTTGACGAGGACGGCTTCGTTTATGCAACCATTAGCTTCTCGGAGACATCGGACCTTAAGCAGCAGTTTAACACGAGTAAAGGTACATCTCAGGTTGCAACCTATTCTCCTGTTAAGAAGCTTAACTCTATGGGTGTCGAGATTATGAAGAGAAACGGATTCTTCGATCCCGGCGGAGAAGTTCTTCTTAACGACATTACCGCAACTGAAAAAGACGTTTCAAAGATAATTGACGTCGCAGTAGGTGACGAGGGCACGTGGACTATACTCGACTCGTCAAGACAGAGAACCTTCACTTATGATAAAAACGGTAACCTTTTGTTTGCTTTTGGTAATAAGGGCGAGCAGCTCGGTAATACCGCAAATAGCGTAGCACTCGCATATCAGCCCGTTCTCGTTTCCGAGGATGAGCTTGGTAAGGATTATAAATACAATATGCTCCTCCTTGATAAAACGGAGGTTGGTGAATATCTTGTCGTTTATCATCCTACCGACTACTGTGAAATGATAATGGCAGCTCTCGAGAGTGAAAACAAGCATAAGTACGACCAGACTATCGTACATTGGCAAAACGTTCTTACGAGAAACAACAACTTTGACCTTGCTTATATAGGTATAGGTAAGGCGCTTTACAACCAGGGCGATTATGATGGAGCAATGAAGATGCTTGCCAGCGCTTATGAAACGGAGCAGTACGCTTTGGCATTTGCTGCTGTGCGTAAGGACATTCTCTCTCTATGGATGATTCCTCTTATCGTAGGCGTAATTGCTCTTCTTCTCCTCTTCTTCAAGTTCCTTGGTTGGGCTAAGAAGAAAAATAAGGCAACCGCTCTTAAGGTTGGTAAAAAGACCTATGGAGAAGAGCTTATCTATGTAACTCACCTTATATTCCATCCCTTCGACGGCTTCTGGGATCTTAAGCACGAGAAGCGCGGCTCCGTAAGAGCGGCAACTACAATTCTCGGTGCTGCGATAGTAGCATTCTTCTATCAGGCTATCGGTACGGGATATATGCATAACCCCAAGGGTGATTATTCAACGGTATTCCTTCAGGTAATATCGGTTCTCGTTCCCGTTCTTCTTTGGGTTGTCGGTAACTGGTGTCTTACGACGCTCTTTGACGGTGAGGGAAGCCTTAAGGATATTTATATCGCAACCTGCTATTCACTCGCACCGCTCCCCGTATTCGTAATTCTTTCTACTATTCTTACAAACGTTCTTACTGTGAGTGAGGGCGGAATCATCAGCCTGCTTGTAACGTTTGGATACGTTTGGGTGGGTATACTCCTCTTCTTCGGTATGGTCGTAACTCACGATTACACTACCGGAAAGAACGTTATCACAACTATCGGTACAATAGTGGCTATGGCCGTTATTATGTTCATAGCAATCCTCTTCTCCAGCCTTGTTATGAAGATGGCTACGTTCATCATCTCGCTGTTTACCGAAATATTTAACCGAATAATGTAAGGTGCAGGAGGTAAATGAAAAATGAAATTTAATAAAATATTATCGTCTGCCCTTGTGCTTATGATGCTATTTACAAGCATCGTTTCGGTTATTCCGTTCACCGCATCAGCGCAGCAACCGTCCGGCGTTACAGTCGTTATGGGCGAGGTGGATGAGTCTGTTAATTCACGCGCGTCCCTTCAGTCTTTTGTAAAAGAGTATCTCTCCTATAATTACACCAGTGCAGACAAGATGCTCGCAGATGAGCTTGAGAAGGGTTATCTTGATTCGATCAGCGCGGCCGGCTATAATCTCTATGTAAACAGATATACAGGATTTGTTTATTACCAGAATACAAAAACCGGTCAGATACTTACAAGTAACCCGGTCGACCCCTATTATGCTTCTACTGCTCTTTCAAATACGATAATGAGCCAGATAGAGATAGAGTATTCCGACCTTTCCAATCCTACGGTTGCAGGCTCAGGCTCTTATAACAGCTTATCCGAGCTCAATAAGGGATTTGCTCTTAACGTAACTGAGATTGCAGAGCAGCCTGATGGCAGAAAGGGTATTTCGGTTCAGTATGCTCTTGGCGTAAATGCTGCGGATTTCCGAGTTCCCGCTACTATATTGGCAACTGATTTCGTTGATAATATCGCAAAGCCGATGTTTGCAAAAATCGTTGAGCTTATGAACGAGTACTGCGGTGCTCCAAACGGCGTTGATTACGACCTTAATAATTATGCGATCCACAGAGAACCCGGATATCATAAGAGCAAGGTTATAAATGCTGTTGATACTGTTCAAAAGTATGCTGAAAATGTTCTTGGCGTATATTCTGATGAATTCAGAGAAATGCAGTCGTATTTCGAGGCAGTAAAGGTTGTATTCAGCAATTACAGCCGTATTGATCCTGCAAATCTTGATAAAGATCGCGATAAGATCCTCTTTGAAACTATCCCGGCTGTTGGTGACGGTAACGTTGTTTACAGAATCAACAGTGAGGATCTTACAACATACCGCCTTGTGAATAACGCTATTTCAAAAATTCTTGCAGAGCTTTATACCAAGGATGAGGCAAAGGCCGATCAAGCAAAAACCGGATATGTATCTGCTGATGTAAATTCGGCAAGCTTCCTCGTTTCTATCAACTATACTCTTAATGCAAATGGTGAACTGTATTACGAGGTTCCCATGAGTGAGCCTTATTTCGTAAACAACAACACAAATTATACCGTAAAGTCTATTACAGCTCTTAAGTATTTCGGAGCAGGTGACAAGAGCCGTGACGGTTATATCTTCTTCCCCGACGGTTCGGGAGCCGTAGTTGAGTTCGACGATATTCGCACAATTCAGCCCAGCTATACCGTTCCTATGTACGGTGAGGACTACGGCTATGCTACGATTGGTGTAACACGTGCTCACCTTGAGCAGACTACCGTTCCGGTTTACGGACTTGTAACTGATGCAAACGCTACCGAGCAGACTAAAGCAAAGGGCAGTTCCGATACTGTTACTAACGGCTTCTTCTCTATAGTTGAGGAGGGCTCCGCGCTCACCTCTCTTGGATTTGCTTCGGGAGGTAGTACGCACAAGTATGCGATGACTTATTCGATATATAACCCGCAGCCGACAGATATCTGTGACCTTTCCGAAACTATTTCGGTAAGCGGTCTTGGCTTCTATTATATCGCTTCCGAGTCGGTATACGAGGGTTCATTCAAGACTAAAGTAACTATGCTGACCGATAAGTCTGCTTTCACCGAGGACGTTGGTGGATACGATACAAGTTACGTCGGTATGGCAGAGTGCTATCGTGATTATCTTAAGGGTAATAATATTCTTACAGCTATCAAGGCCGAGGATACGACGGACAGTGTTCCGCTTTATATCGAAACACTCGGTGCTATGGACGTAACGAAAAAGATACTTTCGTTCCCTGTCGTTATATCAACTCCTCTTACAACTTTTAGTGACGTTGAGGATATGTATAACGAGCTTTCAGGCTCGGGCGTAAAGAATATTAATTTCCGTCTTACAGGCTATGCAAACGGCGGTATGTCCTTCACCTATCCCGCCAAAGTATGGTGGCAGGGCTCGCTCGGCGGAGATAATGGATTTAAGGATCTTCTCAGTGTAGCTGAAGATGTTAACGCAAAGGCATCAGAAGGATACAATTTCGGCGTTTATCCCGACTTTGACTTCCTTTATATAGCTAAAGAAGAGCTGTTTGACGGCGTCAGCCGCAGAAGCAACGCTGCACTTATGGTTGATAACAGATATGCTTCAAAGCAGGTTTACAACTCCGTTCTTCAGGAGTATGAATCTCTCTTCACTCTCGTAGTTTCTTCCGACTCTTACGAGGAGCTTTACGAGAAATTCCTCAATGATTATTCCAAATATGATGCAACAGGTCTTTCCGTAGCTACACTCGGCTCGGATCTTAACTCTAATTTCGATAAAGAGAACGCGATAAACCGCGAGAGATCTCTCGGATACGTTAAGAGCCTGTTTGCTAAGATGAAATCCGATTATTCGGTTATGACCGATGCAGGTAATATTTACGCTATGCAGTACGTTGACCATGTGCTCAATGCACCCATAGACTCTAGCCACTATATGTATTCCTCTTATACGGTTCCGTTCTATGGACTTGTATTTCACGGATATGTTAATTACGCAGGCTCACCTATCAACTATTCCGGATCCTCGGATTACGAAATCCTTCGTTCTATAGAGAACGGAGCAAGCCTCTATTACATTCTTTGCTACCAGAACACCAATTATCTGAAGGATGATCCTGACCTTTCTAAGTATTACGGTGTAGACTATCACAACTGGAAGGACGAGATAGTTGAGCAGTACAAGGTTATTAATGAGGCTATCGGTGATCTTCAGACCGCAGAAATCGTTGATCATATTATGCTGACTGCCGAGCGTCTTATCGACCGTGAGGAAGTAGTTGAAAACTATGACCACCTTATAACCGAGTTTGCTGAAAGAACCTCTGAAATATTCGAGGATGCTATCGCAAGTGCTGCGGCAGATCTCCGTGAGGACCCTGAGGCTAAGGCAAAGTATGCGGGAATTGCCGCCGTTATCGACAAGGCGTCCGTTGTTGCTAAGCTTCTCTCCGTTCTTAACGTAGATGAGCAGGAGGCAAAGGAAGAGGTTCTTACCGTAGCAGAGCTTGCTGATATGGGAATTGCGGCAAATGCTGATATGACACTCTATGACGTGGTTTCAAAATCGGTTTCCGATATCGTCACCGCTTTTGAAACTGCATACCCGGGAGCAAATGATAACTCTTATGCTCAGGTTGCTCTTGATTCAGGCATCATAGAATATAAGTCAAAGTACAATTATATCACAACGTCGTATGCAACAGATGATGACTATGTTACAACCGAGTATACCTGTTCCAGCAAGAACGTTGCAATGGTAACCTACAGAGATACCGTAACCGGTGAGGAAACGGTGTTTATCCTCAATTACAACGTATATAGCGTTAAGCTTAAACTCGATGCAGATGTTCATACCAATATTGCAAATTACGTTGACAAAGACGGATGTATCACACTTGATGGATCCGGTTATGTAAAAATTCAGTAAGGAGGGACGTTAAATGGATAATAATATGAATCTCACAACAGATAAAAAATCCTTTTCTGCGATGCTAAAGTCTGTTTTTAAGCGCAGAGCGTCTCTTGATGCCAGAAAGGCGAGGGCGGGATACGTTTTCGTCCTCCCCTTCATACTCGGTGTGCTTCTTATTTACCTTCCGATTCTTATTGACTCGATTTGGTTCAGCTTTAATAAGATCATACCTCTTTCCGGTGAAGAAGCCGCTCTTGGTAGAATAGAGCTTGAGTTCGTAGGTCTTGATTTCTATACTCAGCCCTTCGCAGACTCTACCTTCACAGAGCAGCTTCTCGCAGGACTTCAGCAGCTTCTCTTTGAGGTTCCCGCTATCATAGTATTCTCTCTATTTATAGCAGTTGTCCTTAATCAGAAGATGCTCGGACGCGCAGTATTCCGCGCAATATTCTTCGTTCCCGTTATTATTTCAACGGGTATTATGGATTCCATTAACCTTGCTGACCAGATGTCAGATTCTGCCGGTGCCGGCACGGATGACGGCTCGGGTGCAAGTGCTAACGAGATCATATCGGTTCTTGACGTTCAGCAGCTGTTTGCAAGCATGAAGGTCGGCGGTGAGCTTGTTACGTACGTTGTAGGCGTTGTAAATAACGTTTATAACATTATTAACTACTCCGGTGTACAGATGCTTATCTTCCTTGCGGGTCTGCAGTCTATCTCCCCCTCGATTTACGAGGCTTGTCAGATAGAGGGCGCATCCGGCTGGGAAACCTTCTGGAAGATAACCTTCCCGATGATCTCGCCTATGATTCTCGTAAACGCGGTTTACACGGTTATCGACTCCTTCACAAGAACAAATAACCCTGCGATGAACTATATTGCCAATATTTACGATAAGGCACAGATGGAGCAGGCAACGGCAATGTATTGGATGTATTTCCTTATTATAGCGATTATTATAGCTCTTGTTGCCGCAGTAGCTTCGTCGTTCGTCTTCTATCAGAGAAGGGATTAAGGAGGTGTCAGTATGGATTCAAAAACAGTAATAACTAAAGAAACAAAAAATAGAATTCAGGTTGACTATGAGGGCAAGCTCACCTTTAAGGAGCGTATGCTCAAGAAACTCAAAACCTCTAACACGTGGATAAAGGTAGTCGTCAATATATTCAAGTTCATATTGATGCTCGGCGTTTCCTACGTAATCCTTTTCCCCTTCTTCTCAAAGATAGCAGGCTCGTTTATGTCCCCTTCCGATGTAGCAGATGCTACGGTATCTCTGATTCCCAGAGCATTCACTCTTGATCAGTATAAGTACATTATATCGGATAACGGATATTTCTTCCACACGAACTCACAGGGTGTTCAGCTTGGAGCATTCTTTAACACGCTGTTCCTCTCTGCGATTTGTGCTTTGATTCAGACGATGGTTGCCTGCCTCGTAGGCTACGGTCTTGCAAAGTTTAAGTTCAAGGGCAACGGACTCATTATGGTTGTCGTTGTTATAACTATGATAATTCCTCACAGTGCGCTCGAGCTTTCAATGGTAAGACACTTTACCTCGTTTGACCTTGGTCACGTAATGGCTACGGAAACCACAGGTATTCTGTCTACTCTTACGGGTAGTAAGATAGAGCTGACAAACACGTACCTGCCGTTTATAATTCTCTCCCTTGGCGGTATAGCCTTTAAGAACGGTCTTTATATCTATCTTCTCCGTCAGTTCTTTAAGGGCGTTCCTGATGAGCTTGAGGAGTCAGCGTACGTTGACGGTTCGGGAACCTTCCGCACCTTCGTGCAGATAATTCTCCCGCTCTCCGTTCCCATGATGATAACGGTATTCCTGTTCTCGTTCTCATGGCAGTGGACAGACCAGTTCTATTCGGGTCTCTTCTTCATCGGCTCTAATCGTCCTTGGGTAATGCCCGATATTACAACCGCTCCCACCTCTCTCGAGATACTCTACGGTAACCATCCCGTATGGTCTCTGTATCAGAACATTCTTCAGAACACCGCCGGTATTCTTATAATAGCTCCGCTGGTTGTTATGTACCTGTTCTGCCAGAAGTATCTTGTACAGGGTATCGAGCGTTCCGGTCTTGTAGGCTAAGGCTTGCGCTATGGCATTTCATTTTTGGTCTATTTCTCCGTTGCCTCGATTGCGGTTGTAAATACAGCGGCACTCACCGACGTCAAACTAGCTCCAAAACTGAAAAAACACAACCCGTTGTGTGACAATTAACAAAAAAAGAAGAGGCTTTCTCAAATTTTAATTTGAGAAAGCCTCTTTTAACGTTAATAAAAAATACGCGCAAACATTGCATTTGTGCAGATTTTATGCTATTATATAAGAGATAATAAATAAAAAAAGAGGACACGCCGGAATGAGAAAAATACTGGAAGACGCTCTTGAAAGCTGTCGAAAATACGCCGAGGAGGGCAGGGTTGCAAACTATATTCCCGAGCTTGCAAAATCAGATCCCGCCGAGTTCGGTATAGCAGTTATCTCGGATGCTTGCCACCTTGAGTGCGTTGGCGACTATGATAAGCCTTTCACTATGCAAAGTGTGGTAAAGCCGATGATACTTTTGATGGCTCTTATAGATAAGGGGGCCGATCGTGTGCGCTCTCTTGTCGGCGTTGAGGCAACGGGCAAGCCATTTGATGCATTTAATTATAGTGATCAGGCGCTGAAGCGTGAGCATATAAATCCGATGATAAATACAGGTGCGATAGCTCTCTGTACTCTTATAAACGGAGATACCTATGAAGAAAAATTTGCACGCTTACTTGACCTTACGCGAAAAATGGCAGGTGACGAAGCTCTGTCTGTCGACGAGGATGTCTATCTGTCCGAAAAAATGACAGGAAATAAAAACCGCGCCCTTGCTTATATGTTAAAGGCTTACGGAATGATAGAGGACGATGCCGAGTCGGTGCTTGACGTCTATTTCCGCGCCTGCTCGATAAAGATAAACTGCATCGGCCTTGCAAAAATTGCCTATATTCTCGCCAATCGTGGAAAAGATTCTCGCACGGGTGAGCAGGTAATCCCGCCCGAATACGCAAGATACGTAAACGCTATTATGACGACCAGTGGAATGTACGACGGTTCGGGTGAATTTGCCTTAAACGTCGGAGTCCCCGCAAAGAGCGGAGTCGGTGGCGGAATTATGGCAGTCGTACCGAATAGAATGGGTATCGGAATCTATTCTCCTGCCCTTGACAAAAAAGGCAATAGCCTCCCGGGCATAAAAGCCCTAGAAATCTTAAGCGAAAAGCTTGAAATGAGTATATTTTAACTAAAAAATTTGCTATTCAGAGAAAAAGCACCCATAACAATGGGTGTTTTTTCTTTTTTAGCCTTCACCAAGATAGGGGAAGGGGGACCGCAACCGAAGGCGGTAATCGGTGGATGAGGATGACCTATAAGCTATATATGCAATAATTATTATAGCACCTCTGCCATATCGTAAATCAGGCGCTCTGTTTTCTTCCAGCCGAGACAGGGGTCTGTTACGGATTTACCGTAAACTGCGTTCTCGCAGATCTTCTGTGCGCCGTCCTCGATGTAGCTCTCAATCATAAGGCCCTTGACGATGCTTCTCACATCCTTTGAGTAACGGCAACTGTGCAGAATCTCCTTGGCAATCCTTATCTGCTCGAGATAGTTTTTGCCGGAGTTTGCATGGTTTGTGTCAACTATTACCGCAGGATTTGCAAGTCCGGAGGACTTGTAGGTTTCATAGAGGTTGTAGAGATCCTCGTAGTGATAGTTGGGGTGGCTCTTGCCCTGCTTGTCAACGTAGCCGCGAAGTATAGCATGAGCGTAAGGGTTACCTGCGCTCTTTACCTCCCAACCGCGATAGAGAAATACGTGCGAGGACTGTGCCGCCTTGATAGAATTCATCATAACGGTTATGTCACCGCTCGTCGGGTTTTTCATACCAACGGGAATGTCAAGACCGGAGGCGGTGAGTCTATGCTGCTGGTCCTCAACCGAGCGCGCACCGACCGCACAGTATGCCAGAATGTCAGAGAGGTATCTGTGATTTTCGGGATAAAGCATTTCGTCAGCGCAGGCAAAGCCCGTTTCGGAAAGAGCCTTTAAGTGAAGCTTCCTTATAGAAATGATGCCCTTGAGCATATCGGGCTGACTGTTCGGGTCGGGCTGGTGTAGCATACCCTTGTATCCCTCGCCGGTCGTTCTCGGCTTGTTGGTATAAATTCTAGGAACGATTATTATCTTATCCATAACCTTGTCCTGAACGTTACGGAGTCTTGAAATATAGTCAAGAACTGCGTCCTCTCTGTCAGCAGAGCAGGGACCTATAACCAGAATAAATTTATCCGATTCACCCGCAAAAACCTTGTTTAGCTCCGCAACCTGTGCTTCTCTAATCTTTGAAAGCTCTTCCGTTATAGGAAATTGCTCCTTAACGTCCTTTGGAATAGGCAGCTTTCTGTAAAATTCCATATTCATATTTTCAGTATCCTTTCAAAACTTTGTAAAATCAGCTTTTTATAATTGGCTTGTCAAAAAGTGAGCGCCTAGCCGTAGATGAGCGCATTTTTTCTCTCATTCTCTTGCCGTCACCGTTTGCAAGATAGGTTCGGAATTCGGTAAATTCTTCAATAAACCTATCCATCTCGGTGAGCAATGCGTCCTTATTCATTAGGAAAAGCTCTGACCACATTCTGTCGTTTATTTTCGCAATTCTCGTGAGGTCACGGAATGAGTCACCCGTGTATTTTTCAAGCCCCTCGGAGTCGTTGCAGTTCATCAGCACAACGGCTATACAGTGCGTAAGCTGAGAAAGAAAGGCTATCATCTCATCGTGCGCCTCGGGAGTAAGCTCGGAAATTCGGAGGAACCCAAGCTCGTCACCAAGCTTCTTACAAATTCTTATCGCTTCCTTCGTGTTTTTGTCGGTAGGGGTCACGATGTAGTTCGCTCCCTCAAAAACAGAAGGGTCAGCAAATTCAACGCCCGATCTTTCACGTCCTGCCATTGGGTGTGCTGCGATATACTCCACGTCATCTCGCAGAATGCTCTGAACCTCATAGACGACGCTACTCTTTATACCCGTAACGTCCGTTATGAGCGTACCGGGAGAGAAGAGGTGCTGATTTTTCTTTATCCATTCAATAAACGTTGTCGGATACAGCGCAAAAATTATAAGCTCCGAGTCGGCTATAAGCTCGTCCTCAATTTCCGTAGTACCGTAGCTTATCATTTTGTTTTTAAGCGCGTATTTTATGTCAGAATCCTCTTTTGTAATACAACTGACGTTATAACCCTTGTCGGTCAGTGCTTTTGCATAGCTTCCGCCGATAACTCCAAGTCCTATTATTAATATTTTAGTCTGTTTATCAAGTTTCATAAGTCTTAAATTCAATTCCTAATTTTTTTATATGCTCAAAGAAGGAGGGGTAGCTCTTCGCAACAGCCTCAGCGCCATCAATTTCGCCGCCGTAAACGCTTGCCAGCACCGCAAGCGACATAACGATCCTGTGGTCGTTGTGACCCGATAGTATTTCTGTCGGGGTGTGAAGCTCGCGTTTCTTGACCGTAACTTTATCCTCTTCAACTATAGGCTCTGCACCAAATTTTGAAAGCTCTTCGGCCATAGCCGCCGCTCTGTCGCTCTCCTTTATCTTAAGACGCTTTGTACCGGTAAATAAACCGCCATAGAGCCCTGCCGCAAGAGCGAAAAGTATAGGTCCAAGGTCGGGACAGTCGGTAATATCTATCGTGGGAGCACCTACCTTCAGCGCCTCGTAATGCTCCTTGTATACTCTGTCACCCTGGAGGCTTGTAGGACTTAATCCGTCAACCTTAACATTCCCTCCGATAAGATTAAAGGCGTCGGGAAATGCTGCGCCCGAGTAGTCGCGCTCAACAAAGACGTTACCTTGTGATGCGTATTTCTGCCCTCCCTTGATATAGAGTGTTCTCTCGTCTTCCCAAGCCGCCTCGACACCAAAGGTAGCCATAGCCGAGCGCGTAAGCTCAATATATGACAGACTTTCAATATCTGTGGTTATCCTTATTCTTGAGTCACCGTCAAGAGCCGAAAGAGCAAAGAGAAGCCCTGTAATAAACTGACTGCTGATATTGCCGGGTAGGGAATACTCCCCCGCCTCAAGAGGACCGCAAACGGTGATTTTGCCTTCGCTTCTTTCAAATTTTAAGCCTCTCTCGCGGCAGATGTCCTCATATACCGCCATAGGCCTTTCCATAAGGCGAGTTGCACCGATAAATGTTGTTTCGTTTCCCGAAAGAAGCGCTAAGGGAAGCATAAATCTTAATGTGCTGCCGCTCTCACGGCAGTTAAGCACACCCTTTGGCATTGCCGTCCTGATGCTTCCACCTTCAATCTCTGCAATATTGCCATACAGAAGTGATGAAACACCAAGCTCCGACAGACAGTCAACCGTTGCTAAAACGTCCTCGCAGAGAGTTACGTCAACGATTTTTGTTCTGCTCTCTGAAAGTGCCGCCGCGATAAGAAGCCTGTGTGCCATGCTCTTTGAAGCAGGGGGGACAATCCGTCCTGCCGCATAGCTCTTTTCTATTTTAACTCTCATAATTATTTTTCTTCTTTAAGATAATTCACGAGAAAGTCAACGGCCTCGTTATATCCCGAAACGCCGTGACCCGTGATGGTTTTGATACAGGCGGCTCTGATGTAGCTCACCTGTCTGAAATCCTCGCGCTCCTCTACATTTGATATGTGAATCTCAACGGTAGGCAGCCTTGTTGCCGAAACCGCGTCAAGAAGCGCAATGCTTGTATGAGTGTAAGCCCCGGGATTGATAACTATGCCCGAAGCACCCTCAAAGTACGCTTCCTGAATTTTATCAACTAGGTCACCCTCGTGATTGGATTGATAAAAAACGGGTGTAACACCGAGCGATTTGCAATGCCCGTCTATCATATTCACTACGTCTGCGTAAGAGGTGCTGCCGTACTTATCCGGCTCTCTTACACCAAGCATATTAAGATTAGGGCCGTTTATGATATATATTTTCATATTCTCGCCTCAACTGTTTATGATTTTGTCGGCAACCTCGCCCGGTGTCGCGTCGGCGTCTATTATAACGTCCGCAACCGCACGGTATATGCCGTATCTCTCGTTATACCGCCTCGTGATAGCCTCTCGGTCGGAGGAGAGGGGTCTTGAGTCTGTTGGTATCAGCTTTTCAAGAGGTCTGTCAATGAAGAAAAGCCTGCCGCCCTCACGGAGTGCTTTAACGTTCTCTTCGCGCAGTATTGCGCCGCCGCCCGTAGCGATAACTACCGAGTTCCTTGCTGAAGCTACACGCACCGCCTCGGACTCAAGATCGCGGAAATGTTTTTCACCGTATTTAGAAAAAATCTCGGTAATTTCCATACCCGCTTTTTCAACTATCAGATTATCCGTATCCACAATATCGCGATCAAGACACTCGGCAATTATCGCGCCAACCGTGCTTTTTCCCGATGCGGGCATACCTATAAGCACGATGTTTTCTTTTCTGCCGAGTATTTTATTGTATATATCCAAAATTGTATCCTCTGAGTACGTAGTACCGAGAAAAATTTCAGATGCTCTTACCGCCTGTGCCACAAGCATATAAAGTCCACCCTCGGCAGCAATACCGTGTTCTCTTGCCGCAAGGACGAGAGGGGTTCGTAGGGGGTTATATACCGCATCGCACACGCCGAGAAGTCTTTCAAATTTTGAAATATCAACAGGTATGTCAAATATGTTAGGATACATTCCCGAGGGCGTCGTGTTAATTATATATTCAACATCGGAGTGATCAAGGTAAAGCTTATCGTAGCTAATAGCACCCTCTTTTGCGCTTCGGCTCACACGCAGGACCTCGCGCGCTCCGAGACTCTCGGCAACGGCTCTTGCGGTCTTTGACGTACCTCCCGTCCCCAGTACCGCCACCTTTTTTTCATCAAGAGATACTCCGATGCGCTCTATAAGCATCTTCAGACCGTAAAAATCAGTATTGTAGCCGTAAAGCTTACCCTCGCGGTTTACAACCGTGTTTACCGCACCGATAGCTTTAGCACTCTCGTCAATATAATAAAGATAAGGAATTATAGTTTGCTTATAGGGAATGGTTACGTTTATTGCCTTAAAGTCACGCTCGGTAGCAAAGGTGTCAAAATACTCCTTTGCTACCTCGCGCAGCGTGTAGTCGTAGTCGGCAAGATACCCGTGTATTTCTTTAGAGTAGCTGTGTCCCAGCTTCTCGCCAATCAAACCGTAGTTCATAGTATTTTCCTGAAAAATTATTTTTTATCACCTGAGGCGAGATAGTCCGTACCGAACCTTGCAGTCAGCATATCCGCGATAACTATCGCGCACATAGCGTCAACGACCGCTCTCGCTCTGTGGATTATACAAGGGTCGTGACGTCCCTCGAGCTTCAGCACAGTGTTTTTACCTTCCGTAAGATCAACCGTTGCCTGCTCCTTGAATATTGAGGGGGTAGGCTTTATCACAGTGCTTAAAAGTATTGGCATACCGTTAGTGATGCCGCCGTTTATACCGCCGTTATTATTAGTCACGGTGACAACGCCTCCGTCCTTTATAGTAAACGGATCGTTTGCCTCGCTTCCGTACATATCAGCAAAGGCAAATCCCGCGCCGAATTCTACTCCCTTAACAGCGGGAACCGAGAAGAGCGCGTGAGCAAGCATTGATTCGAGAGTATCAAACCAAGGCTCACCAACACCTGCGGGAACGCCGATAATTGCAGTTTCGAGTATACCTCCGACGCTGTCGCCCATAGCTGCCGCCTTTTCTGCCTCACGGCGCATATTTTCCTCTGCACTGTCTGTGAGGGTAGGGAAGCTCTTGCCTAAAAGTGAGTCTATGTCGCGCTCATAGTCCTCAAAGCGCCTGTCTGACGCTCCGTGAAGCTCTACGATATGGCTGCCTATTTTTATACCCTTACTTATAAGAGCCGAGCGAAGTATAGCGCCTGCCGCAACAAGTGCCGCAGTAATTCTGCCGGAAAAATGCCCGCCGCCGCGATAGTCCTGAAATCCGTGATATTTGCACTCCGCCGTATAGTCTGCGTGAGAGGGACGGGGTGTTGTTTTAAGCGTTGAGTAATCCTTGCTCTTTTTATTAGTGTTGGGAATAAGGACTGTCAGGGGCGCGCCCGTAGTATAGCCCTCAAATTCTCCGCTTGCTATTATATATTCGTCTGCCTCTACTCTCGCCGTTGAAATCTTACCTGACGGACGGCGTTCTGCAAGACGTGCATTTATATACTCTCTGTCTATTTTTATACCGGGAGCAAGACCGTCAAGCACCGCTCCGATATATTCGCCGTGACTCTCTCCGAAAATGGTGAGCGTTAGAGCGATTCCAAATGTGTTTTTCATATTTTATTCCTTTGAATATCAGTTAAAATATTCTCTTACGAGGGAAGCAAAGTCGGCAGTTGACATTTTCTCCGTCCTGAAGGTACCCGGAGTATCAACAAAAATGACCGAAACCGCTCTTCCGTCGCACTTTTTGTCGTGTGAGATAAAGGTGAGCGCCGCCTCAACGTCACCTCCGTACTCTGTGGGCAGACTCGCCTTTTTCAGTACGGGAATCAGCCTATTTCGTACGTATTGTGATGACACGGGAAGCATACCGATAGCCACGCATTCGCCGTGATAGAAGCCGCGCATTTCCTCCTCTGCCTCAACGGCGTGTCCGAAGGTATGCCCGAAATTCAGTATCTTACGAAGCCCTGACTCTCGCTCGTCGTTTTCAACCACGAACTTCTTTATTTTCAATGAATCAACAACGACTCTTTCTATATTTTCTTCTGTTATCTCGTTTTCTTCAAGGAATTTGAAGAGGTCAGCGTCAGAGGTTAATGACATCTTGATAGCCTCGGCAAGTCCGTTTGAAATCTGCCTTCTGTCAAGAGTTTTGAGGGTGTCAAGGTCTATAAGAACGCCCCTAGGCTGATGAAACGCACCGACGATGTTTTTAACGCCTCCGAGATTTATTGCGGTCTTTCCTCCAATCGATGAATCGACCTGCGAGAGCAAGGTTGTCGGAATATTATAGAAATCAATACCGCGCATAAATGAGGCTGAAACAAATCCTGTAAGATCACCGACAACGCCTCCGCCAACCGCAACGGCACAGTCTGTTCTCGTCATACCGAAATCAACCATTTCGGAAAGCAGTCGAATATAAGTTTGGGGGCTCTTTGAGCCCTCACCCTCATCAACCGTCACTATACGGTATTCCTTTGCCGCCTCGGCAACTCGCTCGGCATACTCACACGGTACACCCGAGTCCGTGACGATAAACACCTTTCTATTTAGGTTAAAATATTCTCCCGCGTTGGCAAGAAGCCCGCGTCCTACGGTTATATCATACCCTCTTTCACCGAGGTCAAGATGTAAAGTAGTCATAAAAATTCCTAACTTAAATTTTAATATAAGTACCGGCAAATTTCAGCCTGTCGCAGAATTCACCAAGCTCCTCCATCATCGTGAGGCCGTTCTCCGTCTGAATGTCGCCCTCGGTCTCAACGTAGAAGTAATACTGCCAGAGCAGCTCCTTCATAGGACGGCTCCTGAGCGTTCTCATATTGTAGCCGTGACTACCAATAACGTCGATAGCCTTCGCGAGCGCACCTGCCTCGTTTCTTACTGTGAACATAAGCACCGAGTGAACGCCCGCTTCCTTGTTGACTCTCTTGTTCGCCACCCTTGAGAATACGGCAAAGCGCGTCGTATTGCTCTTTGATTCATTTATATCGTGGTCAAGGACGTCAAGGCCGAAAAGCTCTGCGGCCTCGGCGCTTGCAATAGCCGCGACGGTTGGGTCGCCGAGCTCGCTGACGTATTTTGCGGCAAGAGCCGTGTTTGCATACTCCACAGCTTCAAAGCCGTGCTTTCTTATATATTTTGCACACTGACCGAGTGCTTGAGTATGGCTTATAACCTTCTTGATATTACTTATATCGCTTCCCTTAATGCCCAAAAGATCCTGCGTGACGGCAAGCTCGCGCATTCCGTTTACGTAAAGCGTTCCCGAGAACATAAGGTCGGTAACCTGACCTACCTCGCCGTTATAGCTGTTTTCTACAGGGAGAACGGCAACGTCGCACTCTCCGCGCTCAACCGCCTTGTAAGCACTTGCAAAATCGGGGAAGGCAATCTTTTGTGCCGATGGGTATAGCTTCTCTGTCGCAATATGAGCAAAGGCACCCTCCGTTCCGGAGTATGCAACCTTCATTCCTTCAATAAGTCTTGACTGATAGGCCCGAGATACCTTCATATTGTTACGGAGAAAGTTTACGTAATATTCTCTTATTATCTCGTCCTCAACTGCCGCACAGTTACGAGCGATAACCTCGTCTTCACGGTTTGCGTCAAAGATAGAAAGCCCGCGCTCTTTTTTATATTCCGCGATAATCTCTGCCGCGCGCATACGCTCTGTGAACAGCTCTGCCATCTTAGCGTCGATTTCGTTTATCTTTTTTCTTGCGATATCAAGTGAATTTTCGTTTGCCATATATTTATCCTGTGCTTTATAGTTATTTATACGAGTCCATAAGCGCCTTGAAGGCAGGGAGAGCGCGCTCTATCTCCTCTGTTTTAACGCAGTAGGCAAGACGGGCGTAGCCGGGAGCACCAAAGTCATCGCTCGGAACTATGAGTATTTCAAATTTTTTGGCTCTCTCGCAGAACTCGCTTGAGTCACCGCTCGGAGATTTGATGAAGAGATAGAAGGCACCGTCGGGACGTACCGTTTCGTAGCCGTATTTTGTCAGCTCATCAAGCAGAAGCCTTCTGTTCCTGTCGTAAATATTAACGTCTGACACCTCACCGAGAACTTTCGGCAAGAGCTTTTGCAGGAGACTCGGCGCACAAACGAATCCGAGCGCACGCCCAGCACCGCAAACAGACTGATAAACAGATGTGAAGTCCTTGCACCTCGGGCAAACGAGAACGTAGCCTATTCTCTCTCCGGGCAGGGAGAGGGACTTACTGTAAGAGTAGCAGACGATGGTGTCGTCATAGTATTTAGTAAGATAGGGAACCGTCAGCCCGTCGTAAACAAGCTCGCGGTACGGCTCGTCCGCAATAAGATATATAATGCGTGAGAGCTCCTCTTCCTTTCTCTTCAGCATATCACAAAGTGCCTTAATATTCTCTTCCTTGAAGACAGCGCCAGTAGGATTGTTAGGAGAATTAATTATAATAGCGGCGGTCTTTTCATTTACAGCCGCTTCAATAGCGGCAACGTCAAGCTGAAAATCCTTATCACAGGGGACCTCGCGTATTTTAGCGCCTCCTCTTTCGATAAACACCTTGTATTCGGGGAAATACGGGGTGGGTACGATAACCTCCTCGCCTGGGCAGGCAAGGGCAGTCAGGGATATGGTCAGGGCGGCAGCGGCGCCAACAGTCATATAAAGACAGTCGGCATTAACACACTCCACCTGCGTCTTATTTATATAATCGGCAATAGCACCTCTCACCGAGGCATCGCCTTGAGCTGACGTATAACCGTGAAGGAGAATGGAGCTTTCATTTTTTATGAGCTCGGTAAGTCCTTCGTTTACCGCTTGTGGTGCGGGAACGCTGGGATTTCCGAGTGAAAAATCAAAAACGTTTTCAGCGCCTATCTCGTTTTTTCTCTTCTTACCGTACTCAAAAAGCTCGCGTATAACTGAACGGCGGGCTCCAAGCTCTCTCATCTTTTCGTTGATCATACCTTACTCCTAAAATAAAAAAATAATAATATATTATATACCCTATTAGCCCTTTGTGTCAAGTTTTTTTGACTAAAAATTCATAAAAAATATAAAAACAGAGGTTAATTATTCCAAAATATTGAAAAATACTGAGCAATGTGGTAAAATATAATAAAAAACGTTTGGACGAATATGATTAAAACTAATATAAAGCTAGAGCTTAATTATAGCTATGATAGTGTAAAAGACGCTATATGCGCCGCACTGCCGATAAAGCGAGAAGAAATAATCGACTGTCACCTTGTAAAAAGGACGCTAAACCTTAACGACAAGGGTGGTATCCACTATGATGCGACGGTTGCTATATCGCTTTCTCCCGAGCGCGAGTATGGACTTCTCAAAATGCGAAAGCGCGTCAGTGAATATCCATCGTATGAGCTTAATATTCCACAGTCGAAATTGAATACAAGACCGATAGTTGTAGGGTTTGGTCCTGCGGGGCTTTTTGCCGCGCTTATACTTGCCGAGTGCGGTGCAGCACCGATAGTTTTCGAGCGTGGACTTCCTGTTGACGAGCGTGATGAAAGAGTAAAACTGTTTTCTACCCTTGGAATACTTGACACCGAGTGCAACGTGCAGTTTGGTGAAGGTGGGGCAGGTACCTACTCTGACGGTAAGCTCAAGGTCGGAGCGATGGATAAATATAAAATGAAGGTTCTTAAGACTCTCGTTGAGTGCGGAGCGCCCGAGGACGTTCTATTTTCTTCCACCGCCCACGTTGGCACGGATAGGCTTTCGGGTATAGTCAAAAAAATAAGAGAAAGAATAATATATCTCGGTGGAGAGATTCATTTTTCCTCGCGCCTTACCGATATAAGCGTCAAGGACGGAGCCGTGTGTGGAATTACCGTTAAGAATAAAGAAAATGAAGAAAAATACGATACGGATGCCCTTGTTTTAGCGACAGGGCATAGTGCAAGGGATATGTTCATCCTCCTTTCCGAAAAGGGCGTGGCTCTTGAGGCTCGCGGCTTCGGCATCGGCGTAAGGCTCGAGCACCCGAGAGAATATATAAACGAGCTGGTCTACGGAAAAGGCTATCCCGACCTTCTAGAGAGTGCAAGCTACCACCTGGTCACGCATCTTAAAGGTGGCAGAAGCGTTTACAGCTTTTGTATGTGTCCCGGCGGTACGGTAGTACCTGCGGCGAGCTGTCATGGCGGTATTGTGACAAACGGAATGAGTGAGTTTGCAAGAGATGGCGAAAACTCAAACGCCGCCTTTTTAGTATCCGTCACGCCCTCGGATTTTTCCTCCGACTCACCCCTTGCAGGTATAGAGCTGCAAAAGAAGATAGAGGAGAAGGCATATAGTCTGACCGACAGCTATAAGGCTCCCTGTCAGCGCCTCGGCGACTTTCTAAACGACACACTCACAGGCACATTGCCGACAAAGCCGACCTATCCTATCGGTACAGAAATACACAGAACTGAGAATTATCTGCCTGAATTTATCACCGATTCTTTGAGAAAATCCATAAACGACTTTGATGATTGGATGCGTGGCTTCTACTATCCCGACGCCGTTATGACCGGCCCCGAAACCCGCACTACCTCACCTGTAAGAGTCCTTCGCGGAGAGTCGCTCGACTCGCTGAATATAAAGGGACTTTACCCAGCAGGCGAGGGGGCAGGCTATGCCGGCGGAATAATTTCTTCCGCAAGAGACGGTGTTATTATAGCAGAACGTATTTTAATGAAAAATCGGTGTTAGTAATAAAAAACTCCCGACGGAAACTGATGTCCGTCGGGAATTGTTTTTTTGATATTTCTTACTCTGCGTCTTTGGGATCGCTTGGGTCAGAGTAGTCCTCGGTATTCTCCGAGTCGCCCTCTTCCGTATCCTCTTCAGATTTGTCGGCGTCGGACGTATCGTAACCGAGGAAGCCGTCATCAACCGACTCCTTCTTTTTCTTCTTTTTCTTCAGATCAATGCCGAATTTTTTCGCAATGGGAGTAAGCATTTTTCTTATTGTGTCGGAAAGTTTGTTAAAGAATCTGGTAGTCTGGCGCTTTCTTGCGCGGAACCATTTTGTTATCTTGTTCACAAGCCTTGCAAGAGCTGAAGCCTTGTACTTACGTTTGATGACCTTCTTTTTCTTTCTCCACCACGCCTTAAGCTTCTTGTTCTGCGCGGCCATAGCCTTTTCAAGCCTCGTAATACCCAGCTTTTTCTTAAGCTGCTTAATGACGCGCTTTGCCGATGCCTTAAATTTCTTTTTCTTAAGGTCGAGGCTTCTTTTTATCTTCTTAACGTTTATCTTAGCCTTGATATAATCAACGATGGCCTTGATAAACCCTATCTTGTAAAGGGCAGAGCCGATAGCGCCGAAGAATTTATCGATGGCACCGAATATCACCGTCTTGTATCTTGCGGAGGCTTCGTCCTTCATAACGAGCTTTAGTATTATCTTATCCCCGAGATAGAGAATAGAGGGAAGAAGAACCGTTATCAAGAAGATGGATACCAGCGTACCCTTACCGATAAGGTATCCGACGCTGGATATAGAATCCTGTGAGGATATAGCGTCTATAACGAAGCCGCAGACCGTGAGCAGAAGTCCGGAGGTGAATACGGTGGGCATAGCCGCCGCAACCGCCTTGTAAATAGATTCCTTTCTGTCATAGCTCTTTCTGAAGGCTACGTAGTTGCTGGACATAAGTATTCCGTAGTCTATCGTAGCACCCATAAGGATACAGGAGGTTATGATATAGCTCATAAAGAATATGCTCGAACCCTCGAGAAGCGAGGTTGCGAAGGCTATCCACATAGCACCCTGTATTACTGCAACGAGAACCGACGGTATGGATATAGACTTGAAGGTAATAAGTATGATGAAGAAGATAGAAACGATAGTGAACACGCTGATGATCATATTATCGGTTTCAAAGGAGCTTTGGAGGTCATAGGTGGATATTACCTCACCTGTTATATACGCTCCTTCGCCGAAGATTTCATCAACCTTAAGCAGCAAATTGCTGACAAACGCTGTTGTTTCTGCACCCTCGTCGGCTACTCTGACAGTGATAAGAGCTCTTGCGTAATTCTCTGAAATGAAGAGGGATTCGCCTCGCTCAATCTCTGCCTTCGCAGCAGCAAGCGTTTCCTTTGCACTATCAGTCACCTTGTTTTTAAGCAGAGGATTCGTGCCAACCTCTCGGTCAAGGAAGTTTACGAGGTCGCACGCCATAATAGGAGACGTAAGCCCCATATTGTCATGTATAGCTCGCTTGATGTATACACCCGAGAGCATGCTCTCGCTCATTTTATTGCCCGTGCTGACACTGCTTATATTAGACTGAAGCTCGGATATGCTATCGGTCATTTCCGTGTAATCGAGCGCTTCCTTATTATTTATAAATGCCCCGATGGTTTTCATATCCGCAAGCTTTGCTATCATATCGGCAGGAAGCTGTGCGGCTACTGTTTCGTTTGCCCTTATTGTCGCGAGAAGGAAATCTACGAACTCCTCGCCAGTAAGAGATGTCTGCGGCATCTTCTTCATATCGTAGAAATACGAAATGTAGATTTGTTGAATTGCAGTATCTTTGATTTCTGGTAGTGCGGTAGCGGTGGGAGCCTTTGCCACAACGCGCCTAAGAGCAGGGAAAAAGTCCTTGTAAGAATAGGAGGCGTTTACAAGGGCGGATAATTCCGCATCGGATTTTTCATATATGCGGATAAAGAATTCAAGCTGCTTTAGCGATGAAGCCATTTCCGAGCTGAAATTGTCTGAAAAGTTCGGGTCCGTCACACAGGTCTGCAGATATGATAGCATTTCCTTGAAGTTGACCTTCGGGCTTGCCACCTTGTCGTAGCTGTAAAGACCGTACATCTGCTCTATCGAGAAGAGGCTGATACCCATACCCGACATATCACCGCTGCTCAGTAGTGCGTGAAGCGCTGAGGCTGTGTGCGAACCGCTCATAACCTCGCCCATCGTGTTAAGCATACCGATAGTCTTTTTCATATCGGGGCCGACCATATTGCCGACGTCCTCGTCGTTTTCCATAAGATAGTCGGTAAATTCAACGAATTCCTTGCTTGTCATTGTGACAAGGGTCTTGTCTTCGTAGAGGTGATACATGGTGTAGAGCATTTCGATATCGCTCCTCGGCAGACCGACAACGCTTATAGCCTTTTCAATATCATATTTTTCTCGTACTGTCGTTGAGTTTGCGGTGTAGCCTGCGAGAATGCTCTGACCATTTCCGTTTTTATAATTTTTTAAGTACTCTCCAAGAGCCTCTTCTTTATTAGTGTCCTCTTCAACGTCGCCCTTTTCGTATACCAGGACTATCGTATTGTTTTTGCTGAAGTTTTCTATTATTTTTTGATTTTCACCTGTATTGTCAGTAAATCCGTAGGTGAGTGAGCCTTGAAGGAATCCTGTGGCGATAATCACCACAAGTGCTATCGGAACAACTATCTTGCTCCTTTTGACCGCAAGTGTCGCAAACATCTTGCCCTTAGGCTCGAAGGCGCGCTTTCTCGTCTTTTTGATAAGCTTCTCGAATGTCAGAATAAAGGTAGGGAAGAGTACAAGCGAGGTTATCATAGAAACCACTATACCCTTCATAAGCACGACACCGATGTCAAAGCCTATCGTGAATGTCATAAAGAGGAGCGCTCCAAGACCTGCGATAGTAGTAAACGCGCTGGCAAATACAGGGTGTACAACCTCTGATACCGCCTGCTTCATCGCTATCCTTGAATCTCTCTCGGTGCGCTTTATCTCTCTGAAGGCGTGGAGGAGCATAATGCTGTAATCTATCGAGAGGGCAAGCTGTAGTATTGCCGCAATAGCATTCGTTATATAGGAAATCTCTCCGAGAAGGAGATTGAGTCCCATATTTATACCCATAGCAATGCCCGATGATGCAAGAAGGAGCAGAGGCTCTATAAACGAGCTTGAGGTTATAAGCAACAGAAGGAGAGTCAGAATTATAACCAGGGTTATGATAAGGCTCATTTCTCTCTGCGTTGATTCACGCAGGGCAGACTGCTCGATTGCAGAGCCGCCAAACTCTGCGTCCTGATATCTATCTGAGAGCGTGGCCTTAATATCCGCTATTGCGTTTTTTGCAACGTCTGAATAGTCAGTACCAGCAAGCAGAACAACGAACAGGGCGTTGCCGTTTTTGTAGCTGTCCTCGCTGTCAGCATTGAAGCTTACGTTAAGAACGCCGTCAATATCGGCAAGCTCATCCTTTACCGCGTTTGCGGTTTCTTTATCTATGTTCGGCAGCATAACCTGAACGTTTCCGGTCATGCCAAACTCGTCCTCTATTATGTCTATCGCTATTCTGGTTTCGGTGGTTTCGTTAAGATAATCGGAAAGACTGTAATTTATCTTTACCTGCTTTGAAAGCACGAGTCCTACTAGCGTCAGAATGATAAAGAGGAAGATTACCGCATAGTTTTTCAGAGCAATTTTCTTCGTAATTCGCATATTTTCTCCTTCTTACGTGTTTTTTCGCATAACAAGTTACAAAAAAACCATTGGGGACACCCGTTTTTTTGCGGGTGTTCCCTTTGTGATACGCTAATATTAGAAATTAAAGTAGTTTTTCGCGTTGTAGTAGGCGATGCCCGTAACGATTTTCTCAAGCGACTTATAATCCTCGGGGTACTCGCCCTCGTCGACCCACTTACCGATAAGGTTGCACATAATGCGTCTGAAATACTCGTGGCGGGGATATGAAACGAAGGAACGGCTGTCTGTCAGCATACCGACGAAGTTTGCAAGCATACCAAGGTTTGCAAGAGCCTGCATCTGAGCCTCCATACCGTCGCGCTGGTCGTTGAACCACCAGCCTGAACCGAACTGAATCTTTCCGGGTACCGTCGCGTCCTGGAAGCAGCCGAGCATAGTGCCGAGAACGTAGTTGTCCTTGGGATTCAAGGTGTAGAGAATTGTTCTCGGAAGAACCGATGCCTCTTCAAGCAGGTTCATAAATGCACCGAGGTCCTCTGCTATGCACAGGTCGTTTATAGAGTCGTAGCCCGTATCAGGACCGAGTTTTTTGTACATTTTCTTATTGTTGTTACGAAGCGCGCCGATGTGAAGCTGCATAGTCCAGCCGAACCTTGTGTATTCCTCTGCGCACGCCTTAAGAATAGCGCACTTGAAGGAATCTATCTCGCCTTTCGTAAGCTCGCCGCCTGCCATTCTCTTATCAAACGCGGCCTTTGCGTCGCCCGTACTGTAAGGAACGTACTCAAGAGCGTGGTCGGAAAGGCGGCAGCCCATCTCGTTAAAGAACGCAATGCGCGCCTTTATCCAGGCTACAAGCTCCTCATAGGTCTTGCAGCCGGTCTCTGCAATATAGGGAATAAAGGTCTCCTTACCGATCTCAACCGCCTTGTCGGGACGGAAGGTGGGGAGTATCTTCGTCTGGAAGCCCTGAAGCTGCTTATGATACTCGAGAGTATCGATAGGGTCATCCGTCGTACAGATTATCTCAACGTTTGATCTCTTGATAAGCTCCTGTGCTCTGAACTCAGGTCTTGCAAGGCACTCGTTGCACTTGTCCCAAATTCTCTTTGCCGACTCCTCCGTGAGAGGCTCGTCGATATCAAAATATCTCTTAAGCTCAAGGTGAGTCCAGTGGTAAAGAGGATTGCCTATAAGCTTCGGCATAGTTTTTGCAAAGGCGAGAAACTTCTCGTACTCGTCAGCATCGCCGGTTACGTATTTTTCGTCAATTCCGTTAGAGCGCATCTGGCGCCATTTATAGTGGTCGCCGCCGAGGAAGAGGTCAAAAGCATTTCTGAACTGATAATTTTCCGCTATCTGCTTTGGCTGAAGGTGGCAATGGTAGTCTATTATCGGAAGATCCTTTACCATAGCGTAGAGCTTCTTTGCAGGCTCGTTTTTGAGCATAAAGCTATCGTTTATGAAACTCATAGTGTTACACCGTCCTTAAATATTGAAATTTCTCTGTAATCGTTTATCTCATTTTTAGTTTCCTTACCCTCTGCTACCGAGATAACGTACTCAAATAGCTCGTCGGTAAGAGGCTTGCCGTCAAGGCAGGGGGAAGCGTCGAAGTCGATCCACGCACTCTTCCTTTCGGCAAGAGAGTGGTTCGTAGCAATCTTGACAGTAGGCACTGGCGCTCCGACGGGAGTACCTCTACCCGTTGTGAAGAGTATGATATGAACCCCTGCTGCCATAAGGTTGGTTATAGCAACGATATCGTTTCCGGGGCCGTTTAAGAGTGAAAGACCGTTCTTTGTGAGTGTGTCACCGTAATCAAGCACGTCAACAACCTTGGAAAGTCCGCCTTTTTGTACGCAGCCGAGTGATTTTTCCTCAAGAGTTGTGATGCCGCCCTTCTTGTTTCCGGGTGAGGGGTTCTCGTAAATTACCTGATTATGTCTTGCATAGTAATCCTTAAAGTCGTTGATAAGCCTAACAGTTTTTTCAAAGACCTCCTCGGACTCGCATCTTTGCATAAGCAGATGCTCTGCGCCGAACATCTCGGGAACCTCGGTAAGAACACAGCTTCCGCCCATAGCGATAACCTTATCCGAAAGTCTGCCGACGAGGGGGTTTGCCGTAATTCCGGAATATCCGTCAGAGCCTCCGCACTTAAGACCGAGCCTGAGCTTTGATACGGGAACGGGAACTCTCTCGAATTTTGCGGCGTATTCCTTAAGCTCGCCGATAAGCCTTACGCCCTCGGCAATATCGTCGTCAAAGTCCTGGGTATTAAGGAATTTCACTCTGTTAGGATTATATTCCCCAAGCACCTTCTTAAATACGTCAATATTGTTGTTTTCGCATCCGAGGCCTAAAACGAGTACACCCGCAGCGTTAGGGTGGTTTACCATACCGCGCAGTATCTTCTGCGTTGTGGACTGGTCGTCACCAAGCTGTGAGCAACCGAAGGGGTGGGGAAAATATCTCGCACCCGTGAGCTTTGAGAGCTGCTCGGATACCTTGTTGACGCATCCAACCGTGTTGACTATCCATATTTCGTTTCTGATACCCACGTCACCGTTTTCACGCACGTAGCCCATAAATGTACGGCTCTTATCCTCGTCCTTGATATTATAGAATTTCGGATCGTAGGAGTATTCAAGATTACCGGAAAGATTAGTTTTAACGTTGTGGGTATGTACGTGCTCTCCCTGCTTTATGTCCTCTGTCGCGTGACCTATGGGATTTCCGTACTTTATAATATTCTCACCGCATTTTATGTCGCGGAGCGCATACTTATGTCCGTCGGCGAGATTTATATCAACGTTGTCAAGTTCATTTATAATCATGTTTTTGCCTTCTTATTTAATATATTTTTCGACATCTGCCGTAAGATAGGAGAGATCCTCGCCCCAAAGCGATGTGTTCGCAAGAATTGCCGCCGTGTCGTTATTCTTCATAAACTCCACAACCTCTGGCGCGTCGTTTGTCATATCGGTTTTATAGAATTCGATAAGCTTGGCAAAGGAGAAGAGAAGAGTCTCGGGCATCTTGTTATATCTCTTTATGTACTCGAGAATTGAGGGAAGAACTCTTACCTTAAACTTTGATACCGAGTTAAGTGCTATTGATGAAAGGTAATGCTTGATATAAGGGTTGCCAAAGCGCTCGATAACGCTGTTTGCGTAGCTTAAAAGCTCCTCCTTCGGCAAATCAAGCGTGGGGATTATTTCGTCGAATACGCACTTTCTGAGATGCTCGTTCATTGCGGGATCGTCAATGCAGCTCTTAACCGTATCAAGACCGGAGAGAAGAGCGTAGGGAACGAGGGAGGTGTGTGCGCCGTTGAGGATACGAACCTTTCTCGTGCGGTACATCTCTAGCTTGTCGGGAGTAATGATAACGTTAAGGTTAGCCTTAGAGAAGGGAAGCTCTGCATCAAGGTCAAAGTCTGTTTCGATAACCCAGAGGTGGAAGAACTCGGAGGTGTTTACCATGTTGTCCTCGTATCCAAGACCCAGCTCCTCGCCCTTGGGATAGCCCGTGTTGATACGGTCAACGAGAGTGTTGGTGAATACGTTTTCTTCCTCAACCCATTTCTTAAAATCATCGCCAAGACCCCAGAGGTCAGCGTACTTAAGAACACATTTTTTAAGGTTGTCTCCGTTTCTGTCAATAAGCTCGCAGGGAAGGAAGATGAAGCCGGGAAGGCCTTTTTCAAATCTGCGCTTAAGAAGCAGGGTAATTTTAGCAGGGAAGGTCTTGGGAGGCGTGTCAGTTACCTTATCCGCGTCGGAATAAACTATGCCCGACTCGGTCGTGTTTGAAACCACAAATCTCATCTCGGGCTGCTCCGCAAGAGCAAGATATGCATTAAAATCCTCGTAGGGCTTAACGCATCTGGAAATTACGTCAACCACAGTCTGTTCAACACCCTCAACGCCTCTGATAAGGTGAGTGTAAACGCAGTTCTGCGCCGAGAGCATATCGCACATACCCTGCTCAATGGGCTGAACGACTACAACGCTTCCGTTAAAGTCGGATTTCTCGTTTACCTTCTGAAGCATCCAGTCAACAAAGCCGCGAAGGAAGCCGCCCTCGCCAAACTGAATAACTCTTTCACATCTTGTTGTTTTTTCAAAATTCATAGGTTTTAATCTCGCTTTCAAAATGTTTTCTTATTATTATATCATAAAACATAAAAGAATTCCTTAAATTCTTTGATTGTTTTAAGAAAAAATTCAACTATTTCTTGATTTTTTTGATATATTGTGGTAATATACTAGTAGAACCTTGTAACTCTTCACGATAAGAGTACGGTGTACTTATAAAGAAAGGGGTGTAATATCAATGGAGGAACGGGCGGTTACCGAGCTTGCTGACGTGCTTGACAGTAGAGAGAGATTACGCATAGAGAGCCTTAAGGGGCGCGGTGCTACTATGCACAAGCACCATTTTCACGACTTCTACGAGGTCTATTATATGGTAAACGGCAACGGGGTCTACTTTATTAACGATAAGGTTTATGATATTATTCCCGGCGATCTTATAATAGTACCGCCTTGGGCAATTCACTCAACAGACTACGGCAACAAGGAGCATGAGAGAATTCTGCTTGAATTCTCGGAAACTATGATTCCGAGAGAGATAAAGGAACGCATAGGTCTTTTACCCAATCTCTACCGCCACCCGACAATAACGAGGGATATTTACATCGTCTTAAAGGATATAGAGAGGGAATATAATCATCCCGATGAGTTTTCAATGGATGAAATCTCTAATCTTATAAAACATCTTCTCGTTATTTTGATACGCAACCTCTCTGCCGCAAAGACCGTTCATACAAAGGATGCAGTCATCTCCGAGGTTGTCGGATTTATAAAAGAAAATTATAGGACCGAGATAACTCTCGGACAGCTTGCCGATATGCATTTTATCAGCCCCGAGCATCTATCCCGTACATTTAGGAAGGAAACAAATTTCGGATTTAACGAATTTATTACGCTCGTAAGGCTGCAAAGAGCCGAGTATTTGCTAAAGGAGAAAAACACCTTAAGCATTGCAGAGGTTGCATACGCTTGCGGCTTCAATGACTCAAACTACTTTTCTGATAAGTTCAAGAGAGCGTACGGTATATCGCCTCTTCAATACAGTAAAACCTATCGTGGAAAGACTGTAAGGAACCGTAAAAAGCGGAAAAGACCCGGTGAAGAGGTGGATGCCGCTCAAGAGGTGCCACAGGTAACTAAAAACGACGAATAGGGACAGAGCAATCTGTTCCTATTTTTTTGCACCTAAATAACGGCGAAGAGCAGACGAGCGCGAAACGTAGGTAAAGAGAACAGTTCCGAAAACACCTGCCGACGCTATTTCTCCGAGAGCCACAGTGACAAAAAATAAAATGTACGAGCCAACAGCTCCGTAAGCGTAAATAAGCACGAATGGAACCACGATGGCGTTTGCAAGAATTGTCGGCAGTGTCTTGATGATAAGAGGCAGCCGCATATCCGCGATGTGCCTTGTGATAAGAGCGGCAACAAGAGTTGCCAGACTGCCGAAAATTACGTCCCAAAGAGCGCATCCGGTAACAAGATTTGATATAAGACATCCTACGAAGAGTCCGACCGTTGCCTCCGGCATTAAGATAGGTAATAGACATAGGGCCTCGGAAAGCCTTAACTGTATCACCCCGCTAGACAGTCCGAATACGGCAGAGAGGAGGGTCAGCACGGTGTAAAGGGCGGCTATGACCGAGGCGCGCGTTAAATAGCGCGTGAGCTTGCTTGTGTTTTTCATTTTTCTTTCTTCCTTAGTTTTGTTTTTTCGCCTCACGGCTGGGTGAGGATGGTTACGAACTCACCAAACCCTATTTTAACATAATTTATTGTAACTTACAAGTACATTTTTAAAAAAAATATATATTTATTAGCCAAAAAGTCGCTTTTTTGGACGATTTTAATCGATTTTTCGCCCCTTTGAACAGTCTTTACCATAAATTACCGGTAGCAAAATAAGCAAAATAATAGTATAATAGAACAAAAAGATTTTGGGGGAAAGTCGTGGAATTTTTATTAATAGGTGACTCGAAGCTCAAAATAGTTATGTCTGAAACTGATATGCGTACATACAAGCTTGACGCTTGCGCGGATTATAGCTCCTCAGTTTACCGCAGAGCCTTTTGGCGAGTGCTGGAGAAGGCAAAGGCGGAGGTCGGCTTTGATCCTGACGGCGATAAGGTGCTGATACAATTTTATCCTGTCAAGAGTGGCGGGTGCGAGGTCTTTGTAACCAAGCTTGGTCTTTTACCGAAGGAGTCGGCACGGAGCGTTTGCCGCTCGGATAAGGTAGCAATGCTCTCTCGCGGCAAGAGCTTTTACCGATTTGAGTCTTATACCGATCTTAAAAGATTCGCTTTAGCCCTGGGGAGTGTTGCTGATACGTATCCGGGCGCAGACATATACATATCCGATGAAGGCCGTTATTTTCTGGCTATCGAGGAATACAAAAAGGGCGGTGAGCCTGCCGAATTCCCCTTCATCTTAGAGTTCTCCGATTTGCTCACCGCTGATTTTTCATATTATATTACCGAGCATTGCCGTCTTTTGACAGAGGGCAACGCTATTGAAGAGCTGCTCCGCACTACCTCTTCTTGAAGCCCTTAAGACCTGCAAGAATAAGGACCGCAAAATCTGCCTCGTCAGCTTTATAAGAAACTGTCAAAATTTTCTTGTCAGGATGCGGGTTTTCCCAAACGTGACCGCTTATCAGCAGAGCCTCACCAAGCTCGTTTGTCGTTTCGTAAGCGGGGTCGCACTGCCACGTTGCGATATATCCGTCGTGACGGTAATTTGCCTCAAAGAGCGGCATACCGTATTTTGCCTTCAGCCATTGTACGTTTCCGCTGTATCTTACGGGAAGCTCCTCTCTCGTACCGTCCTCGTACTCTATGGTATATACACCCGAGATTATCAGAGGCTTCCAAGAGTTGCGCTGACCGCGCATAAGCGTTGCCTGCTCAAAAACAAGCCTGTCAAAGCTATTGGCAACGTTTACGGAAGCACCGTCTGCTATAACCGTATCGGGACATACCTCCAACAGCGCCGAGGGTATCCCTTTCTTCGAGCCTGAGGGCAGCTTAATGTCGTATTCCTCGTAGCCCGAGAGTGAGTATACTCCTCGAAGCTCATCGCGCATGCGGGGCTGGATTTTTCTTGATATAACGTAGTTGTAAACCGAGCGCATATTCTCCGTGTACTTTTCGGGATTCCAAAGAAGCTCCGACGTATACTGAAGCTCGAAGAACTTGCCTTTTTCCGCCATAGCTCGCTCGTTCATGGCACACCAGAGCGAAACCTGACCGCCCAAAAGATTTTCATTCATCATTCGCTTCGTGTATCTCGGGAAATGAGAGGAATAAAGATTTCCGATCATAACGTTATGATATCCGTCCGCAAAGAGATTTTCTTCAATATCCTCTTTAAGATGGAAGTACCAGATAAAGTCGAGCATAAGTATATCCTTGGGCACGAGATTTATCGCAGGATATGTTTGGTACTGGGTAACGGGCTGTAGCATATCCGACCATATCGCCACATTAAGCCCCTTTGATTTGAGATAAGTATAATATCGCATAATATCCCTCGCGAATAGCTCGTGGTGGGGTATTTTTTTGCACTTTTCGCAAAGTCCGAGGTGGTATACCTCGTCGTGACCCATGTGTACGTATCTTTCGGGCTTTGCCATCTCGATTATCTCATCAAGAAGGTCGAACATTATTTCGTAGCTCTTCTCGTTTGAGGGGCAGTAGCAGTGGGTGTAGAAATTAGTAGGGCGAAGATCCTCGTTAGAGGTATCAGTAACGATTTTATCATTTTCCTCACGCTCTGAAATTTCGGGATGAGCATTTGTAACCCATTGAACGTGACCGAGCGTCTGAAGCTCGGGGATTATCTCAAATCCAAGCTCTCTTGCATAAGCGAGCATGTCCGAAACCTCGTGCTTTTCAAGCACCGTACCCTCGCACGCCATGTAATCATGAGGAAATCTGGGAGCAAGTCCCAGCTCAAACTTTCTGACGGCTTCAAGGTATGCCTCCGCAATCTCGGGATGAGAGTCGTATCTGACGCCTCCGCAGAACTGCACTATAATGTGATTATACCTGAGGGGCAGAAATACGTATTCAAAGAGCCTTTTTACAAAACTAAGGTTCTCCCTCTTCGGCATGCCGATATGCACGCCTCGCATTTCCTTCGTAGGCTTGTCGTCTATCTCGATGATAGGCAGCTCACCGCCGTCAGTGATGTCGAGTAACGCAAGAGCCGCGTAAAGCAGGGTAAGCCTCTTTTTTGCAGTCACCAAAACACCGTCGGACCTTACGCTGACGGTAAATCTCTCACCGTCGTAATCCTCTGATGCGTCACAGCGAATAGTTACGGGTACACCTCCCGCGTCAAAGCAGTCGCCAAAGCGCTCTTTGAGCCTGTTATGTAAAAAGTTCTTTACATATTCGCCGTCCTCCGAGCCGTCAGAGGTGATTTCTTTAATTTTCACCTTGCCGCATCCAGACTGCATTTTTTTCGCTCTAGGCCAAAGAAACGGCTCGCTGTCATCGTAGCAGGCGGTTATCTCCGGAACTGCAAAAACCATCTCCTCGGTAGATGAATAGAGCCTTATGATAAGCTCCTTTGCAACGGCACCGACCTCTACCGTTATCGTGCCGTAGACTATCTTTCCTGTTTCCGCAGCGTATCTGCCGACGATCTTACCCTCGCTTATTACCTCGGCGGAATATACCGATGCCTTCGGCGGCTGAAGCGGTATCTTAACAGTACCAACATAGCATTCTCTTCCGAGCTCGATATGAATATCAAGACCCGTGTCCGAGAGTACGCCGTAGCTCCATGTGTAAATGCCGTTTTCAATACTTGTCGGCACGGTTTCTATATCCGTTCCCATTCTTGTAAAGCGCAAATCCTTGATTTCTAAATTACCAATAAACATAAAGACCTCCATAAACCTTGTGCGATATACATCTCATTTTATCACATAAGGAAAAGTTTTACATACTGACAGTATTTACAAAAAATATATTTTTTTATATCAATTTTGCACAAAAAGAGGACGGAGAACCTTTGAAGTTCATCGTCCTCTTAAATCAATTCTTTTCTATTTCCATCATCATTTCGACTCTCGTCTGATGCCTTCCGCCTTCAAATTCGTTTTCGAGGAAGGTGTCAACGATATCTATTGCAAGACAAGAACCGATAACTCTCGCCCCCATACAGAGAACGTTTGAGTTGTTATGACGCCTTGTCATCTTTGCAGAATACGTATCCGAGCAGAGTGCCGCACGAATTCCCCTGTGCTTGTTTGCACACATAGACATACCGATACCCGTGCCGCAGATGAGAATGCCGTACGAGCCATCAAGGTCGCCTCGCACCTTTTCGCAAACAGCCTTTGCAAAAACGGGGTAGTGGCACGATGCCTCCGAGTCGCAGCCACAGTCGCTTACTGTATATCCAAGGCTTGTAAGATGCTCCTTTACCTCTTCCTTAAGGCTATATCCTGCACTGTCTGCTCCGATATAAATATGCTTTTTGTTCATTATAGTTCTCCTTAGTCGTTTTTCTTACTCTCGCGCTCAAGCCGCTCACGCTCCGCTTGGGGTAATCTTAAGTATATGGGTGAGAGCGCATTATCCGTAGTATATTCTCCGCGCTCATATTTTCTTTGTGCCACTCTTGCAACGCTTGCGGCATTTTCATTTATAAGAATCTCGGGCGTGTGCTCAATCGTGAGTCCCGCCTTTATCAGTGCGGCTCTTGCAACGCCGTATCCGTCGCCTACAAGATATATTTTCTTTCCCTCATACCCTTTCAGCTCCTTTACAAGAGCGTCGAGAGAAATAGCTCTGTCCTCCGTGATTCTTTCAAGCCCCTCATCCGAGGATATGAATAATGCGTTATATACCTGCGCGCGTCTTGCGTCCATACAGGGAACTATGACTCCTTCAAGTCCCGAAAGATTTTCGGCGAGAGCCTCAAGCGTTGATACCTCAATACACGGAATATCTCTTCCGAAGGCAAGTCCTTTAACGAGAGATACACCTATTCTGACACCGGTAAACGATCCTGGACCAACCGACGTAGCATAGGCGTCAATGTCAGAAAAGCCGAGCTTCAAGGATTTCAGCGCGTCCTCCGCCATAGGCAAGAGCAGCTCACTCTGGGTAAGACCGTTATCAATGCTGTACGCGGCAAGCACACGCTCACCGTCGCATACGGCGACAGAGGCAACCTTTGCCGTTCCGTCAAAAGCTAGTATTTTCATTCTACCATAATTTTCCTTCCATCAGCGCCGTCTGTGCGCAGTATAGTTACGAATATAGCATCATCGGGGATAAAGTCGTCTATATTTTCCGACCACTCGGCGATAATATAGCCCTCCCTTGCAGTATATCCGTCAAAGTCGATAGAGTAAAGGTCGTCATCATTCTCTATCCTGTACATATCAAAGTGAAAAACCGAGCGCCTGCCCGCATATTCGTTCACTATCGTGTAAGTAGGACTTTTTACGCCCTTTATTCCGAAATGAGAGGCAAATCCGCGAGTAAACGCAGTTTTTCCAACCCCCATCTCGCCGCGCATAGCAATGAAGGCGTGGGTAACTCCCTCGTCCTCAAGCCTTGCCGCTAACTTGCGCCCGATCTCCTCGGTATCCTGAGCGCAGCTTGAATAATAAATCATATCGCTTGTTTCCTTATAGGTATTCGTAAGATTTATCTCCTACGAGAAAGGCTCTTGCCATCTCGTATTCCGACTGATATCTCTCCTTTTCGCTATCAGAAATTCTTCTGCTTTTAACCGCCCGTATAAGCGTGTTTTTCGGCGTATTTTCCGGGTCTGTAAGCTCGAGTGCCGCAACCGTGTAGCCCGCTGCCTTAAGACGCAGAAGTCTGAGCGCGTCAGTTGCCGCCTCGGAGAGCTTATTTGCTATGTGCGGATAGTCGGTTATGAATTTCAGACTCTCTGCTGTTATTTTATCCTTAAGATATCTATGGCAGCAGGGAGTGGATAAAATCACCTCGGCGCCAAGACGTACCGCGTTGCTCAGCACGATATCCGTTGCAATATCGCAGGCGTGTAAAGAGATAACCATATCAACGGCATCGTCTGCCCGCAGCTCTGCAATATCCATCGTCAAAAACCTCATTCCCGAGTAGCCGAGCCTCCCGGCCAGCGCCTCGCACCAGAGGATAACGTCACGCTTTAAGTCAACCGAGAGCATTGAAACCTCTCTCTCCTTGATCTCGGTAAGGTAGTAGTATACCGCGAAGGAAAGATAGCTCTTTCCGGAGCATAGGTCGTAAATAACGAGAGGTCTATCCTTCGGGAGCCTGTCGTAAATATCCTCGATATGCTCGAGAAAACGGTTTATCTGCCTGAATTTTCCTTGCCTTTTATCGTGAATACGACCGTCTTTTGAGGAAATTCCAAGCTCGTAAAGAAACGGCTCCGTACCGTCTAGAATATAGTTTTTCTTCTTGTCAAGCGACTCGATAGCACGCTCAAAGTCAGGGGGTGATCCCGACGTTTTTCGTAAAAGTGCGTCACCGCCAAGCACGACCTCTCCCTTTTTGCCAATCTTCCACTCCGCATCACCGAGAGTCGTTATGAGATTTACCTGCCTGTATTCATCAAAAAGTGGTATGATAAAATCTACAATTTCGCTCTCTGAAATATTCTTTTGCGAAACGGTGTTTCCGGGAAGGGAATACTCTGCCGCTAAAAAACGGCGACCTCTGTGAGAAATAAGCCTTGCAGAGATCTTCGTAGCATCGGAGGTATTCGGTCTTGAGAAAACAAGGCGCTTTGTCGCATCGAGCTCGCAGGCGCGCAAAATCAGGGAAACGAAACCGTCCTTATTCATCAGCTTCGTTCTCTTCCTTCTTTACCTCAACGTCCTTTTTCTTAAAGGAAATTTTCCTCTCTGTCTTATCAGAGATTCTCTTGAGGTTTTCTCTATGGCACCATACGATAAGTATAGCAAGAATTATAGTGCAGAGCGAGAGTATGCCGGGAGGTGTTGCCCCAAATGCAAAGCTGAAATATCCGTTGACTAAAACGGGGTAAAGCACGGCAACAGACACAGAGCCGAGGGATACGTACTTTGACATCGCAACTATTACTATAAACAGGGTGATAAGTATAAGGAAGGGGACGGGGGTAAGAATAAGCGCCGCAGTAGCTGTGGCAAGAACGCCCTTGCCGCCCTTAAATTTATAATATATAGGGAAAATATGGCCGAGAACCGCAAAGAGCGCCGCAACGTAGCCGTAATCCTGAAGGCTGATGCCGCTCTGATAGTGAAGGCCGAAGAGAAGTCCTGATATGAGTATAGCAAAAACGGTTTTGAGCATATCGCCGAGCAGAGTAAGAGCCGCAGCCCCCTTGCCGTACGTGCGGAGCATATTCGTAAGTCCTGCATTACCGCTTCCGTGATTTCTGATATCGTCCTTATATAACAGCTTTGAAACTACTATTGCCGTGTTCACACTGCCGAGAAGGTAGGATGAGAGTATAACGAGAATTATAGCAGCAAAAAATATTTGCAGATACGAGTCAGCAGGAATTGGCGTGCTATAAAGAATTCCTTCGTTCAAAATCATAATTTTAACCTCCGTTGCCGCATTTTTCTAAATGCGGAATATTTTCTTCGGAACTAATTATAGCATTTTACTACCGCAAAGTCAATAAATATCTTGTATTTTTTCAAATGTAGGTGTATAATAATTAAGAAAGGCGGTGATAAAATGAATGTCGGACTTGAAGAGCTTTTCCGTGAAATGAAAATTGAATATTTTGCCGTCATCCCGTATTCCGACCTTGTCGTTACGCGAGATGATATAATGAAGAGAGAGGACTTTACTCCGAGGAGCGTAATTGTCTATCTTTTGCCCTACTATACCGGAGAAACCGTAAACATTTCCCGATATAGCGCCTCTCTTGATTATCATATTGCAATAGGGGAGGTAAGCGCCCGCCTTGGCGAGTATATTAAAGAGCAATTCCCGGACGCTTCCTTTCGCGGCTACGGTGACCACAGCCCCATAGACGAGCGCCACGCGGCTCTGGCGGCAGGTCTTGGTATAGCGGGGGACAGCGGCCTTCTGATAAATGAAAAATACGGCACCTACATATTTATCGGCGACTTTATAACCGATATTGACCCGGAAATCCTATCTGCCAAAGCGCCTGAGGAGCCTAAAAGGTGTATATCCTGCGGCGCTTGCAGAGAGGCTTGTCCTACGGGCGCTTTGCGGGGTGAGTCGCCCGAGTGCCTGTCTGCCATAACGCAAAAGAAGGGCGCTCTTACGGAATATGAAAAAGGTCTTATGCGTAGATATAACACCGCATGGGGCTGCGATATTTGTCAGAGCGTGTGCCCCTATAACCAAAATCCGGTAAAAACTCCCATAGAATTCTTCTATCGGGACAGGATAGATACGCTTACGGCGGACTCACTTTCTTCTATGAGTAAGGAAGAATTTTCAAAACGAGCTTTTGCATGGCGCGGAAGAAAAACGGTGGAGCGAAATCTTGAAATTTTAGATGATTTTGTAGATTAATGTAAATTAAACTTGTCAAATTTGAGGATGAAATGAGAAATTACGGAAGAAAAAAGGCGTTTTCCGCCTTTGCGATGTTTTCATTTATTGTAACGGGGATCTCCCTCGTTTTGCTTATGATAGCTAAAAGCTCCGTTTGCGCTGCGGATTTTCTTAATTCAACCGTTTCCTACGGTTACAGGAGAGTGATGGCGGCATTTGGGGAGCTGTTCCCGTTTTCGCTCTTTGAGCTGCTCTTGGCTCTTCTACCTATTATTATAATAGTTGTAGTTATATTGGCAGTCCGCGCCTTTAAGCGCGGGGGCGGCTTGAGGTTTGTAATAAATTTTGTATCCGTATTGCTTCTTTTATATTCAGGTAACGTTATCGCGCTTGGTATAGGCTACAATACGACGACGGTCGATAAGCGAATAGGCTTTGAAATATGCGAGGTTAATAAGGATAATCTTGCCGAGGTAATGACCGCTCTTCGCGATGAGGTGAATGCTCTTTGCCCGCTTATAGAATATGATGAAAACGGTATCTCAAAACCCGACTACACTCTTCGCGAGTCGGGTGAAATAATCTGCGATGCGTATAAGGAAATTTCTGAAAAATACGGCTTTCTTGGTGACTTTTCCTCAACTCCTAAGGGGGTCGGTCTTCTGAACATTATGTCCTACTTAAGCCTTGGCGGCATATATACCTATTACACGGGTGAGGCTAATGTAAATATAGATTATCCGATGTACGACGTGGTATTTACGGCGGGACACGAGCTTTCACACCAGCGAGGTGTTATGCGTGAGAACGAGGCGAATTTTATGGCGTATTTCGTCCTTTCGAGCTCTCCGGATACCTATCTATGCTACTCTGCGGCATTGAATATGTATTCTTATATTTCATCGGCGCTCTACAGAACCGACCCGGATCTCTATTACAGTATAGCAAGGGGACTTGATGCAAGAGCGCTGTCGGACCTTCGTGCCTCAAGTGCCATCTCGCGCGAATACGGTGACACAATTCTCTCGGACATTTCCAATTTTGTGAACGACCTTTTCTTGAAGAGTCACGGCACGGACGGAGTCGTAACCTACGGCAGAGTGGTAACTCTTACCGTTTCTTATTTCAAATCTAAAAAGTAACCCTAAATTCTTTCTCCGAATATAATGGAAAAAAAGCTATTCGGAGTAAGGTATGGAAAAGATAATTATCAAAGGCGGCATTTCTCTTTTTGGCGAGGTCGGTATCGGCGGGTCAAAGAATGCCGCCCTTCCTGTTTTGTTTTCCACCCTTATAGCAAAGGGCGTGTCTAAAATACATAACGTTCCCGATATACTCGACGTAAGGGTGACACTTGAGATACTTGAGAGCTTCGGTGCAATAATACAAAGGGCGGGGGACACCCTGACAATCGATACGCGCACTCTTCATTATACAGAGCCGAGCCGCCACCACCTCGTTAAGATAAGAGCGTCCACCTATCTTATAGGAGCATCGCTTTCAAGATTCGGTAGGGTAAGGCTTTCCGATTTCGGTGGGTGTGCCTTTGCCGAGCGTCCGATAGACCTTCATCTTTTCGCGGCAGAGCGCTTTGGTGCAAGGCTTGAGGGGGATACGCTTTACAGAGATAAGCTACGTGGGGTAGATATAGAGTTTTCAAAGTGTAGCGTCGGCGCAACGGCAAATGCGCTTATTCTTGCTTCTGCGGCACGGGGAGAGAGCCGTATTTTCGGATATGCGAGAGAGCCGCACATTCTCTGCCTTATAGATTTTCTTCGCTCAATGGGCGCAAAAATAACCCTCTCGGATACTCACCTGACGGTAGTCGGAGGCGAGCTTTCGGGAGGGGAGTGCAGTATTATAGGTGATATGATTGAGGCGGGAACCTACCTTGCGGCAGGCTTGGTTACAGATGGGGAGGTAAGCGTCAGAGGGGTGTCGGTATCGGATATGTCTGCCTTCTGCGATACTCTGCGAAATATTGGCGCTACTGTTACGCAGCTCGAAGATATAATAAGCGCTCGTAGAGGCGATTTTTGTCGTTACGCAAAGATCACGGCAGAGCCGTATCCCGCCTTTCCAACAGATCTTCAGCCCATTATGGCGCCGCTTCTTGCCGTCCTCTCTGGCGGTGAGATATACGATAGAGTCTTTCCTACAAGGTTTGGATATCTTGAGAGTTTATCTGCCTTCGGGCTTGCCTCCAGGGCGTACAACGGTGGCGTTATGATAGAAAAATCAAATATAATCCCCGCTGAAGCAACAGCCACCGATCTTAGAGGAGGTGCCGCCTGTATAATTACGGCGCTTGCAGCAAGGGGAGAGAGCACCGTACTCTCGCCCGAAATAGTCCTTCGCGGATACGAGTCGCCGATAGAAAAGCTAAACGCTTTAGGAGCTAACGCCCTTATAGTAAAAGCGTAGCTTATCTTCTCTTGCGCCTGCGCCCGCCTCTGCCGATGAACGCTGTAAGCATAGATACTCCGAAATAGCACAGCGCATTCATAAACGCTCCGCCCGATAGCGCACCGCTAGATAAAAATATACTTATCAGTATCATTATGAGAGAAAGAAGCAAAGAGGTAAGTGCCGTATATTTTAGCCCATCCTTGCCGTGCAGCCTCGTCAGAACGATTCCGGATATAGCCGAGCTTATAATAAGAGAAACGAATGCGGCAATATCTATTTTTGAGGTAGGGTCAGAGTCTAGAGAAACGATCAGCGTCGCTAAAAGAAACACCCCGACAAAAACGAGCATTGATAGCCCTATCCCGATAATAAAGAGCGGCGCTGCTCCCTTTGAAAATGTGCGGCTTTTGAAAAATGTCATAAATTCAGAACCTCCGAATAAGTCTATGATAGACTATTCGCAAGATAAGCGTTTTATGACAACTATTTGTCCGATATATAAAAAAGAGCTCCGTCTTTTTTGATCAGAGCTCTTCTTTATCATCTTATTGATTATTTCTTTTCGGAATCCTTCTTGTCAGCGCCCTCGGACTTCTCGTCCTTTGCCGCCTCTTTGTTTTCGATAACCGCTGCCGCAAGGTCAGCTGCCTTTACGTCAACCGTTCTGATAGCGCCCTTAAGGAAACGGATCTTGGTCTTATCCTTGGTGGTCTCGAGAACGAAGGTTTCGCCCTTTATGGAAACGACCTTACCGATGATACCGCCAATCGTCGTAACCTCGTCACCAACAGCGAGAGCATCACGCATAGCGGCGTCCTTCTTCTCCTGCTTCTTCTGGGGACGGATCATAAAGAAATACATAAATACGAATAGGATTGCCAGCATACCGAGCGTTATCCACATATCAGTGCCGGCCGCTGCCTCAAGAAGTGTTGAATTAAACATTGTCAAAAAATACCTTTCTTTTTTAATATAACTATTATAAACTAAAATGATGAAATATTCAAGTAGCGTAACAATTTATTTACATATAAAAAATCACGCTCTGTTCTTCTCTGCAATAGAGGCGATATTCTTAACCACCTTTTGCGGAGAGAGCCACCAATCGCGGCACCATACTCGGATAACCGTCCAACCCCTTGCCTCAAGGAACTTGGGCTTGTAGACGTCACGCTCAAGCGAGGTGGCACCCGTAGCAAACGCGTCGGTATCAAGCTCAACTCCGACGAGATACTTGTCCGTTTCTTCGTCGTATACCGCAAGAGAAATACGGTTGTTCCGGTTTCCGAGTCCCGTATGAACGGTGTATCCCATCTTCTCGAGTCTTTCCTTTATCTGCTCCTCAACCTTGGGCATAGACGTAAGATACGAATCCTTTGCCTTTTCCTTCGGGTCAAGACCGGTGAGGATAGCGTTTACGCTGACGGTATCACCCTCGGATACGGCTCTTGCGTATGCAAGGTAGTCGCGTAACAGCCTCGGACCGAGATTTTTCGCCGTATCAACCTTAAGCTCCTCGGGCTCAATGCTCGTTACGACTATTATCTTCGATTTAGCTCTCGTTATGGCAACGTTGAGCCTGTTTTCACCGCCCTCTGTGGAAAGGGAGCCAAAATTGGTATAAACTCTGCCGGTTTCATTGGGAGCATAGCCGATAGAGAAGATTATGATATCTCTCTCGTCACCCTGTACGTTCTCGAGGTTCTTGATGAAGAGGCTCGTGTCCTCACCGCCGTCAAGACGGAAATTCTCCTTCGCCATATAGGCGCGGAAGGACTCGTTATCTCTTGACTCACGGTCAATAGCGTCTGCGATGCATGCCTGCTGGTCGCTATTGAAGGTGATTATACCAATGCTCTCGTTATGCTTTCTTGTCTTGAAGATGTTTTTCAGAATTTCAACGATCTTCTCGGCCTCGGCAGTGTTCGTTCTGCCTATCCAGCGGCCGTCAACCTTGTATCTTTCAATGGGACGGCTTTTTTTGTTAGCCGAAATGTTGGGCGCAATCTGAAGATTAGAGGAGTAGAACGCGCTGTTTGAGAAATCGATAAGCTCCTGGTTCCTACTGCGGTAGTGGTAGGTAAGATTTGCGCTGTCGTATCTGGAAACCGCAAGGTCAAGAAGACTCTCAACCTCAAGCGCTGCCTGGATTGAGTAGTCCTCGAGCGTTTCGGGATCAGCGCCGAGATACCGCTTCATAAACGTTGCCGAGGGGCGAAGCTGCTTTGAGTCACCCGCAACGACTATGTTCTTACCTCTGTATATCGTGGGTATCGTGCTTTCGATAAACACCTGCGACGCCTCGTCGAAGATAACCACGTCAAACATATTCTTCCGAAGAGGAAGCAGGCTTGATACGTTCTCGGGCGAGAGAAGCCAGCAGGGGAAGAGGTTAAGGATAAAGTCGCCGTAAACCTCCATCATCTTTCTGATTGGCCAGAACTTCTGCTCCTTTGATATCTGGTAGAGATAGTCCTTTGAGTTTTCCGCATTCTCAAAAAGGGTGCGGTACGCAGTACTGTTCTTTCCGGCACAGAGCTTTTGCGACAGGGCGAGCTCTGATTCCTTAAGCTTATATATCCTTGACGCGATATTCGGGAAATCGAGTATCTTCGAGAGCCTGTCGCGGTTCTCATCCTCCGCTGTGAGAATTTCGTGATAAATACGGAGCAGCATTACCTTGTCAATAGCGTCGTAATAGCCCTGCTTTGTCTTTGTCGCAGTGTAGGCAAAATCAAGAATATTGACCGTATTTTTATCAAGAGTCCGGAACAGAGTAGTAACGTCCCTTAAGGAAATATAGTTGTCTATCGCCTCAAATACGAGCTTAAGATAAGGAGTGTTTCCGCGAAGAAGGTTATCAATAACCGAGATGTAGCCGTCACGGGTCATAACCTTATTTAAGCATTCGTATTCTTTAGTGAATTTGTCAATAGCCTTTATAGTATCCTCAAACTTTTCCTTCAGCACTCGCTCAGAGTAGGCAGGGAAGAGCTGAAGAGGATGCTCCAGCCTGTTTTCAAGACGCACGATCCTCTTGAGCATTTTTTCATTATCCATCAAGGAATAATGCGCGAGAACCTGTCTTGTGTACGGATACTTTGAAATATTGAAATATCCCTTTTTCGATTTTGCGGCAGCCTCAAGCTCTAGCTTCACCTCTGTCAGAGTATGAAGATCAACGTCGGGCAGCATCATATCGATCATCGGATTTTTGTCCTTTGCTTGTGCAAAGGTGTAGTACATTTCGCTAAGGTCCTTCGCCTTTATTGCAAAGAGTGCGTCGGATATTTCCTTATAGCTTAGGGACATTACCTCGTCGTAATTAACAAGCTCGGAGTATAGCTGATGCTCAACCGAGTTTTTCTGGAACATATATGACGATGCGTACATCTCCGTAAGCGAAAGACCAAAGGGGCGCTTGTCGTTCAAGAGATGATATATATCCTCAAGGCTTGCAATATTTGACGCTATTTTGTTCTCGGTTTCGGTAAACTCGGCCTTAAGCCCTTCAACGTCGGAAAGGAAGCCTACCTCGTCCTTCTGATGAGCCGCGTAGCACCTTTCGTAAAAGGCCTTCTTCTCCTTCGACTCGTCGTTGATGTACATAGCCTTCTCGTTAAGAGTGCCAAGACGTGAGTAAACGACGTCCAGCGCCGCCTTCTTCTGCGATACGACAAGAACCTTTTTATTTTTTACCATAGCGTCTGTGATAATGTTGACGATGGTCTGTGACTTACCCGTGCCGGGAGGGCCGTAGATAACCATATTGCCCATCTCGTCAACCTTCTTGACAACCTCGGACTGCGCGTAGTCAAGCATCTTGACGGTATAGCTGTGCTTAGCGGTGAATTTTTTCTTCCTCTTGAATTTTCTTGCGTGCAGGTGCGATTTTGCCTTTTCGACAAGGCGCGCAAGCTTATTCTTCTTCGACTTGTCGGTTCTGAGCAGCTCGTTTATCGCGTCGTTAGTAAGATTTTTTCTTTCAAGAAGAGTATAGTCGTTATAGATAGAGTTCGATAGAGGGAAGCGCGCAAGAAGCGCCGCGTATCTGATAGACAGCTCGGAGTCGCTCTCCGGCTCCTTAAATCTTGAATAAGCAAAAACGTTTTTCGATGTAGTGTTCTCTATCCTTACCTTTTCCTTATTCAGATAGTCAACCACCTGCTTTACGTTCTTGAAGGAGGACATATCGTCAAACTCAAGCTCGAGATTGTCGATATTCATCTTTCTTGATTGCGCGTAGGCAAAGATGAGAGCACGGTTCACCTGTACCTTCTCTGCTTCGTTGAGCCTTAGCTCTACCGTCCGCTCGTCAACGATGTCTATCCTGACAGGGAAGAGAAGCAGGGGCGCCTTGATAAGAGTCCTTTGCGAGCCCTGCATAACAGAGCCGAAAACGAAGGGATAGCCTACGTAAAGCTCGTATCTGCCCGTTTCCTTATATATCTCCTCTATCTCGCGCTTGATTTCCTTGACCTTCGCAACCTCTGCCTCAAGAAGTCTGTTTCTTTCGCTTGTGGGGCGACCCTTGCGCTTCGGCTTTTCCTTATCGTCGCCATACTCCTCCTCTGCTTCAGCTTCGGTCTGCTCGCTCTTTTCGCTGACAGCCTCGTAAATATCCTTTATCTCCTTTTCGGAGAGAAGCGTCAGAGGCTTCTTTTTATTTCCCCAGAGGAAGTCTACAAGCTCCTCAATCTTGTCCTCTCTGCCGCTGAAAAGCTTACCTATATCGTAGGCACCCTTTCTGACGACGTTTTTGAGGTAAAGGCATTTGTTATTACCGCCGATTTCTACAAGACGGTTTTTGTAAAAAGTGTAAATACCCTTTCCCATATCTATTAACCGCGTCTTTTAGTCAAAAGACAACCTTTCTTTACATATTGTCAACCGTTTATGCATTATCGCATAATATACCTATAAAATTATATCATACAATATAAGAAAAATCAAGGAAATTTACAAATATTTACACCCGATTTTCCTAATATTTTCAAAAAATAATAAAGAAGTGAAAAAAATGATAAAAGCTATTGCAAAAGATGCTTTTGTATGCTAAAATTAATAAAACAAAACTAGGAGGCGCAGAATGTCCCACGAAGAAAAGCTCGAGGCCGTAGCAAAGGCCATCTCCGATACCAGCGAGGAAAATTTCACTTATTTCAAAAAGCATACCGTTATGGTACCCTCGCGCATAGAGGTGATAAAAATAGTAAAGAAAATACAACATCTGATGTTTCCCGACTATTTTGCGCTTCCGGAGGATATAGGTAAAAAGCAAGAAGAGCTTCTTTCCGAAATATTTCTTTTGCTTAAGCGTCAGCTAACAGCGTCCTATTCGTTTTTTGACGAGGACTCTATCGTTGATACGGAGTCTGTGGCGTACGAGATACTTGATACGCTCCCGTCTGTAAAGGCGAAGCTGATTAAGGACGTTATAGCGCTCTACGAGGGCGACCCCGCTGCCCGTTCTCCCGAGGAGGTAATACTCTCGTATCCCGGCTTTTACGCCATATCCATTTACCGCATAGCCCACGAGTTCTACGTAAGGAAGATTCCTTATATAGCAAGGCTTATGACCGAGTTCGCTCATGAAAAAACGGGAATAGATATACACGCAGGAGCTACTATCGGTGAGTATTTCTTTATCGATCACGGAACCGGTATTGTCATAGGTGAAACCACCACAATAGGCAACAGAGTTAAGATTTATCAAGGTGTTACTCTTGGCGCAAAGAGCTTTGAGCTTGATGATGACGGTAATCCCATAAAGGGCACAAAGCGCCACCCCGACATCGGTAACGGAGTAGTCATATATGCAAATGCAACAATCCTTGGAGGAAATACGAAAATAGGCGACGGCTGCATCATCGGCGGTAACGTTTGGCTAACTCATTCCGTGCCCGCAGGTGAAACCGTTTACTATAAAGGGTAAAAGCATAGGATATTAAAGGAAATGAAGAAAATTGACGTGAATTATTTTCCGGGCTGGACGAGAAAATCCGTCACCTTTACAATGGACGACGGAAATCTTGAAACTGACGGAAAATTCATTAATATAATAAAGCCCTATGGGATAAAGGGGACATTTAACCTTTGTTGGCCTGATTTTTCAGCTCTTGACGCCGAGGGATACCGTGATTTTTACAGAGGCTACGAGATAGCCAACCACTGTAAGCATCACCCGATAGTCTTCGACGACGGTATGCCGTATAACGTTTCCGACGATGAGTTCAACTCTCGCACCTCTGACGATTATACACCTGATAATCCCGTTGTTTACAAAACGTGGATAGAAGGCCTTTACAGAATTCATCATCATGTCAAGAGAATCAAGCCTGACGGCTGGTATAGCATTGCCACCCCCGAGCATTATATTTCCTTCGCTTCTGATTCTAGAAAGGCGCTGGAGGCGATTTTTGGAGAGGGGTCTGTCAGCTCATTCGTCTGGCCCTGCTTTGAGCAAAAAAATACCAAGGTTATCGAGTATCTTAAGAAAAACTATAAGTCTGTGAGAAAAACGGGAGAGCTTAGGGATTCAACAGGCTTTTCACTTCCTTCTGACAGATGGGCGTGGAGCTATAACGCGAATCACCGCTCGCTAAACGACGTGATGAGTATTTACGAGAGCTTTGTGGATGACGGTAAGCTTAAGTTCTTCTGCTTCGGAGTTCATTCTCACGATTTCAGAACCTCTGACAATTGGGAGGATCTTGAGTATTTTGCAAAAACCTACGGCAATCGTCCCGAGGACTATTATTACGCCTCGGTCGGTGACATTCTCGCTTACGAGGACGCTGTAAAAAGTGTTGAGATAACGGATGACAGGATTACTAACCGGACAGACCTGACGCTTTATATTAAGGTGGACGGTGAGCGAATAGTTCTGGAGCCAAAGTCATATATTGATATATGAATGAAAAAAAGACGCGAAGCATAGTGTGATGTCGTTAGCGGAGAATTTGAAAAACACCACTAAGTGCGAGCATCGCATTTGACTAGTCAAACCATTATGGGCTAAGCCCAAGCCCCTATAACAAGCAGAAAGAGCAAACACGCAAGGCGTAAGACCTTATGTGTCTGCTCTTTTTCTGTCGGTTTTAGTTTAGAGTTATGAGCCTCGCTATGCTCGCCGTTATGAATTTGCTACGCAAATGTTATGGTATGATTGCTAATCAAATCTTAAACTTGGCAAAGCCAATCATAACTATGCGAAGCATATCTAAACTGATAACTTGCCCGTAAGGGCAATCATAGTTTAGCGTGATACTCCGTTAAGGGTATCACGCTATTGCCTTGCGTCTTTAATATTTTATTAGTTATTAAGCGCTTTTTCGATCTCTGCCTTGAGAGCGTCGTACGAGATTGCGCTGTCAACCGTGTGAGTTATAACGCCTCTTTCGTCAAGTACGAGAGTTCTGGGATAGAAATACGTTCCTCCGAGAAGGTTGAAGTACATATCCGTAGAGTCGTCAAGCGGCTTGTCGTAGGCAAAGACCATCTCCGAGCCCGCAAAGTTCGTATTTATATAGGCGGGCGCCGTTTCTCTGTCGTCGTGCGTGTGGACGATAAGGAAAACTACGTCGTCCTTATACTCTGTGGCAAGCTCGTTGAAGTGCGGAAGCTCCGCCTTGCAGGGACCGCACCAGGTTCCCCAGAAATTGATTACCACAGTCTTACCGCGCAGGTCGCTGATGTTTACGTTACCGTCCTCCAAAACGAGCTCAAGGCTCATCGTGGGACATCTCTCGCCAACCTCGTAGCCGTAGGGGATCTTGGAGAGCTCCTCGTCAACGATTTCTGTGTCAGGGTCTGTGGGCAGAGCCGCCTCCGCCGTATTCTGATGGAAGAAATTGAAATATACGAGAGCTACGAAAAGTACCGTCGCCATAGCGTAACGAGCAAAGGTGATAATATTCTTCACTCTGTCAGAGCGCTTTTTCGTAACGAGAGTTTTGCTGTCAACCCTGACGATAAAGTTTGCGCCCTCGTCACAGACCTGAAGCTCGCCCTCCGCCTGATTTATCTCATTGTCGGGAAGGATTATCTTCTTTCCGCGCCAACTTATCGCCTGCGTGGGACAAACGTCGATGCACTCACCGCACTGGATACACTCGTGGTCACCGACCTCTCTTATATCCATCTTACATTTGCTTACGCACTTTCCGCAGTCGGTGCAGGCGGATCTGTCAAGCTTTATGCCAAAGAATGCAAAGCGGTTGAAAAGACCGTAAAGAGCGCCGAGCGGACAAACGAAGCGGCAGAATACTCGGTAAATAAATACCGCTGCCACTAGGAATGACACCATAAGCACGAATTTCCACGTAAAGAGCGGACCGAGCATTCCGAAAACAGACTCGTTAAGAGGATTAATGAGCAGACCGAGCGCACCGCCGAAGGTTCCTGCGGGACAAATGTATTTACAAAATGCGGGAAGCGGCAGATCCCTTATAACGTAAAGAAGGGGGAACACCACCACGAAAAGCACCAGCACCACGTATTTGAAATAGGAAAGAATACGCGTTACAGGCCCCTTTTTCAGCTTCGGGGTCTTTATTTTATGTAATAGATCCTGCACAAGACCAAAGGGACAGACCCAGCCGCATATCATTCTTCCGAATATTATACAGTAAAGCAGGATTATACCGAGCATATAATAAGGCGTCGTCTTACCGCTTGAGGCAAAGGCATTTTGCAAAGCGCCGAGAGGACATGAGGTCACAGCGCCGGGGCAAGAGTAGCAGTTAAGTCCCGGTGTGCAGACGTTTTTAGTCACACCCTTGAATATTTCGCCGGTTATGTAGCCCTTAAGGTAGGCATTGAAGAGCAGGGCGGTGTAAAGCTGTATCCACCGTCTTTTGCTAGGCATTATTCTACGCCAGAGGGACGTCTTTTTTTCTTCAGTGTTTTTCATATCATTATCCGTTCCGTAGTTGAATTTATGTAACTATCAGCCGAGGCCTATGCATTCTGTGCATATCTTTACCGCCTTGTTGATAACGTCAGCCATACCGCCGTTCATTATACCAAGCACGATAAACACAAGAGCGAGTGCCGTCACCGATGCTCTAACCGCCACAGTGATTACGCGGTAATATGCAGTTTCCGTAAAGTGCGGCTTTGGTTCAGCCTTCGGACGCTCTCCCATAGTCTTCATCTCTTCTTTTATTACAGCCGTCTCTCTTGACAGGCTCGCAAGGCATACCTGCTTTGCAAATATCGCGGAGCCGAAGCCCACGACAACCGCCGGTAGCGCTATGAAAACAGAGGACACGATGTCGCCGTTAAGATTTTCAATAGTATACTTGTTTGGATTAAGGATAAGGATAGCCGAGATGAGAGAAACAACGGCAGTAGCACCAAGCGAGATAAGAATTATATCTCTTCTTATCTTTCTTTCGTACTCAAACTTTTCTTTAGCCTCCTCGCTGAAGCTTGCGCCGAGAGTCAGACGCTTCACCAGTCTGTAAGCGCGCTCCGTCGTATCAAGCTTTACCATTGCCTCGCGTCTTTCTTCGAGCAAGGATTTGATACCCGTTACGACAGTTGCAATAACGGTTATAGCCGACGGCACCGAGAGCCAAATAAGCTGCGCTCCGACGCTCTCGCGCGAATAGGGCTTCTCACCGCCCCCGAAGAAAATAATGAGAGATGCGAGTATGTAAAGCGCACCGGTCAGAATTATCAGAGCAGGGAGTATGTATTCCTTATACTTATGATAAAGCGGGAGAATGAAATCACAAGCCCTCTTACAAAGTCTCGATATAATCGAGCAGAGCGCGGAGATTTTTCTTCCGATAAAGGAAAGCCCCATGCCTATTATCTCAAAGAGCGCCTTTATCTCTTTTTTTACCTTGATGAAAAATTTCTTTACCGCAGAGGCCGCCTTTTTTATTAAAATGGCAATAATCTCGAAGAGTGCGGAGATTTCCTTCCACATCTTCTTCAAAAAGGCCTTTACCTTAGAAAATCCGTCAGCACACTTTTTCTTGACGGCGGCAAATATCTCCTTGAATTTTTCCATATCGTATAAACCTGCCCTGTCGGCAGACCCTTCCATAGATTTCAAATACAGTTATAAATATTTTAGCACAAAAATGAGGATTAATCAATAGCCTTACGAGTATTTCATCTCGCACTCTTGCTTTAAATATGAAGAATGAGAGAATGATGCCGCGATAAACAGTACGGCGACTGCAAACACCAAGGTGCTAAACCAGGGAATCGCGTTCATAGCAACGGCGGACACTCCGCTTGAAGTTTCGACAAGCTCTGTTTGAATATTAGCGTTTATTACAATGCTTATAAGCTTCATTACAGAATAAAGCACACCGCAGCCACAGTAAATGAACGTTTTCGCGTAGCTCACTCTTCGGGATCCGTCGAGCATCGTATTCGCCTTGCAAAAGCGGATAATAAATATGGCAAGACAGACGAAGGTGAAAATTGCTGTCGTACATTCAATACAGCCCCATATAATAACGCTTAAGTATTCCTTGGTCATTCCGCCGAGAAGAGAAGCGTAACCGTGCCGTGCGAGAAAGTCGGAGAGCGTGCCCTCGGAGATGACTGAACAGGCGGCAAAGGCAGCCGCACAAGATAAGACCCAACCGCCTTCAGCAAAGTCTTTTAATATGTATACACCGGCAAAAATGAAAATCGGTATTAAAAAGTCCGGCAGAACATCAATGCTCGAAAGCCCATCAAGTCTTAAGGTGATTGAGAATATTGCAGAAAGGGATAGAAGCGTTGTGCCTGTACATATCCTTCTCATAACAGCCTTATTGTCAAGCTCCGCTCTTGCCTCGCCTGTGTAGAGCGCATCGGATTCGTCCCGGAGCTTTCCTTCGGAGCGTATGGCTTTAATATATTTGAAGAACAAAATCAGAACAGCCGCGCCGAGAATCAGCGTGCCGACAATTCCCGCAGTGATAAATCGGGGGTACAGCGCCCTGACGTTGAAGAGCTGCGTGTTGACACCTATCTCATCCGTCGTGGTGAGCAGAAGCATTTCCGGAAGGAATGTCGCGCCAGCTCGAAAAATCACGAATACCGTTGAAATCAATCGGACAAAATCGGGAGATGCCTTAAGCTTACCGATAACCTTGAACGGCTTTATAGGAGCGTCGGCGCCCGTTCTTAGACCCATATAGTAAAGCCCCGCAAAAAGCTCTTTTATAAAAACCGTAAGCAAAAACGCTTCAAAAACGGCAAAAACGAAGGTGAAAAGCACTATGATGTCGTTATCCGCAACGTTACCTGAGCGTATAAATACCATTAGCAAAAACGCCGGTATCTTAAGAGCGCTAAGTATCGTGAGCTTCTTCATAGCGTCGCGCGCCTCGTAAAAATGAGGAGCCCTGTCAGCGTAGTAGGTAAGAAGCCGTATAATAATTAATCCACCGATAAAATCGGGCAATAAATCAACGGTCTTGACAGTCGGATTTATAAGAAAAATCAGCGCTACCATTACGGTAGCCATACCGGTCAGCACCTTGCCTTCCTTTGATTTCATATTACTTTTTTCCTTTGCTTTTCTTTGCCTTCATCTTTTCTATTCTGTATTCCGCATACTCCTTCTGCGCCTTTTCCTCATGAGCCTTGAATGCCTTGACGAAGCCGAGCTTTGATTCCTTCTCCTTCATATCCTTGTCGCTTGGCATGCAGATTTTCATATACGCCTGATATATAGTAACGAGATTAGCAGCTACAAGCGCGAGAGTTGCCACGATGGAGATAAAGTAGAGCGCCACCGATACACCAATGCCCAAAAGGTCGGCAAAGGCAGGAGCCTCGAGAACTATATTCACAAGGTATAAGCAGAGCGTAAGCTTAATAAAAAGCTCGCATTTTTTAGAAAGCCTCTTTAGCCCAACCTCCAGCGCCACCTCGGATATTCCCGTCAGCATAGTGACGGTCGTGATACCGATTATGAGTTGGCGCATCATAGGTAAGACAAGACCGATAAAGTCCGGCATTTGTATCATCATACCCGCAACGCTCACGCAGAGCTCCGCCATGCCAAAGACGAGAAATGCAATAGAAGCGTATACTCCCGTCTTGAAGCCTCGATTAACCCACGAGAGCTTGTGCATAGCGTAAAGCATAATTGCCGCACAGATAGCATCGGTAAAATAACTATACGCGAAATTAAGAAGCAGAAAATAGCCTGTAAAAAGTATTCCGAATCCCATAGCTTAATCTTTATCCGTAGCGACGTTTACGCCACAGCATTTTTTGTACTTTTTACCGCTGCCGCAGGGGCAGGGGTCATTTCTGCCAACCTTGTTAGATACGGCAGGCTTTCTTACGATGGATTTCTCACCGCCATATCCCTCGGACGTTGGCTTTGCCACCTGAACTCGCTCGGTTGCCTGCTTTCTCGGCTGAACGGCAAGTATCTGACGTACGGTATCCTCCTTGATATCGTCAACCATCTGGTCAAACATATCCGAGCCCTGAAGTCTATACATTGCCACAGGGTCGCGCTGCGCGTAGGAGTTAAGACCAACGAACTCCTTGAGATCGTCCATTGCCTCAAGGTGATCCATCCACTTTTTGTCAACGTTCTGAAGAAGTATTACCCTCTCAACCTCGCGCATAGCGTTTTCGGGAGCGCCCGCAACACCTGCAAAGAGTGCGTCCTTTGAGTGATATATATCGAGCGCACGGTTTACAAGGCTCTCGCGCCACTCGTCCTTATCAATTGAGGCAAGCTCCTCTTCGGTATAGTTAAAGTTCTTTTCGTCAACGAGATTTCCGAGATAATGGTTTCTGAACTCGTCAAATTTCCAGTCACTGGGAGTATCAACGCCGAAGCAGAACTCGAAGGTTTCTTCAACCGACTGACGAATCATCGAGGTTATCTTTTCGCTTATATCGTCGCCGTTAAGCACCTCGGAGCGCTGACTGTATATAACGTTTCTCTGCTGGTTCATAACGTCGTCGTAGGTGAGGACGTTCTTACGTCTGTTGAAGTTGTTATCCTCGATGCGCTGCTGCGCCGACTCAATAGAGCCGGAGAGTATCTTTGCATCAATGGGTGTCTGCTCGTCAAGACCGAGCTTTTCACAAACGGTAGCAACTCTGTCCGAGCCGAAAAGACGCATCAAGTCGTCCTCAAGAGAGAGGAAGAATCTCGACTCGCCGGGGTCGCCCTGACGTCCGCTACGGCCTCGGAGCTGGTTGTCTATACGGCGGCTCTCGTGGCGCTCTGTACCGAGAATGAAGAGACCGCCCGCCTCTCTGACCTTTTCGGCCTCGGGCGCAATCTCCGCCTTGTGCTTATCGTAAAGGGTCTTGAATGTGGCTCTCGCCTCGTTTACAGCCTCGTCCTCGGAGGGAGAGGAGCTTGTAGCCATAGCGATGAGCTTTTCGTCAATACCCATTTTTCTCATCTCATTTTTAGCAAGATATTCGGGGTTACCGCCAAGCATGATGTCAGTACCGCGTCCTGCCATGTTGGTAGAAATAGTAACGCTTCCGAGCTTACCCGCCTGCGCAACTATCTCCGCCTCCTTCTCATGCTGCTTTGCATTAAGAACCGTGTGAGGAATACCCACTCTCTTAAGAAGGGCAGACAGCTCCTCCGACTTGTCTATCGAAACCGTACCGACAAGCACGGGCTGACCTTTATCGCGGCAAGCCTTTATCTGTCCGACAATGGCGTTAAGCTTACCGCGTCTTGTGCGGTAAACAACGTCGTTCTGGTCAAGCCTTATCATAGGTCTGTTGGTAGGTACTTCAACAACGTCGAGAGCGTATATCTGCTTAAACTCGTCCTCTTCCGTAAGGGCAGTACCCGTCATGCCCGAAAGCTTTCCGTACATACGGAAATAGTTCTGGAAGGTTATGGTAGCGATAGTTCTCGACTCGCGCTGAATCTTAACCTTTTCCTTTGCCTCGATAGCCTGGTGCAGTCCCTGGTTGTAGCGGCGTCCGGGCATAAGACGACCAGTAAAGGTGTCAACGATGATAACGCTGTCGTCCTTAACGATATAGTCAACGTCGTGCTTCATAACGCCGTGCGCCTTTATCGCCGTGTTTACGTGATGGTAAATGCTCGCATTCTCGGGGTCGGAAAGGTTCGCAATGCCGAAGAACTTCTCCGCCTTTGCAATACCGTGCTGGGTAAGCACGGCAGTCTTTGCCTTCTCGTCAACGATGAAGTCCTCTTCGTATACGTCAAGGTCCTGCTTGGTGTCCATTTCCTTAATAACGTGGCGCGACATCGTACGCACGAGTCTGTCTGCCATGTCGTAAAGGTCGGTAGACTTCGAGCCCTGACCCGAAATGATAAGAGGAGTTCTCGCCTCATCTATAAGAATGGAGTCAACCTCGTCTATGATGGCAAAGTTGTGACCTCTCTGAACCATTCTCTCCTTGTAAACAACCATGTTGTCACGAAGATAGTCAAATCCAAGCTCGTTATTCGTACCGTAGGTGATATCGGCAGCGTAAGCGGCCCTCTTCTCGCTTGAGGACTGACCGTGAACGATAAGACCGGTCGTAAGACCGAGGAAGCCGTAAACTCTGCCCATCTCGTCGGAGTCACGCTTTGCAAGATAGTCGTTTACCGTAACGATGTGTACGCCCTTGCCGGAGAGCGCGTTAAGATATGCGGGCAGGGTAGCTACGAGAGTCTTACCTTCACCCGTTTTCATCTCGGCAATTCTTCCCTGGTGCAGAAGCACACCGCCCATTATCTGAACTCTGAAAGGACGCTTTCCAAGCACGCGGGTGTCAGCCTCACGCACAAGAGCAAACGCCTCAGGCAAAATGTCGTCAAGAGTCTTTCCATCAGCAAGGTCGCCCTTGAGCTTATCGGTATAAGCGCGAAGCTCCGCGTCCGTCATAGCCGAAAACTTGTCAGCCAAAGCCTCCGTCGCATCAACCAAAGGTATAATTCTCTTTATCTGTTTTTCACTGTAACTTTTGAAAATTGAGCCAAAAAGTCCCATTTATATATCCCTTTCAAACTCGAAAAATAATTATTCAACATATTATATCATAAATATAAATAAAAATAAAGACCTAAATGTAAATTTTTGAAATTTTTGTTACAAGAAAAATAAAAAAGCACCGAAAGCGGTGCTTGAGAGCCGTTTGATAAAGGCAACCGGATTTTGCCGCATAGCGTCAATATTCCACGCCTTGCCGCTTAAGTGCAAGCACTACGCGCTCTGCGGCGGGAATGCGAACCATATCGCGCACAAACGTAAGTGCTTCAAGGTGTCTTTTTCAAAATCTGTATACTCACAGCTCGTAGCGCGAGCTGCCCGAGTCTGTGTTTCCACCAAAACAAAAAGCACCCATAGCGGTGCTTTTTGTTTTGTGAGTAATCTAAAATATTGATACCATTTTTAGGTGGGTGCAAATTTTAGCAGTATAGGTGCATTTACCTATAAGGATTTGCACCTATTTTAATTTGATAAATTGGAATTTGTTTATCAAGACTTTTATAATGAATACATCAGCATTCCGAGCCCCGCCGATATGATGATCATCAGTATCGGAGTTGGTTTTTTCTTGAATGTAAGCTTCGCTACGATGCTGATCAATATCAATATGGCAAATATGATAATGCCCTTAAAATCTATGGCAAGTGTATCTCCTATGCCACCGAACCCGATTGCCGTACTCATAAACATTGTGATAGCCGTTGCGAGTATCAATCCAACAACACACGGACGGATACCGCAGAGAAACGCTTTTACCCCCGCATATTTCAGAAAGTTGCGTATCAAAGCCGCAATTACGAGAATGATAATAAATGACGGCAATACCACGCCAAGTGTAGCGAGGAGTGCGCCGAGGAAACCGCCTTGTGACGAGCCAACGAATGTTGCCATATTAACTGCTATCGGTCCTGGGGTAGATTCTGCTACGGCAATCACATTGAGCATTTCTTCCTCGGTAAGCCAACCGTACATCAAAACTTTTTCTCGTATCAGCGAAATCATTCCATATCCGCCGCCAAAGGAGAATGCACCGATCTGAAGGAAGGTTAAGAACAATTCAAGATAGATCATGTTTTTTCTCCTTCCTGATCTTGTCGAGGAGATATACCACTACGCCGCAGATTCCACTGATCAGTATGTAAAATATCGTTGAAAACTTCACCGCGAACAACGAAAACACGACCATACAGATAAGTGTTATTGAGATAATGATCATGTTAAAAACGGTTTTCTTCATCTGCTTCAGCATCTTCAGTCCTGCTGTAAGGATCAGATACACCACACATATCTGAATACCCTTGAAAGCATATTCAACCAATGTCAACGAAAGAAAGGCATCAAAGAACAGCGATATAGCATAGATAATAACAAAAGACGGAATACAAATACCAAGCGTAGCAATAATTGAGCCGATAATCCCGGCATTTTTGTATCCCATGTAAGTTGCTGCATTGATAGCAATAGGACCAGGCGTAGATTCGGCAATCGCCGCAACGTCCAAAAATTCATCTTTTTCAAGCCATTTCTTTTTTTCTACGAACTCATTTTCAAGCAGAGCGATCATGGCATATCCACCACCAAAGGTGAATAACCCTATTTTCAGCATTGTCAAAAAAAGCCAGAGATAGCCTTTTATTTTCCCCACAAGAGCCTCCATTTATCTCACTTACAAATTTTTATTTATCTATGAGTTTATTATAGCATAATATATAACTAAAATCAAGGAGTTTCTTCGGTGCGCCACCTCAGATGAAATTAAATCCGCCTCCCTTAACCTTGCTAAGCAAGATTTCATCGCGTAGCGATTTCATCCACGATAGTGGATTTATTCCGACGAAGGCGGATTTAGTTAAAAAAGACTGCAATTTTGTATCAAAATTACAGTCTTTTTTGTGTGGGAGACGGGAGATTGTAAGCGAGAGCGCAAAGCGCACTCGCAACGAATATTTGCCGAGGGCAAAATTCGCCCTTAATTTTGCTTCGCAAAAAAACGCGCCAAAGCGTTCTTCAGCACCAAATAAAAGAGGGACTCG
>JAFTPV010000016.1 GCA_017463125.1 Clostridia bacterium | reverse complement strand
GCTTGCAAGGATGAAAATTATCCCGGCAAGCCTGCTTTTTTCTAAAAAATCTATGAAAAGGGGCAAAACACCCCTATTGGAGCAATAAAAAAGCCATAATACCGATATTTTTCGTATCAATATTATGGTTTCTTTATGGTGGAAACAACTGGACTCGAACCAGTGACCCCTTGCATGTCAAGCAAGTACTCTAACCAACTGAGCTATGCTTCCGTTATGAACGTGAATATAATAGCATAAAATGTTGGATTTGTCAATACCTTTCTGAAAAATACAAACTTGTAGCCTCTTTGAACGTTAAGCCTTCTCCTGCGGGAGAAGGGGGACCACTTGTTGTGGATGAGGAGTAGGCTTGCAAAATAACACCTCATCCGTCCTGCAGATGCCGGCATCTGCACGACACCTTCTCCCGCAGGAGAAGGCTTAACAGTGTTCATTTATCTTAAATCTTTTGCTGTTATACCAAGTTTTGTTAATATGTCATTGTAAGGAAACATTTTATTCCTTTCTGTTTAGATGATGAATTATCTATCTCAAAGTACGTTCAGAAGCCCCTCGCACCCCTCATTCACGTCACGCCACGTAGCAGAAAAATCGCCTGTGTACCAAGGGTCAGCAACGTCGCCGCCTCGGTTTGTGTAGTCAAGCAGCTTCTTAATCTTTTCGTCGGGGTCAGCGCCAAAAATTCGGTGCATATTTCTCACGTTTGCCGAGTCCATACCAACGAAGAGATCGTATTTTTCGTAGTCCCGCCTCTCTAGCTGCACCGCCTCTCTTTGTGAGTAGGGAACACCGTGCTTGTCGAGGGCGCGCCTCGTACCCGGGTGAATATCGTTGCCTATCTCCTCTGTCGAGGTGGCAGACGAGCAGATGATAAACTCGCTACCAATCCCCCTGTCAGCAACCATCTTTTTCATCACGAACTCCGCCATAGGACTTCTGCAAATATTACCGTGACACACAAACATAATTTTTTTCATATACAAATCCTTATCTACGAAAATCAAATTCTGCTATCAAATAAATGCGTTATTTGAGATTTTTTGTTTATCCAAGTCCCTTGAAATCCGACTGCCTTAACACCTCGTACACCGCAATAGCAACGGCGTTTGAAAGGTTTAGGCAACGCAGCGTCGGACGCATAGGGATACGTACTGCTCTGTCAATATTAGCTTCAACAAGCTCGGTAGGCAGTCCGCGCGTTTCGCATCCAAACACCAGATATACGTTTTCCGGGTAGGTTACCTCCGCGTAGCTTTTCTTCGCCTTCGAGGAGAAGAAATACGTCTCGGCATCAGGATTCTTTGATAGAAAGTCACCGTAATTCTCGTAGTAAAAAACGTCGAGCTTGTCCCAGTAGTCAAGCCCCGCGCGCTTTAACGTCCTGTCGGAAATTTCAAATCCAATCGGCTTTATGATATGAAGCGCCGCGCCCGTTACGGCGCAGGTGCGTGAAATGTTTCCCGTATTTTGCGGTATCTCGGGTGAATACAGTACGATGTTCAGCATTTTCTTGCTCTTTTCTTTATTGTTGAAAATATTGTATCACAAAGTTAAAGGAATTTCAATACCAAGACTCATATTCTTATTGACAACGTATTATTTATATGATAGAATTGTAATAGTATTTTCGATGGAGATAGCGAATATGGCAAAGCTTGAAAAAACGTTAACCGGTGATTTCACCGAGGTATTAAGAAAAATAGAAAGCGGCATACTTGGCGGCAGCGTTTCAGCCTCGCTTGAAGGCTCCAGCGACTTCTCTTATAGGGGTGCGAGGTGTGCCGTGCGCGTCTTTGAGAGATACAGTGCTATGGGCTCAAACAGAGTGAGCTTAAGCGTTACTCTCTTCCAGAATGAAGGAAAGGAAATATACCTTTCCGCTATAACCGCAGGCGGAAGCCAGGCGCTCTTTTTTAAGGTGAATACTTTCGGCGAGGAAGCGTTCCTTGATAAGCTGCGCGAAATTATAGAGTAGAAAAATAATAAGCGGATGCAAAAAAGCATCCGCTTATGTATTAGTCAAAGCTATTACTTAAGGATCTTGAGGTAGTCAAGAATCGCGATAACGATACCTGCAACGCAGTAAAGATCAACAAGAGTACCTGCAATACCTGTAACAAGGTTAATAACAGGAATAGCGGCAAGAATGCCGATTGCAACACCTGCAATGATACCTACTACAAGATAAATAAGAACCTTAACAATAAGATTTCCGAGATCCTTAACACCGAAGGAAAGGGGAAAAATCTTCTTAAGCATATCCATTGGAATATACTCCTTTCAAACTAATTTGGTTAAACCTATTATACTCCCATTTTATTCAAAAGTCAATAATAAATGACTAAAAAATGAGATTTTATTAAAAATTATTAAATTATTTGAAATATTCCTTGAGGTATTCCTTGGTGTTTTCTATCATTTCGTCAAAGAGAGCTCTTGCGTCCTCGCAGGAGAGATTAACGAGCGAGTTGTTAGCAAATGCGGTGAAGGCAAGCTCGAGGTCGCGGTTTGCCGCCGCCTCAACAACCATCTCCTGCTCGGCTACGGCTCTCGTTATCAGAGCGTAAATGTTGGTAGGAATCTCACCGGCAAAAACGGGCGTAAGGCTTCCGGCTCTGAAGGCTGCGTTAGTTTCAACCACAGCGCCGAGGGGAAGGTTAGGTATCTGACCGATATTGGGGATATTTACGTTTGTAACCATCTCGCAAAGGCCGAGAAGCGCTCTTATCTGGTTGACTCCGTCCTCGCCTGTTTCCTTAATCTCGACGGGAACGGTACCCGAGCGAAGTCCCTCGCTCTTGGCAAGTCTGTCCTTGAGGTTTTGCTTTCTCCACGAAACGGGAGTAAGACCGAACTTCCAAGCGTCAACCTTCTCGGGACTCTCGAGGAACCACTTGCCCTCGCAGAACTCGGCAAGATGTCTGTCGCCTGCCGCAGCTATGTAACCGTATCGCCTGAACAGGTCAAACTTTACTCTGTTGTCACAGCCGAAGAATTTGTTGAACCAGTGGTCGTCCTCTTCTTTGTTACGCACACCTTCTTCGTAATGCTTTTCTACAAAGTCGCGGTACATAGGGAAGAGGTCGATGTTCTTATATTTTGCCTCGGTAAGCCAGGTGAAATGGTTAACTCCGATAACGTTTACCTTAATTTCCTCGCGCTGAACGTTCGCGATACCGTTCTCGCCGAGCATATATGCCAGCAGCTTCTGGGTTCCAAATACCTCGTGACAGCAGCCGAATGCCTTGATTTTCGGGAATACCTTGTAAAGAGTCTTGGTTATAACGGTCATAGGGTTAGTGTAGTTGATAACCCAAGCCCCAGGACAGCACTCCTCAATCTTCTTTGCAATATACTCGATCATCGGCAGAGTGCGAAGCGCTCTGATAATACCGCCGGGGCCGGTCGTGTCGCCAACCGCTTGATAAATTCCGTACTTTTCAGGTGCGTGGACGTCGCTTTCCATCTCGTCAAACGTACCGGGAAGGATCGAAATTATTACGAAATCAGCTCCCGTAAGAGCCTCTTCGATAGTCTTTGTAGCCTTGTATTTCCAATTCGACTTTGACTCGGGAAGTGCGGTGTACATATTTCCGATGATCTCGTTATGCTCCGCAGCCTCCATGTCAATATCGTAGAGCGCCACCGTTCCGTGAATATCGTCCGCTTTTGCAAGGTCACTCATAAGACCCCAAGCCCAGCCGCGAGATCCACCGCCGATATAGGCAATTTTCAGTTCCTCTACGCCTTTTTCCGTATACTTCATTTTTTAATTTCCTTTCAATTGAAAAAGCGATGCTTTCTGTATTTTACAATAAAATTGTAGCACTTGAGTCCTAAAAAGTCAAGGCGTATTTTATAAAATGATATTCGTAAAAAACTACATAAAAAATGTGCAACATCTATACATTCAGTATAAAATTCATAAAAATATATAGATGATAATACCGAAAAAACGCTGATTTATATGCTTGACTGCTGCTTTTTTCAAAACTGCTTTTTGACTTATACAGTTATTTTTTTGCATTGCTTTTTCAAAAATCATAAAGCGAAAAAATGTAACACTTGACAAATATTTTAATGTGTGCTATAATTCTAAAATGGTTAGCAGAGGCTAACCAACGACTGCGATTTAATCTAATCTCATAGATAATAAAGGAGATATCAAAATGAAAAAAATAACCTTAAAAATAGACGGAATGATGTGCGGAATGTGCGAGTCACATGTAAATGACGTTATAAGACGCGAGCTTAATATAAAGAAGGTAACCTCCTCGCACACGAAAGGCGAAACCGTAATAATAACCGATTCTGAAATAAATGACACCGTTCTTAAAAATATTATTTCCAACACCGGTTATACACTCCTGTCCGTTGCGGAGGAGCCGTATGAAAAGAAGGGGCTTTTCTCATTCTTGAAAAGATAAAAAGTTAAAAATGGTATGAAAAATCAAGGCAGTTTGCACCCGTTCTCGTTATGGCGCAGGCTGCCTTGGTTGTTTGAAAATTCTGCTTGATTTTTAGTATTAACGGTGATATAATGTTTATGTAAAACTCATCATGGAGGTTTTTGTTGAGAATGAAGCTTGAGCTTAGAAATATTGAGAAATCCTTTGGTGATAAAAGGGTGCTGAAGGGCGTTTCCTTGACTGCCGAGGGAGGCAAGGCATTCGGTCTGCTTGGCAGAAACGGAGCAGGTAAAACCACTACTATCCGCATACTTATGGACGTTTTTGGCGCGGATAGCGGCGAGGTTCTCTTTGACGGTGAGCCGATAGATTACGACAGGGTAAGCTTCGGCTATCTTCCCGAGGAGAGAGGCCTGTACCCTAAAAAGAAGATAATGGAGCAGCTTACGTATTTCGCGGAGCTTAAGGGGATGAGCCGTGCAGACGCCGTGTCGGCTATCGATTATTGGCTTGAAAGGCTCGGTATGACCGAATACCGCGACAAGCGCCTCGACACACTCTCTAAGGGAAATCAGCAGAAGATCCAGCTAGTAACAGCGCTTGCCCACGACCCGGATATTGTGATACTTGACGAGCCGTTCTCCGGTCTTGATCCTGTAAACGCTATGCTTTTAAAGGACGTGGTAAAGGAAACGATAAAGCGCGGAAAGATCGTTCTTTTCTCCAGCCATCAGATGAATTATATAGAGGAATTTTGCGACAGTATTGCAATTATTAACGGCGGTCAGGTGGTCTTGAGCGGTGATCTGAATGAGATAAAGCGAAATTATCCGAGAAACCGTCTTGTAGTGCGTTCCCCCGAAAATCAGAGTATAGCCAGAGAGCTTTCCGATACGTGCGAGCTTTCCGAGGATGGCGAGCTTATAATAACGCTCTCTGAGCCTCGGCAAAAGCCGAGTGTTATGCACCGCCTTACCGCAAGCTACGATATAGACGAGATAAAGGTGTTTGAGCCATCTCTCAACGATATTTTCGTAGAATACGCCGAGAGCCAAATATAAGGAGAAAGAGATGAAGCAGTTTAGCAAAATACTGAAATTCGAGCTTATGGGGTATATGAAAAACAAGGTGTTCGTCGGAGTAACTATCTTCCTTGTTGCCGCTATCGCGCTCGTTATGTTTATACCTAATATTATTTCGCTTTTCGGCTCTGATGAGGGTGAGGCGGGTGACGCTATCGGTGAGCTTCCCGTAATGCTAATCAGCTCCGATACTCCCGAGCTTTCAGAGCTGACGAGAGTTTATTTCCAAGAGGCCTTCCTCGATTATAACGTTGTGGTGGCAGATGGAGATATTGAATCGGTGAAGGATCAGGTCATCTCGGGCGAGGCAGAATGTGCCTTTGTAATGACCGGCCCCTCCTCTTACACCTATTACGTAAACAATCTGTCTATGTATGACTCAAACACCGCCGTAGCAGACACCGTGCTGCAAAGCGTTTACCGTATGAACGCTATGATAGAGGGTGGCTTAACTCCCGAGCAGGCAGGAGCCATAATGTCCGTCACGATTGATAGCAGCGTGACAACCCTCGGTAAAAATCAGATGGATAATTTCCTTTATACTTATATAATGATTTTTGCGCTTTATATGGTTATACTCCTCTACGGTCAAATGGTTGCCACCAACGTTGCAACCGAGAAAAGCTCGAGAGCTATGGAGCTTCTTATAACAAGCGCAAAGCCGTCGAGTATGATGTTCGGCAAGGTTATTGCCTCCTGTCTTGCAGGCTTTATCCAGCTCGTTCTGATATTCGGCTCCGCAATCCTCTTCTACAATATTAATAAAGAGCAGCTATCTAACCCTCTCGTTGCCTCTATCTTCGATATTCCGATAGACCTCTTTATCTATATGATAGTCTTCTTTATCCTCGGATTCCTTATCTACGCTTTCCTCTTCGGTGCCATAGGCTCAACGGCCTCAAAGCTCGAGGACATAAACACCTCGGTAATGCCGGTAACCTACCTGTTTATTATCGCCTTTATGGTGGTTATGTTCTCTATGAGCAGCGGCTCTGTGGATAATGCGGCTATGATAGTGTGCTCTTATATCCCGTTCTCCTCGCCAATGGCAATGTTTACGAGGATTGCAATGAGTACTGTCCCCTGGTATGAGATACTGATTTCTATAATCGTGCTTGTAGGCTCTGTGATAGGTGTCGGCTTCCTCTCCGCGAGGATATATCGTGTTGGCGTTCTGCTCTACGGTAAGCCTCCGAAGCTCCCCACGCTCATAAAAACAGTGTTCAAGGGCTGATAGGTAATTTCTATGGAATTTCTGGAGGTCGTCATCGAAATTTTTCTTGAAATATATATGGAGCTTATGCTCCTGATAGTTCCCGAAGGGCACTTGACAAAATGGCAGACAAGGCTTGCAAAGCTCGTTGCTACAATAGCCGTATTCGGTATAGTTCTGCTCTTTATCTGGGGTATAGGTCTCGTCGCTTACGGCGGCGAGCCCCTTGGCTTTATACCGATAGCCATAGCGACCGCGCTTTCCCTTGTACAAATCATCGCAGGCATCGTCCTGTATAACAAAAACCACAAGGACTAAATGTAAATAAAGCCAAAAGGATACCCTCGGGTGTCCTTTTGGCTTACTTGTGAGTGCCGCAAGGTGTGGGTTCTGCGTCACATTTCCCACATCAAAACAAAAAGCAGAGCCTATTGACTCTGCTTTTCTGGTGCGGGAAACGGGACAGTTGAACGGCAGACGGTTTGAAAAAGCAACGCCCGTCTGCCAAAGTTCGCCCCTTTGCGCCGTATATGATGGCGCAATTTTGCCAAAGGCAAAAGCAGTTCGAACTTTCCAGAGCTTTTGTAATATAAGAGGAGATTTTTAACTTTGTGAGTGCCGCTCAGTGAGGGTTCTGCGCCACATTTCCCACATCAAAACAAAAAGCAGAGTCTATTGACTCTGCTTTTCTGGTGCGGGAAACGGGACTTGAACCCGTACGATGAAATCACACGCCCCTCAAACGTGCGCGTCTGCCGATTCCGCCACTCCCGCGAACATTTGATATTATACAACATTCTTTTTAATTTGTCAATAGGTTTTTGATAAAAAATTTAATATTTTTTTCTGAAAAATAATTTTTAGGAAAAATAGCAAAATCGTGAGCACTTTTTTGTAAAATCATTGACAAAACTTACATTTTAATTTATAATAATTGTTATGAGTTGAAAATATTTCAGGAGCTTTTATGGTTAATTTTAAGATAAGACTTGCCAACAGGCTGATTGGGGTAGAGTGCCTTTATGAGTCAACGGCCGAGTTTTGCAGAGAATATTTGTCCTCCGAGGGAGAGTCTGACTTTTCGGTTGCGGTATCTATGACTGATATACTCGAGGAGCGGGCAAAGTCGGATAGGGAAAGGGAGCTTGAGGGTCTGCCTCCTTACATCCCGTCGCCCACATATCTTGAAACTCTTGCTCTTTACCGTAAGATTGCCGAAAGACTCGTTGACTATGATACTATACTCTTTCACGGCTCGGCAATAGCCGTTGACGGCGTGGCGTATATCTTTACCGCAAAGAGCGGAACGGGTAAGTCAACCCACACGCGCCTTTGGCGCGAGGCCTTCGGCGAGCGTGCCGTTATGGTAAACGACGATAAACCATTGATAAAAATTTCTGACGGTGAGGTTACGGTATACGGCACCCCCTGGAACGGTAAGCATAATCTCGGCTCTAATATTTCAGCTCCGCTTGCCGCTATCGTATCTCTTGAGCGCGGTGAAAATAACAGAATTTTGGCGGTTGATAAAAAATATCTGCTCCCGAAGATATTTAGCCAGACTTATAGAGCAGTAAGCCCCATAGCGCTTTCAAAGACGTTAGGACTTATTGACAAAATGCTTGACAAAGTATCGCTCTACGAGCTTTATTGTAATATGAATCCCGACGCGGCAACGGTTGCTTACGAGGGAATGAGAGGAAACAAAAAATGAAACTTAAAAACGAATTTATAACCCACACCTCCGGTGACGAGCAGCTTATGATCTCCGCCGGCGGCAGCTTTAACGGAATGGTCAGAAGCAATAAGACGGCGGCCTTTATCATCGACCTTCTCAAAACCGACGTTACAAGAGAAGAGATCGTCGAAAGGATGCTCGAGGTCTATGACGCGGAGCGCGAGATTATAGCTGCCGACGTTGATAAGGTTATCGCAGCGCTCTCGAGCATTGGAGCCATAGATGAATGACTTTTCAACTTACGAGGAGGAGCTTGAAAAGCACGGCAAAATAATTCACACCAACGTCGGCGTCAGTATGATGCCGCTTTTAAGACAGCATAGGGACGTTATGATAATAGAGCGCCCGAAGGGGAGGCTTAAAAGGTACGATTGCCCGCTTTATAAAACAAAAAGCGGAAAGTATATTCTCCACCGTATCCTTAAGGTGAGAGAACGTGATTACGTTATCTGCGGTGATAACTGCACAAGGCGCGAGTACGGCATAACCGATAAGGAAATCATAGGCGTGCTTACGGGTGTTATCAGGGACGGCAAGACTATCACTATGGATAACGGCTGGTATAAGCTCTACTATCACCTATGGTGTGATTTTTTCTATATAAGGATAGCGGTTCTTCACACTAAATCCTTTATTGTTCGTGCATTAAGATTTATAAAAAGACGTTTGTTTCGGAGTGAAAAATAAATGAGTACACAAGGCTCACGCAGCCCATATAACGCCATAGCTTATATTATCAGCTGCGTTCTTAACGGCATAGCTCCGGATAAGGAGCTTATAGCGCATATACCGGTAAACGAAATATATTCTGCCGCAAATTCCTCAAGCCTTATTGCTATTGTAACAGAGGGACTTGAGCGCGCAGGAATCTTTTCACAGAAGGCGGCAGAGAAGAAGATGCTTGCCGCAAGGAAGGCAATGCTCTTTGATAGCGAGCGTGTGGCGATCCTTTCGGAGCTGGAGAGGCTTGGTATAAAGTATATGCCCCTCAAGGGCGTTATCCTAAAGGAGCTTTATCCCGCTGTAGGTCAGAGGCAAATGGCAGATAACGATATTCTCTTTGACGCTGATTGCCGCGAGCAGATAAAGGAAATAATGCTCTCGCGCGGATATACCGTAGTTAGCTATAATACGGGAAATCACGACGTGTATGAGAAGGAACCGGTATATAATTTTGAAATGCATACCTCCCTCTTTTCCGAGGCAACCTCAACCACTCTGTCCAAATATTATTCCTCGGCATTTGATATGGCAATAAAGGACGAGGGAAATGCATTCGGTTATCATTTTTCCGATGAGGATTTCTACATTTATATAAAAGCTCATGAGTATAAGCATTTTTCAAACAGCGGCACGGGAATACGCTCTCTTGTTGACAGCTACGTTTATCTGAAGGCAAAGGAGTCGGAGCTTGATTTTGATAAGGTTGAATCGGCTTGCAGTCATCTCGGAATAGCCGAGTATGAGAGCAGAACTCGCGCACTTGCAAAAAAGCTGTTTTCACCCAAGGTGGCAGAGGCACTTATGCTCTTTGATAAGGGCGTCGGAGAAAATCCGCTTACCGATAGAGAGGATTCGCTTCTTTGCGAGTTTTGCTTCGTTGGAACGTACGGAACGATTGAAAATCATATCTCAAGCGCTATCGCAAAGGGGGACAAGAACTCAAAGGTTACCCTTGTTTCTAAAACGAAGTATCTGATAAGCCAGATTTTCCCTCCAATGTCGTATTACAAGCGCGAAAGACCAGATATCGAAAAAAAGAAATATTTGATTCCTTTCCTTTGGATGAAGCGTACCTTCCGCGTGCTTTTCAAAACACCCGGCAGAACCTTTGGAAGAATATTCAAGATAATCAAATCAAAGGGAAGAAAAAAAGATGTTTAATAATACGCGTGATACTATCTCAAAAATTGCAAGGGATATAAGGGGAATATATTTCCTCTTTAGCATAATAACCCAAAGCTTTCTGCTCGTTTGTCCCATTTATCTTCTCCTTGCGGGCAGAGGTAATACGCTTGCAAATATTATACTTCTCTTAATATCCGCAGCAACCCTCGTAGCTCACGTAATATACGAGCGCAGTGACAAGGATAAGAAGGTAAAGAAAACCTACAAAAAGGTAAAAAAGATAAACCGAAGAATAAGATTCGTCATAAAGACGGTAAATCTTATATCGGCGGTATACGCGGTTTGCGTCACCTTTAACGACCCGGACGTTTTTGCCGTTCTTATAACTCTCGGAATGATAATTATGTGGGTGCTCGACCTTTTGCTTCTTTTGGTGTCTTTGGCATTTGATTATTTAAAGCATAAACTTGAGAGCGCCTTCACCGAGGACGTAAACGAGCTTAAGGACACTGCCAAGGCTCCCATCAGAGCGGCGAAAAGCATTATGAAAAGGTTCAAGAAGGACGAAAGCACTTATGAAACCGAGGACTACATATTAAAATAAAAATGAGCGAAATTTTTCGCTCATTTTTCGTTTCTGGTTTTGCTATTATCTTAAGAATTCAAATATCCCCGCACTCCTGTCAACGAGATTTTTCATATCAAGTGAGAATGCTTCGCCGTTATCCATCTGCTTTTTGATTTTTGCGCGTATTTCAGTCAGATATTCAAGGGATATAGTCATAATACGCAGCGTCGTGACCCTTGGACCTGCAAGACGAACGTTCTCGACCTCAAGCATAAGCTTTCGTCTTTCGTTTATAAGCTCGTCTATAAGATGAAGAGCGAGCTCACAGGTGTAAAGTCCTGCCTTGGACGCCTCGTGAAGCTGATACAGCACCTTTATTTCATTAGCAAGCACCTTGTGATTTCTGATATTCAGTGCAATATTCTCGTTCACGGCAGAAGGACGCGCCCCCACGCCGTCAAAGAACTCGAGCGCTCGCTCGGCACAATCAACACACTCGTTAAGATAACCTGTATATTTATCACGCTCGTCGGTTATCTTTCCGCAAAGCTCGGCGAGATGGTCGCGAGGATAATCCAAGCCGTTTTCAATAGACGCGTATGTATATTGGCTGAGCCAGGGAAGTCCCGGACGGCTTTTATCGGGGGATGGGAGAACCGTTTCTATGTATTCCTCGTAAGCATCACGTGCCTTTTGCCACCTGTCGCCGTAGAAATTCATAAAATACTTGTTCTTATATTCGTCTAAAGACTCGTCACAAGCTCCATTCCAAACCGACTCGGCAAAATAGCGGTAGTTGTAGTCTAGCATCGGCTCGTAGGTCGTGTAGGCTATCATACCCTCGAAATTATGCTCCTCGGCAAGCTTTCCGAGATATTTTATATTCCTTGTATAGTCCGTATAATAGCGCCAGTTCTCATATCCGGCCATAGGCTTTGCGGTGCTGCGGAACAGACCGTTGACGTCATTTGCTCTTCCGCGAAAGACGGTGCTCTCAAGGTTTGCGTAAGACCACCAGTCTATAACGGTTATGTCGTAAACGCCCTCATCCTTAAAGCGCTGCGCCAGCTTCTCATTAAGGTTATCATACTCGTAGAAGAACATATCGTGGTAAACGTAAACACTCTTCATTCCGCGAGATTTCAGATGCTTCAGCAGCCGTATAACGTACTGTATCATATGCTCTGACGGCTCGGCGTCACGGCACCCTTTGCATTTGCAGTGGGGAGAAAATTCCTTGTATATATCTGCTTTGTCAATTCCCTTGCAGGGCCACACCTCGTCCATTCCTATGGCAAAGGAGGTGATACCGTTAGGCGCAAGATACTTGTCGATAATCTCGTCATATATGCCGAGGACGACCTCATAGGTTTTCTCCGAGCTTGTGCACATTCCGTATCCCGTGTCGCTGCCGTTTTCGTCTTTTGCTGAAATTTCAGGGTAAACCTCGGGCAGAAGTGAATTGTGTCCAAGACTGTTAAAGAGAGGAACAACCTCTACGTTCTTGCTTTTTCCGTACTTTATAAGAGCGTCAAAGTAGTCCTCAGTATACATTGTCGGATACTCCGGCTCTTCAACGACCCATTTATCCTGCTTTACCGAGTAATATTTTTTCGCCTTTGAAACCTTCATTTCGGGGAATCTGTCAAGCTTCAAATACATATACTGCGAGAGCTGCCTGTCGTACTGCATTGCCCAACAGCCGTATATGCCGACTATCATTTTGTTTAGCTTCAGGGCAGAGAAGTCGTCAACCGCGCTCTTCCACTCGTCAAGTGTCATAAAGTCATTGAACCGACTTTCAAGATACATTCCTCTTGTGGAAAAAGTAGGGTAATCCACGATCTCAGATATAGGCAGACGCACCTCGCATCCCTCTACCGTGATAAGCTCAGCAAGGGTTACTGCCGCGTAATACGCGCCCTTGTCCGACGTCGAGGCAAGCTCTGTGTACTTGTCCGTCACTGTTATCGCATAGGCCTCGTCCCCCTTGTCAAAAATTCTCTTGTCAGTTGGGTCGATTTTAATGTAAATTTTGTAATTTCCCTCGTACGGAGGCAGTACCGCACACTTGTCCTTAAACGTCTCCTTTAGCAGCTCGCGTACCGCACCGGGCACACCGTCATATCCGACGATGGAAAAGCGACAGTCCGCAAGATACGCTATAACGATACTTTCTCCGCTTTCATTAAAATTCTTAAGTGAGGGAATGATGTTTTTAACTTTCATCTTTTTTATCCTTTCTTATTAAAAATGGGGCGACCAACCCCGTCATATTGATTTTATCACATTCACCGTAACTTTGCAATATTTTTTGTGTATATTTTCAAAATTTGATTGCTACGTTGGCACCCGATAGGATAACAAATTCATCATTGCAAAAGGTAATACAGCCTTCGGCTGATGAGATGCACGCTACGCGTGATGATATGCCATTGCTTTCACAATGGATAAAAAAACGACAAAACTCTGTCGAATTTTGTCGTTTTTTGGCCTACCCGATAGGATTTGAACCTACGACCTTCAGAGTCGGAGTCTGACGCGCTATCCAGCTGTGCTACGGGTAGAAATTAACTTATGAAATTTGATACGGCAAGCCTTCAGAGTTTGCCGCTCGGGGAAAGATGAGCGGGAGCTTCTCGGTGAAATACTGACGGATGTCCCATCTCCTCGCATGGCAATATTCCGCAGGAGCGGAATGCGGAGTCTGACGCGCTATCCAGCTGTGCTACGGGTAGTTATATAAGCCTGTCTAAGTTTTGGACTCTAACATTTTAACATTTTGTGTGTGCTTTGTCAAGAGCAAAGAATGATAAAAATAAAGTTATCCGCAAAAGCCGTTACTTGACAGCTGTTCTCCAATATGCTATAATAAATCAAGGAGGTAACTAATCGATGAGAGAAGCTAATCTTAACGTTGATACGAGATATGACGTTGCATCGATAGCAGAGAAGATGCAAAAGCAGCTTTTGATTTCGGTGACAGGCCTTGTCCTCGGAACTCTTGTAGCCATTCTTTCCGTTATCGGTATAATCCTCTTTGGACATAATGTTCTAAAATTCATTGGTTCAGCCCTCTGCCTTATCGGCTCGCTAATGCTTGTTGGTCGAGAAACCAAAAAAATAAAGAATCACGGATGTACAAAAACAACGGTTGGAAGAGTATCTGACGTTGATCTGCACGTCGGTGTTAAGGATTCGCGTATCACAGTGGGCTACGGCGGCCTTGTACGTAAGAGATACGAGAGCTACAAGCGCGACCTTTACGAATTTACCGTGTTCATCGACGAGGGCAGTGAGGTAAAGCCCTATACACTGCGTGATGTGAGTCACACGCTTGACGGCTATTATGAGATCGGCGATGAGGTTTTGCACATCGGAGGAACGCGTTTTCCGGTAAAGCGGGATATTGATCTTAAATGGCTGTGTCCTGTTTGCGCCGAGCTTAACCCCAAGGAGCAATCAATCTGCTCTTGCTGTAAGAACAAAATACTTAAATAAAAAACTTAAGAGCCACCGTGAATTTATTTTAGGTGACTCTTTATTTTATATTACTTATTTTTCTTTCTCCAAGCGGCAGGTGACTCGCCGTGATAGCGCTTGAATGTTCTCGAAAAATACTCAACGTCAGAAAATCCTACGTGAGCGGCAATCTCGCGCAGAGGCTCGTCGGTAGAGAGCAGCAGCTTTTCCGAAAGGCTCATGCGCTTTGCCGTAACGTACTCCATAATTGTTATTCCGAACTCCGCCTTAAAATGCTCTGTCAGAGTAACCGTACTGCAATGAAGATTCCACGCAATGTCTGAAAGAGTCAGCTTCCGGGACAGATTGTTTTTTACATAGTATTTGACAAGCTTGCCTACACTCTCCGTGCCGTCGGTTAGCATATCGTCGTTGCCGATATGCTCGGCAACCATCTTCAGCATTTCAAAATAAGCTAAAATCCTATCCTCGTCAAGATGATTAAGCTCACTTATCGCGTTGCCTAATAGATCATCGGAGAGCCTCGGCGCCAGCGCCATAGTCTTTTTCAGTATCTTTTCGTCAGCACCGTCCTCGCACTTTACACCCATTGATGAAATAAGGTATGCGACGATGCTGTCACCGCGTATTATCGGAACGATAGCCTCGGTTATACCGCAAGGACAGGTGTAAAGTATAGGCTCTGCGCTGTTTTTAGCCGCGTCAAGCCGCTCAATGTCCGATGCCTTGCATATATCAAGAGCGCCCTGCGCTCTATGGAAGATAGAGCAAAAGTTTTCACCAGGACATCTGCGTATGGCAATACTGTGAAAATCGGCATCAAGCACCGATATTTCCATACCCGAAATTAGATAAAAATCGTATATGATTTTGTCAAGCCTTGAAATATCCATAAAGCTCATCTCCAAAACTAAAGTCTTTGTATAAATTATAGCAGATAACGGATCATATTGCAAGTGGCGTTTTTCAAAAAACAAATAATATTTTCAAAAATGATTAGTACGATATTTATTGATTATTCATATTAATATTACGGATTTATCATTCCATTTTCTAATACCGTCTGATATAATAGAAGCGTAAATAAAATTTTTTGGAGGATACGAAAATGAAATTAGAAAAAATTGTCGTTGGCGTTATCGGTTTAGGTATGGGTTCCGGTCATCTTAAGGGCGCTATCGCGTACGGTGCCGAGATAGGTATGATATGCGACCTCAATCCCGAAAAGCTAAAAAAAGCGTGCGAGGAGCATAACATTCCCGAAGAAAAAACCACTACGAATTACCTCGATATAGTAAATAATAAGGAAATAAACACTGTAATTCTCGCAACACCCGACCAGCAGCACAGAGAGCAGGTAGAGGCTCTTCTTAACGCTGGAAAGCACGTTATGTGCGAGAAGCCCTTGGCTCTTACCAGAGAGGATATCGAGGCTATCGTTAAGGCTGTTGAGGCGCACCCCGAGTGCAAGTTTATGATAGGTCAGATATGCCGTTTCACTCCCGCATTCGTTCAGGCGAAGAAGTATATCGAGGATGGCAAGATCGGAGAGCTTTATTACGTAGAGTCCGAGTATGCTCACGACTATCAGCATATGTTCGAGGTTAATCCGACTAACTGGAGATCCGACCCTGTAAGAAACGGTGTCGTTGGCGGCGGATGTCACGCAGTTGACCTTCTTCGCTGGCTTGTAAACGAGGATCCCTACGAGGTCTACGCCTACGGAACGCATAAGCTGCTTCCCGAGGTTACCTACGATGACGCAAATCTCGCTATTATGAAATTCCCCGGTAACGTTATGGGTAAGGTGTTCGTTTCCACAGGCTGTAAGCGCGATTATACTATGAGGACCTGTGTCTACGGCACAAAGGGTACTCTTATCTTCGATAACCGCTCAGATTCTATGAAGGTGCATTTTGCTGACGAGCAGGGACACGGTGCGGAAGAGGCACAGACCGTACCCGTTGAGATAAACAACCACAACGCAACAGCCGAGTTTAAGGTATTTGCCGACGCACTCGTGAATGACACGGAGATAGAAACCACCGTCTACGAGGGTGCAAAGACTGTCGCAGCCTGCCTCGCTATCGTCGAGTCCTCAAAGAGCGGCAAGGTAGTAAACCCCGACTATAATTTCTGATATTACATAAGGAGAGCGTAAAAAATTACGCTCTCTTCAATTTTTGTAGAAAATGTGCAAAAAAGAAACAAAATTTTTTATTTTTTCAAAACGAGCAAAAGCGAGAAAAACGGAGCTTTCGGGAGATTTTGGGAGAATGATTTTTCTAAATTAAATTTTTGTATTTTTTTTGCAAAAATGTGTTGACAAGTAAGGAAAGTTATGGTATAATTAACGGGCTTGAAAAAAGACTCGTATTATAGATACGAAGACAAAATCTAGGAGGAAATTAAAAATGTCTACATTTATGGCAAATGCGAAGACCATCGAGCGCAGATGGTTCGTTATTGACGCAGCAGGCAAGCCCCTTGGTAAGACTGCTGTTAAGGCCGCAGAGATTCTTCGCGGCAAGCACAGACCCGAGTTCACACCTCACGCTGACTGCGGTGAGTTCGTTATCATTGTGAACGCTGCTAAGGCTACCCTTTCCGGTAAGAAGCTTGAGCAGAAGTACTACCGTCACCACTCCGGCTACATCGGCGGACTTAAGGAGGTTCAGTACAAGACCCTTATGGCTACCCGTCCCGAGATGGCTATGGAGCTTGCAGTTAAGGGTATGCTCCCTCACAACTCTCTTGGTGACAAGGCATTCACCCGCCTTCACGTTTACGCAGGCGCAGAGCACAAGCAGGCTGCTCAGCAGCCCGTAGTGGTTGACTAATAGGAGGTAACGAAGAATGTATACTAGTGCTAAACCCTATTTCTACGGAACAGGCAGAAGAAAGAAGTCTGTTGCAAGAGTTCGCCTCTATCCCGGTACCGGTGCTATCACCATCAACGGCAGAGATATCAGCGATTACTTTGGTCTTGAGACCATGAAGCTCATCGTAAACCAGCCCTTCGGCGTTACCGACACTGTTGGCAAGTTCGACATCGTTGCAAACGTAAACGGCGGCGGCTTCTCCGGTCAGGCAGGCGCTATCCGTCACGGTGTTGCTCGTGCGCTCCTTTCCGCTGATGAGACCTACAAGCCTCTTCTCAAGAAGGCAGGCTTCCTCACCAGAGACCCTCGTATGAAGGAAAGAAAGAAGTACGGACTCAAGGCAGCAAGACGCGCACCTCAGTTCTCGAAGAGATAAGTCAAAAAATATTTTCCAAAAGCTCTGTGCAAACAGGGCTTTTGTTTTTTTGACTTACCTCACTCGAACCGAGGTTGACAGAGCCAGGCTCTGTCATTCGGACTAAAAACTCTCCCCCCGGAGAGTTTTTGCGGCTAGCCGCCGTCCTCACAGTTCACGAAGAGATAATTTCGACTTCGTCGAATACAAAAAATGCTCAACTACGGTTGGGCATTTTTTATTACTCTCGAGAGAACTGAGGAGCAAGCTCATAGCTCTAAGCTTTTTTCGCCTCCCTATTTACATTTCGGATATGTACAAACCATAAAAATACTCGTTCAATGATACGCAAAAGCGCTCTTTAAATTACAATTTTCCGAATAGGTGAAGCGTTGAATATTCTTCCAAATTCGGCAAAGCTCTATAAACGATGCTTACGATATTCGCAATATCAAGCGCCTACGCTAAGCTCCAGATGATAAAAGCCTTACCACTCGTCGTGATAAGGCTTCTTTGTTTTTTAGATCGTTTCGAGGAAGGTCAGCTTTACTGCCTTTTCTTCGTTCACTATCTCGCACTCCAGCTCGTAATTTTCGTATTTTTTAGAGAAGCTCTCGGAATCGAGGGCTGCCGCAATATCCTCCTCGGGAATATCGAAGAAGCGAAGCACGCGCTTGATAGCACTCTTACCGCCAACTGCTTTGTCGCGGTAAAGATTGACCCTTTTTTTCTCAAATTCCGTAACGTTCACCCAGCTGAACGTGGGCGCGTCGTCATAGCCGAAGAGTTCAACTCTGATTTTGCCGCGCTTCCGTAACGTCAGCACCAACGTCTTATCCTTTGTGATAAGCGCTCTGTCGCGGGTAGAGTATGGACCAACTGATTTCACCATATCGTTAGATATTGTGATAAATCTGAAAAGGTAAATGAAGATGAATACAAACGCTCCGATTAGCGCTATCATAAGAGGATACAGCTTGATAAATCCCTCTGCCGAGCCGTTGTATTTTATAACAATAGAGAGCAGGGCAACGACGGGTATCTCCGTAATATACATTAGCGGTGACGTTGATGATAACGGTACACTTTTCATTTGGCTTTCGTTTCCTCCTTGAAATTATTATACAGTCCTTGCATAGTAGCTTTTGTCCTATCGACCGACACCTTTAGCACCGCCCTGTCGTATGTTAATAGACCGTTGGTTTCGTCCTCAACGTCAGAAATCTGGGTATAAACCAAGGCAGAAACGCCTTTTGCGATAAGAGGAGAAACCTCTCCTTCATACAGTCTGATGAATGCGTCCTCAAATGCTGCTCTGTCAGAGTAGGTTGAATATCCGTAGTTCCCCTTGCCGAAAAGATGACCTGTGACCCTGTGAGAATATCCGCCAAACTCGCTTATAACTATAGGCCTTTTTGGTGGCTTTTTGATTTTTATAGGCTTAAAGTATACGTGCCTTGAGTCAACGTCGCTTAATTTTCTTACAAACCAGCCCGACGTCGCGTCGATAATTCTCGTGCCGTCGCACTCCTTTGCCACGCCGTACATCTCGTCGGCGCAGAACTGTCCCCATCCCTCGTTAAAAACGGTGTAATATAGTATTGAAGGGAAGTTATAAAGGTGATCGATGGTTTTTATCATTGACTGCTTGAATATTCTTCTTGAGTCCTTGTTTCTATGCCGTAGCTTATCGGGAAGACTCTTCAGCCCCGCAGAGGGTAGCGCAGTATCAAAGAAGAAGGAATAGGACGAGTTGTTTACCATATCCTGAAATACGACAATGCCAAGACTGTCGCAGAGATTGTAGAATATCTCCGGCTCAACCTTTATATGCTTTCTTAACATATTGTAGCCGAGGCGCTTTGCCGTAAGAATATCGTCCTCGTAGCCCTTGACCGTCGCCGGCAGAAACAGTCCGTCAGGGAAATATCCTTGGTCGAGCAGACCGTTGAAGAGGTAAGGCTCTCCGTTGAGCGTCAGCCTCTTTATTCCGTTAAATTCACCGATACCAACCTCACGGAGCGCAAAGTATGACTCTATTTTGTCCTCACCGCACTCCAGCGTGAAATAGTAAAGATAAGGATCCTCGGGGGACCAGAGCTGTATATTCTTAGGCACTACCGTAACCGTATCACCGGTAAATTCTATAACCTCTCCGTCATCGTCAAGAGTCAGCCTCTTTTTTTCATTTCCGCCCGTAACGGTTATTTTTGCCGAGCGCATATCGGTCGTGATCTTTATTTTTTTAATATAATTTTCACAAACGCTCTCAAGCCACACCGTCTGCCATATTCCGCTAACGGGAGTGTACCACATACCGCCTCGCTTTTTGGTCTGCTTGCCGTAAGGGTAGCGCACATCAAGATTGTCTGTAACCTTGACGTAAAGCTCGTTTTCACCGTATACCAGCGCGTCGGTTATATCATAGGAGAAGGGAAGGTATCCACCCTCGTGAGTGCCGACTGCTTTGCCGTTTACCATCACCTCAGCAATAGTGTCAACCGCGCCGAAATGAAGAATAACTCTGTCCTTTTTGAAATTTTCCGGAAGCGTGAAAATACGTCTGTAATGCAGAGGCGTATTTTCATTTATTTCCTTTTTGTACCCCGACAGCTCACACTCGGGGCAGAAGGGCACGAGTATACTGTCGGTGTAGACCGTCGGGGCTTGCTCGGATATGCAGAAATCCCACTCGCCGTTTAGATTGATGTATGACTCGCGTACAAGGGAAGGGCGAGGATATTCCTGCCAAGGATGCATCCTGTCCATACCCTCTTCGTATTTAGTTTTCAGTCTTGCATATTCGTTTGGCATAAAGCACTCCGTTCATAAAAACTCAAAACAATTCTTTTTTATATTGTAGCATTTTCTTTGAGAAAAAACAACAGTTTTCATTAAATATTAACGAGTTGTTTTCCTCTTTATAAAGAATGACCAAATTAGAGCTATAAAATTTTAACAGTTTTTCATCTTTTATTTGACCTTTTTCCTTGAAAAAATATTTAGGTTGTGGTAAAATAATAATGTTATATATTTTATAATAAAAAGCAAAGCGCAAAAAGGATGTGATACTAATGTTTAAGGCAGGCTTTGATAATGACAAATATCTCAAGCTCCAGTCGCAGAAGATAAAGGAGAGAATCTCTCTATTTGGTGAAAGACTCTATCTTGAGTTCGGCGGTAAGCTTTTTGATGATTTCCACGCCTCAAGGGTTCTTCCGGGATTTGCCCCCGACAGTAAGATAAAGATGCTCATAGAGCTTAAGGACGAGGCGGAAATAATCATTGCGATAAATTCGGCAGATATTGAGAAAAATAAGGTCAGAGGCGACCTCGGTATTACATACGACCTTGACGTGCTTCGCCTTATAGACGCATTTCGTGGCTACGGTCTTTACGTAGGCTCCGTCGTAATGACGAGATATAAGCCGACACCAACCGCAGACGCCTTTAAGCAAAAGCTTGAAAACCTCGGTATCAAAGTGTACAAGCACTACGCCATAGACGGCTATCCGCATAACATTCCCCGCATAGTTTCCGAGGAAGGCTTTGGTAAGAATGAGTACGCTGAGGCTACTCGCTCGGTGGTTGTGGTAACAGCCCCCGGTCCCGGCTCAGGTAAGATGGCAACATGCCTCTCGCAGATCTACCACGAGAGCAAAATGGGAAGAAAGTCGGGGTATGCAAAGTTTGAGACCTTCCCGGTATGGAACATTCCTCTGAACCATCCGGTAAACCTTGCCTACGAGGCGGCAACGGCAGACCTTAACGACGTCAATATGCTCGACCCCTTCCACCTTGAAGCCTACGGAGAAACCGCAGTAAACTATAACCGCGACGTTGAGGTATTCCCGGTGCTTCGCTCTATGCTTAAGGGTATTCTCGGAGAGTGTCCCTATAAGTCACCGACGGATATGGGCGTAAATATGGCAGGCTTCTGTATTTACGACGATAAGGCGGTATGTGATGCGGCAACGCAGGAGATCGTCCGCCGTCACTATAACGCTCTTTGTAATATGCGTAAGGGTAACGGCAACGAGATAGAGGTGCAGAAGATAGAGATGCTTATGCAGAAGCTCGGATGTGTTCCGGCGCTTGAGCGCAGATGCGTTATGCCCGCTCTTGAGAAGTCGGAGGAAACGGGTGCTCCTGCCGTTGCCATAGAGCTTAACGACGGCAGGGTAGTGACGGGTAAGACCTCGTCGCTCCTTGGTGCATCAAGTGCCGCGCTTCTTAATGCCTTGAAGCTTATCGCAGGGATTGACGAGGACGTTGACCTCATTTCTCCCGAGATACTTGAGCCTATTCAGCGTCTTAAAACCGAAAACCTCGGTAACCATAACCCCCGTTTGCATACCGACGAGGTGCTGATAGCTCTTTCAATCTCCGCTGTAAATAACCCGTATTCTAAAAGAGCATTTGAGGCAATATCCGCATTAAAATACGCGGAGGTGCACTCTACGGTAATTCTCTCGCAGGTTGATTCCACAACATTCAGAAAGCTTGGCGTAAATCTCACCTGTGAGCCTAAATATCAGACCAAGAAGCTTTATCATAATTAAATTTGAAAGGACAGTATTATGGAATTTAGCGTAAATCACCCGATACTATTTTTGATAGTCGGAATCATAATCTCCGCCGTTCTCGCGCAGTCGGTCTACTTTCTTATAAAGTCCGTGCGCCGCGCACGCGAGATAAAGATGGACAAAAAGCTTGTTAAAAAAACTATTATCACCGCCGCGATATTTACTATCGCACCCGCTGTTGCAATAGTCATCACCGTTGCCGCGCTCTCGCAGTCGCTTGGTATAGCGCTTCCTTGGCTCAGGCTATCGGTCGTTGGTTCTCTTTCTTACGAGGCTATCGCTGCGGCAAATGCGGCAAGCGGTATGGGTACTACTCTTGCAGAGCTTGCAGGCAGTATTACTGCATCGCAGTACGTAACTATTGCCATAGTTATGACCGTTTCGATAATGGTCGGTATATGGCTCGTCCCCGTGCTTGCAAAGAGGTACCAGAAGGGACTCGTTAATTTTGAAAACAAGGATAAAAAGTGGTCCGACATTCTTCAGAACTCGCTCTTCATAGGTATGATATCCGCATTCGTCGGCTACGTTTTCTGCGACGTTTCACGTCTTTGGCTTTCTGAGGAAGGGAAATTTGCCGTTGAGGTAAAGGATCAGATGAGCGGTGCTGCCGAAACCGTCTACTACACATCAACCTCGGGACTCGTACCCGTGTTCGTTATGCTTATCAGTGCCGCTCTTATGTGCGTATGCGGTCTGTTGATGAAAAAGCTTAATTGGAAGTGGCTTAACGATTACGCCCTTCCTATCTGTATGGTTATTGGTATGGCGTCTGCCATTCCGCTTACAAATCTTCTTGGAGGTATCGTAGCGTGAAAAATAAAAAGCAGCTTTCGTATATGGACACCGTCCACCGCGACGGTACCGTTTGGAACCTTATTTTGATGGTAATTTTACTTATGTTCCCCGTAGTAGTCGGCGTGATCTTTCAGGCCGTGCCGGACTGGGAGGGCGTAGGTAAGGGCCTTCTCGCAACCGCACCTATGTACTGGGCTGTTGGTGTCGTTGAGGTAATAACCTTTATTCCCATGCTCGGTGCAGGTGGCTCGTATCTCTCCTTCGTTACGGGTAATATCTCAAACCTTAAGCTCCCCTGTGCGATAAACGCTCTCGAGAACGCAAAGGTTGACGCTAAGAGCGAGGAGGGCGAGATAATCTCTACTATTGCAATAGCAGTATCATCCATCGTCACAACGATAATAATAATCCTTGGCGTTATTCTAATCGTTCCGCTGACTCCTATCTTTGAGAGCGATCTGTTGAAGCCCGCCTTCGACCAGATCCTTCCCGCGCTCTTTGGTGCTTTAGGCGTTGCCCTTATTTCAAAGAATTGGAAGATAGCAGTAGCTCCCGTTATACTTATGCTCGTACTATTTATCTTCGTACCAGCCTTCAATTCCTCAACAGTCGGAATTATGGTGCCCGTCGGAGTAGTGTTCACCATCGCTTTCTCAAGATTTCTTTATAAAAAAGGGATTATATAAGAAAGGAATACCCTTATGCCTATTATTATATTGACCGTTATATTAGCGGTGCTTGTTTTGCTGATAGCAGTCCTGCTTATCCGCGCCTGCCTCTTCGTTCCCAAAAGTGCAGAGAGTGAGAAGGCTGCCCCTGTTTTTGTGAATAATGAAAAGGCAGCAGCCGACCTTTCCGAGATGATAAGGTGTAAGACCGTATCCGATAGGGCAAAGGAGAATGAGGATGAGTCCGAATTCGAGAAATTCGAGGCACTTCTGCCTAAGCTTTTTCCAGGAGTTTACGCAAAATGTACGTTTGAGAAGCCATCTGACAGATCTCTTCTCTTCAAGTGGGAGGGTAAGTCCCACGACGCTCCTACAGTCCTTATGTCGCACTACGACGTAGTAAGCGTAGAGGAGTCTGATTGGGAGAAGCCTCCGTTTGACGGCGTGATTGAAAATGGTGTTCTCTGGGGTAGAGGTACCCTGGATACCAAGGGTACTCTTAACGGCGTGCTTCAGGCTGCCGAGGCTCTTATTGCCGAGGGCTTCGTTCCAAATAACGATATATACTTTGCTTTCGGTGGCGATGAGGAAATAAACGGACACGGTGCACCCCGTATCGTCGATCTTTTTGAGGAGCGTGGCATCAATCCCGCGCTCGTGCTTGACGAGGGCGGAGCCGTAGTTGAAAACGTTTTCCCCGGAGTCAAGTCCCCCTGCGCCCTTATCGGTATCGCAGAGAAGGGTATGGCAAATATAGAATATTCGGTAAAGGGAGGCGGAGGTCACGCCTCATCTCCCTCACCGCACACCCCTGTCGGTAAGCTCTCCGCTGCGTGCGTTAGAGTAGAGAATAAGCCCTTCAAGTTCGGTATATCAAAGCCCGCACTTGCACTCTTTGATACCGTTGGCAGACATTCGACCTTTGTATACCGCCTTATTTTCGCAAACCTCTGGCTCTTCTCTCCCATACTTAATCTTATAACGAGGTCGTCGGGAGGCGAGCTTAACGCGCTAGTCCGTACCACAACTGCCTTCACCCAAATGGAAGGCTCGAAGGGGATGAACGTTATTCCCCCCAGCGCCCGTATGGTGTCAAACCACCGTATAAAAGAGGGCGAAACGGTTGATAGCGTTCTTGAACGCATCAAGGCAATCGTAAACGACGATAGCATCACCGTATCGGTAATAGACGGTATGAATCCCTCGGTTATCTCGAGGACCGACTGTGAGGGCTACGAGCGCGTGCGCGACACGGTTGCTGACACGTGGCCTACGGCTATCGTATCCCCATATCTTATGCTCGCTTGCTCGGATTCTCGTCACTGGGGCAGAATATCCGACAGAGTATATCGCTTCTCAGCTATGGCTCTTTCTAAAGAGGAGCGCGGAACTATTCATGGTAATAACGAGCGTATTCCGCTGGCTACTATATCACGTACTGTAGAGTTTTACATTAGGCTTATGAGAAAATCGTAAGAATCCCTGTGTATATAATATAGCCTGAAAGGTGAAGGTAATTAAAATGAACGAAAGCAGAATTGATTCAAAGGCTCTCTTTAATATTGGCTACGGGCTCTACGTCGTGACATCAAACGACGGCACCCGTGATAACGGACTTATAGTAAATACTGTAATGCAGCTTACGAGCAATCCTCTGCGCGTTGCCGTTACGGTAAACAAGGATAATTATTCTCACGGCATAATATTGAAAAGCGGTATTATGAACGTGAACTGTCTTACGGAGGAAGCTCCATTTAAGGTATTTGAGGCATTCGGTTTCGTTAGCGGAAGAGATAAGGATAAATTTGCGGACTGCTCACCAGAGCGCTCGGATAACGGCCTCGTGGTGCTCCCGAAATATATAAACGCCTCAATATCTCTTAAGACAGAGCAGTATATTGACCTAGGCACTCACGGTATGTTTATCTGTGAGGTAACCGAGGCACGTGTTATTTCCGACAAGCCAAGCATGACTTATTCCTATTATCATAAGAACGTGAAGCCGAAGCCCAAGGCCGAGCCTGTGTCAGAGAAGAAAAGATATATGTGCACGATATGCAGCTACGTTCACGAGGGCGATATGCCCGAGGACTTCGTTTGCCCGATATGTAAGCACGGCCCCGAGGACTTTGAGGAAATCTAAAGGGCTATAAAAAATCCTTCCCTGTAGCGTGAATACTCCGTTAAGAGTATCACGCTACAGGGAAGGATTTTTTGTTATTCTAAGCTAATCTTAATTACCAAGACCGCACACGTTCACGTAGAGGTCATCTGCGATCTGTGCTGCGCCATTCTTGGTTTTGTCGAAGAATTTGATATTTTCACGAAGCTGCTCCATCTCCTTGGGATTCCTTTCAAGGAATTCAACCACCTCGCGAATCTTCTTTTTACCGGGTACATAGTATCCGCATTTTTTCGCATCAATGAAGAGACGCTTCGTCGCACTCTCGATAGGAGAGCCGTAGTAGTCGATTATAACTGGCGTACCCATCATAACGCTGTCAAGCACCGCGTTGGGACCCGCCTTCGTGATAAAGAGGTCGCATGCTGCGTAAAGCTCGGGCGCATCCTTTCTGAATCCGAAGGGAAGGAGAGTGATATTGGGCTTTACCTTATCCTTGATTGCCATAAGCTCGTCGTAAAGCTCTTGGTTTTTACCTGCAAGAGCGCAAATGGTCAGGGGGGTATCGCTCTTCATAAGCTCGTAGCAGACCTTCTTCGTCTTTGCCTTAGCATAAACTCCGTCAGCTATGACAACGGCAAACTTGTCTTTCGGAATACCGAACTTTTCACGGTAAAATTCAACGCTCTCGTTAGCGTCGGTAACAGACTTTCTCGTGGGGTAGAATACCTCGCAGATAATATCCTTTGGGAACTTAAAATGAAGAGCGTCGCGAGTTGCTAATGGATTGTTCGTATAAAGACGGTCTATTCTGTTATCCCACCAGCCGTGAACGTTGTTATCAGGGCAATATAACACTACCTTACAGTTAGGGTCTATCTTGTTGCGGTATTCAACGGCAGCATACTGAAGGAAGTAGTGTGTAGTAATGATAACGTCGGGCTTTATCTTGCGATACTCCTCGATAACCGCGCGCGTTTGCTTTCCGAATACCGTGTTATGTACCAGCTTAAGCGTGTTTTTACATCCGCCTATATGCATAGCAGTCATATACATGTGGCAATATCCGGGATATTTCGAGTGCTTGTTCACCTCGTTTACGAGGAATTTCTCATAATCTACTAAAACCTGATTTCCACTGTCGCGCAGCGTATAGCTGTCAACGATGTTAAGCTCGTCGGAATACTTTTCCTTAAGAGCGTTTGATATAGCCTCGGCCGTTACAATATGTCCCATTCCTGCCTCGACATAAGTAACCAGAACCAGCGGCTTGCTTTGAGTGCTTGTCATAAAATAGTCCTGCGTCTTTTAGATTAAAAAAGACTCCTTTATTTAGAAAAAGCTGTAATAGCTTTGTATAAATTTAATGCCATAATTATATCATAGCTACTGTAAAATTTCAATTGCTTTAGGGCTTATTTAACAATTTTTAATGCGAGCACCAAAATAAAAATAAGAGCCGAACAAAATATGTTCGACTCTCGTTTTTTAGTTCATAAGCCATATAGAGAAATTCAAATATCCCGCAAACGCTACCCACAGAGCGTACGGTATTTGCAAAAAGGCTGCGATTTTATCAACCTTGTAGTAATAGTATATAGTTCTGAGAATTTTATAAAGCAACAATATAAGCCATATAAATGCAAGCAGAAACGCGTTTGCGTTGAAGAAAATAATGCTCCACGCAAAGTTTATAACAAGGCTGACAGCATAGGTGGTAAGTCCTGTGCGAGCGGCCTCGGGCTCACGCTCTCTGTTAGAATATACCAACCCCGAGCTTATTCCCATAAGAACGTAGAGAATAGTCCACACTATCGGAAACAGCCATGAGGGCGGTGCGATGTCTGGTACTATTATCTCCTCGTAAATATCCATATTGTCCTTGGTGAAAAGGGCGGATAATATTCCCACCGTTAGGGGTATCGCAATAGCAACCACGTAAGTTTTTATATAAGGCTTTATCTTTTCCCACATAATATTTTTCCTCCGTAAAGCTTCGTCCTTTACCTAATTCTATGTAGGCGGAGAAAATAATATTACATCAGAGATTTAATTTTTGAGTTATCCGAGAACTATTTCCTTGCCGGTTTTCGATGACTCGTATATCGCGAGAATTATATCCACGCTCCTCTTTGCATCCTCACCCGTTATCATCGGGTCGCGGTCATCCAGTACGGAAAGAGCCATATCCTCTATCTGCGTTATGTGACCGTAGTTAGTGCTTGAGTATTGGCAGTTCTTGCCGCCCATACTGCCGAAAACTCTCGGCTTTTCGATATCCCTGTTCTTCAGCGCCCAGGTGTATATATCGTCGTCGCCAAAGGATATCGCCCCCTCCGAGCCGTAAAAACTCATTATAGTATCGTGACCGGGGTATGCCGTCGTCGTTCCTTGAATAACGCCGAGAGCACCGTTTTTGAACCTTACGGTTACAACCGCCGTGTCCTCAACCTCGATATTCCATACGAGTCTGTCGCATTTTGCATAAACGGACTGAATTCCACCCATTATCCAGGAGAGCATATCAATACCGTGAACTCCCTGATTCATCAGAGCTCCGCCTCCGTCGAGAGCCCACGTCGCGCGCCACTCGCCACTATCGTAATACTCCTGATCTCTGTAATATTTCAGCGACGCGTCGGCAAGAGTAACGCGTCCGAGAGCTCCGCTCTCAATAAGCTCCTTGACTTTTATCGCTGCGTCGTAGGTCCTGCGTTGGAAGATTGCGCCTAGCTTGACGTCGTTTTTCTTACAGCAGTCAATCATTTTTTGCATTTTTTCACCCGTTACCTCGAGCGGCTTTTCACAAAGCACGTTAACTCCGTAATCGGCAACGGTACAAGCACACTCGCAGTGCATACCGCTCGGAGTACATATAGAGCAAACGTCGATTTTCTCGCACTCCAGCATAGTCTTAATGTCGGTATACCACCTATCAAGGCCGTATTTTTCCGCCGCAGCTCTTGCGCGCTCTTCGATAACGTCGCAAACTGCCACAAGCTCTGCATGAGGGGCATTTTTTATTCCGTCAAGATGATTTTCGGAAATTCTTCCGCATCCTATAATAGCAAATCTTACCTTCATTTTTATCTCCATACGTCTTATTTATTAGCTGCCGCCTGTATTGTGAGTGTCTGCCTTTGAGATGAGAGAATATGATAGCTTTCCATGAGAGTATGCTCTCCGTCTATCTCCTTGATAAAATCGAAAAGGTGCTCTATTTTTCTTTCGGGACACCGTATGATCCGTTCCTCGCTCTTGTATATATGGATTTCGTTTGTCGCAAGATTAAATTCTATCATACCCTCGCTCCCCCAGAAATAAAAGTCCCAGTATGTAGGAAGCATACCCGAAAATTTCGGGGCAGAGTAGGAAACGTCAGCCATAAGCGTTATGTCCTCAAGCTCTGCGATAAAGTGAGCGCAGTCGTGAAAATCCGTCTCCTCTGTAGCGTATGCGTTTTTTGTTACGGCGCATTTTACGGCGGTAAGATTCTTTTCTGTCAGATATCTTACAAGGTCTACCCCGTGAATAGCTATGTCGTTTATAGTTCCTCCGTGCTTTCCTTCTTCAAAGTACCAGGAGGGTCTTTTGCCGTAGTCAAGACAGTGCTGTCCGGTAAAGGAAACGTTGTGTATCCTGCCAATTTCACCGCCTAAGATAAGCCTCTTTACCTCCTCGGTCTGTGCCATATACCTAAGGTCCAGCATACAGGATACCACAAGCCCCTTTTGCTGACAGAGATTTTCTATAACGTCAAGCTCGCTAAGGGATGTGCAGATAGGCTTATCGCATATAACGTGCTTTCCTGCCTTAAGCGCGGCTATAACCATAGCGCCGCGTACCCCGTAGTAGTCACCGATTGCCACAGCCTTGACCGCCTCGTCCGTAAGAAGCTGCTCGTATGATGCAAAATTGAAATTTATCCCGTGAGTATTTGCCGCAGCAGCTCTTGCGTCCCTATCTCTTTCAAAGCAGCCGATGATGTTTACCTCTTTTGCTTCCTTTGCCATTTCGTAAAGGGAAAAAATGTGACTGTGCCTGAAGCCTGCAAAAGCTATATTCATATTCTGCCTCCAAATAACTCTTAATTTATGCGATTGACCTTTTCTTCATTACCGCTTCTTATAGAACGGTCAATAGCGTTCAGGATAAATACGGGAGCAACAAACTCCTCGTATGACTCGGGCTGTTCAGCACCGCGAAGCAGCTGATAAAAGGCGTCAAACTCTGCCTCGAAGCAGCCGTCAAGAGTGTAGCTGTCAAAGCTTACCTTCTTTTCACAGCTTACACCCGCGCAGTATTCAAAGCAGCCGTCGGTGAACTGTATAGTAACGTCGTAATTTTCATACCTCACCATGCAGGTTGTTATATTTCCGTTGACGTACGCCTTCACGGAGCTTGGGTAGAAGCCGAAAACAGAGCATAGCGCCTGGACTAAATGCTGGGAGTAGAAGAAGAAACCGCCGTACTCGTTATTCATACTTACGGGAGCTCTCATCATACCGCCAAACACCTTACCGTACGTTTCCTCTCTGACCGCCTTGCCAAGCTCTTTGATAAGCTCCGGATATTTGCAAACCGAGCCACCGCAAACTCTGATACCGTTTTCCTTTAGTCCTTGGTATAGCACCCTCGCGTCCTCCTCCTTTACGGTTATAGGCTTGTCGATAAACATGGGGATACCGGATTTAAGATAGGGGAGCGCGTATTTCAGGTGATTGTCGCCGTGACGCGCGGTGATGATAAGACCGTCAATCCTGCCGACAAACTCGTCATAGCTTTTCGCTACGTAGACGCCGTACTGCTCGTTTAGCTTCATTGCCGCCTCGGTATCGTCACTGTAAACGCCAACGACTTCAACGTCAGAGTAGAGATCCTCCTTGATAAGATCTCCGTAGGCCTCCTTTACCTCTTCCTTTATAACCTTTTCCTTTATTACATAGTTTAAGAAAATATCAGCGTGAGAGTTCTCACAGCCAAGTATTGCAATTCTGTACATATTAATCTCCATTCCGTCGCCGTTAGGCGACCTCACAAATAATTGATGAATCTTCCTTAAAATTTGACAGGCAGGGGATTTTGCGCGTGGGCGGTCTCGATAACGCTTATTATCTTTGCCGCATGCTCGGGCTTTACCGTAAGCTCCTTGCCGTTTACTATTTTCTGATACATCATATCGTAAAAGCGCATCGTACCAACGCCGAATGCATCGCCGTCAAAGCTGCCGCTCTCCTCGCGAGTGATAAGCTTCTCCGAGCAGTAGCAGGGGTAGCCGTTCTCGTCCTTCATCGACTCAATAACGAGGGGCCTTTCGGGATTTTCACCGTCCACGATGTATTTCATCTCGTATTCGAGAATAGTAGATTTGTAAGTACCCTTAGTACCGAGGAATTTAACGTGGGCGGCAGGATATGCGTCGTTTGAGCTTACCTCAATGTCCACAAGAGGCTTACCCGGAGCTGTAAGCAGTATCTTTGCGTAGTCGTCGGAGTCGCCGCTTGAGAGAACGGTATCAAGCCTTGAGTATATGACTCTTGTCTCGTCGTCAAAATCAAGGAACCCGAGCGCAAGACCTATGGGATGAGGACCGGTGTTGTAAATATTGCCGCCAAGCTTTACCTGCGTCGTCTGCCAGTCCCAACGGCGCGAAAATCCGCTGTAGGTTATGTCTATCTGCCTTATTTCTCCAATCTTTCCGCTCTCCATTATCTCTTTAGCAAAAATATAGAAGGGGGCAAGGAATGATTGCTGAAATACCGCGAGGGTAACACCCTTATCCTTTGCTAGTCTTATAAGACTGTCACATTCGTATCTCGTTCTGGCAAAGGGCTTTTCAACAACTACGTTAAAGCCCGCGTTAATCAAATCTCTCGCAACCTCGTAATGCTCGTTTGATATAGTTGAGTTTATAACGAGGTCGATGTCCTTTTTGTCCGAAAGCTCTCTGTGGCTCGCGAATACCTCACAGCCGGGATATTCCTCGAGGGCGCGCGCTCTGCGCTCTTCATCTCTGTCAACGACGTATTTTACGTTGAAAAGAGTATTGTTTTCTGACTTGAAATAGAAGCCGTGAATATCTCTTCCGCTTCTTCCTTGACCTATAATTGCGACGTTTAACTTTTTCATAAGTATCTCCGTTCATTTTGTTTTATTGCAAACTGTTTTTGTGCTACCGAGTTAATTATACAGTATATTTTTTTGAAAGTAAATGCGAAAAAGTGGTTTTTTATATTGCAAAAAGTGTAAATATGTGATATGATATAATTAAAAAGCCTGGGAGTATATAATGGCAACCGAATTTTCAATATACGAGGATAAACAGGTTTTCTTTAAGCACGCGCTTGACGAATCTACAGAGGGACTGTTTTTCGAGTTCCACACGCACGAAATCTGCGAGCTTATCCTGTTGAAGAGCGGAGGTGTTTCCGCGATAATAGGCGAGAGGACGTATAAGCTGAAAAAAAACGACCTGATAATATTCAGGCCCGGCGTTCCGCACAGACTTCGTTTTGACAACAACAGTGCTTATGAGCGGTATAATATTCTGTTTAATGAAAAAAAGATGGCAAATCAGATATATTCAACGTTTCCGGATGAGCTTGATCTTGTCAGCTTCAGCGGAAATAATTACGTCATCAGCCTTTTTGAAAAGCTTGATTATTACTGTGAAAAATTTGACGGTCAGAATCTGAAAATCCTTGTTAGGAATCTTATAGAGGAGATAGTTTTTAATATATCCCTATGTCCTACCGAAAGCTTTGAGGGGAGGATAGTGTCAGCACCTCCGATCGTTTCCTCTGCAGTAGAGTACATAAACGAGCACTATACTGAGCCTATAACCGTTGACGATATTGCCAGGAGCCTATGTATTACAAAAAGCCATCTTCATCATCTTTTCGTAGACTCTATGCAGATAAGTCCGAAGAAATACGTGAATATGAAAAGGCTTTCAAAGGCGAGAAGCCTTATCAGAATGGGCGAGCGTCCGAGCGCGGTATACCTGTCCTGCGGCTTCAACGATTACGCCACCTTTTTCCGTAATTACACCCGCACGTTTGGCTCTTTGCCTTCGGAGAAAAATTACACGGCGCGCCCGGATATAATGTCATAATTTCGGAGTACACGACTGATGGTGTTCATCTTACAGATACAGCCTGCCGTGCCCTTACCGACTAAATCGCACACGTGATAGATTCCTTTATGAAAAGCAAATAAAAAACAGACTTAACGGGCGTGCCTTTAAGTCTGTTTTTTATACCTTTTATTATACGTCAAGTGCCAAAAGGTCCTCGACGGTCTCGCGCCTTACCGCAACGTAGTCTTCTTTTTCGTTTATCATAACGATAGGCGGTCTTGGGATCTTGTTGTAATTTGACGCCATTGAGTAATGGTATGCGCCGCTCGTTAGGCAGGCGATAATATCACCGCGCCCGATGCTTTTGGGCAGAGGAACATTTTCTTGAAGAATATCACCGCTCTCGCAGCACCTTCCGACAACTGAATAAGCCTCGGTGTCCTCACCCTTATCAATGCAGGGGATGATAGTGTACGGTGCTCCGTAGAGAGCATAGCGAGGATTGTCCGTCATACCGCCGTCAACCGAAACGTATGACTTGTATCCGGGTATTCTCTTGACAGTTCCGACGGTGTACGCCGTAAGAGCCGCATCCGCAACTATGGATCTTCCCGGCTCAAAGGAGATTTTCGGAAGCCCGATACCAAGCTCCGACGCCTTCCTTTTCATAAAGTCGGCAATAGCAAGCACCGTTTTCCGTATATCAAGCTCTGGCTGCGACGCAATATATCTTACTCCAAAGCCGCCGCCAATGTCAAGAGCCTTTGTCATATAACCGATAGTGTCCTTAACGTCCGCGATAAACTCCAGCATAACGCTGCTCGTCATAAGGTAAACGTCCTCGTCAAAGAGCTGTGAGCCTACGTGACAGTGGAAGCCCTCAAGCTCTATATTATCAAGGCTCAGAGCAAGCGAGGTGATTTCCATAGCCTGTCCCGTTTCGATAGCCGAGCCGAACTTAGAGTCAACCTTTCCGGTTGCTACCGCCGCGTATGTATGCGGATCAATACCGGGGGTTATTCTGAGCAGGACCTTTTGCTTTTTACCGTATTCGCTCACGATAGCGTCGATTGCGTGAAGCTCCTCTGCGTTGTCAACTACGAAATGACCGACACCTCGCTCTATCGCGTAGCGTATGTCCTCGTCCGTCTTGTTGTTTGAGTGGAAATATGCTCGCTCGAGAGGGAAGTCTGCCATCGATGCCGCGTATATCTCGCCTCTTGAAACCACGTCAATGCCCATCCCCTCCTCGCGCATAATTTCATAAAGACGCTTGAAGGATGCCGCCTTTGACGCATACATCACCTCGGACGAGTCGCCAAACCCCTCCTTAACCGCTTGAAGATATGCTCTGCATTTTTCTCTGATTCGCTCCTCGTCGTAAACGTATAGAGGAGTGCCGTATTTTTTAGCAAGCTGGATGACGGACCTGCCGGCAAATAAAAGCTCGCCTCCGTCGCCTCTTTCGAGATTTTTACATATCATCTCGTTTTTCACTTTAGTTAAAACCAATTTTCCTAATCCTCATTATAGAATTATAGCATCTTTTTCCTGAGCTCCTCAGGTGATAGGGGAGAGAGGTCGCAGGGCGCAACGTCAAAGACCGTCTTGCAGCCAACCTCACCGCGCGCTTTCATCTTGTATATAGCTCTTGCGTATGCCACGAGAACGCTTGCGGTAAACTCTGGGTTTGAGTCAAGGCGTAGGCTGAACTCAACCGTGTGAGTGTTCTCACCGTCCTTGCCTGTTTTTCCGTTTCTGATTACGGAACCGCCGTGAGGCAGACCCGAATGAGCCATCCTTAACTCTTCCGCAGAAACGAAGGTCACCGTCGTATCGTAGTCGGCAAAGTAGTTTGGCATAGTCTTGATTTCTTTTTCAATCCTTGCTTTATCAGCGCCATCTGCTATGGCAACGTAGCACTCTCGCTTGTGCTTTTCTCTGGTTGTGAGCGAGGGAGTGTCACCACCTCTGACAGATTCGATAGCCTCGGGGACCGGAACCGTATACTGCCTTGCGTCAAGGACGCCATCTATCCTGCGTATAGCATCGGAATGCCCCTGGCTGACTCCCCGACCCCAGAAGGTGTAGTCCGCCCCCTCAGGAAGAACGCTCGATGCGTAAAGACGCGCGATAGAGAAGAGCCCGGGATCCCATCCACCCGATATAAGCGCGATGTTGCCGCCCTCTCTTGCCGCCTTGTCAACTCTCTCGAAATGCTCGGGGATTTTAGCGTGAGTATCAAAGCTGTCAAGGACACTAAAATCCTTAGCAAGAGAGGGGGTCATCTCGGGAAGATCGGTTGCGCTTCCGCCGCAGATGATCAGCACGTCTATCTTATCCTTAAAATCAAGTAGCTTGTCGACGGAGAAAACCGGCGTGTCAAGCACGGTCTTTACTGTACTCGGCTCTCTGCGGGTGAAAACGCCCACAAGCTCCGCATCCTTATGATATTTTGTTGCGCACTCGACGCCTTTGCCGAGATTGCCGTAACCGTAAATTGCTATTTTCATATTTTCCTCAAAAAATAGGTTAGTTTGCTACGATAATGTCGTCGTAGCTCTTTTCGCCGACGATGCTTTTCATGTCGTAAAGCCCCTTCGGACAGCCGATAATAAATTCAGCAGCAGCGAGAGCACCTTCGGCAAAGAGGGCTCTGTCGTGAGCCTCGTGCTTGAGGGTAATAGTCTGGTTAGGAGTTCCGATTATAACCTCGTGCTCACCAACTATATTTCCCATTCTGACAGAGTGTATTCCGATTTCGTCCTTGGTCCTCTTTCCTTGACCGCTTCTGCCAAGGTTAGTATACGCCTCGGGGCGCACGTCTATGATAGCGTCAGCTAGCATAAGCGCTGTACCGCTCGGCGCGTCAAGCTTTCTGTTATGATGACGCTCAATTATTTCAATCTCAGCCTCCGGCATAGCCGCTGCCACAGTTTTGGCAAGCTCCATAAGCAGTGCAATACCAAGTGACATGTTTCCGGAATAAAAGACAGGGATGTATTCTGCTGCGTTTTTTATCAGGGAAATCTCGCTTTCTGTATGACCGGTCGTAGCAACGATGAGGGGCAGCTCTCTCGCTTTGGCAAAGGAGATAAGCTCCTCCGTTACCGAGTGGTGAGAAAAATCTACGATGCAGTCAATCTTTTCATCTAAAACGTCTGCAAAAGATTTATATACCGTAACGCCGCACTCCTCCGAGGAGTAGGGATCAACTCCGCATGCAAGACTCGCGCCTCTGTATCCCTCTTTAGCAAGCTTAGCTACCTCACGGCCCATGTGGCCGCCGATACCGCTGAGTAATATGTTCATAAAAATTCCTTCTTAAATAAGATTTTGTTCCTTCATAAGAGAAAGAAGCTTTGCCTCGTTTTCAGCTTCCATAGGAGTAAGGGGAAGGCGAAGATAATTTTCGCAGTATCCCATAGCGCAAACAGCCGCCTTTGCGGGAATCGGGTTTACCTCACAGAAGAGCGCGTTGATAAGGGGAAGAAGCTCGAGCTGCACTTTAAGAGCCTCTCCTGTGTTACCGCTCATATAGTCGTCACATATCTTTTGCGTAGCCCTTGGCATAATGTTTGAGAGAACCGAGATAACGCCCTTGCCTCCGAGGGAGAGAATTGGAACAATCTGGTCGTCATTACCCGAGTAGATATCTATCTTGTCACCGACGAGAGCCGCAAGCTCTGCGATTTGCGAAATATTACCGGATGCCTCCTTGATGGCTACGATGTTCGGGTGGTCAGCAAGAGCCGCAACCGTTTTAGGAAGCAGATTGCAACCTGTTCTTGACGGAACGTTGTAGAGTATGCAGGGCTTGGTCGAAGCGTCTGCAACAGCACGGAAGGATTCGATAAGTCCCTTCTGCGTCGCTTTGTTGTAATATGGGGTTACGAGGAGCATAGCGTCTGCGCCTACCTCGCAGGCATATTTCGTCAGCTCGATAGCGTAAGCAGTATCGTTAGAGCCGGTACCCGCAATAACGGGAACTCTTCCTCCAACCTTTTCAACACAGAACTTGATAGCCTCCTTGTGCTCTTCGTCCGTAAGGGTAGAGCCCTCACCGGTCGTGCCAACCGCAACGATAGCCGCAATTCCTTCTTCAATCTGCCAATCAATCAGCCTTCCAAACTGCTCGTAGTCAATGCCGTCCTTGGTGAGAGGCGTGACGATTGCGGTCGCGGCTCCTGTAAAAACTGTGTTTTTCATAATATGTCCTCCAAATTTTATAAGCGAATTAAAAAAAGATAGCTCGCAAAAAGCTACCTCCGATAAAGTCATAAAAATGCAAAAGGAATATGCACAAAAATGCTCATCTGATAGCTCTTCGCAATGAGTTGCGACAACAGGACGGATATTATCCGTACTGCCAGCTAAAGATGCCTGCCACAGCACCCGCTTCGGCACCCACGCCTTTTCCGCACAGCCTCGGCAGCCGTATAACGTGCGGTACTCTTCGTGAAAGTGCGCCTCTATCTTTAGATATGACATATTTTATCATATAATGATCTGTATGTCAATACCTTTTGTAAAAAAAGATTCTAGGTAAAAATTCATCGCTTAAACGAGGGAATTTTCCTTGACTTTTTTTCTTATTTATAATATAATATATTTGTTAAAATATTTTCATTTTTGGAGGAGTAAAAATGACGAAAATAGATATTTTTTCCGGCTTTCTCGGCGCGGGAAAGACCACGCTTATAAAAAAGATGATAAAGGAGGCTTATGCCGGTGAAAAGGTAGTTCTCATAGAGAACGAGTTCGGCGAGATTGGCATTGACGGCGGCTTCCTTGCCGATGCCGGCATTGAGATAACCGAGATGAACTCTGGCTGTATCTGCTGCTCGCTGGTTGGCGATTTTTCTAAGGCGCTCGTCAAGGTTATCGAGGAATATAGCCCCGACAGAATTATAATTGAGCCCTCGGGAGTAGGTAAGCTCTCTGACGTTATTAGAGCGGCAAAGACCGCCGAGGAGCACGGTGCAAACCTTAATTGCTTTACCACCGTTGCCGACGTTAATAAGGTGAAAATGTATATGAAGAACTTTGGCGAGTTCTATAACGACCAGATAGCAAACGCCTCTGCCATCGTACTCTCCCATACCCAGAAGGCAAAGGACGAGAAGGTTGCTGCTGCAGTGGAGATGCTCCGTGAGCATAATGCCGAGGCTACAATAGTTACAACCCCTTGGGACAGCCTTGACGGCAAGGATATTCTTGCCGCTATGGAGCAGCGTGATACTCTTGCTGATGCTATGAAGGCTCTTGAAGAGGAGCATCACGAGCATCATCACGACCACGATGAAGATTGTCATTGCCACGAGCATCATCGTGACCATGACGAAGAGTGTAGCTGTGGCTGCGGAGGTCACGGCCATCATCACCATCACGCAGACGAGGTGTTCTCGTCCTTCGGTGCGGAAACTACCAAGAAATTCACAAAGGAAGAGATCAAAGAAATCCTTGAGAGCTTTTCCGAGGGCGACGATTACGGTATGATCCTTAGGGCAAAGGGCATAGTTGAATGTAAATGTGGTAAGTGGTTACACTTTGACTACATTCCCGGTGAGGCAGACGTCCGTGAGGGCGCAGCAGGCATCATCGGCAGAATTTGCGTCATAGGCGCGGGAATTGATAACGAAAAAATAAAGGAACTGTTCGGAATTTAACAAATGGAAACACCGATATATCTTTTTACGGGCTTTCTCGAGGCGGGCAAAACGAGCTTTATCGCTGAAACAATGAAGGACCCGAATTTTAACGACGGTAAAAGAAAGTATCTTGTAATTTTATGCGAGGAGGGTGAAGAGGAGCTTGACCCTTCGGACTTTGGTGATAACGTATCGCTCGCTATTTTTGACGACGAGCAAAAAATAACCACAGACCGCTTGAGTGCCGCCGCAAAGCGTGCGGGTGCCGACATCGTCGTGATGGAGTATAACGGTATGTGGATGCTCGACCGCTTCTATAACGCTCTTCCGGAAAATTGGATGGTGTACCAGGAGATACTGATTGTCGATTCATCAACGGCAAAAAGCTATAACGCCAATATGCGTCAGCTTATGGTTGACAAGCTTACGAGCTGCGAGATGGTTGTCTTTAACAGAGTGAAACCCGATACTGACAAGCTTGAGCTTCATAAAATAGTCAGAGGCGTCAGCAGAAAGGCGAATATTTGCTATGAGGACACAGAGGGGGAGATAGAGTTCGACACCTTCGAGGATCCATTACCCTTTGACCTTGCTGCCCCTGTGATAGAGATAAAGGACGAGGATTTCGCCCTCTTCTATAGGGATATGACCGAGGAGTTTGGAAAATATGAGGGCAAGACCGTAAGGTTCAAGGGCATCGTAGCTATTGACCCGAGTCTGCCAAAGGGGCATTTCGCTATCGGCAGGCACATTATGGTCTGCTGCGCTGATGACATTGCCTATCGCGGTGTCGTAGCGGTAGGAACCGGAAATCTTAAACTGAAAACTCGCGATTGGGTGATAGTCGAGGGCAAGCTCACCGAGGAGTACTCGAAGCTCTACCGCGCGCGCGGACCCGTCCTCTCTGTTACGCATATAGAGATGGCAGAAAGACCGACAGAAGAGGTCGCGACTTTCTATTGAACCGCCGCCAAAATCGTTTCTGCCATATAATAAATATGGAAAACCAAAAAACGAGTTAACCGAGAAGAAAGGGGTGGATTCTTATGACAGATGAAAAAAATCAAGACTTCGTTATCGTGGTGAAGGACGGATATGATATTACGGTCGGCGGTTTTTACCCCGACGGTGTAAGCATTCTTGAGATGAACAGAGGCGAGGGAAAACTCTGTATAGGTACGGAAGCCGTTTCTGTCACCGAGGGAGATTTCGTTTATATACCCCGTTCTCTCGTGTTTCGTCTTGAGGCCGCAGGGCAGGCTTCTGTCAGGATAGTAACCTTTAATTTGTCATTGGTTGAGGAATATATGCAGAAGCTTGATTCCGAGCTTTTCTATATGTTCTACGTTCAGTCGGAAACGAAGATTCCCGTTTTCAAGCCCGATCATCCGGTATACGAGCAGCTCGCCTTTGCCGTCAGCGAAGCGTGCGATGAATACGCGGCAAAGGACGTTTGCTTCTCACTCACCGTCAGGGCAAATATCTTCATTCTCATCTCGGCAATACTCCGCTCCTATTTTGCTACTCGAGGCGAGCACGAGCGTCAGGTGTATCACAACGTTATGCGCCTGCGACCTGCGCTTGAATACATAAGAGAGCATTGTACCGAAAAGATTTACATAGATACTTTAGCCGATATGGTAAACGTATCTGCCGACTATTTTACGAAGGTCTTCAAGGAAAGTATAGGCAAGACCCCTGTGGATTACATAAACGCGGTGAGAGTCAATAAGGCTCTAGAGCTTCTTTCCGAAACAGAAACTCCGATAAACGAAATAGCGGATAAGGCGGGCTTCTCTAATCCGAACTATTTCCATAAGATATTTAAGGCGTATATGGACACGAGCCCGTTAAGTTACAGAAAAAACTGTAACAGATAAATCAAAAAGAGCAGGGCGCTCGTAGAAACCAATAAAAATAGGTGCTGTTGATAATTTTCTTCAACAGCACCTTAATATTCATTTTTCGGCGTCAATGCCTCTTTTGAAACTTTTCATAACGATATATATAATGTTTTTTGGGATTTTAACCCTATTTTCTGTGATAACACCGCTTGTTTTTTATGAGTATTAAGTACTCGGCTTTGTTTTTTGAATTCGTTTTTTTGAAAATCCTTTTTAGTGTATCACACACCGTTAATATTCAGTTTTTAGGATACCTACCGCCATGCACAAAACACGCGCCATTTTGCCATTCTCACAGTGGCAGGTAGATAAATGGAAAGGCTCTTCGTAATTCTGCATTGGCGTATCCTCACTTTCTTTCGTTTTGAGCCAAGGTCTTTTTTTCTTTTTATCTTTACCTCTTGTTTTTTTAGTTTTCTTGGCCTCTTGCACCTATAATATACCACATCGGGTTTCGTTTGTCAATAGGAAAAAAGAAAAAATATCCCAAAAATTCAAAAACTTTTTTGAATGGTGTGCATTTTGCACAAAGAATGAGGGCTGAAATATACAAAACTAACAAAAAGAGCGACTTTTCACTTTCGAGTCGCTCTTTCGTTTTATCTTTTATGCGTTTTCTTTTGGCTCGGGAAGCTCTTCGGTTCTTCTGATTACCTTAAGCTCCTCCTCACCCTTGACAAAGCCGGCGGTTACGATAACGCGCTCAATGTCCGTGAGGGAGGGAAGCTCGTACATGGGCTTCAGCATAATTCCCTCGAGTATTGAGCGAAGGCCTCTTGCGCCCGTTTCACGCTCTACTGCAAGATGCGCAATGGCACGGAACGCCTCGTCCTCGAACTCAAGCTCAATTCCGTCAATGGACAGTAGCTTCTGATATTGCTTGTAGAGGGCGTTCTTCGGTTCCTTGATAATTCTTACCAGCGCCTCTTCATCAAGGTTTTCAAGCGCTACGATAACGGGAAGTCTGCCAACAAGCTCGGGTATAATGCCGTATTTTACAACATCGTGTGCGATAACGTCCTTGTAAACGCCGCGCTCCACCTTTTCCTTTTTCGTAGTTTTATCCGTGTTGAAGCCTATCTGCTGTGAGCCCTTGCGCTTTTCGATTATAGATTCAATGCCGTCAAATGCTCCGCCGCATATAAAGAGAATATTCTTAGTATTAATTTGAATAAACTCCTGGTTAGGATGCTTACGACCTCCTTGAGGAGGTACGTTTGCTACGGTTCCCTCAAGAATTTTTAGAAGAGCCTGCTGTACACCCTCGCCTGATACGTCGCGGGTGATAGAGCGGTTCTCGCCCTTCCTTGCAATCTTGTCAATTTCATCAATATATATAATACCGTGCTCAGCTTTCTCGACGTCGTAGTCAGCCGCCTGAATAAGACGCAGGAGAATGTTCTCGACGTCCTCGCCGACATATCCGGCCTCCGTGAGAGTCGTTGCATCTGCAATGGCGAAGGGAACCTTGAAGCTCTTTGCGAGAGTTTGGGCAATATAGGTTTTTCCAACGCCGGTGGGACCTAGGAGCAGTACGTTTGATTTCTGTATCTCGACGCCGTCATCGGTGTCACCCTCAGTATTGGTTTTTGATTTCTTTTTTCCCTTTTCGTTTTCCTCAAGCGTGAGAATTCTCTTATAATGGTTATATACAGCTACGGAGAGCGCAAGCTTTGCATCCTCTTGACCGATAACGTGCAGATCAAGCATAGCCTTTATATCTTTAGGGCGGGGGAGAGTTGCGAAGGATAGAGTCTCGCTATCAAGCTCATCTGTGCCGCGAAGGTTTTCCTCTATAAACTCGGCGCACACCTCGATACAGCTGTCACAAATATAAGTCCTTCCATCTCTTGCGGGGATAAGGAACGTGACCTCCTCCTCCGTTCTTCCGCAGAAGGCGCACGAGCGCAGTGTGTCAGTTGGTTTTTCAGCCATTTTTATTAAAGTTCCTTTTTGGTAATTACCTTGTCAACAAGGCCGTACTCGAGAGCCTCCTCGGCTGTCATAAAGTTGTCGCGCTCGGTGTCGCGCTCGATAGTCTTAAGAGGCTTGCCCGTCTGCTCCGAGAGAAGCTGATTGAGCTTTGCCCTGATTCTTAAGATATGATCCGCGTGTATCTTGATGTCGGTTGCCTGGCCCTTCATACCGCCGAGAGGCTGGTGAATCATAACCTCCGCATTAGGCAGAGCAAATCTCTTGCCCTTGGCACCGCTGGAGAGCAAGAAAGCACCCATAGAAGCTGCCATACCTACGCAAATGGTGCATACGTCACACTTAATGTAGTTCATAGTGTCGTAGATCGCCATACCCGAGGAGATAGAGCCGCCGGGGCTGTTGATGTAAAGGTATATGTCTTTGTCGGGGTCCTGTGCTTCAAGGTAAAGAAGCTGTGCGACAACCAAAGATGCGGTTACGTCGTTGACCTCATCGGAGAGAAAAATAATTCTGTCATTCAAGAGTCTGGAGTAAATGTCGTATGAGCGCTCACCGCGCGAGGTCTGCTCTACGACAACGGGTACAAGTGCCATAGCTGTATCCTACCTTCCGTTTTTTATTTTAATAACAGCCGACAGTCAGAGAGTATATCGACCGTCGGCTGATGATTATTGATGATTATTCAGCTGTCGTATCAGCCTTTTTCTTGGTGGTTCTCTTCTTGGGAGCGGGCTTTTCTGCCTTTTCTTCAGTAGCAGCCTCAACAGTCTGCTCGGCCTTGGGAGCAGCCTTCTTCTTAGGAGCTGCCTTCTTCTTTGCCGCACCAACCTTTGCGTTGTCCTTAACGAACTTCATAGCCGCACCGACAAGCATGTCAGCCTTGATATCCTCCTCGGCGATCATCTTCTTAACCTCGTCAAGAGCTACGCCGTATGCATCGGAGATTCTCTTGTATTCTGCCTCAATTTCCTCTGCGGAAACGGTAAGAGCCTCAAGAGAAGCGATCTTCTCGAGAGCAAGGCGCATCTTAACCTGCTTTTCAGCCTGGGGACGCATCTGCGCTCTGAGAGCGTCGAGCGTAAGGCCTGTATACTTGAAATAAGTATTGAGATCAAGACCGTTCTGTCTGAGTCTGTTATCATAGTCGCGAACGAAGTTTTCGGTCTCGATAGCGAACATAGGCTCGGGAATCTCAGCTACGAGCTTCTCCATAAGAGCCTCGGCGAGAGCGTTCTCAACCTCTGCATCTGCCTTCTCTTCGTTTCTCTTTACCATTTTAGACTTGATGTCTGCCTTATATTCATCAAGTGTATCAAATTCTGAAACATCTTTTACAAATTCGTCGTCAAGTGCGGGAAGCTCCTCAACTTTAAGAGAATTGAGCTTGGTCTTGAAGACTGCTGCCTTGCCGGCAAGATCCTTTGCGTGATATTCCTCAGGGAAGGTAACGTTTACGTCAAACTCCTCACCGATATTCTTGCCAACGATCTGCTCCTCAAAGCCGGGAATGAACGCACCGGAGCCGAGAGTGAGGTCGTGGCCTGCGCCCTTGCCGCCGTCAAATGCTACGCCGTCAACCGAGCCCTCGTAGTCGATATTCGCAATATCGCCCATAGCAGCAGCTCTGTCAGTAACGTCAACGCTTCTTGCGTTTCTCTTTCTTGCGTTCTCAACCTCTTTGTCAACGTCCTCGTCAGAAACCGCGTCAACCTTCTTCTCAACAGCTATGCCTGCATAGCCCTCGATGGTAACCTCGGGCTTAACAAAGCCAACAGCCTTAAGAACGATGTCACCGTCGGTAGAAACGATGTCGAACTGGGGCTGACCAACTATATCAAGACCTGCTTCCTTGACAGCAGCCTCAAAAGCCTCGGGAATGCACTCGTTGATAGCATCCTCGAAGAATATGCCCTTGCCGTAATACTTTTCGATAATAGCCTTAGGCGCCTTGCCCTTTCTGAAGCCGGGAACGTTGATAGACTTTACGTTCTTCTTGTACGCTTCGTATTCTGCTTTCTCGTAAACTTCCTTGCTTACGGAAAACTCCATAGTGTAACCGGACTTTTCAGTAAGCTCCTTTTTGATAAGGCTCATTTTCTTTCCTCCAAAGAGTCAATTTTATTTTTATTTAATTTAATAACCACATTATTTTACAACAAATTATAGAGTTTGTCAAGATGTCTAAAAAAAAATTATAATTTTCGTTACTATTTCACGATTTTTGGCACGAACTTTAAGTAATCTGCTGACACAATGTTCATTTCTATACCGTCAAAGGTAAAGCTTTGCGGAATAGTGTAATTTCCGTGTATGTGACCGAAATACACTCTTTTGACCTCTGCTTCTTTTAGCAGCTCTATAAGCGAGTCTGACGCCTTTCCGCTCCAATAGGGCGGGAAATGCATAAACGCTATTATCTCCTTTTCGGGAGAAAGCTGCTTCAGGCGTTTCGCTTCAGCAAGGCTCGCCTTCAGTCGCAGAGCCTCTCTGTTCGTCAGCTTTTCAAAATCGGCACTGTCAGGAGCATTAGCGGCATCAGAGTCGTTATACCACCCGCGCGTGCCGGCTATTATATACTCGTCAGCTTCGTGAGCGTTGTTAAAGAGAAAGGAAATAGTCTTTATCCCCACCCGTTCAAAAAAAGCATTGTGCTTTTTCATCGTGCACCACCAAAAATCGTGGTTGCCCTTGCCGAGTATCTTCTTGCCGGGAAGCGAGTCGAGAAATTTCAAGTCACATTCAGCCTCCTCAAGAGAGAGAGCCCATGATATATCCCCGGGAATAACCACCGTGTCCGAGTCGGTAATGAGATGACGCCAATTGTTCTCTATTCTCGTAATATAGTCTGCCCAGCGCGAGCCGAAGACTTCCATAGACTTATTGGTTGCGTCAAGCGTCGAAAGATGAAGATCCGCAATGGTATAAAGCGCCGTACTCATCACTCCCTTCTTAAAAATTGAATAAATATCAGTCCCCTGACAATAATATATATGCCGTTTGGCAATAAAAACGAAAGAGGTTTTGAAAAAAATGGAACAGAATAAGCAGAAGAACACTCAGTCCTGTGAGAGCGGAAAATGCATTAAGGGCATTAGCTGCGATGTAAGAAACTGTGTTTACCACGCGGAGAACAACAGCTGTCACGCAGGCAGTATCTCGGTAGGTCCGAGAGAGGCTGATTGCTCGGCTAACACAAGCTGCGTAACCTTCAAGCCCAAGGAAATCTGATTATCCTAAAGCGAACTCCTTAACGGAAGCCATCATTTCTTCTCTGTCAATAACGTCCTTGTGAATAGCCGTCTTTTCAAGAATGCTTGAAAGAGGAGCGGGTATTGCAACTCCCGTCAGTGCCTCAAGCTCCGAGGGAGCGAGAAGGTCGTTCTCGGGCTTTTTGCCGCCAAGTGAGTCAAGAACGTCTGCGGCAAATTTATAAGGAGAAGCGGTTGAAACAACGAGCATCTTATTTTCGGCCTTATGGTCGCACGCATATCTTTCTGCCGCAGAAACGGCAACGGCTGTGTGTGTGTCTATAAGGCTGTTTATATTTTCGTAGGTACGCTTTACGGTAGCGCGGCACTCGTCCTCGTCGGTATAGTAGCCGACGAAATGCTCGGACACAAGCTTGAATTCTTCGTCTGTCAGCTTGTATTTTCCGTCTGCCGCAAGTTTTCTCATATATTCTGCGGTTTTCTCATGGCCGAGAAGAATGTAGAGAAGTCTTTCAAGATTAGAGGATATAAGAATATCCATAGAGGGAGAGATGGTTGCGTGGAAATCTCGGTTTTTGTCGTACTCGCCTTTAGTAAGGAAATCGGTGAGAACGTTATTTTTATTGGAAGCGCAAACAAGCTTGCCGATAGGCGCGCCCATAAGCTTTGCGATAAATGCCGCGAAGATGTTTCCGAAATTACCCGTAGGCACGCATACGTCGATCTTATCTCCGAGAGAGATAGCACCGCTCTTATACATATCGCAGTACGCTGAAATATAATAAACTATCTGCGGAACGAGTCTGCCCCAGTTTATTGAATTGGCGCTGGAGAGGAATACGCCTCCGTCCGAAAGCTCCTTTGAAAATTCGGTATCCGAGAATATTTTCTTGACACCGCTCTGCGCGTCATCAAAGTTACCGACTATTCCTACAACGGATACGTTGCCTCCCTCCTGTGTCTGCATCTGGTGCTTTTGCACGCGGCTGACACCGTTAATGGGGTAGAACACCTTTATCTTTGTGCCGTCAACGTCGCGGTAGCCCTCAAGAGCCGCCTTTCCGGTATCGCCAGAGGTGGCTACAAGAATGAGCGCACATCGGCTTTCGTTGCATTTTCTGAGTGCCCTGACGAAAAGTCTTGGCATTATCTGAAGCGCCATATCCTTAAATGCCGAGGTGGGACCGTGCCACAGCTCCAGCATATATCTCCCACCGTCAAGCTCCGTTATAGGAGCGGGGGAGGGGATGAACTTTTTCTCCGAATACGCGCCCTCCGCGTCCTCGAGAAGCTCCTCATACGTGTAGTCATCGAGGAAGAGCGAGAGAATTTTAGCCGCTCTTTCGGGATATGTGAGAGGGGCGAGCGCCTTAATGTAATCGAGATCTATTTTGGGAAGCTCCCTCGGCATATAAAGACCGCCGTCTGATGCAAGACCTGTCTTGATTGCGTATGCCGAGCTTACCCCCTCTGCCTCTGCGCCTCTTGTGCTGATGTAGTTCATTTTGTTTTACCTTTCCTTTGCGATTAGTGCTTTGCGTATGCTGTGTTCATGTCAAATGCGCCGATAAGATGCTTTATATCGTGAAGCCTGTCCTTACCGCTTGAGTTATCGAGATATACCTCGATTATGTCAAAGCGCATTCGGTATCCGTCACCGAAGCGGCGCTTATACTGACTCGCGCATGATATTATTTTTCTTTGCTTTTGTGGATTTACGGCTGAAGCAGGACGCGGCTCTTTTGGGTCGATAGCCGACAGATGCCTTGTCTTAACCTCAACGAAAACGAGCGTTTGGTTATTTTTTGCAATAATGTCTATTTCGCTGTCAGTCCCAACGTAATTCCTCTTAAGAATTTTATAGCCCTGCTTTTTGAGAAATCTTGCGGCTTCTCGCTCGCCCTTGTTTCCCGTAAGCCTCTTTTCTGTCAGTATTTCAAGAATTTTCATCTTTACTCAGAAATTTCAAGAACGTTTTTCTGTATATAGGAGCTGCACCGTATTTTCTCACGGCGTCCATGTGCTCCTTAGTAGGATAACCCTTATGCTTTGCTATATTATACTCCGGATATTGCTTGTCAAGCTCGACACACCCTCTGTCACGGGTGACCTTTGCCAAAATTGATGCCGCCGCTATGGAGCAGCTTTTTGAATCTCCCTTGACTACCGTTTCCGTCGGGATACCAAAGCCCCTTGAGCAGTTGCCGTCGATAAGAGCAAAATCGGCAGGAACGGAAAGACCCTCAACGGCCCGCCTCATAGCTAACATCGATGCGTTAAGTATGTTTATTTCGTCTATTTCCGAGGGTGACGCCTCAGCGATGGAGTATGCGACAGCTCTTTCCTTTATTATATCAAAGAGCGCTTCGCGCCGCTTCTCCGTCAGCTTCTTCGAGTCGTTAAGTCCCTCAATTATCTCGCCCCTAGGCAGTATTACTGCCGCCGCTACAACAGGACCGCAGAGTGGGCCGCGCCCTGCCTCGTCACAGCCGCATATAGCGGTATAACCTTCGGCGTAGTGCTTTTCTTCATATTCAAAGGTTGGCATATAACTGTCCTTTCTTAAGGTCGCTCGAGAGTGATGCGGCCAATCTTTCCGCCCCTGAATTCGTCAAGGAGCATTTCCGCAGTCCTCGAGTGATTTATCTCGCCCCCGCTGATAAGGAAGCCGCGCCTCCTGCCCACAAGCTCAAAGAGGTCGTATGAGTCAAGGCCGACACATTCCTCCTCTTTTAGCTTATACCTTGCGAGAAACTCGTCCCGTGCCACGTTCATAAGTCGTGAGCAGAGAAGCATAGCTATCTCCTCGGTATCTAAAATTTTGTCGCGGATAGCACCGGTCATAGCGAGATTTTCACCAACCGTCGAGTCCTCGAACTTAGGCCACAGAACACCGGGCATATCAAGAAGGTCAAGTCCGATGCTGGTGGGAACCCATTGCTTCGTCATAGTGACGCCGGGTCTATCCTCAACCTTTGCCTTCTTACCGCCTGCAATGCGATTGATAAGCGAAGATTTTCCAACGTTAGGAATACCGACTATCATAGCCTTAAGGCGTCTGCCGCTCATTCCCTTATCGTTATATCTCTCAATCTTTTCTGCAAGAAGCTCGCGTACAGCTCCCTCAAGAGCGTCTATACCGATGTTAGCGGTAGAGTCGATTATAACGGCGCGGCTTCCGGCTCTCGTATATTTTTCCTTCCAGAGTCTTGAATACTCGGGATTTGCAAGGGTAGATTTCGTGAGAACTACGAGCTTTGGCTTCGTGCCGACCAGCCCTTCAATTTCCGGGTTTTTTGAGCTATACGGTATCCTTGCGTCAAGCAGCTCGATTACTATATCCACCTCGCCAAGACATTCGCGCATCATTCGCTTGGTCTTGGCCATGTGACCGGGGAACCATTGTATAGGATTTGAAGCCACCTTCATAGCTCCTTTCATTAATCATATCATCAGTCAACAAGACCGAAGCTGTCAAAAGGATATATCCTTAAGAGAACCTTACCGAGAATTGAATCAACGCTGATAGTAGCGTCAGGGAAGGTTGCGGAGTCGGAGGACGCGTTTCTGTGATCTCCGAGAACAAATACCTCACCCTCCGGCACGACGCACTCTCTGCCATAATATCCTGTGGGGAAGGCTCCGTCAATATATACGTAGTCCTCAAAGAGAGCCTCGCCGTTTACCGTAACGTTTCCGTCCATATCGACGCTGACCGTATCGCCCTCAATAGCGATAACACGCTTGACGAGTGCATTCTTGTATCCCGTTGAATAATCCTGGAATACTATAATGTCACCTCTCTCGGGAGTGTAAAGAAAGTCGGAAATAATAAGATGCTCCTCGTGGTGAAGAGTGTTTTCCATAGATCCGCCGTCCACTATCGCGTGCCTGAAGAAAAATGAGGTTATAACGAACACGGCAGCAAGCGTCAGAGTGAACAGCTCCACAAACTCAAATACCGAATCGATAAATCTCGGCTTTTCGGGGTTGTATACGTCAAGCTCCTCGTCCTCTTCTTCGTCCTTTTGCGGATATAAGGTATCCCCAAGATCCATAGCTATCTGAATAGGCTCAGCCTCTGTCAGAGCATCTTCCTCAACAGTAGCGTCCTCTGCCTCGGGAGAAGGTATATCGACAGGTACCGCATCGTCTATTGCAGGGGATGGGATATCGAAGGACTCCTGTATTGCGGTGTCGCCTTCGTCTGCCGTCTCGCCGTCCTTTGCCTTAGTCATAGCAAGCGCCTGACTTATTTTCGCCTTGTAATCGGCAAAGAAATCCTCAAAGCTTGCCTCTGTTTTGTAAGAGGCGGCAGGGCTTATATCGTCGTCAACGTCATATAGAAGTGACTCAATAGACGGCTCGCCTATCTTATCGTCGTTGTTTTGCACGTCGGGTTCTTCGGTTATGGAGCTTTCCTCTTCGGTATATACGTCGTCAATATCCGAAACGGACTCTTTGTTTTTTTTGTTATCCATACAGACCTTACCCCTTTCGATAATAATTCACCCTACATTTTAACATATTTACGCGAAAATTACAATATTATTTTCTAAATTTATTTTACATTTTAACAGTTTTAGCAATTTTTTCGCATTCGCCGAGAATGATATTTCGCTCCTCGTCGCGCAATTTTCTTAAGCGTTGTATTTTCGGGCTTCCCCAAATACCAAAGATACGCGGTCCCACCCACTCGTGAGCGGATATATCCGAGAACATTGCCGCTATGATAGAGAGGGACGCCTTCTTCGGTGACATAAAAATTATCTTCATCGGGTGCTTAATTAATGAAAATATAATCTTGGGGTAATGAGCGGTAATGTTCGTCAGCGTGATTCCCGGGTGCGCTATGGCAACAGAACCGTCGCAAAGCTCACACAACCCGTACATAAGGTATCTTTTCGCATTACCGTAAATAAGGCTCGATTTTTTTCGGGTGGAGAAATCAACGTCATTCCTGTCAGCAATCGAATATCCGTGCGCTATACTGCCTATCGCAATTATCTTACCGCCATTTGCCGCAACCGCTCCGCAAAGAGCGCGGCATATAATGTAGGGAGAAACGAAATTTATGCTGAAAACGTTGTTGTAGCCCGTATTACATTCGCACAGGGGAATATGATAGGCGCCTGCATTGAGTATTATGTAATCGGGAACGTTTTCTTTTAGCTTCTCTATACACCTTTTAACCGATTCTATGTCTGATAGGTCAAGCCGTATATGCGACGTGCTTATACCGGGAAACTCTCCCTCTATCTCTTTACACAGGGCAAGCGAGCGCTCGCTGTTTCTGTCCATAGTTATAAGACTTGCACCGAGTGAGGCTACGTGACGGCACAGCTCGCGTCCGATACCGCCCGTTGCACCGCTTATTGCTACGACACGTCCCGAAAGACTACGCGCATTTTTTTCTAACCACTTTTTTATATTCATATAGCAACCTGCCCAAAGCGTTTTATACAATATATTATATCATATTTTTTAAACTTTTCAACAGTGAAATAGAAAAAGAGCGTCCGTAAAAGGCTCGGACGCCCCTTAATATGATTATTTCTTCCTTGAGAATTTGTTTTTGACAAAGCCGTTCACCCTTTGAACAAGACGCTCAAACATATCGTTAAGCTCTACGGCGTATTTCATACTTAAAACGAAGGCAAGAAGAGCAATTATTACCAGTATAACTATAACCACAAGACCCCAGCCCTCGTAGGGAATTACCTCTCCTGACATAAAGAGCAGCGTTCCGCCGATAGCCGTAACCCTCGTCACAAGCTGCATTATTAGGAAGGTGGTGAAGGATATAGGCAAAATACCCGCAACCGAGCAGAGAAGGTCGTCGGGAAAAGCGGGGAAGAGAAATGCGAAGAAGAGAAATACGGTTTCACGTCCATTTAGCTTCGCCAGCCACTCGTCAGCAGTTTCTTTATTACCCGCAACCCAGTTTATGTAGGGACGGCCGACAAGTCTGCCGAGTGCAAACGCCAGCATAGCGCCGAGCATTATTCCTATATAGGAGTAGAGAAACGCAAGCCAAGGGCCGAAGAGATAGTTGCCCGCAAGGATGCTGACCGTGCTGGGTATCGGCACGAATGTGACCTGTAAGAACGATACCGCGATAAACGCAAGAGGCGCTATAACGCCCGTAGATTCGATAAACGCCTGCATCTCCTCTCGTGTCATATCAAGTATCCCGAGCTGCTTAAGTATAAAATAACCGATGACCAATATCACGCATATTACAGCTCCCGACAAGAGAAGCTTGACGAGTGATTCCTTAGTTTCTTTTTTCATATCATTATTCAATCCTTTACGGTGAGCTTGTATAACTCTGATTTTGACATTCCTCGCTCCTTCGCGGCACGCTTTATCGCGTCCATACGGCTCATGCCCTCTTGCTCGTATTTTGCAATATGCTCAAGCGGTGAGAGGTTAAGTACCTCCGTATCCGCCGCTTGCGCCCTATCGCACCCTTCGACTACGAGAACGTACTCGCCTCTCGGTTCTCTCTCTTCGTAAAGTCTCACGGCCTCACCAATCGTCGTTTTGTAAATTTCTTCATTTAACTTGGTTAATTCGCGGCAGAGCGATATTTTTCTGTCAGCACCAAAGACGCCGCTCATATCCGCCAGCGTTGCTCTTAGCTTGTGGGGCGCCTCGTAGAATATCATCGTGCGTTCCTCGCTTTTAACACCGTCAAGCCTGGCTCTTCTATCCGAGGTCTTTGCCGGAAGAAAGCCCTCAAAGGCAAATCTGACGGTAGAAAGACCCGAGAGCGATAGGGCAGACACCGCAGCGCACGCCCCCGGTACGACGCTGACTCTGATACCCGCCTCCTGACATAGCCGCACTATATCCTCTCCGGGATCGCTTATGGCAGGCATTCCCGCATCGGTTATCAACGCGCAGGCCTCGCCGGACAGCAGTCTTGCAACGAGCCTCTCGCCGCTCGAGCGCTTGTTATGCTCGTGGTAGCTTACGAGCTCGTTATGTATTCCGAGAGCGCATAGCAGCTTCAGCGAATTTCTCGTATCCTCCGCCGCTATAAAGTCGACCTCGGAGAGAACCTTTACAGCTCTCTCGGAAATATCGGCAAGGTTGCCTATCGGCGTTGCTACGAGATACAGCACTCCCTTTTCTACCTTGTTTTTTTCAGTACTCATCTTTTATATCCCTTTGGAAAAGCTCCGTTTTCCATAATGAATTTCATATCGTCCGTGTATTCCGTGTGACCCTTGTCCTTATAGATAATGAGCGGTCTTGTGAGCTGCATACCGCTCTTGCCTCCGAGCTTTGCCTCGATAAGCACCATAGAGGACTCGGACTCCGTGTCCGCATGCACGAAGGTTATGCGCTTTGGCTCAAGTGAGCTTTCCCGCATAGCGCAGATAAGGTCGCACAGCCTGTCAGGTCTGTAAACTGCGGCAAAGGCTCCGCCGTATTTGAGCAGTCTTTTCGCCGCCTTGCAAAAATCTGTTATGTCACCCTTAACCTCGTGACGCGCAACGTATTTTTTTAACTCCCCGTTTTCCTTGCCTGCACCCGTTTTCATATACGGAGGGTTTGAAAAAACGATGTCAAACTCATCCTTACTTTTATATTCTCTTATATCGGCGCATACGGTGGTCAGTCTGTCTGATAGCCCGTTCAGCTTGGCGTTTTTTACTATAAGCTCGGCGTAGCTTTCTTGTACCTCGAGCGACAGAGCGCGGGAGAGCTTACCCCGCGTGAGCAGAAGCATTGATATAATGCCGCTACCGCCTCCAAGCTCACAGCCGTATGCTCCCATTGTGGAAATATATCCCGCAAGGAGCAGGGCGTCCGTGCCGAAGGTTAGCCCATCGGTGTCCTGAATAAGCCTTAACGAGTCGTTGACGAAATCACATCTTTCCATAAAAAATTTCCTAATTTTACCATAAATATGTTTATAATGAAAAAAGCGGAGAATATACCCCGCTTTTTCTATGTCCCTGAGAGAGAAATTATTCTTCAGCAGGTGCGCCTACGGGACAAGCGTCCGCGCAAGAACCGCAGCTAACGCAATCATCTGCATTGATTACATATTTGCCATCGCCCTCAGCGATGCAACCGGTAGGGCATGCATCCTGGCAAGCGCCGCAGCTGATGCACTCATCGGAAATTTTGTATGCCATGTGAAAAAACCTCCATTTGTTTTTTGTTGTCATCTATATTCTAACACATTTATCGAAAAAATCAAGATGTTTTAGAAAAAAAGTGAAAAAATATGCTTAAAACGGGCATAATTTTTAGTTTTGCTCGTCAAATTCTTCTTCCTCTGCCTTATTTTGCTTCTTCTGCGGGCGGGATAGAACCTTTACGTCAGAGCATTTGTAAAATTTGGGAACGTCCTTGTCGTTATCGGAGATTTTGACCTTTATCTCTGCCGCGAGCGGCTTCGTTTCTATAACAGTGCCGACGCCGTCCTTGGTTGAAACGGTGGACCCAACCGGCGGTGTATTTTTAATCGCTTCCTCGTAGGTGTCGTGCTCGTAGCGAAGGCAGCACATAAGCCTTCCGCAAGCACCTGATACCTTTGCGGAGTTCAGGGAGAAATTCTGCTCCTTTGCCATCTTGATGGACACCTGAACGAAATCGGAGAGAAAGCCCGCACAGCAGAATTTTCTTCCGCACGTGCCAAGACCGCCCATCATCTTCGCCTCGTCTCTTATTCCTATCTGGCGAAGCTCGATTCTCGTTCTGAAGGTGGACGCAAGATCCTTTACCAGCTCTCTGAAATCAACTCGGGATTCGCAGGTAAAGTAGAATATTAGCTTCGAGTTATCAAAGGTGTATTCAACGCCAACAAGGCTCATCTCAAGCCCGTGCTCTTCAATCTTCTTTTTGCAAACAAGTGCCGCATCAGCCTCTGCCTTGCGGTTTTTTTCATTCTTTATAAGGTCATCTTTTGTAGCCACTCTCGTGATAGGCTTAAGTGGAGAGATTACCTCGGAGGAGGGGATTCTTTTATTTCCCATTTTGACAACGCCCATCTCCACGCCGCGAGCCGTTTCAACTATAACGTGCTCTCTGGGGGTGAGCTTAAGGTTGCCGGGAGAAAAGTAATATACCTTTCCTGCCTCACGGAAATTGATGCCGACGACCTCGGTCATATCGTTATCTGCTGCCTTTTCGGTAGCTTTTACTATTTCATCTGCCATATATCAGTTCCTTTCGGTATTTTCTTAAATAAACTTCAGTCTTGCCCCAAGCGTCGCGATTACGTTGGAGATACCGGCGTTTTTGGATATTCGCTCGTGCGCGGCCATAAGCTCGTCGTAGACTGCCATAAGACGCTTTACGGATACCGTTGGACAAACGGCAAGCGCCTCCGCAGCCGATGAATAAAACACGGTAGTACAAGCGTCATAGCTCTTTGCGGCTATTATATCGCGCAAAGCCCCGATAAGCATCTCAAGTCCTTCCATAAGCTCTCCCCGCTTGCTTGAAAGGTGCGATAGAGCGGTCTGTATCTCGGCATAGCCGTGCTTGTCCGTTATGCAACGTATTATCTCACAGACCTCTTTTCTTTGCGCCTCGTTTTCCTCTGCTAGACGGCTATCGGTCAGCGTAATAGCCCTGCCGAGCCTTCCGTCAGCACTCATAATTACGTCGTCAAGCCTCTTTGGGTCGGTAACCGAGAGTAATCTCGCATCGGGGGAGAGCTTCATAAGATGCTCTCTTAACTCCTCCTTCGCAAAGCGCTCGGTGTATATCTGCTGCGCTCGGCTTTTGATAGTCGTGAGTATCTTGTCGCCCTCTCTTGAGAGCATAATTATTATTACTCTTGAGGGCGGCTCCTCCAGCACCTTAAGAAGCGCGTTCTGTGCTTCGGTAGTCATACATTCAGCGTCGTCTATAACGTATATTTTGTATTCCGACTCTGTGGAGGAGAGAAGCATATCCTCTCTGAAATCCTTTATCGCCTCAACTCCTATGGTGGCTCTGTCCTTCGGTCTTGATAGCGTCTTGACGTCGGGGAAGTTTGATGCGTATATCCTCTTACAGCAGTTACATTCTCCGCACGGAAGAGGTACACCGTCACTCTCACGCCTCTCGCAGTTCAGCGCCGCCGCTATCTCCCGCGCCAGCGTGGATTTACCCGAGCCGTCAGGTCCGATTACCAGAAGAGCGTGCGGCAGAGTGCCTGCAAGAATTGCCGAGCCAATGCGCTCCCGCGTTTTTTTGTTGCCGAGCACACCGGGAAAACAGCTTTTCAAAGGTATCTCACCCCGCCTTCCGATAAAAATAATAATCCATTATGTATTGTAACATTTTTTAGCTGAAAAGTCAATATTAAAGCGTAAGATATTTTTAGGAAAAAACTTTCATTCTCCACCGTCGAAAAAACTGTTTTTCTCGCCTCTTTTGCTACAATTTTCCAAAAATATTTGTATACTTTGACATAAATATTATTAAAAATTTTTATTTGGGCGCGTCATTGGTTGACTTTCAAATCTTCGTGTGTTATATTATAATGTGATAAACTACGAGAGGGCAAAGCAATGAAAAAAACAGTCTTGATTATCAACGGAGCAGGCGGAGTAGGTAAGGATACACTATGCGAGCTTGCTTCAAGGCATTTTAAGGTTAAAAATATCTCTTCCATAACGCCGATAAAGGAGGTTGCATCTCTCTTTGGCTGGGACGGCGCAAAGGACGATAAGTCCCGTAAGTTTTTAGCTGACTTAAAGCAGCTGACAGTAGAATATAACGACTATCCGACGGTGTGGCTTACGGAAAGATACCGTGAGTTTATCTGTTCCGAGGACGAGATACTTTTCGTTCATATAAGAGAGCCGGAGGAGATTGCAAAGTTCGTTTCGGCAACGGGCGGTGAGGCAAAGGCCCTGCTCGTCAGAGGCGGCGAGAGAATGAAAAAGACTCATTACGGAAACTATGCCGACGACTGTGTAGAAAACTATGACTACGACTATTATTTCGTGAATGACAAGGCTCTTATCGAGGCGGAGGCTGATTTCGTATCCCTCCTGTCCGAAATTCTTGAAAGGTCAAATTAATATGAGCACAAAGTTTTGGAAAAATTCAACAGTATATCAGATATATCCCCGTTCCTTTTGCGACTCGGACGGTGACGGAGTAGGCGATATCAGAGGAATAATCTCAAAGCTCGATTATCTTAAAGACCTCGGTGTTGACGTTATATGGCTTTCCCCTGTATATAAGAGCCCTAACGACGATAACGGCTACGACATCTCGGATTACAAGGATATTCAGCCCGAGTTTGGTACTATGGCTGACTTTGACGAGCTTCTTTCAGAGGCGAAAGCCAGAGGTATCAGAATAATTATGGACCTCGTTATAAACCACACCTCTGACGAGCACGAGTGGTTTGTTAAAGCAAAGGCGGGAGATGAAAAATACAAGAATTATTATATCATAAAGAAGGGTAAGGACGGTAAGCTTCCTAACAATTGGGGCAATTTCTTTGCCGACTGCCCTTGGGAGCCCTTCGGCGACCCGAAAAACGAGGAGTATTATCTCCACCTATTCTCGAAAAAACAGCCCGACCTAAATTGGTACAACCCTGAGGTCTATGACGAGATAGTTGATATTATGCGCTTCTGGCTTGATAAGGGCGTCGCGGGCTTCAGATGCGACGTTATAAATATCATTTATAAAAATACCTTTGCCGATGGAAAAAAACAACTTGTCCTCACAGGACAGGAGCATTATCTCTCCACCGACGGCTGTCACAAAATACTCGCCGGTCTTCGCCGTGACTGTATGGATAAGTACGATGCCTTCACGGTTGGAGAAACGGTTTTCGTCGATCTTAAGGAGGCAAGAGATCTTTGCGACGAGTCCCGCCGCGAGCTTGATATGGTATTTGCTTTTGAGCACATGGAGTGCGACCAGATAGGCGTCAAGTGGTTTAAGACTAAATTTAAGCCAAGTAAGCTTATGAAGATTATCACAAAGTGGCAAAACGGTCTTGATTGGAACACCTGTTATTTTGAAAACCACGACCAGCCTCGCTCGGTTACAAGATTCGTAGAGGGAGGGGAATACAGAGCCGTTGGCTCAAAGATGCTCATAGGTCTTATCTTCTCTCTTCGCGGAACACCCTTTATCTATCAGGGACAGGAAATAGGCATGACAAACGGCGCGTTTAATTCTCTTGATGAAATCGTGGATATTGAGAGCCACAACGTTGATAAGATGGCAAAATCTCTCGGCATAATTCAGCCTTTCCGTTGGAAGCTTATCAACAAAACCTCAAGAGACAATGCAAGAACTCCTATGCAGTGGACATCAGAGGAGGGCGCGGGCTTTACCTCGGGAGCTCCTTGGCTTAAGATAAACCCGAATTATAAGGATATAAACGTCGAGCGTGACCTTGCAGATCCTGACGGCATTATCGCGTTCTTCAAGAAGATGAACGCGCAGAAAAAGAGCTCCGACACTCTTCTTTACGGCTCATTCAGAGAGCTTTATCAGGGGAAATACGTATACGCCTTCGAGCGTGAGTATAATGGTGAAAAACTCGTTGCCGTATTCAACTTCTCAACCAAAAAACGTGAAATGCCGATTAAAATTCAAGGCAGAGCGCTGATATCTAACTGCGAGCAGTCGACGGACGGTACTCTTCGTCCTTACGAATTTACGCTTTTTGCTAAGGAGGAGTCCGTATGATAAGTATAAAGGATAACGTCTTTAAGCTTGATACCAAAGACACAAGCTACGTCTTTTCCGTGACTGAAAAGGGACATCTTGAGCATATATATTACGGCGCACGCCTTGCGGAGCAGGACTACACAGCACTCCGCTTAAAGAACGAAATACAGCTCGGCTCAACTGTTGAATACGAGGCTGACACTCCCGTATATTCTCTTGATACTACGCTCCTTGAGTATTCGGGAGTAGGCAAGGGCGACTTTCGCCACTCTCCGACCGAGCTTATTATGCCCGACGGCACCTTCGTTACCGACTTTATATACGAGTCCTCGCGCGTTTTGGACGGCTCATACACTACACCCACGCTTCCTACAGCCTACGGCGACGGAGAAACTCTCGAGATAACCCTCTCTGACAGAAAATACTCTGATATAAAGCTAAAGTTAAACTACACGGTTTACTATGGCACCAACGTAATAGCCAGAAACACCGAGCTTATAAACGGTTCGCAGGGCGAGGTCTATATCAGAAAGCTTATGAGCCTTATGGTAGATTTTGCCGACTCTGAATACGACCTTCTTACCTTTGACGGCTCTTGGGCAAAGGAGGCGCACGAGCATCGCAGATCGATTGAGTACGGCATCTACGTCAACGATTCGACCACAGGCTCGTCGTCAAATAGGCATAACGCGGGAGTCATGCTTGCCTCGCGAGGAGCAGACAACGATCACGGCGGAGCCTATGCCTTCAATCTTGTTTACAGCGGTAATCACTATACTGCGGTAGAAAAAGCTCCCTTTGACACCCTTCGTATAATGTCTGGTATAAATCCGCATTGCTTCCTCTGGCGCTTGAAAACGGGCGAGAGCTTCGTCACACCCCAGGCTGTGATGAGCTTTGGTGATAAGGGCTTAAATTCGGTTTCAGCGAATATGCACGCCTTTGTAAACGAGCATATAGTCAGAGGAGAGTATAAGTCTGCCGAGCGCCCGGTTGTAATCAACAACTGGGAAGCCACCTTCTTCAATTTTAACTGTCGCAAGCTCCACTCCCTTGCCGGCAGAGCTAAAAAATTAGGAGTGGAGATGTTCGTTCTCGACGACGGTTGGTTTGGCGCTCGCTCTGACGATACGGCAGGCCTTGGCGACTGGGTGGTGAATAAAAAGAAGCTCCCCGGGGGTATAAAGCGGCTCTCGCGAAGGATAAACAAGCTCGGTATGAAGTTCGGACTCTGGTTTGAGCCGGAGTGCGTAAATCAGAACAGCGACCTCTACCGCGCTCATCCCGAATGGGCGCTGAAGGTTGAAGGAAGGCATGTATCCTTTGGCAGAAATCAAATGGTGCTTGACCTTTCGCGCCCCGAGGTTTGCGATTATATTATCGACAGCGTTGATAAGGTGCTTTGCGAGTCAAATATCGAGTACGTAAAGTGGGACTACAACAGGCATATCAGCGATATGCAGTCGTCTTATCTTAAAAATCAAGGCGAGCTTTACCACAGATACATTCTCGGACTTTATAGGATACTTGATGAAATATTCTATAAAAGACATCCGAATATCCTCTTTGAGAGCTGCTCGTCGGGAGGTAACCGCTTTGACCTCGGAATGCTTTGTTATTCTCCGCAGATATGGACGTCGGATAACACCGACCCGATAGAGAGGCTCGATATTCAGAGCGGTATATATAGGCTCTATCCGCAGTCTACGGTATCAGCCCACGTATCAATGGCACCCCACCAGCAGACCTTAAGGGATACTCCGCTTTCCACCCGCTTTAACGTCGCGTGCTTCGGTGTTCTCGGCTACGAGCTTGATTTTTCAGAGCTTACGCGTGCCGAGCTCCGTGCGATAAAGGAGCAGATAGCCTTCTATAAGGAGCAAAGGCGAACTTTGCAGTACGGCAGGCTTCGTATTCATAATACAAAGGATAAAACACGCTATACTTTCAGTATAACGGCAGACGGAGAATGCATCGTAGGCCTTTTCCAAAATCATATAGGAGCTTGCCCCGGGCGGGATATTTTAAGAGTCGAGCATCTCGATGCAGAGAAGGAATACACCGTAAGAAGCGTGAAGCAGTATCTTAGAATAAAGCGCTTTGGTGCACTGATAAAGCATATAGTTCCCTTTAAGATTAATACCGGCGGTGCGCTTGTACGTCTTGTGGATAAAAACTTTGAGATGACGGACGGGTGCGAGGAGTATACCGTAAGAGGCGATGCTCTGATATCCGGAATAAATCTTGCTATGCAGTATGAGGGAACGGGATATTCCGACAAGCTTCGCATACTCGGCGACTATGGATCAAATCTTTATATAATTAAGGAGAAAAAATAATGGATAAGCTAATGAAACGCAATAAATATTGCTTCGGACTCGGCACTGTCGGCCGTGACGCACTCTACTCCCTTGTCAGTATGTATCTTCTCAATTTCTTAACCGACGTTGTAACGTTCTCTGACGGAGGCCTTGCCGTAATCGGTATAATGCTGACCCTCTTTGGAATTTTCGATGCCGTTATCGACCCCTTCGTCGGTGCGATAGTCGATAATACCAAAACAAAGTGGGGAAAGTTCAAGCCCTGGATATTCGGCGGTATGATAGGAACGGGTGTTCTTACCGTACTTATGTTCCATAACTTCAATATGGACGAAACCGCGCATATAATCCTTCTTGGCGTAACCTATCTTCTCTTCAGCATATTCTTCTCGCTTAACGATATTTCCTATTGGTCACTTATGCCCGCTATCTCGAAGGACCAGAAGGTGCGTGAGGGCGTTGGCGCATTTGCAAGGATTTGTGCAAACGTCGGTATGTTCTCAATGGTTCTTATCTACACTATGGTACCCGACCTCTTCGCAGGGCTCGGACTTGATAAGCGCGACAGCTATTTCGTTTTCGCTATAATCGTGGCGATAATTATGATGCTCTTCCAGAGCATAACCCTCTTTGGCGTCAAGGAGGACAGAAGCCACCTTGCATCAGTAGAGCGCACCTCGCTTAAGGACTTGTTCCGCGCCCTCTTTAAGAACGACCAGCTTCTCGTAACAGCCGTTTCAATGGCTCTCTTTATGATAGGCTATTGCACGACGACAGGCTTCGGACTCTACTATTTCGAGTATGCTTATAAGGATGCGGGAGTCTATATGGTCTTTGCCGCAGTTCTCGCCGTAGCACAGCTTACAGCGCTCTCTGTATTTCCTCTTTTCAGAAAGAAATTTACAAGAAAGCAGCTTTACACAGGCTCGATGGTAGCCGTTGCTATCTCTTACATTGTGTTCTTCCTCTCCTTCGAGCAGCTTCCTCTTATAGTTATCGCAGGACTCGGGCTATTCTTCGCCCAGGCGTTTATCCAGCTCCTTATGCTCCTCTTCCTTGCAGACGCGGTTGAGTACGGCGAGTGGAAGCTCGGTAAGCGTAACGAGGCGGCGAGCTTTGCCGTTCAGCCATTCATCAACCAGTTCGGCGGCGCTATGAGTAAGGGCGTTATCTCCTTCACGCTCATCATCTCGGGTATCAACGCGATAGCAAATTCCGTTGCCGATGCGGAAGGAAATACCGACCTTATTGCCGAGATAATTAACTCAACCCCCGACAGCGCTGTCTGGATTATGAAAATATCTATGATGATATTCCCGCTTATTTGCATACTTCTCGGCTTCTTCCTCTATCAGAAGAAGTTTAAGATAGACGAAAAGTTCTATGCCGAGATAGTCCGTGACCTCGAAGAGAGAAATAGTGTAGCAGAGGAAAAATAAATGAAATTTAAGTTAAAGGAAGGACTGCTTCTCGGTACCGCAACCGCCGCAACGCAGATTGAGGGCGGAGATAAAAATAACAATTGGTACCGCTTTGCAGAGGAGGGAAAGGTTGATGACCAAACCTCTCCCTACCGCGCCGACGACCACTATAATCTGTGGCGCGAGGATATTGACCTTATGGCAGAGATGGGGCTGGAGATTTACCGCTTCGGTATCGAGTGGTCGCGAATCGAACCCGAGAGGGACGTCTTTGACGAGTCGGCGCTCGCTCATTACAGAGAAGAAATCGAGTATATGAGGTCAAAGGGCGTAAGACCTATGCTCACCCTCCACCATTTCACAAATCCCCTCTGGTTTGAGGATATGGGCGCGTGGACGCATAAGGATGCCCCGGATATATTCCTTAATTTTGCCGAGAGAGTAGTAGATTACCTTGGCGATATAGTTGACGATTATATAACCATAAACGAGCCAAACGTCTATAACCTCAACAGCTTCTTTTACGGCACCTGGCCCCCGGAGCATAAGTCGCTCTCCGAGTTTGTAAAGGTCTTTTCAAATATGACCGCATCTCACGTAAGAGCCTATAATATGATTCACCAAAAGCGCGAAAGGATGGGCAAGAGCAGGGAACAAACCCTCGTCAGCTTTGCAAACCACCTTCGCGTCTTTGAACCGGAGAATAAGAAAAGCCTCTGGCATAAGATATGTGCAGGCTTTACCTCTTATATGTTCCAGGACGCTATCACCGAGGCTATGATGACGGGAAAGTGCCGTTTCCCGGTTATGAAGCGAAAAGGTGTTAAATCAGGCAAATATTACGACTTCATTGGTATAAACTACTATTCCAGAAGCACCGTGTCGGGCATTGCAGACGGTATCAGAGAAGACGCCTACCACAATGATCTCGGCTGGGAAATATACCATGACGGACTTATCGAGCTTTCAAACAAGCTCTCGGAAAAATACGGCAGAGAATATCCGATATTCGTTACCGAAAACGGCACGTGTGATAACACCGACTCATTCCGCCCTCGCTTTATCTACGATCAGCTAAAGGCTATCAGCGAAACCGACAACCGCATCGAGCGCTACTATCACTGGTCGTTCACCGATAATTTCGAGTGGCGAGAGGGAGAGGCCGCGCGCTTCGGTATAGTCCACGTTAATTACGAAACACAGGAGAGAACCGTTAAGAACAGCGGAAAGCTCTATTCGTCTGTAATTAAGAATAAAGGTGTAACCGACGAGGCATATTCCTCATTTGTAGAAAATTCAAATTACCGTAAATAAAAGAAGGCTGCGCTCCTAAAAAAATGGGCGCAGCTTTTCTGTCATAAGTCGGAATTAACTATTGCCATATTTACAGAGAAGTTATAAAATTTAAGTAGTGATTTCTTTTTCAGAAAGGTAAAAAAACAATGTACGATCTTTCAAGACACCCGTATTTTACTCCATATACCGACAAGAAGAGCGGTGTAACAAGCTACGTCCTTACCGAGAGAGTGGGCACGTTGCAAAAGCATTTTTATTTTGCCCAGCCCTCCGTCACCTCTGACGGAAAATATCTCTTTGTTACCTGCTGTAACCCACCTGCGAGATATTCAACGCTTGCCCTCGTTTCTCTCGACCCGGATAATCCCTTTATCCGCCATTTCCCGAATGCTTCTCCCGATACAAACGGCTCGCTTCCTTGTATTGACCCTGAGGGCGACGGTGTATATTACGGCTGTTACGATACAGTATGGCATTTAAGTCTTGACGGCGAGCTTAAAAAGGTAATCACCTTAACACCCGAATTTACTCATAACAGACCCGTCCAGCGCCTCTTTACCCACGCCTCAATCTCCTGCGACAATAAATATATCGCTCTTGATATGCAGATAGGCGGTATCTTCTATGTCGCTCTTGGCGATATTAAAACAGGAGCGATAAAGCTCCTTAACAAGCTAGGCAACATGCACGACCACGCAATGTTCTCGCCAAAAGACCCGAACCTTTTCCTTATAGACCAGGATTGGTGGCGCGATATGCATACAGGCGAATATATGCCGATAAACCAGAGAATCTGGCTGATGAATACCGAGGGTACACGCTTTGAGCCGCTTATGCCGAAGGAATTTTATGGCAGAAGCGAAACCGAGAGCGCGCACGACTATTGGAGTGCTGACGGACTCGTCTGCTGGACGGACTATTTTAACGGTGCGTTTGAATGTGATATCGAAACGCGAGAGGTAACTCACGTATGGAAGCGCCCCCTCTGCCACAGCCACTCATCAGCCGACCGACAGATGCTCGTCGGTGACGAAAGCCCGTATAAGTGGAAAACCACGCCCTGCCGTACGATATTCTACGATAGGGCGACCAATAAGGAAATAGATATATTCTCCGCACTTCCTTATCCCGACGTAGACAGATACTATCACGTAGACCCCCACCCGCAGTTCTGCGCCGGCGACTCTATGATAGTTTCTACAACAACCGTCATGGACGGCAGGGTAGACGTAGCCATAACCCCAACCGCACCCCTTCTTGAAAAATGCAGAAAAGAAGGCACTGAGGTCGTATTCGATGGAATAAAGCCCCACGAGCGCGGCTCTTGGGTCGCTGACACCATGCAAATGATGTAACGCAGCCTTCCCAAAGATAGGGGAAGGGGGACCGCAGCCGAAGGCGGTCAGCGGTGGATGAGGATGACCCGAGTGTGACAGAAGCGCACTATTCTTGTGGATGTATTCAAGAAAGCTAGCTTCTGAACGACTCTTAAAGAGTAGCTTTTGTTAATACTCTAATGATGAAAAAAGCAGCCGAAACTTAATGTCGGCTGCTTTTATCTATATATTCTTTCGTAAATTCTTTTAACCTCTTTCGCGAAGGCGAGGTCGTCGCTGCTTGCGTTTTCATACGACTCAAGTGCCAAAAGATATGATGGGTCAAGCCGCAGTATCTGACAAATTCTGCGTAGCTGCTCAAGACTCGGCTCCTGTACGTCGCGCTCAATTTTTGAATAACTTGATTGGTTCATAGGTATCGCGCGAGATATCTCCTCCTGAGAAAGATCCATATCCTCTCTCGCCGCCCGTATCTTTTCACCGATTTTCATAACTTTGCTCCTAGTTTATGATAATAAAATTATAACATTTTTTACTAATTCTATTGACTTTTAGTATAAAATATAATATAATAGTTAGCAATTAGTAATAAACTTACTAATTGCAGAAAAAATAAACTATCAGGAGAAAAACATGGAAGAACAGAAGGATTTTCAACAACCAAATGCAAAAAAGTCCCATCGTGCTAAAGCCCTAGCTATTGCTATATTGGCGGTAGTAGCCGTAGGAGCTATAGTAGCTGCATTGGTAATATTGTTGGGAGGTAACAACGAACAGCCTCCTCATACCTGCGCCTTTGGTGATTGGACAACAACAAAAGCCGCTACTTGTGTAACCGAAGGTGAAAAGACCCGCGTATGCGAATGCGGTGAAAAAGAAACAGAAGCTATTGCAAAGATAGCGCATTCTTACGGAGATTGGGTAACAACAAAAGAAGCGACTTGTACATCAGTAGGAGAAAAAACACGCGAGTGCGATTGTGGAGCGAAAGAATTATCCGACGTTGAAATGCTGGCTCATCATTTCTCGGATTGGAATATTGTAAAAAATGTTAGCTGCTCCGAGGCTGGTATTAAAGAACGCTCGTGCGCGTGCGGAGAAAAAGAAACCGAAACTATTGAAAAAATTCCGCATACCTTCGCTTCTTGGATTACCGAAAAAGAGCCTACCTGTAAAGAAATAGGTATTTCAAGTAGAATGTGTTCTGTGTGTGAATACAAAGAAACAAATGCTATAGCAAAGACAAATAATCACACAGAGGTTATAGACGCAGCCGTTCCTTCAACCTGTGTCAAAACAGGACTCACGGAAGGAAAGCATTGTTCTGTATGTAACGTAGTTACTGTAAAGCAAACGGAAGTACCTAAAGTAAATCATACTTATGATGATAAGTATGACGAATATTGTAATGTATGCGATTTTAAGCGAGATGTTGAGTGCGCCCATTCGGAAAGCGTTGTTATTCCGGGCAGAGAAGCAACATGTCTTGAGTCAGGCTTAACCGAAGGCAAACGTTGCAAAAATTGTGAAGAAATCATCGTTGCACAAACAGAAATTGATCCAAAAGGTCATACCGAAGAAAAAATAGTAGGTTCTGCTCCTACTTGCACAGCAACAGGCTTATCCGACGGTGTAAAATGTTCGGTTTGTGACAAAACATTAGTAGAGCAAAGCGTGCTTCCTAAGTCGGATCATGAGTACGTAGACTCAATTATTGCGCCGACTTGCATAGATCAAGGCTATACTTTGCATAAATGTTCTTTCTGCGACTTTAATTATAAGGATAATTACGTAAACAGAATAGATCATAATTGGGGAGAATGGAAAATCAACGGAGCTGATACCGTTCGTAATTGTACTAATGATTGTAATTGCAGAAAAACGCAGAAAATTCTTTCCCTTAATGCAACTTACAACGGAATTCGCCTCTTGACAGGTGAATCAGTAATGAAGGAAGATGTTGCTATAATAGCAACGCTTTCTGATAATTCTATAATCAATATTAACGATTTCGCTCTTGAAAATGTCGTTATGACGGTTGACGGCGCTAATTACGTTATTGTTAAGTTTATGACTGTTTCAACCACCGTTTTAGTTCCCGCGATTTATAACAACCTACCCGGAACAACGGCGACATCCGAATTTACTTATACAACCCAAAATGATGAAGTAACAATCACAGGCTTTATCGGCTCGTCAACAGAAATTATTATACCTGCGCACATCAATCGTGTGCCGGTTAGATTTGTTGGTGAAGGCGTTTTTAGTAACAAAGAAAACATTAAAACTGTAACCATTCCTGACAGTATTACTGTTATAGGCCGGGTTGCGTTTTACAATTGTAAAAGAATGATCTCGGTAACGTTTGGAAAAGGATTAACTACAATATCTCGTTCAGCGTTTGCAAATTGCATAAGTTTAACCGAGATAAATATTCCAACAAATGTAATTACTATAG
>JAFTPV010000015.1 GCA_017463125.1 Clostridia bacterium | reverse complement strand
GAGTTAACCGACCAAATAGTGTTATCCTCAGGGAAGTGACAGATGTATCTGTTCTCCTCGTCTATATCAGCGCGAGCATGGAGTCCCTTGATGAAGTCTGCGCTATCACCGAGAGCCTCAAGAACGTTAAGACCTACTCTTGTCATAATAAGCATATTAAGAACAACGTAGATAGAGTCTGTAAGCTCAATACCGTACTTTGCGAATGGGGAGCCTACAACAGACATGGAATAAGGAATTACGTACATGGTTCTTCCCTTGTAAGAGCCGTTATAAAGCTTAGAGAGCTTCTCATAGCACTCCTTGGGATCCATCCAGTTGTTGATGTTACCTGCATCTTCCTTCTTGGAAGTACAGATGAAGGTTCTGTTCTCAACACGTGCAACGTCGTTGATAGCAGTTCTGTGAAGGTAGCAGTTAGGAAGCTCCTTCTCATTGAGCTTGATCATCTCACCGGTCTTGCAGGCCTCTGCTCTAAGAGCCTCTGCCTGCTCGTTGGAACCGTCGATAAGAACGATGCTCTCGGGCTTAACGAGCTCAGCCATTTCGGCGATCCACTCATTTACGAACTTGTTGTTAGTAACATTAGTGTTCATTTTATATTCTCCTTAAAAATATTATCAAAAATAAGCTGTACGAAAAAACCAATTTTCCACGCATACATTATAACATAATATATTTTATTTTGCAACAGAAAAGCAAAATATTTTTTCACTTTTTTACTTTAATTTCGATTTAGACATCATTCTTCAATTATTTACAAGACTGAAAAAATCGTATTTTGATAAATTAGAAAGCTTTTTGTCGGTTTAATTTTAGAATTGGTAAATTTTACCATTTTTCAGTAGATAATTTTGTTAAATTTTTAGTTTTTTTACATCTTGATTTTCTGCTAAATTTGTGATAAAATGATGTTGTTCGTGAAAATTACCAAATTTTACCAATTTTATATCAAATAAGGAGAAGAAAAAATGGAAAAGAACACAAAAATTTTAATTTGTGACGAAAACAGAGATGAAAGGCATAGATTGGCAGACGGTCTTACAAAGCTTGGCTTTAACACACCGGACGAGGCGGCAAGCGGTGACGAAGCAATTAAAAAAATCGAGTACGGTGAATACGACGCGGTTATCGTGGATCTATGGATTTCGGGAATTGACGGAATAGGAATCATAAGAGCGGCAAAAGGATTTTCCGCGCAAAAGGCACCAACCTTTATTCTTATGTCCCCGATAAACAAGCAAACGATCCTGATGGACGCAACCGACGCCGGTGCTGATATATGCATACTAAAGCCCTTTGACATAAACTCCCTTGCCGCTCACATAACCTCACTGACAAAATCAAGAAATATGACAAGAGTAAACGGGTTTACCTCGCAGGATTCAGATATGGAGGCGCAGGTGACGAAGATCATACATCAGATAGGTGTTCCTGCACACATTAAGGGCTACCAATATTTAAGAACCGCAATACTTATGACTATCGAGGATACCGAAATAATAAATTCCGTCACAAAGATACTGTATCCTACGGTAGCTAAAAAGTACGGAACTACAACGTCGAGAGTCGAGCGCGCGATAAGACACGCTATTGAGGTAGCGTGGGACAGAGGCGACGTTGACACCCTTAATTCATATTTCGGTTATACTATACAAAACTCACGCGGTAAGCCAACAAATTCTGAATTTATAGCTATGATTGCCGATAATTTAAGACTAAAATACAAATCTGCACGAACCGTAAAGGTTTGATCGCCTCTTAACAAAATAGAAAAGAACAGATATGGAGCAAAAACTCATCATATCTGTTCTTTTAATGTATTTAATTAAAGCTGCGTCTGCCTTCCATTGCACGATACAAGGTCACCTCGTCGGCATACTCAATGTCACCTCCGACAGGAATTCCGTAAGCAAGACGGGAAACGGTAATGCCGTAAGGCTCGAGTATTCTGGCAAGATATGCCGCCGTAGTATCACCGGAGGGCGTAGGATTAGTTGCAACGATGATCTCCCCAACCTCGCCGGACTCAACACGTAAAAGCAGCTCCTTAACAGTAAGGTCTGCGGGGGTAATATTATCGAGAGGAGAGAGAGAACCTCCGAGCACGTGATATACTCCGCGATATCCCCTAACCTTCTCCATAACCATAACGTCCTTTGCGCTCTCAACGACGCAGATAACGGACTTGTCACGTCCCTCACCCGCACAAATATCACATTCACCCGACGTAGACGAAAGTCCCATACACACCGGGCATTTATGAACATCGCGCTTTACGCCGTTTATAGCATCGGCAAATCTTGCCGCCTCATCATCTGTGAGATTAAGGGTGGCAAAGGCGTAGCGGGCAGCCGTCTTGGCACCGACGCCCGGCAGTCTTCTGAACTCCTCTATCAAGCGCTGTATCGGCGCTATATATTCCGCCATAGCTTAGAAAAGACCGGGCATAGACATTGCGCCCGTAATCTTCTGCATTTCCTCAGATGCAGTAGACTCAACGACCTTGATAGCCTCGTTCACCGCCGCAACGACGAGATCCTCAAGAGTTTCCACATCATCGGGGTCTACAACCTCGGGGTCGATCTTTACGGAAAGAATTTCCTTCTTACCGTTTATCTTAACCTTTACTACACCTCCGCCGGCACTCGTATCATACTCGCGCTCCTCAAGCTCTGCCTGCTTTGCTGCCATATCCTCCTGCATTTTCTGTGCCTGCTTAAGCATTGACTGCATATTAGAAGGACCTGCACCTGATCCCTGGGGTAATCTTACCTTCATAATCTTTCACCTTACCTTATTTTATTTCAAAGCGTTTTCTATGTCCGAAAACGCCGAAGACATGCTTTGATTTTTTGATAGAACATTGAGCTTAACTGTCGAGGGATCAATTCCCTCACATTCTCCGATAACGCCCTTGAGAATTGCAAGATCCTGTTCGCTTGATGAAATCTTTTTTGCAAATATCTCCGCTAGTCTCAACGTAAATTCATTCTTTGAATTTCTGTATACCGATGCTGCCGCTATTGCTGCTGAAAGTGCGGGCTTTATCGCACCTATCTTCTCGATAACAGCGCCCCAGTCGGAATACACCGCGTCCGCCCTTGACGGCTGCGCTTCGCTTGCCGCGCTTGTATTATCGACTTTATCCTCATTTGCGGAAGACGGTAAGGCTTGAACCTTAGCCTCCGTTATCTGCTCCGTATTTCTTGCAGGTGTTGAGCTGTATTTAAGCCTTGCAAGCTCCTTCTCAAGCTCCTCTATCCGAAGCGCAAGAGCCTCCGGCGTATTATCAAGCCTCGGGTCGCACATACGGGTTAAAGCAATTTCCGCAATACTGCGCTTTGAGTTAAAGGCACGCTGCATATCCGCCATTGCCGACTCGAGAATACTGACGTGATAAGACAGGCGGGACATCGTAAATTTAGATGCTATTCTTGAGAGAGTTTCATATTCCGATTCCGTAAGGTCAAGATATTTCTTCGCCTTGTCACTGTTCTTAACTATCATTATATCTCGGTAGGAATCTATAATTTCCTGCCAGAAAACAGAAACGTCACCGCTGCGCATAACCATCTCGTTCACTATCTCGTAAACGGTTGAAAAATCTGCCTTGCCAACAGCCTCTATTATCCCGTACGCATCGTCACGATTACCCGAGCCTACTGTTTCAAAGACCAGCTCCTCGTCAATCTTTTTACGCGCGCCGGCACAAAGCTCGAAGAGGCTTATCGCATCACGCATACCGCCTCTTGAAACACGGGCGATAACTCTTGCTGCATCGTCCGTAATTTCAATTCCCTCCGCATCTGCAACACGCTTCAGATGATTTACGATTATATCAACCGATATACGCTTAAAATCAAATCTCTGACAACGTGAAACTATCGTCGTAGGGAGCTTATTGTATTCGGTGGTTGCAAGAATAAATATTACGTAGCTCGGCGGCTCCTCGAGAGTTTTAAGAAGAGCGTTGAAGGCCGAGGAGGACATCATATGTACCTCGTCTATAATGTAAACCCTGTATTTCAGCTCCGCCGGAGTAAAGGCAATATCGTCCTGAATATCACGCACGTCGCTGATTCCGTTATTACTTGCGGCGTCCATTTCGATAACGTCGGTTGCGATACCCGAATCTATGCTCCTACAAGCCTCGCATTCGTTGCAGGGATTTCCGTTCTGCAAATTCAGACAGTTGACAGCCTTGGCAAGTATCTTTGCACAGCTTGTCTTTCCCGTTCCTCTTGAACCGCAGAAAAGATATGCGTGAGAAAGCTTACTGTTCGCTACCTCGTATTTGAGAATATCGGTAATACCGTCCTGCCCGCAAACGTCATCAAACGTGCGCGGACGCCATTTTCTGTATAACGCTCTATAATCAGACATATCCCCTCCGTGATAAAAGAAAGGCACGAAAGCGGTATGATCGCTTCCTCCGCCAGCGCGCCATAAAATATTCGGTGTGTCAGAAAGAGTCATACACCCAACCGTCGAAATACTCTTACATACGGTAACCGCCACATCTGCTCCGAACAGGCAACCTTACGGCACACGCGATAAACCGCTTAATGCTGCTTGGTTCCCCACCTGACATAGTTCACAGCCTCACGTTGCGCAAGACCCATTCTTCAACACAGATAATGACGGTGCAGTCTACACAAAAGCACACCTCGGGTCAGGAATTGATCCCTGCTATAGCGGATTTCAGGTACAAGGCGCCGCTACTGCCCCGACTGGTATGACTCCATCTGACACACCGAATACATAACGATGTTTATTATAACAGAAATTTGATAAAAAAGCAATACCTTTTATAAAATTTACTTAATATTAAAAATTATGTGATAACGAAGCCGCCGCTAACGTTAATCACCTGTCCCGTAATGAATGACGCCTCGTCACTTGCCAAAAACAGAGCAGCGGCTGCAACGTCGCATGGCTCACCAACGCGCATAAGCGGTGTTTCATCTTCAATAGCCTTGATTGCATCAGCATCAAGCGACTTATTCATATCGGTATTTATGAGTCCCGGAGCTATCGCATTTACGGTTATTCCGGAGGGACCAAGCTCCTTTGCCAGAGCCTTAGTCATTCCGATAAGTCCAGCCTTTGCGGTAGAGTAATGAACCTCGCACGATGAGCCTACAATGCCCCACATAGACGAGATATTGATAATTCTTCCCGCCTTTTCTCTAATCATGCGGCGCGATACCTCGCGTGTATAAAGAAATGCGCCCGTAAGATTAACACTAATCATCTCGTTCCACTCATCGAGTGTTATATCCGTAAAAAGCGAAAACGAGGATATTGCCGCATTGTTGATAAGACAATCGATTTTGCCATACTCCTTTTCAACAAGCGCTACCGCAGATACAACCTCATCTTGAAGTGCGGAATCCGCCCTTATTGCAAGTGCCCCAAGCTCTTCTGCCAAGATTTTTGCCTCGTTTTCTGATTTTTTATATGTAAATGCGACTTGGTATCCATTTTTTGCAAAGGTCCTTGCAATCTCTTTGCCGATACCTCTTGTGCCGCCTGTTATTAAAACAGTTTTCATATAACTCTCTCCAATTTGAAATACTAGTATTATATCTCACTATATATAAAGTGTCATTATTTTTCCATCAAAATATTCATCATCGATTTTGAAATATTTTTCAAAATTACAAATTTCACAGAAGCCGAATTTTTCATAAAGGGATATGGCTCTTACGTTATCCGCCCTGACATCGAGATAAATTACCTCAACCCCACTCTCCTTCGCGAAGCTAATAAGCCTTTCCATAACAGCGCTCCCGATTCCCCGTCCCCAGTATTCCTTAAGAACGGTTATTGAAAGCTCAGCTCTGTGAGAAAAGCGCTTAATCTTATTTCTTTCGATAGAAGCAAAGGCAACTATTCTGCCTTCATCAAATGCAAGGAGCATAAAATCTCTTTGAGAGCGTAGAAACCTCTCGATAAAGCGTTCCTCCTTCTTAACGGATATATCAAAGGTAGCTGAATCATAGGTCAAGTTATCGGTTTCGCCGCCTACGATTTTCATATATTCGATGAGCGCTTCGGCATCAGAGGGCTGCGCCTCGCGGTATATAATTTCCATAAGACGACCTCAATAAATTATAATAAAGATATTATATCACTTTATCTAAATAAAAGCAACAGAAAAATACCATATTTTTCATATAATATTTCAGGAATTATGAGATACAATAATAACAGAGTCAAAGGAAAACGCCCGAAAGGGTGCGATCCTTTCGGGCTCGATAATATAGATTTTTTGAAAAGAAACAAGGAGATTTAATTCTTATGTCTAAGAACAGAGTAAACGTTCCCGAAGCAAGAGCCGCTCTTGATAAGTTCAAGATGGAGGCAGCAAACGAGGTTGGTGTAAATCTTAAGCAGGGTTACAACGGTGACCTCACCTCTCGTCAGGCAGGTTCTGTTGGCGGTCAGATGGTTAAGAAGATGGTAGAGTCTTACGAGAACTCCATCAAGAATAACGGCTAATAAAAAACCGCAAATAAACCTTCTCCTTTCCGTAAAAAGCTGAGAAAAGCGGGGTGTTTCCCGTATAATCTCAAAAACGAGGCCGCTTCATACGAGGCGGCCTTTACTATTATATAAATATGAAGAATACGGCTGACAGCGTTGCTGCAAAAACAGTGCTCAAACCGTTTACCACATCGTTGTTAATAGCACTAAAGCCACGATAAAGCTCGGTTTCAGCTCCGCAATGCTCCTTTTTTTCAACAACCCTTTTGCAAACGGGGCAAATATATTTACCTTGTAAGAGAGAGCCGAGCATGCTGTCAAACACAGCACCAAGAAAGGCGGAAAATGTAACCAGCAAAGCTTCTATAGGATTAATTGCGGATAACGCAAGTGCGACAAGAGAAAGAGAAGCAGCAGATACAAGGGAGAAAAGAGTACCTACAACAGACATACCACCGCTAAGGCCGGGCTCACATCTTTCAAATCTGAACAGGTCGAATACATTGTCGGAAAGTGCCCCGACGCCCGATGCGACCGTATCGGAGAATGCCTCAGCCAAGGACGCAACGTACATAACGAGGAACACTCGCTCGCCACTAACGAGAAATGCAATAGAAGCAAAAAGCGCCATAGCACCGTTTGCGAAAACCTGCATTATATTACGGCACTCGGTTTTGTTTTTTACCGGCAAATTTGACTTCTGCTTCGTTTTTTTTGCCATTTTTTTAACTTTATCAGCCAATATGCTTCCGACAAAAAACAAAGCAAGAATGACAAACCCGAAATTGCCAAAGGAAACGGATACTGCCACATCAAGCAAAAGTGCTCCGGCGATAGCACCGTCAGTCAAGGCTCTTTTTTTCTTGGCAAATATCACAATAAGAGGAGTCAAAAGTATCGGAGCAAGATAATTTACTATGCCGGGAATGTACATTAGTCCATATGAGAAAAGAGAAACCGCAATAGTTATAAGCAGATTATCAAGTCCCCTGTCCGCAATAAGCTCAAGTTCCACCGCTAGTACTGCAATAGCCAGGCAATAAAAAACGTTTATATCAAGTCCAAACGCAAACGAAAACAGAAGCGGAACGAGAAAGCTAACGACTAAATTAGAAAGAGTACCTATCAAGGTCTTACCGGCGTAAATCTTTTTGTTAAAGCGCTTTATAAGTTGACCTAAAACACCTGCAAAGCCATCGCCGAAGGAGGTGCAAAAAACTGCTATACCAAAGGGCAAAATCATTCTCGGTAAAAGCAACGACACGCTTGCCATAACGGTCATAGCAACAGCGTAATAAACGGTTCCCGGTGCATTATCGCCGTCAGAGGACATCGCGGGCACGAGCTTCACTTTATAATCAATTGCAAGTAATGTAAGGAATATCAGGCACACAATCAGAAAATGGACGGATACTCCGAAAAAGTGATAAAGTATCACCCATTCAAATCCAACGAGTATGTGTACTATTTTTCTTGTGAATTTTTTAGGCACGCCAAGCTTATATGCAGCAAGTGCTGCCAAAACGCATACCAGCACGTACGCTATACTGAATATATATCCTTTTAATATCATAATCCACTCTCAAAAACATTATATATAACATTATACAACCGAAAAGCCCTCTTGTCAAGAAAAAGAGGCGGCAAACGAAGCAAAAACCTCCATAGCCGCCTGTTTTTTTATTAAAGATCAGATTTCTTCCTGCGTGGAAGCCTTGCTTGCGCCGTCCTCTTCCTCATTTTCATTAGGATTAAACTCCTTGCCGGGAATGACGATGCCGCGAGTTCTTGCTCTCTCGTTCTCCTCATTCTTCGTATCAATGATTCTCTGCTTTTTGGCCTTTGCAAGAGCAATGTCGGACTTTATCTCGTCAGACACCGTTCCGTCTGCAAGCGTGAGAAATTTCTCAAAAATGTCGGGATATACAAAAACTTTCTCAACAGCCTCAAACTTTACAGTAATGTACTGTCCGTTTTTTGCCATCACTCTGCCTTGACCGAAGGCTCTGTGATGTACATCAAGATTTTCTAAAACCATAGCGTCCCTCCGATTTTTTATTGTTCCATAACCATATACTTTTATTCCTAATAAATATATTTAATGCTATCTTATTAAAATAAAACAAAAATGGTTAATACTATACAAAACGGCGTTTATTATAGCAGATAATTATTTCTAAAGTATGAACAAATAACAGTTTTTTAATGTAATTTCAAAAAAGTTAGAAAATATACTAAAAATCCACAGGGCAAAGCGACATTATGCCGAAATAACAAAATATTTCTTCATTTTTTGCTTTTTACCGTTGAAAATTCAGTATCAAAGTGATAAAATATATCTATAAAAAATTGAGTGAGAAATTTATGGATATTTTATGGATTTTTTTAATGTGCGTCGGTATCGCATTTCTTGTTACGCTGATTACCTCCGCTATCTGCTTTTTCAGAATATTTTATTCTCCGAAGAGAAAGGCGCACAGCGACGACTACATCGAAATTCCCGAGGGAGAAATTTACGAGGTACATCGCGCGCAAATCGAGGAATGGGTAAAACTTTACAGAGCGACACCGCACAAGGATGTGGAAATATTGTCCCACGACGGACTTACTCTGCGGGGTAAATTCTACGAGTATTCAAAAAGCGCTCCGATAGAAATTATGCTTCACGGTTACAAGGGCAGCGCAGAGCGAGATATGAGCGGCGGACTTGCAAGAGCATTTGCTCTCGGACACAGCGCCTTAATAGTTGATCATAGAGCAAGCGGCACAAGCGGCGGCCACGTTATCACCTTTGGCATCAACGAAAGCAAGGACGCTGAGCGCTGGATTAACTTCGTTATTGAAAATATATGCAAGGATGCAAAAATCATCCTCACCGGAATATCTATGGGTGCGTCAACCGTTCTTATCACCTCGGGAAAGGCTCTGCCCAAAAATATAGTCGGAATTCTTGCAGATTGCGGCTACACCTCCGCAAAAGATATTATTAAAAAGGTTATAAGAGAAATGAAGCTGCCGGCAGATATTCTCTACCCGTTTGCAAAGCTTGGCGCAAGATTTTTCGGCGGCTTCGACCTTGACGAAGCCTCGCCAATTGAGGCTGTTAAGAAGTCGAAAATTCCAACGATATTCTTTCACGGCACGACAGACGCCTTTGTTCCCTATACGATGAGTGAAGAAAACTTTGCTGCCTGTGCGGCTCCGAAAAGGCTGGTGCTTATCGAAGATGCCGGACACGGCATTGCTTATCCTGTAAACCAAGAGTTATACATAAAAGAAGCAGAAGAATTTTTTGTAAAGCATATCGATTCACTGTGATAAATCGCCTTGATATACAAAAAGAGAAGACTCAATTTTGTCGAGCCTTCTCTTTTTATGATTCTTAATAAGATAACGGGTTAAGAAATCAGCCGCCGAGGTAGGCGCGGCGAATGTCCTCATCTGCAAGAAGCTCTGTTCCTGTTCCGGTTTTCACAATCTTACCGATTTCAAGAACGTAGGCTCTGTTTGCTATTGAGAGTGCTTTTTTTGCATTCTGCTCAACGAGAAGGACTGTCGTGCCCATCTTGTTTACCTCTTTTATCATATCAAAAATTGTATTAACGTAAAGAGGAGAAAGACCCATACTGGGCTCGTCGAGAAGCAACAACTTCGGACCTGACATCAGAGCGCGGCTCATAGCAAGCATCTGTTGCTCACCGCCGGAGAGAGTACCGGCAATCTGCGAGGAACGTTCCTTCAGGATTGGGAAGCGTGAATACATCTCTTCAAGGCGAGCCTTAAACTGCGCCTTGTCACGTCCGATATAGTATCCCATCTGCAAATTTTCATAAACCGTAAGTTCTTGGAAGATACGGCGTCCTTCGGGAACCTGTGCCATACCCAGAGGCAGAAGCTTGTGCGCGTGAATAGCGGTTATATCCTTATCCGCAAGAGTAACGCTGCCTGCGAATTTCGGAATAATGCCGTTTATCGCATGCATGATAGTCGTTTTTCCCGCGCCGTTTGCGCCTATGAGAGCAACTATCTCGCCCTCATTTACATCAAAGGAGACGCCTTTTATAGCCTTGATAAGTCCGTAATTTACCTCAAGGTCTTTTACTTCAAGTAATGCCATTCTTTCGTCCCCCTTATCAATCATCGTCGCCGAGGTAAGCCTTTACAACCTCGGGATCGGCAAGAGCCTCGTCAGTCTTACCCTGCGCCAGAGTCGTACCAAAGTTTAACACCGTGACGTTATCACAAATTCCCTGAACGAGGCTCATATCGTGCTCTATTAAGAGAATAGTCATATCAAAGTTATCACGAACAAATCTTATCGTGTCCATAAGCTCGGCGGTTTCCTGCGGGTTCATACCTGCGGCAGGCTCGTCGAGGAGTAAAAGCTTCGGGCTGGTGGAAAGGGCTCTGGCTATCTCGAGCTTTCGCTGCTTACCATAAGGCAGGTTGCAGGCTAGAGTGTTCTTCAGTTCCTTAAGACCGAAGATATCAAGTATCTCCTCTGCCCTTGCAACCATAGCTCGCTCGGTACGGTACTGCTTTGGCAGACGAAGAATTGTCGGAATTACTCCACACTTAAATTCGGGTAAATTATGAAGTCCTACCATTACGTTTCTAATAACCGTCATGTTATTGAAAAGGCGAATATTCTGGAAGGTTCTGGCAATTCCCTTGTGGTTTATCTTCTCTTGGGATAGTCCCGTAAGATTTTCTCCGTCAAGGTAAAACGTACCCGTCGTGGGCTGATAAACGCCGGTAAGCATATTAAATACCGTTGTCTTGCCCGCACCATTAGGACCTATTAGACCGTAGATTTCGTTTTTTGCAATTTTCAGGTTTACGTCCTGAACCGCCTTTAGACCACCGAAGGAAATACCGAGATTTTTAGTTTCAAGCACGTATTCTGCCATCTCACATCTCCTCCTTATCCGGATTTTTAATACTCTCAACCACGTTTACGTCAACCGAGAGCAGCTCGTCCATATCTATCTTCGTAGGTACTCTGTCCCACTTACCCTCGTCGTCAGCATAGCCCTGGCGCGTCTTGTTAAAGAGCTTTGTCTTTTTCAAAAGCGCTTTAAGGTTAAATCTTTCTCTGAAGGATTTAAGAGCGGAAGCGTTATTATAAATAATTATAACGATAAGGATAAGCGCATATATTATATCCTTATATACTGCGGCTCCGCCTGTAAGGAGTGTTTGAAGCTCGGTGTTGATATAGGTTATAGCGGTTGCCGAAATTATAGCACCGCTGATATTACCCATTCCGCCTATAACCACCATGATAAGTATGTCTATCGAGTAATTGTAGTCAAAAACAGAGGCCTTTACGGTGGAGTTCGCAAAGCTGTAAAATACTCCCGCAACTCCCGCAAATATAGCAGAAATTACGAATGCTATAAGCTTATACTTCGTTACGTTGATACCCGTTGCACGCGCCGCAATCTCGTTGTCACGGATGGCAGTTATTGCTCTTCCGTGCTTTGAGCGTATAAGGTTTTGAATTACCGCAAGGGTTATAAGCACGAGGACAAAGCCGATAATAAAGAGATACTGCTTATCAAATCTAGGAGTACGCAGGCCCATCGAGCCTCCGAAGGTATCCTCGCTAGAGTTTGCAAACACAGTTTTCACAATTTCGCCGAATGCAAGCGTTACTATTGCAAGATAGTCGCCCTTAAGTCTTAATGCAGGAAGTCCTATAATGAAGCCGAAAGCTCCTGCAACCGCCGCACCAACTAAAAGCGCGATAAGGAAGGACACGATTCCGTCACCGTCAATCGACTCGCTTAATATGCAAGCAACCTTTCCGCCGATGTATGCGCCAACACACATAAATCCGGCGTGACCGAGTGAAAGCTCACCGAGGAAGCCTACTACAAGCGAAAGAGATACGACGAGAATAATATTCATCGTTATCTTCTCAAGCAAGAAAAGAGTTGATTGAGGAAGCCCGGACGAGAAGGTAAGCACAGTAAACAAAAGACCGACTACCGCAACCGCGATATAGTTTATAAGATATTTCCAGCTTATTCTCTTAAAGGGCTCAAGTATTTTATTCATTATACCTTCTCCCTTCTCTTCTTGCCAAGAATACCGGTTGGCTTAACAAGAAGTATCAAAATAAGAATTATAAATTCGATAGCTATCGTGTAGGGAGCGATTTCCTGAACGGAATTGCATAGACACTCAACTATACCAAGCAAAATACCGCCTAGCATTGCTCCGGGGATAGAGCCGATACCGCCAATTACCGCAGCGGCAAACGCCTTTATTCCGGGGAGAGAACCGTAGTATGGTTCTAGCCAAGGAGTATCGAGCAGTGAGCAGAAGCCCGCTACGGCTGCAAGAACCGAGCCTATGGCAAAGGTCAGCGTTATTATAAAATTAACGTTAATGCCCATAAGCCTTGCCGCATCTCTGTCCTCTGATACGGCGATCATCGCCCTGCCCGTTTTTGTAAACTTAATAAACAGAGTAAGGGATACCATAACGACGATAGTGATAGCAAGAGTTATGATTGTATCGTATCCAATAAGTACCTCACCAATCTGCAAGCTGCCAAGATCCTTGATTATAACGACGTAATGAGTGTCGGCGCCAAACTGAGGAATAGCTAAAATTATACTCTGTAAAAGATAGCTGACACCGATTGCCGTAATCAGAACGGCGAGGGGCGAGGAGCCTCTTAAGGGTCTATACGCAACTCTCTCGATAAGCACGCCGAGCAGCATACAAAACAGCATAGAGAACAAAACGGCAAGCAAGGGATTTACACTGAGTCCTACGAGTATTGCATATCCACCTATCATAATTATATCACCGTGAGCGAAATTAAGCATCTTCGCAATACCGTAAACCATAGTATAACCCAAAGCTATCATAGCGTATGTACCGCCCATGCTTAGTCCGTTAACTAAAGTTATAATAAAATCCATAAAAACACCTTTTCCCATTTCGCAACAATTTGCCGGCGCAGAAAATTCTGAGTCAGCAAATCGTTGTAAATGAGTTATTAAATTTTTTTAGTTGGCATTTGCCTCTTTAACGATGTACTTAACGGCTTCCTTATTAACCGTTCCGTCATCAAACCATGAAATGTTAGACTTGCCGTTTTCTTCGGGGGCACCCGTTACACCGTGAAATACGAAATCGTCATCGGTGAATACTTCCTTAAGTATATCACAGAAGTCGGACGCGGAGGTATTTACCTTAAACTCCTTGCCGTCTGCCTTTGCAGCCTTAAGAGCCTCAAAGATAGCGTATACGCAGTCATAAGCTGCTGCACCGAACTGGTTCATGGGAGCGTCCTCACCGTACTCTGCGCGGTAGCTTGCGATATAAGCTGCAGCAGCGCCCTCGGTTGCACCCGAATTAAAGTGAGAAAGATAAGAAACCTCTTGGGGAACTGTGGTAATATCAAAGTTCTTTACCGTATCGATACCGTCAAGACCGTCACAGCCGAAATAGATAGCGTCAGCCTTGATTATGTCCTTACCTGCTTCCATAAACTGAGATGCAGGCGTGTAGTATATAGGCATGAAGATAATGTCACATTCCTTAAGAAGATTTACCTGAGTTGCGAACTGGTTCTCTTTTTCCTTAAATGATGCCTCTACAACAGTACCGAAGCTATCATCAAGAGCATCCTTGAATTTATTGTATATACCGCTGGAGTATTCATCGTCAGACTTGTAGAATACGCCAACCTTCTTACCCTGATAGTACTCATTGAAATAATTTGCGGAAGCTGTACCTTGGTTAGAGTCAGCAAAGCACATCTGGAACGCATTGTCATACTCGGGAACAGCATCACCGGAGGCAGAAGGAGTAAGAACAAACACGTTATCATCCTTTGAAAGCTCCTTGAACTCAAGAGCGGGACCTGTGGTTACAGTACCGAGTGTGATCTGCGCTCCGCCTTCATAGAGAGATGCGTAGTTGGTTGCAACAAGAGTGGGATCGTGCTTATCGTCAGCCATGACGAACTCAAACATAATACCGTCAAGACCGCCTGCCGCATTAATCTCCTTAACAGCAAGCCTTGCGGAATTCTCTACTGCCTTACCGTAAACGGCAGCGTCACCCGTGAGAGGACCGGACGCGGCAATCTTGATTACCGTGTTATCCTCTGCATAGTTTTTCTCGCTACAGCTAACGAGAAGAAGCGCGCATGATGCAAGCATTGCAAGCACCAAAAACGCAGACGTTGTTTTCTTAAACAGATTTTTCATTTTTCTTTACCTCTTTTGATTTATTTTGGCTAAAATTCAAGTGCCAAGAAAGAAATATGCTCCTATTATAGTACTTTTCATACCGTTTGTCAATAGTTTTGGATATGACATTTTTTAATACCTACATTCATTTTGATATGAATGTGGGGTTTTAGAATAAATATGGAAGAAATTTTACAAAGCAAAGAGCAAGAATAGAAGAAATGTGTCCTCTACTCTTGCTCGTATTGTTTTATTTATATAGCTGCCAGCATTAAAGATTACTTAATCGTTATCATAGTTTCGTCCCAAATTTCAGGCGCCTCGTATCCGAGCATATTTACCGTTGTTGCGGCAACGTTTGAAAGACCGAAGTCATCTCTTCCGCACTTTACGGTATATTTATCTGCGGTGAAATTATCATATATAATGAAGGGAACGGGATTAAGTGTGTGTGAGGTTTTTGCTTTGAAGGTTCCGTCCTTATTTGCCTTGGGAGCGCCGGTTTTCTTATCAATCTCGTACATTTCGTCGGCGTTACCGTGATCGGCAGTGATAAGAGCCGCGCCCTCAAGCTCGTCAACGACCTTTAGAAGCCTTGCAAGCTGAAGGTCAAGCGCTTCCATAGAGCATTCGGTAGCAAGGAAGGAGCCAGTGTGGCCTACCATATCACCGTTGGGGAAATTAACACGAAGATACTTATATTTTCCGCTCTGCAAGCACTCGATAAGCTTATCGGTTATCTCAGCGCATTTCATCCAGGGACGCTGTTCAAAGGGAACTACGTCAGATGGAATCTCAATATAGGTTTCAAGCTCCTCGGAAAATTTGCCGGACTTATTGCCGTTCCAGAAATAAGTAACGTGACCGTATTTCTGTGTTTCGGAAATAGCAAGCTCAGGGATACCCGCACTAACAAGGTACTCCGTCATAGTATTAGTAATCTCGGGAGGAGAAACGAGATAACGAGAAGGAATATGGAGGTCGCCGTCATACTCGAGCATACCTGCATAAAGAACTGCGGGAGCTCTCTTCCTGTCAAACTTATCAAAGTCCTCCCCTGCCTCAAACGCCTTTGAGATTTCTATGGAGCGGTCACCTCTGAAATTAAAGAAGATAACACTGTCACCGTCCTCTACGGTACCAACGGGCTTACCATCCTTGGCAATAACGAAGGGGGGGAGATCCTGATCGATAACCTTGGTTTCATTTCTGTAGGTTGTAATAGCGTCCTCAGCAGAAGCGAAATATCTGCCCTCGCCGAGAACGTGAGTCCTCCAACCAAGCTCAACCATCCCCCAGTTTGCTTCATATCTATCCATTGTTACCTGCATACGACCGCCGCCCGATGCGATAGCAATATCAAACTCGGGTGAGCGAAGCTCTGCCATAAACTCCTCAAAGGGCAAAACATAGTCAAGAGCGCTGGTTTCACCCATGTCACGACCGTCAAGGAGAATGTGAACGCGCACACGCTTTACACCTTCGTCCTTTGCCTTGATAATCAGAGCCTTGAGATGATCTATATGTGAGTGAACGTTTCCGTCAGAGAAAAGACCGAGGAAATGGAGAGTGGAATTGTTTGACTTTACACCGCTAACAAGCGTCTGCCAGGTTTCAGAAGCGAAGATTTTTCCGGTTTCGATAGACTGTGAAACAAGCTTTGCCCCCTGTGCAAATACCTGACCCGAGCCAAGAGCGTTGTGTCCAACCTCGGAGTTACCCATATCGTCGTCGCCCGGCAGACCTACCGCCGTGCCGTGTGCCTTTATAGAAAGGGTGGGATACTTTGCCATAAGCATATCAAGCGTCGGAGTGTGTGCTGCCGCAACGGCGTTTGCACCGTTGTCCTTTGCAAGTCCGACACCGTCCATAACGATTGTGAGAAGAGGCCCCTTAACGCCCTCAAATTTAGTTGATTTCTTAAGTTCTGCCATTTTTTATTTGCCTTTCTGCCTAAAAATAATCATTAAATATCAGCATCTTTGATGTATAAATGACCGTAATCGGTTATAAATTTCTTTCTCTCCTGGAGCGCATCGCCGAGAAGCACATCAAACATTTTTGCCGTTGCCTCGGCATCTGCGGGAGTTACTGCAACAAGCCTTCTTGTCTGCGGGCACATCGTGGTGCGCCACATCATATCCGGTTCGTTTTCACCAAGTCCCTTGGAGCGCTGGAGAGTATATTTCTTCGTACCAAGTTTTGAAAGAATCTCCGTCTTTTCCTGCTCGTTGTATGCAAAATAGGTTTCATTTCCCGACGTTATCTCAAAGAGGGGAGATTCCGCGATGTATATCTTCCCCTTCTCTATAAGAGTAGGAAGAAGTCGATAAAACATTGTGAGAAGCAGGGTTCTAATCTGGAAGCCGTCCTCATCAGCATCTGTGCATATTATAATTTTATTCCATTTGAGAAGATTATAATCAAAGGTAGCAAGGTCGCTCTTCTTTGAGGTCTTTACCTCAACTCCGCAGCCGATAACCTTAAGAAGATCAACGATAATATCGCTGGCAAAAATCTTCTCATACGAGCTCTTCATACAGTTAAGAGTCTTACCTCTGACGGGTATTATAGCTTGAAAATCAGCGTTTCTTCCGAGCTTACAGCTGGACATTGCCGAATCTCCCTCCACTATGTAAACCTCACGAAGCTCCGGGTCCTTTGAACGACAGGGGACAAACTTTTCTACCCTGTTAGAAACGTCCATATTACCGGTCAGCTTCTTTTTTATATCAATCTTCGTTTTCTCCGCTGACTCCCTTGCTCTCTTGTTTACGAGCACCTGATTTATAATAGCGGTTGCAGAAGACTGATTTTCCGTCAGATATATTTCGAGATTGGTTTTTATAAACTCGGTAAGAGCCTTCTGAATAAAGGCATTAGTTATCGCCTTTTTAGTCTGGTTCTCATAGGAGGTTTGGGTTGATGCGGAGTTTACGATAACCGCAAGGTTGTCAGCTATATCGTTAAAGGAGATTTTAGACTCATTTCTCGTATACTTGTTTTGCGCCTTTATATACTTATCTATCGCATAGGTAAAAGCGTTCTTCACCGCCTTATCGGGAGCGCCGCCATACTCAAGGAAGGAGGAGTTGTGATAGTACTCTGCCATACCCGTTTTAGCAAAGCAGAAGGTAACCTCCGCCTTAAGCTTATAGTCGGGCATATCCTCTCTGTCGCGTCCCTTGGTTTCGAGTCGCCAGATAACAGGTTGGGTCGTAGAAATTCCTTCCGTTATCTCCGCTATATAGTCTGCAACACCGTTTTCGTAATAAAACTCGGATTTATCAAACTTCCCTTTCTCGTTTTCAACCTCGAGAATAAATTTGATACCCGCGTTTACGAAGGCCTGACGTCTGAGAGTTGCCGCGAGAAACTCGACAGGAATATCGATTTCCTTAAACACCTTAAGGTCGGGGCGCCATCTTATAATAGTTCCGCGACGCTTCATGCCTTGTGATATATCTACAACCGAAAGCTCTCCGACGGGGTTTCCAGACTTAAAATTCATAGACGAGAGCGTTTTTCCATTATAAGATGACACGCTCATATATTCCGAGGAATACTGCGTAGCCGTTGCACCAAGACCGTTAAGACCTAAGGAAAACTCGTATGCGGAGTCACCATCGTTATTATCGTACTTACCGCCCGCGTAAAGCTCGCAGAAAACGAGCTCCCAGTTAAAGCGCTTTTCCTTCTCGTTATATCCAAGTGGCACACCTCGGCCGAAATCCTCAACCTCGATAGAAAGATCGCTATACTTTTTAACGATGATCTTATCGCCGTAGCCCTCCCTCGCCTCATCAACGGAGTTAGCCAGGATCTCTATAAACGAATGCTGACAGCCTATAAGGTCGTCCGAGCCAAATATAACCGCAGGTCTTTTCCTGACTCTATCGGCACCCTTCAGGCTCTTTATACTCTGGTCATCATACTCTTTTTTCGCTATCCTCGTTGCCACTTTTATCCCTCCAATTTTTTTCCATTTTATATTATAACACACGAAATATAGTTTGTCAAGAAAAAATAGACACAAGATGTATGCCCTAAAAACAGAAACAAAAACACGGAAAATGCCGAAGGACAGTTTCCGTGTTTCCTTATTATTCGTATATAAAAAGCTTGCATTCGTTTGGTAGAAACGTAACCTTCACCGCTTCGCCGTCTGTGTAATATTCCTCTCCCGAGTACACCTCTCTGATCTTACCCGAATATCTGAAACGAAGGGTACGCTCTCCGCCCTTATGGTCAAAGAAGGCCGCCATACGGCTGTTTGCATAAGTCGGGAGTCCCGACTCCTGATAAACAAAAACTCCCGCCCTTTTCACAAGAGTCAAAAGAAGCGATAGCGGGAGTGCCCCTCTGAACGACCAAGCGTCAAATGCCTTACCCCGCATCTTTATTGCAAGCCTCGGGCTTCCGCTAAGGAAATCTCTGCCCATTATCTCTGCCAATTCATCGTTAGCCTTGAGAAGAGGCGAAAAAGCACCGCCCCTTGTACCGCCGTAGATTTTAGGCTCGCCATCAGTTGTATACTCTGCCTCTGCAAGAGTGAAATATTCCTTACCACTGTCGAAATCAATCTTTATTCCTATAAAGCTCTCGGATAATGAAATATCTATTTTATCCTCGCTGATAATGCCCGACGGACCGAGGAAGATGAAGCTTGCGCCATTTTCCTTAAGAGACTGTATTGCCTGCCTTGTTTTAGCAGTAGGAGCAAGTGAATTTGCAACGATATAAAGCTTATACTGATTTTTATCAAAATCATCAAGCAAAAGATCGTTTACGGACAGATAATCCACAGACGTACCTATACGTCCGAGTGTATCAATCATCTGCAGTACGTTCTCCTGCTTTATCATATCACCCTTATCGGTATATATGTAGCTTCTCGGATCGGCAATAAATGCAACCTCCGAATTATATTTTACAGGTTTTGAGTAAATTAACTCGTACGCATCTTTAATTTTCGCAAGCTCGGCGCGGCTTTCATCATCCGGATACCAGCCTCCGTACATATCGAAGAACCAGAAGCCTGCACCCTTCGATATAGCGAAAGCGGTTTCACGCCTTGCGTAATTTATGGATTCCTCCATACTCGAGTGGCGGCAATGGGCGTACTGAAGTATCTGGGCATAAGGATTAGCGTTTGCGGCATAAGTCGTGTTATCGATCGAATGGACTAAAAACTTTTTATTTAGCCTTATAGAGTCAAGTGCCGCCTGTGAAGCACTCACGCCGTCAAGCTTACGGTGAAAATAGGAGGCAGGACACGCGATTATATCAACATCTCTGATTTTCATAACGTCTGCCACTCCCGAGTGAGCTGAAAGCGGATATTCGCCTACAAGAATGTACCCTGCGGCAGCTCCTACGAGAAGCCTGCCATCCGACTGCTCCTTTACCACCCCGGCAAAATATGCGAGTGTGTCGGTAATTATATCGTTAAAATATTCTAGAAATCTTACTGTATTGGCTTCCCTTTTAGGATCACGCAAATTGCCGTTTGATAAACGGTCAAGCTCTTCTTCTGATGGAATAAAAGCGGACGGATCCCCGCACCAAGCTCTGTAATGCTCAAAAGTTTCTTTAGTACGCGGGAAAGCGAGAGATTTATTATGCCACTCACATGTTCCGCCTGCGGATAAGAATATCGCAAAAACCTTGTCAGAATATTCGCGCTCAAGAAACGCTACCGTATCACGAAGCATTCTCTCCGCACATTCGAGCCAGGGCTTATACGCTATCGCAGACGAAAGATGGATAAACGAGTTAGGGCATTCCGGATGCTCGCGAAGAAACCAATCTCTCGTGTCAAGCATAATGTTAATCGCAAGATAAGTATTCGGAGCATTATCGGCAAAATCGTTTATCTGATGTCTTAAGATGTCAAAATCATACTTTCCGTCCCCTATCCAATATTCACCGTAGGGAGAATACGCCGTTCCGTGTGAATTCTTTATTCCGCTCGGTAAAAGGGTCATAAAATTAAAGCCCAGCTTATCAAAAGCGGATATATATTCAGGATTTGGACGCCACGAGCGATAACCGACAAAGCGATGATCTTCACCGTTAATTCGGATAGCGGCACAGCCGTTTACGTCTATTATTTCAGCCTTCACCTTACCCACACCTCTCAACAATACTGTAACAATTATAACATCAGAGCAAATATATTTCAATAACAAAAGCGTAGAATTCAAAAAAGATGTTCAACAAGCGGTAGAACATCTTTTGAATTACAAATTATTAAAACTTGACTTTATACTGATATATATGATATAATATCCGTGACATTTGAAATCTGCCTTGTTTTATGGGGGTATAATTTGGAAAAGATAAAATTCGAGGTAAAAGAGCTTGACGCTCCCGTGTTGCTTCGTGATTACTTAAAGCAAACACGATTATCCCTGACGATTATAAAAAAAGCAAAACGCACGGGTATTTTCGTCAACGGCGAGTCGGTTACGGTAAGAAAAGTGATAAAAAACGGCGATACCGTAGAGCTGCTGCTCCCCGAGGAGAAAAGCGAGAAAATAGATTCTATTGATATTCCTCTTAAAGTTATTTACGAGGATGAATATCTTATTGCCGTAGACAAGCCGACGAATATGCCAACGCACCCGTCAAAGGGCAATTCCCTCCCCACTCTTGCAAATGCCGTGATGCATTATTTTGGCGGTAATTTCGTCTTCAGAGCTATAAACCGTCTTGACAGGGATACCTCCGGCATCGTCATAATAGCAAAGGATCAGATTACCGCAGCGGCACTCTCCGGGCAGATGAAGGCGTCGCATTTTAAGAAGAAGTACATCTGTATAGTCGAAGGTCACCTTACGGAGCGTCACGGAATAATAAACGCTCCTATAAGGCGCGAAAGTGCCGACTCGATAAAGCGCATTATCGCCGATGACGGAAAGATCGCCGTCACGGAGTATACGGTTATCGAAGAACGAGATGAATGTTCCGTATGCGAAATCATTCTCCACACAGGAAGAACGCATCAGATACGAGTCCACATGGCTCATATCGGGCATGCACTTGTAGGTGATTTTCTCTATGGAAAAAGAGATGATAACGGATATTTTCTAAGATGCACAGAAATTGGATTTTGCCACCCGGTAACGAATGAATACATAACTGTTAAGGTATAAAATTTTATACCTCGATTGTCATAGTATCATAAGAAACGATAAATCCGTCACTGCGTACCGCTTCTACAAGCGAGTCATAAAACGGAGCGGCATTATGTGAAAAGTGATTTATCACAATCCTTGTTGATGCACTTACAGCTCCGATTTCATTAAGACGGCACACGAGTCGCCTGATATTAGGAAGCCCCATGTGATTTCCCTCATCGGAAATAGGAATATCCACATTGGTACAGTCAAGACTTATAAGATCAAAGGAAAATCTTTTTTCTGCAATAAACTCTAACACCTCGTCAAATAAAAATCCCGTGTCGTGAGCATACAGAATATTTTTTTCGCCTTCTATCACGTAAATCAACGCTCCCGTACCGATGGCATGTCTTGCGGGTAAGGCTGTAACTCGATAATCACCGAGCTGTATCGTTTCAAATGGCGATATTTTCAAAAGTGTGATGCCGTGCTGCTCCGTTTTTGAAAGCATATCGTACGCATTCCCGCCTGCAACTATATTCAAGCGCTCCTGCCTCATATTATGAGCGAAGGCACCGTAGCGAAGTACAAGATCCTCTGGGTACAGATGGTCGGAGTGAGAGTGAGTTATAAGCAAATGCTTTATCCTATCTCCTTCAATATTGCTAGTCAAAAAATGATGATAAGTATCTTGGGGAAAATCTATCAGCATATCGTCGTTTATAAGCGACTGACTGCGGGTCCTTATATTCTTTCCGCCAAGCGCTCTTGCTTCATTACAAAATTTGCAGTTGCAAAAAATTGCGGGAAATCCCTCGGCAGCCGAGGTTCCTAAATACGTAATTTTCATATTTATCTCCTTAATCTCAAAAATCCGCAATGCTCTTTCCCGAATCGAGAAGCGCCATTATCATATAAAAGCGCGGTATATGGAAGGGGCCTTTGAATATATTTCCTTTAAGAGTAGTCGACGGGGTATTGTCATAATGAAGATAGCCGTACCACTCACCCATTTCCCTGTCCGCGAAATATTTTTCTGTATAATTCAGAAGCTCTTGGTATTTCGCCATGTACTCCCTATTCCCAAATATATCCGCCGCAAGACGCAGAGCTATCATCGCCTCACACTGCGGCCACCAGAGCTTCATATCCCACTCCAGAGCCATCGGAGGATAGCCGAGGATGTCGGTAAATGAAATTATGCCACCGTGCTTTTCATCTACACCGAGCTTTAGGGTGATATCTATTATTTTTCTCGCACCTTCCAAAAGCTCACTGTTATTTGAAAGCTCCGCCTCCTGCATCAAGAACCACGCACACTCAAGCGAATGTCCGGGATTTACCACCCTGCCACTCGGAGTATTGCAAAAGGCGCCGTCAGATGAAACGGACTCGAGAAGCGCATGCTCTGTAAGAAATCCACCGTGAATTATCTCATTTGCACACTCTGCGGCAATCCTTGCGTATTTTTCGGTGTTTCTCCCTCCGCTACGCATTACCGAGGCTGTTGAAAGCATTATCATAACGGGTGAAAGCGCCTTCATTTGTAAGTTCTCCGGATTGATTTTCGGAGGATTTTTTCTTTTTCCCGTATAGCACTCGTATGCCACGTCAAAGTACTTTTCCGCTGTCAAAAAGGCGTCCTCTCTGCCCGTAGCTTTATAAAATTCCATAGCACCTATTGCGGCAAAGGTTTCGGAAAAATAATATCTTCTCTTCTGTAATCCTCTTCCGTCCTCGGTTACGGTAAAATACATACGCCCGTCACTATCGGTGCATTTATCAAGAAATGAAAATATTATCTCCGAAGCCTCAAGATATTCCCGTTTCTTATCTATGACGTTATACGCCTTTGAAAAGGTCCACAGCGCGCGCCCTTGAAACCACACACTCTTTTCCCTTCCGTAAATATTGCCGGCTCTGTCAAGCTGTGTAAAAATTCCGCCGTTCTTCCTATCTACCCCTTTAAGCCAAAAAGGTAAAATATTATCCGTAAGCTCTTTTCTGAAATCCATAATACAGCACTCCTTTACGCAAATTCAACGTATTCTCTTAATGCAATTTCTCTGACGAGCACGTTATAATCTGCATCAGGGTTCCAAAGCAACTCTGAAAACAGCGCTATCGGATACATAATTTTTTCTTCAAGCATACCATCCTCGAGAAGCGCGTTGACACTAAATGCGCCCTGCTTCACCTTTACGAGCTCGCATATAGCCCGCTTTGCATATTCTCCGTTTGCAAGCCATCCCGCAACAGAATTGCGCCAAGCCTTGCGCTTTCTTATCAGACGGTTCTCCTTCACAAAATCCGAGCTTACACCTATGTTTTGCGGAGCACTGGGGTGAGTGAACTCTGACCAATCAAGACAGGTAAGTGATTTAGTAACCACACCGTAGTTATCATCTGTTCCTCGTAAGGTAGCTGCAGCCTTGGCAAGAGAGAGCGTTTGGTCATAATCACAAAGCTCTTCAGGGTGATACGCAAATGGCATAGCCCCAAAATCCTCCCATACTATCCTTATTCTTTTATCCACACGGCCTATAATATTTAGCCTATGCTTTACCGAGGTTGCGTGCAGACCAAATTCTATCAAAATATCAGGATATTTACTATAAAACAAGGCAGAAGTGTTATTTACGAAATCGGTAACGACCTCGGCTACGAGCTTTCCCTCAATATATTCTTCTTGAAGCTCGGTGATGGTTTGGAAATAAATACCGTCTAAATCAAGTCTCGAGTATTCCTGCTCAAACTTATTAAATATTTCCTCGCCCTTACCGTTTAGGCTGTCGAGAGAAAGTTCCTTACATCTTTGGTCCCAGCCCCACGAGTAGCCTAAAATCACCTTTATCTTAAGTGTGTGTGCATAATCAATAATTTCATCAATATTAAATGGAATAAAATCATTCCACATTATGAGGCTGTTGAGCTTAAGCCTTGCCATATTGTCAAGGAAGCCCTTGTAGTCGTAAATTACATGTCCCCAAGTCCAGATACCGCGCTCGGATACCTCCGGGGCCGAGATGAGCGAAAACTCAGGAAGTTCTCCGTCAAATATAGAAAAATTATTAATATCTGGATGTGCATATTTTGTCGGTATCAGGTATTTATTATAAAAATCCATAACACCAAAAAGAACACCGGACACGTCGTACCCTTCTATTATAACGGTACCGTCCTTAACAGAGAGGTGATATTGCTCGGGTCTTGTGAGATGCGCTGTCGAAAGCTTCCTTATAGCAGGATTATTCTCCTTTGTTCCAAGATATATCGGAATATAATCGCATGATATGCAAAATTCCTCAACCGAGAGGCAAAGGGGATATTCCAAAGTGAAATCAAGAATAAATTCGGTTAGGAAATCAACCGCTCTGCGAATAGTTTTATCTGGTGCTTCTGGATAAATTATTGCAATTTTTTTCATAATAAAACTCCGTTTTTTCTTTAATTATACCACCAAAGAAAAAGCGGAGTTAGTATTATATTGACTTTTGAGGCTCACTATATTGACGTCTTTGGTATTCTGACGGCGAAACACCTACAAATCGCTTAAAGCATCTTGAAAAATATGAATGGTCTAAAAAACCTACCTGCTCTGCTACCTGCGAAATTTTAGCATTTCCATCCGAAAGCATCATTTTAGCCTTGGAAATACGGTACATAGAAAGATACTCTAAAAACGGAACGCCAAAATTTTCTCGGAACAATCGGCAAAAATAGCTTTGAGTATAAAATAATTCGCGTGCGGCATCCTCCGAGGTTATAGCTTCGCTAAAGTGCTCGGACAAATACCCTTGAATCATACTAGAAAATATCACCTTTTGTCCTTTTTGTTTACGTTTCTTTATATGTCCGTGCTTTTTGATGGCGGCAAAGACTAGTGAAACGTATGCCGCGCTCTCAAAAAGAAGCGTATCGGAATTATTTGAAACGGCAGAAAATAATTTTTCAAAGCATTCCGATATTACAGTCGTAACAGCGTAATCCGCTTTATAGAGGTTATCCGCAAAGCTCTCCCCCGAAACCAACTCATCAGCAAGCACATTGTCAGGCAAAAGAGAGGTATCAAAACAAACGCACCGTTGGTGATACGGGACATCTCTGTCTGCAATTACGGAATGCACCTCCATAGGATTAACTAAGATAATATCTCCGGCATTAGCCGTAATCTTTTGATCTGAAACAAATACCTGTGCACTGCCCGACTTTATATACAAGATTTCGATTTCACTGTGAATATGAGGCGCGGTATCGTAATGCTCAAAATTTTCACTTATCGCAACAGGAGCAAGACCGTACCTTACTCTGAAAGAATCGTTATACATCGTTATCTCTCATCTAAAACAGATTTTTCAAGCGTTTATCATACCAAGAAGCTCTTCTTCGGTGATGACATTTACACCAAGATCTTTTGCCTTCGTAAGCTTTGAGCCCGCTTCCTCGCCAGCAACTACGTAAGAGGTTTTTTTAGAAACACTGCCAGAAACCTTTCCGCCGTTTGCCTTTATCAAAGCCGAAGCCTCATCACGCGTCATCGTAGGCAAAGTTCCTGTGAGAACAAACGTCAATCCGTCAAAGAGGTTTCCTCGCTCCTCTCCGACAGCCTCGCACATTACACCAGAAGCCGCAAGCCTGTCGCAAAGCTCGCGTGTTTCGGGATTTGCGAAAAATTCAACAAGTGCCGTTGCGGTTATCTCACCGATATCACTTATAGCAACGAAATCATCAAAGCTTGCAGAAAACAGCGCTTGCATTGTACGCATTTTTCTTGCAATCTCCTCTGCCGCAACCTCGCCAACCTGACGCACACCGAGAGCGTACAGCAATCTTTCAAGACCGCGCGATTTTGACTCATCTATCGCTGCTATGAGATTTTCAGCGCTTTTTTTACCCATACGCTCAAGGTTCTCTACATCCTCGACCTTGAGTGTATAAAGATCCGCGATGTCCGAAATCTTACCTGCCGAAAGTAATAGCTCCACAACCTGCGGACCGAGTCCGTCAATATTCATAGCGCCCTTTGAGGCGAAGTGAGTTATACTTCTGGCAGTTTGAGCAGGACAGGCAGGATTTGTGCATCTGGTTGCCGCACCGTCACCGCACTCGTCACGCACAACGGGCTTGTTACAAGAGGGACAAAGGGTAGGCATCATAAAAATTTCTTCTCTGCCCGATCTTTTCTCCGGAATCGAGCGAATTATCTCCGGTATGATCTCTCCAGCCTTTCTCACAACGACGGTGTCGCCTATCCTTATATCGCGCTCTGAGATAAACTGCGCGTTATGCAAGGTAGCTCGGGAAACAGTGGTTCCTGCAAGGCGTACCGGAGAAAGATTTGCAGTAGGTGTAAGAACACCCGTTCTTCCAACCTGGATATCAACAGAAAGAAGCATGGTTTCCTTCTCCTCGGGGGGATATTTATAGGCAACCGCCCACTTCGGCGTGCTTGTTCCCTCACCTATTATAACGCGCTCGTTAAGATCGTCTATCTTCACTACCGCACCGTCCATATCAAAAGGAAAAGATTCTCTGTTTTCACCAAGATATTTAACATGCTCTGCTACTTTCTCATATCCCATGACGTTTTTTCTGTTAGTAACAGTAGAAAAACCGAGCGCAGAAAGTCTATCGAGCGACTCTGTATGTGTAGCGCAGGGCCTGCCGTCAGTATATAGAGAGCCCTCTTGAAGATTGAATATCAAAATATCAAGGCGTCTTGATGCCGCTATTTTTGAATCAAGCTGGCGAAGAGAGCCTGCCGCAGCGTTACGTGGGTTAGCAAAAAGGGGCTGTCCCGCCGTTTCTCTGACCGCATTCAGCTCTTCAAATACATTTTTAGGCATATAGACCTCGCCTCTGACAGAGAGATACGGTAAAGGCTCTGAAAGCTTCAAGGGAATAGACTTTATCGTTCGGAGATTTTCCGTAACGTCCTCACCGACCGTACCGTCACCGCGCGTTGCACCCTTGACAAAAATACCGTCACGATATATAAGCGATACGGAAAGGCCGTCAATCTTCGGTTCGACGGAAAAGCTCGGGCAGTGGTCTAAGGAATCACTCATTTTGGAAACGAACTCCTCAAGCTCATCAAAAGAAAAAACGTCGGTAAGACTACCCATTTTTACCGTGTGGGTATATTTTTCAAATTTATCAAGCGCTCTGCCGCCTACTCTGTGAGTCGGAGAGTCGGGTGCTTTAAGCTCGGGAAATTTCCCCTCAAGCTCTGTAAGCTCCCTAAACATCATATCATATTCGTAATCCGAAATTTTAGGCATATCCTTTTCGTAATAGAGTCTTGAGTTTTCCTCAATCTCTCCTCTTAAATAGGCTATGCGTTCCCTTGCTTTTTCTTGTGTCATTACATGAAATTCCTTTTAGAATTTTTACATAAATATTTTACCACGATTACATAGTTTTGTCAAGAACAGTTATATGAATTGGGCTAATATTATTTGTGCAAAAAAGAGCTAAAAATGCCGTTTTTTGCCTCGAAAATGAATTAGATCGCCCACTTGACATTCACGCTTTTAGGTGTATAATTATTATGTTAAAAAATCGAAAGGACAAACAAAAAAACTCAAAATGAAAGAACAAACAGTGAAAAGTCAAAAAGGTCTAATTGATGCAATAAAATACTGGAGTTTTCTTAATCTCGGTATTCTTTTAATGGCTGCAGGCATCTATTTTTTTAAGGCTCCTAACAGCTTTGCTACAGGAGGAGTCAGCGGTCTTTCTATTATTTTGGCAAATGCTTTACCCATTATGTCACAGGCCACGTACATGATGGTGATAAATATTCTTTTGCTAATTGTCGGTGTTATCGTTCTAGGTAGGGAGTGCGGTGCTCTCACCATATACTGCGCCCTTATGCTCTCCCTTGAAAACTGGATGTTAGAGCTTTTGTTCCCCATCACCGAGCCTCTGACAAGTTATCCCATAATGGAGCTTGTCTACGCTGTTCTATTAACGGGCATAGGCTCTGCTATAATCTTCAAATGTAAAGCGTCGTCCGGCGGTACGGATATCGTCGCACTGGTTCTGAAAAAATACACGCAGATGAACGTTGGCACAGCGCTGTTGTGCTCAGACTTTCTTATTGCGGCGGCAACCTTTATTAAATTTACAGACGGCGGTATTGAGCTTGCTGCCGAAACAGGTCTTTTCTCACTTCTCGGTCTTTTTGCAAAGGTTTTCGTCGTGGACGATATTCTCGACTCCATTAATATGTGTAAATCCTTTACTATCATAACCACAAAGCCAGATGAAATAAACAGGTACATAGTTGCAGAAATGAAGCATGGCGCAACCGTACATATTGCAAAGGGAATATATACAGGCGAGGATAAGACGGTGATAACAACCGTTTGCCGCAGGTCCGAGGCAATCAGACTCAGACGCAAGGTGAACGACATAGATCCTCACGCGTTTATAATTATAACAAAAACCAGCGAGATTATGGGTAAGGGCTTCAGAGATAATATATCGTAATTAAAATATAAGAGGATGGTTTTTGCACTATCCTCTTATTTCATTAAAATAGCACTAACCAATTCGTAGAGTTGTTAAAAATCTAACCTTTCAATTGGTTGACACGGTAAGGCTCACGTGATATAATCAATATTGAAAGAAAAACTTCTAAAAACGCGAAGGAAACAGCTATGATAAACGTTGGAAAAAGAAGAGAATGCTTTTTTGATAATTTTTTGATTGACGAGGAGAAAAGCTCCGCTGAAAAAAGACTTCATAAGCCCGTAAGGCGCGGTGAGCTTTTAGCACTTGATCGTCCTTGGGAGGGCAAATACAACACATTCTTTAACCCGATTTTTGTTAAAGATAAGTGGATAATGTATTATACATCTACGCTTTCCACAAACGAAAAGTACGTCTGTTACCTAGAGAGTGGCGATGGACAAAGCTGGATAAGACCGGAGCTTAATATCGTTGAATTCAGGGGTTCAAAGAATAATAATATCATACTTGATCTTGAAATGCTGAAAAAATTCGGCTTCACAAACTTTGACAATTTCTCGGTATTTTACGACGAGAATCCCGCCTGTCCGGATAATCAAAAATATAAAATGATTGCTTGGTGGATAGGCCACGCTTCCCTTCTTCTTTTGACAAGCTCTGACGGTATTCATTTCACAGACTCAAGGCTTGTTACGGACGATGGCGAATTTGATTCGCAGAACCGCGCCTTCTGGAGTCCCGAGCATAAGAAATATTTCTGCTATTACAGAGGAGAGCACGAGCCTGACGGAAGCGTTCCCCTAATTGATAAATCTTATACTGATAAGACGGCAAACGCGCTTTACGACCCAATGAAATTTATGCTTCGCGAGCCGGGCAACGGTACGTTTACCTTTATGCGCGACGTGCGCGTTATTGAGTCAGAGGATTTCATTCATTGGTCGAAGCAACAGCGCATTAATGCAACGGGTGCTGATTTTCAGCTTTATAACAACGTCGTTTTTCCTTATCCTAGAGCTCCGCATATTTTTATAGCTTTTCCTCTTCGTTATACCGAGCGCAAGGCGTGGACAAAGAACTATGACGAGCTTTGTGGAAGAGAGAACAGACTTGAGAGAATTAAGCAGATGGCACGTATGGGGCTTGCAATCAGCGACGGTCTGTTTATGAGCAGCCGTGACGGCTACAATTTCACAAAATACGACGAAGCAATTCTCCCTCCCCCTCCCGAAAATCCCGAAGCCTTCGTATACGGTGACGGTACAGCCTCACCTGCCGTAATCGAGGTTCCGTCAGAAATTCCCGGTGCGGATAACGAATATATGATTATAGTTCGTGAAAGCTTCCGCACAAAAGACGGCTACAACAAGCTTGTCAAATACACTATTCGCCTTGATGGCTTCGTTTCGCTTCATGCGGGCGGCAAGGAGGCGACAGCGGTAACGAAGGAATTTATTTACGAGGGTGAGCGCCTTTACGCAAATATTGCAACGTCAGCCAGAGGCAACGCCTATTTTACGCTAAAGTGCGGCGACGAGCAATACACCTCCTGCGAGATATTTGGAAATTCGGTTGACAAGGTTATTCGCTTTGAGGACGAGACGGCAGTAAAGCGTCTTTCGGGAAAAGCGGTAACTCTTGAAATAAAGATGTACGACTGCGATATTTATTCTATAAGATTTGAATAAAATATGAAAGCCTTCTCCAAAGCATTTTGCCGGAGAAGGCTTTCATATTTTATATATTTATTTTAAGTAATGCTCAACTGCGGCAAGTCTTACCGTCAAGGCGAGAATGTCAGTCGCCATTTTCACTTCCTCATCGGTTGGGTAAGTGGGAGCAATACGCAAATTTTTATCCTCTGGGTCGATGCCGTAGGGATAGGTTGCGCCAACCGAGGTAAGCGTTACACCTGCCTCCTTCATAAGCTCATATACCCTCTTTGCCGTACCGGGAAGAACGTCGAGGGATACAAAATATCCGCCTCTTGGTTCTGTCCACTCTGCGATACCAAGACCGCGAAGAGTCGAGAGTGCATCAAGGGTTATCTTAAATTTCTTTCCAATAAATTCGGCAAGCTTCATCATGTGAGCGTGAACAGCCTTCGCATCAGCAAAATAGGTGGTATGACGAAGCTGGTTGAGCTTATCGTAACCTATGGTCTGTACGCCAAGGTACTGCGAGATCTGTTTCAGGTTGGCGGGGGAAGCCGCCATCATAGCTACACCTGCACCCGGGAAGGTAATCTTCGAGGTAGAGGTGAAATAGAAGATTCTGTCAAGAGTTCCGTATTTCTCTGCCTCACCGAATATGTCAAGGAGCTTATCCCCCTCTTCACCAAGATCGTGAACGGCGTAAGCGTTGTCCCACATAATACGGAAATCTGGAGCTGCGCACTTCATTTTAGCAAGACGGCGTACGGTTTCATCAGAATAAGTGTTTCCCGACGGGTTAGAATACTTCGGTACGCACCAAATACCCTTAACCGTAGGATCCTTGACAAGACGCTCGACCTCGTCCATATCGGGACCTGTTTCTGTCATTTTTACAGAAAGAAGCTCAAAGCCGAGAACCTCGGTCATTTTGAAATGTCTGTCATACCCGGGAGTTACGCAAATCCACTTGCGAGAAGGCTCTTCGCACCAAGGACGCTCGGAGCCAACGACTCCGAAGAGCATAGCTCTCGTGATAGTGTCATACATAAGTTGAAGAGATGAGTTTCCGCCAACGGCAATATACTCCTCCTTAATACCGAGCATATCGGCAAAAAGGCGCTTCATTTCGGGAATACCGTCAAGCACGCCGTAGTTACGGCAGTCAACGCCGTTTTCAGAAAAGCATTTCTCGCGTGGTCTTGCCTCCGAAAGAAGAGGAAGGCTTATATCAAGCTGATCAGAATTAGGCTTACCTCTTGAAAGATCAAGCTTTAAGCCACTTGCTTTATACTCATTATATTTTTCCAAAAGAACCGATTTTTCTACAAGCAGCTCTTCCCTTGTAAATTCGCTGTATTTTTTCATATTTTTTCCTTTGCTAACGAACAATTTTGAATGAAAGAATTCTGAATTATTCATTTTTTAATAAAATTCCCTTCTATTATAGTATATTTTGAAAGTTTTTTCAAGTGATTTTGCAAAATTTATGCTGTTTTTAGTCAAAAATCGTAAAAAAACGTTCATTTGCACAAAAAAGCCTTATTATATCAAAAGATTTTGTATTATAAAAAGATAAAATCGCTTGACAAAACTCAGCTTTTGGTATATAATTTATGCTGATGCATTATATTTTGAAAGGAAATTTACTGTTTTATGGCAGGCAATTCACAGAAAGACAAAAAACTCGTAACAGAAATCACCGCTATGGACGAGGACTTCGCCAAGTGGTATACCGATATAGTAAAAAAGGCAGACCTAATCGATTATTCCAGCGTTAAGGGTTGTATGATAATCCGTCCTTACGGATACGCTATTTGGGAAAATATTCAGAAAATCCTTGATGCAAAGTTTAAGGAAACGGGCGTTGAGAAAGTATATATGCCTATGTTTATTCCCGAATCTCTTTTGAAGAAGGAGAAGGATCCCGTTGAGGGATTTGCTCCAGAGGTTGCATGGGTAACGCATGGCGGTAATGAGAAGCTTGCCGAGCGCCTTTGTGTTCGTCCTACGTCCGAAACCCTCTTCTGTGAGCATTACGCCAATATCATCAAGTCATACAGAGATCTCCCCAAGGTTTACAACCAGTGGTGTTCTGTCGTAAGATGGGAAAAAACTACCCGTCCCTTCCTCCGTTCCCGCGAGTTCCTTTGGCAAGAGGGACACACTATGCACAGAACGGCAGAGGAAGCAGAAGCAAGAACGGTGCAGATGCTGAATGTCTACGCCGATTTCTTTGAAAAAGAGCTTGGTATGCCCGTAATTCGCGGTCAAAAAACTGATAAGGAAAAGTTTGCCGGTGCTGAAGCAACCTATACGGTCGAAGCACTTATGCACGACGGCAAGGCTCTTCAGGGCGGTACCTCTCACAACTTCGGCAACGGCTTCGCCAAGGCTTTTGACATTCAGTTCCTTGACAGTGATAACCAACTGAAGTACGCATACGAAACCTCATGGGGTGTTTCAACCCGTATTATCGGCGGTATCATAATGACTCACGGTGATGATTCAGGTCTTGTTCTCCCCCCCTCCGTTGCACCGATACAGGTTGTAGTTATTCCCGTACAGCAACACAAGGAAGGCGTTATAGAGGCGGCAAGCAAGCTTGCCGATACTCTTAAAGCCGCAGGCTTCAGAGTCAAGATGGACGACTCCGAGCAGTCGCCCGGCTGGAAATTCTCCGAGTACGAGATGAAGGGTGTTCCCCTTCGTATCGAGATTGGCCCTCGCGACCTTGCGGAAGGCAAATGCGTCATCGTACGCCGTGATAACAGAGAGAAGAGCTTCGTTGCAATCAACGACGTCACTACCGCTGTTACCGAGGGACTTGAAAATCTACGCGCCGCTCTTTACGAAAAGGCGCTTAAGAACCGCGAGGACAGAACCTTTAGTGCTACTAATCTCGAGGAGCTTGTTAATATCGCAAATGAAAATAGCGGTTATATCAGAGCCATGTGGTGTGGCGACCTTGAGTGCGAGATGAAGCTTAAGGAGGTAGCCGACGTAACGTCGCGTTGTATGCCCTTTGATGCAGAAGCTATTAGTGACAAATGCGTTTGTTGCGGCAGAGATGCTAAAAAGCTCGTTTATTGGGGTAAGGCATATTAATATATAATTATAAATTATAATGTATAAATATAGAGGAAGGAGGATGGTATGAATTACGAGTTCAAGGAAATAACCAGCTTTCGCGCAAGCGATGGTAACAATATAAGACTTGAGTGCTGGAACACCGTCCCTTCTACCGCAGATCTTGCAAGAGAGTATGCGATGGCTGGTAAGCCTGACAGATACGTCGTTTTTTCCGAGGGACAAACGAAATCACCTATTATTGGAACAAGGCTGTCTGACGGTGCCGTTGAACGCGGAGTATTTATATCCTGCATTTTGCGGCCTTCCTTCTTCCCTTCTCAAGCAGGTCTTTTAGCTCCGCTTTCGGCAGTGGCGCTTCTCGGAGCCTTTGAGGAGCATACTACAAAAAAAGCCAAAATAGGCTGGGTATCCGATATATACTACGAGGGACAAAAAATAGGCGGATGCACTATTGAAGGAAAGCTTGACAGCTTCTCATCATACGAATATATGATAGTAAGCTTTGCTTTAAGGCTTGACAATAAGTTCTTTACTCCAAGGCTTACAGACATGATAAGCAAGGTTTTCGACGAGGATAACCCTTCTATTCCTATGATAATCACAAAAACTATTCTTAATAAGTTTTTTGATATTTATATTGATATAAAAAACCCTGCCAAGCACATGAACACTTATAAGCAGCGTTTCTTATATTATGACAGAAAAATAAAATATACACAAAACGGCAAGAAATTTTCAGGCAAAGTTATCGGTGTAGATAAAAGCAGTTGCGCACTTATCGTTATGAACAAGTCGGGAGAAACAATAGAGATCACATCACCCTCGGCTGTAATTTCAATCTCCAATTTTAATCCATTAAGCCGATTAAGTAAAAAACAACAAATAAACAAAAAGAGCTGACAGTAGTAATAACCTTCTGCCAGCTCTTTTATATTATAAAACAGAGGCGGCTTTTACGAGTCGCCTCTGAAAATTTAGTTTTTTTATTAATTATTCGGTTGTGGTTTATTGATTTTCTTCCGAGGTAAGAGGTTCTCCGGAAGTGAATACATCTGCCTCATTCGTGCTTGCGGTACCGCAGTGCTTGCAGGATTTCCAATAAACCGCTGCAGATTCCGTAGTTGCTGCCTCCTTGAGATACTTTTCGTCTACAACCTCCTGATCGAATACGCAATCTGCGTACTCAACGCCCTCGCCTGATTTACGATCTTGCGATTTTGTTACAATTTTACATACATCGCAGGTTGCGGTTTCAGTACCATAAGAGGGAGTTTCAGCGTGCTCACAAGTCGCATCATTGTTATAAACGTAAGTGGTAAAGGTATGACCTACGAGTTCGCGTTCGCCTTCTGTAATCAGTCGCGTTTCTTTTGCAACATCCCCCTCAAGACAGGTAGTGCAAGTTCTTGATTCAGTACCGTAACAACAATCAGTTGCGTTGTCGTCAAATACCCATTCGCCGTAAGCGTGCCCTGCATATTCACCGCTCTCGCGCTTTCTGGTTTCAACAAAAGCTGTTTCAGCACCGGCATCTTCGCAAGTAGTGCAGGTATGGGTTTCCGTACCGTAAGACGAGCATGTTGCGTCATTGTTATACTTCCACTCGCCATAGGTGTGCTCGAGCATCGTGTTAGCAACATCTTGAACGTCTTCACATCCTTCAAGACCGCAACTGAACTTACATACGCGCTTTTGTGTAGCGTTTGCAATACAAGTAGCGGCAGTATTATCTGCCCAATTACCGTAAATGTGGTGGCAAACACCCTCGTTACCCTTGTAACCAACAGTAACGTTTTGGCCGCCCTCAAGCGTTACGGTTACGGGAGAATACTCACCGGCATAATAGACCTTAGCATTATCGAAGGTGATATCCTTAACAATGCCGGGCCAAGTAGCAGGAACACCTGTTGTTTTATCCGCCGCAAGATTTACGAAGATGTTCGCAATCTTTGAAGGATCATCAAACGCATCAACGTTGATGTACTGAATTGTGTTAGAGATAAAGAGATCGGTAAGAGTTTCGCAACGAGCGAATGCGCCGCCTGCAATAGTAAAAATGTTAGCATTAGTTGCGAAGAAGTTTGTAGAAATATACTTGTTAGCGTCAGCAACAGTTCTGAACAACGCAGGGTTAACCTTAATAAGATGACGGTTAATGATAAGCATACCGTCGGTATAGCCTGCAACATTGTTGACCACGCCCGTACCTGCAAGAGCGGATGCGGGAATAACCCTCAAGTGCTCGGGAAGAGATATATCATTAATATTCTTATAATTAAGAACCATGTTAGCGCCAAGCTTTGTAATATTGTTGGCAACAGTAAGGGACGTAATGCTATCATTTGCCGCATGCCAAGGCGCCTCGCTAGCAACGGCGAAATCGATCATTTCAACGTCACCGCCAACGTAAAGGTTTCTACCCGTAGTCTTAACGGTTCCATTTTCTTCAACGGTTTCGGTCGTAAGCTTCCAAGCAACCTTCTTGTCGCCCATCTGCATCCAGTATGCACCGTCTTTATCTGTACCAGCCTCAGCCTTAACGAAGGAGACCGCATTCTTTGCGGTAAGAGAAGATTTCTCTCCTTTGGCATCAACGATATCAACTCCGTCTTTCATATAATATACGGAAAGAAGAGAAGCGCAGTCATCAAAGGCTGTGGGGTCAATTTCGGTCACCGACTCAGGAATAACAACTTCGGTAATGGAAACAAGTCCTGCAAAGACGAACTTACCAATACGCTCGACACCATCCTCAATTATAACCTTATGAACCCAAGCTCCATTAAGGCTATTGCCGAACCAAAGCGATGTTGCGTCAGCAGGGGTTGCAAAGTCCCAAGTGCGATTCTTCGTTTCATTTGCATGAATCTCGGCATTAGCTGCTGCAGCTTTGATAGTAAGAACGCCATCCTTGGTATTTGAGTTCTTGTCTAAGTCATCAATAGTATAAGTCCACGTGATACCGCCACCAAGGTTGCCTTCGTAGATATTAGTGCCCTCATTGTTCCTCTTACACTCAATTGCCGTATCCTCGGTAATTGTAGCGTCTATAGTATTGTACTTATCGTTATCAGTGTATGAATAGAACCTGTAACCGTTATGATAGAGGTTATAACGGAAATCAAGGTTAGCCTGTTGGATAACACCTTCGAGCTCAAGATTGCCATCTTGATCAAATATGTAGTCGTTATTAGCATCTTTCTTAGGAGAAACACGTACGTAATCGGTAGCAACCGTAACACTCTTGAACTGATATTTCAATGCAAATGCATACTGAACAGCATAGGAATTTACCTTATCTCCGTTCCAGTGCCACGATGTCTTAAGATCCTCTGCATCATAAACAGGTTTACCGTCTACTGTCTTGTTGGATTCTTCCTCAGACATATAAGTGTAAATGGTAGTAAGCAACTCGGATTTGAACCAGTCGTTACCTCCGGAAATATTGATTTTCTTCGCATTTTCACCAAGCTCGGCACCGGTAGCGTCTACACCGGTAATTGGGCTGTTGTCCGTACCCATATAATAAACCTTGGAGAGATATGAGCTGGTAACAGTGCCATTAGGATTAAATGCGTTTTCACCCACTACAGCAAGAGTTGTGGGAACAACCACATACTTTATATTCTTATTAGAAGAGAAAGCATACGCGTCGATTGTATTAATACCAACCTTTGTTACAACGTCGTTACCCTGTTCGTCCTTGACTACGTTGCCCTGATTATCCTTAACCGTAACGGTGTCTTCTTCAAAGTAAATGTACTGCAAGCTAGTTTTAGCAAAAGCATATTGGCCTACAGTTTTAACCGTTGAGGGAAGTCTAAGGTACTTGAACGCCTTTGCGTTGGCACCCTCGAAAGCACTCACGCCGATTTCCTCAAGGTCATCGCCCCAATCAACAGAGGTAAGCTTCGTGCAATCTGCGAATGCGTTCTTACCTATATATGTAATACCGTGCGACTTGCCATCTTCATCTACATAAGGAACAAGATTAACGGTGGTTATGCTCTTCCTGTGGCTGTACCAAGGAACGTCAACCTCATCTGCCATATTAGCATCGTACATCTTACCGTATCCGGTAAGGTTGAGGATTGCGCCTCGCTCATCCTTCTCCGTTACAACAGGAGTAAGCTCGGTTTCAGAAAGCTGACCGTAAAGAACGAGATCAGCTGTAAGTGCCTCACTAAAGGTATAGGCTGTCTCGGAGTTAGCGGTATACCAAGCAGCAAACGGATAACCGTTGTAGGAAAGAGCGTCTTTCATTGCCTTCTGAGCCTCTGTCCAGCCGATCGTACCGTCTACGACAAGGGTTCCGATAGTTGCCTCTTCATCAGCGTAAACAAAGTCTACCTTGAACGAGCCCTGGGGTATTTCATCAGGAACCTCGGGAAGTACTGTGGGATCAAAGATCTCACCGTAAAGAACGAGATCACCGGAAGGAGCGGTAGTAAAGTTGTAAACTACTTTATTACCCTCTGCATCGTAGGTATACCAAGATGTGAAGCTACAACCGTTATACGTAATTTTATCTACCTCTGTCTTAAATGCTGCGAGAGCAGCAGCATCAGCGTCTTTAGAAACGGTTTTAGCAGCAAGAGCGATATTTTCCTTAACATTGCCCTTTGCCGTCTGATAAACGAAATCTACCTTAGCGGAACCTTCAGGCACGTCTTCACTCAAAACAGCGTCAGCGGTTTCGTAGAAATACTCAATATCCCATACGATATTATCGCCTACCTTATCGCCTCTGTAAGCATAGAGAACTATATCACTATTGATCTCACCGTCAAAGGTATAAGGATCGCCAACGGGAACCTGTGGCTTTACGCTATCATCCCACTGTGCATACCAGCAGTCGAACTTATAGCCATTGTAGTTAATAGCGTCCTTCTCTGCTTTAAGAGCGTCTGTCCATCCGTTGTTTTCGTAATCAACGTACACGGTGTGAACGGTAACGGACTCCTTAACGTTCTGCGTTCTATCATTATTGTTTTTCGTTTGAGCCGTGTAGCTATACACGAACTTAATACGATAAGATTTTTCCGGAATATCAGGCTGAATAACACCGTTATTCGTGTTTTCGTTATCCGGATTTGGATCGGTATCGCCTGACGGAGTATTGTCAGGTTCCTGCGTCGTGCCGTCACATGCTGCGTAAGTAAACACGCATGTCAGCATCAGCATGATCGCAATCAATGTTTTTAACCAAGTTTTCATATTTCTCTCCTTCGCGGGAATTTCCCTATTATTAAGGTAATATAATTTTAACATAAAATTTATTAAAATTCAAGGTTTTACAGGATTTTTTTGTCTTTTCTGCTTTTTGCACATTGTTCGGGAGGTTTTTTTATGCATAATAACAAATTTTTCACTCTTTTTATGCACTTTTTACAAAAAATAGGGATAATTTTGCCTGCGATATTCTGGCTTATGATGCTGTATGCATTCGACGAACCGCTCGCCGCAACTCTTACTCTGCTGGCGGCTGTAATACACGAAGCGGGACACCAGCTATATATCTTTTTAGCCCTCGGACGAGTCGGAAATATGCGCAGCACGCTTTGCGGCTTTAGAATATCAAAGGGCTGTATCCTTTCATATAAATCCGAAGCTCTTGTTTACTTTTCGGGACCACTCGCCAACATTTTTATGTCAATTCTTACTATTCCCTTCTTTTTCGTTGTAAACAAAAGTTTATTCGTCTATTTGCAACTGTTCAGTATCATTAATCTGGCTACCGCAGCTTCAAATTTGTTGCCGATTAAAGGGTATGACGGTTACGGAATACTTGAGTGCGTTTTTTCTTATTACGGTATAAGAGATGCTGCAATGCGAATTTTATCAGTCGTTTCTCTTTTGTTATCTGCTTTTATTTGCATTCTCTCGCTTTACATAATGGCACGCATCGGTGACGGCTATTGGATCTTTGGAATTTTTATATTTTCTTTGATCTCGGGTACGTCAAAGGAACTCGCCGAATAATTATCGTGGTTTCAAGAGTAAAACGGAGAAAATCGGAGTTTTAGAGAGTTTTTTTGAGATTTATTTCAAAAAAAACGGTCAAAATAGGCATAATCGCGGTTAAACGTGAAATTTTTTGAAAAGAAAATATAAAAAAACTATTGCAAAACACATTTCTTTTTGCTATAATTAACGCTGTCGAATAATATCGTCTAAAACAGACGCTTTTTGACAAATAAAGGCGTTATGCGCTTTAAGAAAGGACTTGAGATTTTAAGAAAATGGAAAAACTCATTGAGTTGAAAGGAATTTCTAAATCATACGACGGTGAAAAGGTAATCGATTCTATGAATCTGTATATCAGAGACGGCGAATTTATCACCTTCCTTGGTCCGTCAGGCTGTGGAAAGACCACAACGCTCAGGATCATCGGCGGATTTGAAACGGCGGATGAAGGCAATCTTTATTTCGACGGTACGGAAATCAGCAACGTTCCTGCATACAAGAGGCATATCAACACGGTTTTTCAGAAATATGCCCTATTCCCTCATCTTAATGTTTACGAGAATATTGCCTTTCCTCTGCGACTCAAAAAGGTTGGCGAGGAGGATATAAAAAGACGTGTTACCGAAATGCTTAAAATGGTGGCGCTCTCCGGTTTTGAGAATAAAAGCGTCAGCACTCTTTCAGGAGGACAGCAGCAGCGTGTTGCAATTGCGCGTGCGCTTATCTCGCACCCGAAGGTTTTGTTACTTGACGAGCCTCTCGGTGCTCTTGACCTCAAGCTGCGTAAGGATATGCAAAACGAGCTGAAATCTATACAGCAAAAAATCGGTATCACGTTTATATACGTTACACACGATCAGGAGGAGGCGCTCTCTATGTCTGACACGGTGGTTGTTATAGCAGACGGTCAGATACAGCAGATCGGAACTCCTACCGATATATATAATGAACCCAAGAATGCATTTGTCGCCGATTTCATCGGTGAAAGTAATATCATTGACGGTGTGATGCTCGAGGATAAGAAGGTTAAGTTCTCCGCCCACGTCTTTGACTGCGTTGACGGTGGATTTGGCAAAAACGAGGCTGTAGACGTTGTTATTCGTCCAGAGGACGTTGACGTTGTGGCACCGGAGGCAGGTATGCTCACGGGCAAGGTCACGAGCGTTACGTTTAAGGGCGTTCATTACGAGATCATTGTTGATATAAAGGGCTTCAAATGGATGATACAGTCCACCGATTACGTCGCACCGGAGGCTACCATTGGCCTTTATATCGAGCCTGACGCTATACATATAATGAAGAAATCAAAGTATTCCGGTATGTTTGGCGACTACTCCTCCTTCTCCGACGAGATAGACACTCTTTCGGACGCAGATACCGCAGAGGAGTTCTGATGATGAAAAAGAAGCAATCAATAATCCATTCGATTGCGGCGGCACCACATATATTTTGGTCGGTTCTGTTCATCATATTGCCGCTGCTTATAGTAGTTTATTACGCTTTTACCGACGGAGAGGGTAACTTTTCCTTCGAGAACATTCTCTCACTTGGGGAGTACGCCGAAATTTTCGGTCTTTCACTCGAGCTTTCGGTAATTGCTACATTCGTTTGTCTTATTATCGGTTATCCTTTAGCAATGATAATTGCAAAATCAAAGCCGAAGCATCAGAAGATATTCCTTATGCTTCTTATGCTCCCGATGTGGACGAACCTGCTCATCAGAACCTATTCAATCATGGCCATCTTTGACGATGGCGGAATTCTCAATTCCCTGCTTGGTACCACCTTCCATTTCATAGGCACGAAGGGCGCGGTTATCTTCGGCATGGTATACGATTTTCTGCCTTATATGGTTCTTCCTATTTATACTTGCGTTTCAAAGATTGATAAGCACATGTGGGAGGCGGCAAGCGACCTTGGATGCAGTCCTACCAAGGTTTTGACCAAGGTTATAATCCCCCTTTCCATGTCCGGTGTCATATCCGGTGTTACAATGGTTCTTGTTCCCTCCATCAGTACCTTCTATATTTCCCAAAAGCTCGGCGGAGGAACATTTGAGCTTATCGGAGATACGATAGAAAGGCAATTCGTCACCGGTGCTCTTAATGTGGGCGCTGCAATTTCTCTGGTTATGATGATACTTATACTCATCTCCCTTTCGGTTATGAATAAGTTCTCCGATTCTAGCGATGGAGGTATCATCGTATGAAAAAATATCTTTCAGGCATTTATCTTACTCTTATTTTCGGAATTCTTTATATTCCCATTATTACTCTCATTTTCTTCTCGTTCAACTCGGCAAACAGCACTGCCGTTTTTGAGGGCTTCAGCATTAAGTGGTATATCGAGCTTTTCAATTCCCCAGAAACGTTTGAGGCTCTCAGAAACACGCTGATACTGGCAGTACTCTCTTCGCTTATAGCGACCGTTATAGGAACTGCCGCAGCAGAGGGAATTTACAGAATGAGAAACAAGCTGGCAAAATCGGCAATCACATCGGTTACGAACATTCCTATGATGAACCCTGATATAGTTACGGGTATGTCAATGATGCTATTCTTCGTAGCTGTTGTAGCAGGTATAAGCACTGTATTCGAGCTCACATACGAGGACATCGGCTTCTTCGCAATGCTGATAGCTCATACGACCTTCTGTCTGCCCTACGTTATCCTCTCGGTTTTGCCGAGAATAAACGAGCTTGGTAATTCTCTGACAGAGGCAGCGCAGGACCTCGGCTGTACCTCTATGCAGGCATTCTTTAAGGTAAAGCTGCCAAATATTATGCCCGGTGTTATCTCGGGTATGGTTATGGCATTCACAATGTCGCTTGACGATTTCGTTATTTCATATTTCGTCGGCTCCTCTAATTTCCAGACGTTGCCTCTTCTCATCTACTCGATGACCAAGAAGAAGGTAACACCGGATATGTATGCTCTCTCCGCGATCATCATTGTTACCGTTTTTCTTCTCTTGATAATCTCAAATTTCAAAACAGGCAAGAAAATCGAGGGCAGAAGAAGGGAGGCGCGTAGAAAATGAAAAAAACGTTTTTCCTTATTTTCATACTATTGCTTTTAGTCAGCAGCGTTTTTTCATGTACCGTTTCCGAGGAAAGTGATGACGGCGAAGAAATCAGCGGGAACACCGTAACGCTCAACGTTTACAACTGGGGCGAGTATATTTCCGACGGCTTTGACGGCTCTATGGACACCAACGCCGCCTTTGAGGAATATTTCAACGAAAATCTCGCAAAAAAATACGGCTTTTACGTCAAGGTAAATTACACGACCTACGCAACTAACGAGGAAATGTATCAGAAGATAAAAAGCGGTGCGGGCTCGTACGATATCGTAGTTCCCTCCGACTATATGATACAGCAGATGATACAAAACGATCTGCTTCTTCCCTTTGATGCAACCACTCTTTCAAATTTTTCTAACGTTAATGAAAAATTTAAGGACTCACCGTATTATGACCCCGATAATATGTATTCCGTTCCCTATACCTACGGTATGATGGGCGTGATATACAACAGCGCCTTGGTTGACGAAGAGGACGCTTCTGAGAAAAGCTGGGGGCTGCTCTGGAACGAAAAGTACTCTAAAAAGATATTGCAGTTCAACAATCTCCGTGACGCCTTTGGCTCGGCGATGTATTATCTCGGGTTGGATATAAACTCCACTGACCTTTCGGTATGGCATACTGCACTTGACAAGCTCTCCGAGCAAAAAGAGCTTGTTCAAGGATACGTCAATGACGAGATTTTTAACAAGATGACGACGGCATCGGCGGCGGTTGCGCCCTATTTTGCGGGCGATTTTCTGACGATGGCTTATCAGAACGAGGATCTCTCATTCTATTATCCAAAGGAAGGAACCAACTATTTCGTTGACGCTATGTGTATACCGAGAAGCTCCCGTAACCCCGAGGTAGCAAAGGAATATATCAACTTTATGCTTTCGGAAGAGCCTGCCGTTGCAAACGCGCTCTACGTTGGATACGCCTCGCCTAACGATCTGGTAGTACAAAACGAAGATTACATTGCCGGAATAAGCGAGCTTCACGAGGACGCTATGGATATTCTCTACGGTCAGACTCCCGACGAGGTAAACGCAAGCTATCCCTATAACCCCTGCTACCAAAGCCTTGATACGCTTTCTATGAACGATAGCGTAAACACTCTCTGGGAATCTCTGAAAACCGAAAATTCCACAGAGCTTTGGGTCCATGTAAGCTGCGGCGTTATAGTCGTAGGTGTACTGTCACTGGCTATATACAACACAGCTATCAGAAAGTGGCGCTCAAAGGATTACAGAAGGCGCGACCGCGAAATAGCTAAAGCTAAAAAAGCAAAATAAAAAAGCCCCTTAAGGCAGAGTAAATTGCTGCTTTAAGGGGTTATTTCAATAGTTTTTTTCTTTCCTTATAATCGGGCAAAACCTTCTCGATTATTGCATAAAACCTACGTGAATGATTCATCTCTAAAAGATGGGCAAGCTCGTGTACTACGACGTAATCGACAGCAGCCTCCGGGTAAAGCATAAGTCTATAAGAATAGGAAATATTGCCCTTAGAGCTACAAGAGCCAAATCTGGTTTTTGCGCTAGTGATAGTTATTCTGCCATATTTTAATCCCATTATTTCAGAAAAACGCTCTGTTTTAGAAGTCAATATTATCCTTGCCTGCCGCTTCAGTTCCTTTATATCGTTATCGGTAAGCGGCGGCTCGTTTTTACTTTTTTGACGCTGGCGCTCAAGATGGGTTAATATCCATTTTTCGTGCTTCGATACTATTTCATCAATTTTCTTTTTCGTCACACCGTAGGGCGCTCTGACAATAAGTTTTTCTTCCTTTATGCAAAGCGATACGGTTTTTCTTTTAGAATATATTATTTCGTAATACATCTATTCTCACCTCGCGTGAGATATTATAACATAAAAATGTCAAAAAGTAAAGCATTACTCTGGGTGTATACAAGAAGAATTAAACTGTTTTTTGGATTTTGAAATTCCAACGTATTCCCCCTCGGGTAATGCGAGATAGAAATACGGCAGAGATTCCTCCTTGGGCCTTTCGGCATACCCGCTGATATTGCGCCATACATATTCCGCGTCAGTAACGTAAATTTCCTTTGGGAAAGAACGCTCGGGAATATCAAGAAGGGATACGGTGACGAGATTTTGCGGATCGCAGGTGGCGCCTGCAATTCCCTTCCAGGCAGAGTCGTACTGACACAAAACGTGGCGGCTGCACCTTTCATGCGGTGCACTGTTCTCGGTAAAATAGCCGTAATCCACGCGGCTCCCCCGCACGTCATAAAGGCAATTTTCCGAATACAGCTCTCCAGAGTCCATACAGTACGGTCTCAAAAGCAGCCCCTCGGTAGAAAATTTCGCAGAAGCAAGTGACTCTTGATCAATATAGCTGTGAATATCCAGCATAACGTCGTCCCATATTTTTACATTCGTTGGCGAGAGTGTTGCTACCGATCCGTCCCCGTTATCGTATCCGCACCATATCCCCGCCGTATAGAAGGGAGTATATCCTATCAGCATCTTATCCTTGTTTCCTCCCGAAGTGCCGGTCTTTGCCGCTGTGGGAACAATATTTTTCAGCGTTATCTCCCTCGCCGTACCACTATCCGCAACGTTCTCTAAAAGCTTATTCATTATCTTTGCCGTTGAGTCCTTGAGAAGCCGTTTTTCCTCACCCTTGTTTTCAAAAACTATATTGCCCTTTTCATCACGTATTTGTATATAGGAGCGTAAGGCTTTGTGAACACCGTAAGAGGAAAAGACACTGTACGCCTCTACCATTTTAACAAGAGGTACACCGTAGGTAAGCTGTCCCAGGGCCATAGGCGATATCGCTATATCCGTATAGGTTGCACTCCCGTTTTTTTGATTTTTTACTAGCGTGTCAAAGCCGTAATCACCAGAAAGACTCTCGTATATTTTATCGGTGCCTCTTATATTGCAAAGCCTCACCGCAACGGTATTTTTAGAAAGTCGCAGAGCGTCCTTGACGCTTGTCAATCCGTCATAAACATTTGGCGAATTTCGCGGATACTCTACGTATCCCTCCTCCCCCTCACTAAAGCTTACGGGCACGTCGTCAAAAATAGTAGACCAACTAATAACCCCATCGTCTATCAAAGGGGCATAAAGTGCTATCGGCTTAAGGGTTGAACCCGGTGTATGAGGAACAACCGCATGATTAAGGATTCTGTTAGCGAGCTTTTCCCCTACTCTTCCGACTACTCCCGAAAGACAACCCGTTGTTGAATCCGTAACCGCCATTGCATAATTCAATCCGTTATTTATCTCTTCAGGAAAATTATCTGTATTTTCAAAATATCTTTCAAGCGCACCTTGAACGTTCACGTCCATAGTAGTGTAAATGTTATAACCGCCTCCAAGTAGCATTACACGAGCCGCCTGATTGGATATACCGTATTTTTGTCCAATATCCTCTGCCGCCTCGTTTATAACATACTCCACAAACCAAGAGTCGTATCTGTCAGGTGTGCTCTCCCGTTCAATAACGTAAAGCGGAGTATCCTTTGCAGATTTGAACTCCTCGTCATCGATAATATTGCACTCCCGCATAACCGACAAAACGACGTTTCTTTTTTCTCTGCATCTTTCAGGATTATTATACGGATTATAGGCGCTCGGAGCGTTGATGATACCAATAAGCGTAGCCGCCTCTGCCGCTGTGAGTTCCGACGGTTCTTTACCAAAATACGTTCTCGACGCAATCCCTACACCGTACATATTCTCACTCATAGGGATAATATTCAGATACAGCTCAAGTATCTCATCTTTAGAATATTTTTGCTCTATATGCAAGGCTCTTATTATTTCGTTGAGCTTTCTAGTAAGGGTAACGTCGTTATCACCGCTTATATTCTTTATTACCTGTTGAGTTACCGTCGAGGCTCCGAAGCGCCCTTCCTTTTTCAGTATATAATTTGCCGCCGCAAGTGCCGTCCTCTTTATATCAACTCCCTTGTGGTCATAAAACTTTCTATCCTCAACCGCGAGTATTCCGTATTTCAAAACCTCGGGCAGCTCATCAAGTGAATAGTAAATTTTCTTAAGGCTTCCCGAGATTTCCAGTTCGACAGGAGTGTAATCATCATCAGACGGAGTTGCATCTGCGTAAAACGTTGTCGAGCTTATGGCGGCAGCTCTTTCAAAAAGCGCCTCGTCAGATTCAAAATCTATGTTCGCATGAGCATATATTATAAATATCAAAATCAAAGCCAAAAGCAGTATCGCAAACGAAAAAATCGTCGCGCCGACACCTATTACCATCTTCTTTTTTTTCATAAAAAACCTCCGATTACTAACATTAAGTTTAGCAACCGGAGATTTTTTTATATCAGAATTATTTTGGAACAAATGGAAATCAATAGATAACGCGATTGAGATAAAGACCTTCGGCAGGCGCAGTCATTCCCGCAAGAGAGCGATCCTTTGAATCAATAATTTTTGGTATAAAATCAGGAGAAATCCTGCCAAATCCGACCTCGATAAGCGTGCCTACGATAATACGTACCATATTATAAAGAAAGCCGTCGGCCCGTATACGAATTTCGACAATATCACCGTTTTTTTCTACTGAAAGATAACTGACCTCTCTTACCGTATCCTCTGTATCAGATCCCTCGGACATAAAGGCTGAAAAATCAAATTTGCCAACGAAATGAGCTGCTGCTTCATTCATTCGTGAAAGACATTTTTCACTTATAGGGCGAGAAACGAACCATGCTCTGCCGTACTCAAAGGGATCGTAAATCCTGGAATTTATTATTCTGTAAAGATATTCTTTTTCCTTTACGTCATAGCGAGGATGAAAGTATTGATCGCACTCGTTTGCAAAAAACAAAGACAAATCACTAGGCAGAAATCTCGCAACAGCAATCGGCAACTTATCTGGAGGCACCGTTGCGCCGTCGCTTTCAACAGTCATGCAAAATTCGTTTGCATGAACTCCTGCGTCAGTACGGCTGCAACCGGTTACCTTGGCGGGATAACCGAGCGCCTCTCCGAGAGCCCTGCATAGCTCCCCCTGTACCGTCCTTAATCCCGGCTGAACCTGAAAGCCGTGAAAATCTGTTCCAAGATACTTTATTTTAGCAAAATATTTCATTAGAAAATATCCTCACAGCTTATATTTGATAGAATACGATTTCGTATATCTGACCGGATATATCAAGATTGTATGGCAAGACCGTTGTTAATATCAAGATTGCCAAGGCTGCCGCAAATATCAAAAACCAAAGGATATCGCGGCCCTTGTACTCAAGCTTAACAAGCTTCGTTCTGTTTTTATCACCGCGATAACAGCGGCACTCCATAGCTGTTGCCAACTCCTCGGCGCGCTTAAAAGATGACACGAAAAGAGGTATCAAAAGCGGTATCAGGGCTTTTGCTCTGTTTACGAGGCTTCCGCTTGTAAAATCTGCGCCTCGCGACTTTTGCGCGTTCATTATCTTCTCCGTTTCCTCAACAAGCGTAGGGATAAAACGAAGAGCTATTGACATCATCATCGCAAAGGTGTGTACAGGTACGCCGATTTTCTTCAAGGGTGAGAGAAGCGACTCGATTCCGTCAGTTAATGATATCGGAGATGTGGTATAGGTCAAAAGAACGCTGGTACCAATAATAAGTATTACCACTCTTACAGCCATAAACACAGCTCTGACGATGCCCTCGGTATATATTTTTATAATGCCAAGCTCAAACAACGGAGTTCCCTCTCCGCTTGTCATAAAAACGTTTATAAGCGCGGTGAATAAAAGAATAAGAATTATCGGCTTTATCCCCTTGAATACAACCTTAAATGACAAACGGCTTACAGCTACTAAAACCAAAGCTCCAAGCGTCAAAAGGAGAAACGAAACGGGATTGTTTGCCATAAATACTGCTACGATAAACGCGGTCGCGAGTATTATTTTAGTTCTCGGGTCAAGCTTGTGTATAGGTGAATATCCCGGGAAAAATTGACCTAGTGTTATATCGGAGATCATTTATTTACCTCCTTTATATACTCTAAAATAGCATCCTTAACGCCCTCAACCGTATAGAGCTTACCTTTAAGGTCTATACCTCGAGCGGCAAGTGCCGACACAATCTTTGATACCGAGGGAACGTCAAGTCCTATTTTCGACAGCTTCTCGGCTACTGAGAATATTTCGTCAACAGTACCCGAGGAATGTATGCGCCCGTCTGCCATAACGACAACATTATCACAGTAGTGTGCCATATCCTCCATAGAGTGACTGACAAGGATTACCGAGGCAGATGAATCATCTGCGTATTTTCTGAGGCTACCAAGTATTTCGCTCCTGCCCCTTGGGTCAAGCCCCGCCGCAGGCTCGTCAAGCACAAGAACGTCGGGACGCATTGCTATTATTCCTGCGATTGCTGCACGGCGCTTCTGCCCTCCCGAAAGGTCAAAGGGCGATTTATCAAGCAGCTCCTCGCCTATTCCCGCAAAGCTCGCAGCATCTCTTACTCTGGCTTCAATCTCGACGTCATCAAGCCCGAGATTTTTCGGTGCAAAGGCAATATCCTCTCTCACCGTTTCATCAAACAGCTGATACTCGGGATACTGCATAACAAGACCAACTCTGTATCTCACCCTGCTGATTTCCTTCGGTTTTTCCCATATATCAACGCCGTCTAGGAAAACCGTCCCCTCCGTAGGCTTATTAAGTCCGTTAAGAAGTCCGACGAGAGTTGATTTACCCGAGCCGGTATGGCCTATAAGACCGGTTATTTTTCCTTTTTCAAACGCGATATTTACTTTATCAAGTGCAACCTTTTCAAACGGAGTTCCCTTACTGTACACGTAGGAAACGTCCTTAAGCTCCAAGATACTGTTCATTATTAGTTTTTCCTTGAAAGAAATTTAAAGAGTGTTTCTGTTGCCTCGTCGGGTGTAAGGCCGTCGCCGCTTATATCAAGACCGGCACTGCGTAGCTCATCAATAAGCTCGTTGCCCTGCGGAGCCTCGAGCCCGATGGAATGTAGGTAAGAAACCTCACTAAACACATCGCGGGCACTACCGTCGAGAACAACTCTGCCGTCGTTTATTACAACAACTCTGTCGGCTCTCGCTGCCTCCTCCATATAGTGCGTAATATTGAGAATAGTTATCCCCTCTTCTCTGTTAAGACGCTCCATAATTGCAACTATGTCACGGCGCCCCATAGGGTCAAGCATAGCAGTAGATTCATCAAATATGATTATATCCGGCTTCATTGCAAGAATACCCGCAATAGCTATCCTCTGCTTCTGGCCTCCGGAGAGCTTGTGCGGTGCGTGGCGAGCGTAATCAGTCATGCCTACAACCGAAAGCGCGGAGTTCACCCTTCTGCGTATCTCTTCTCTGGGCAGACCCAAATTTTCGGGGCCGAAGGCAACATCCTCCTCAACCACCGTTGCAACAAGCTGGTTATCGGGATTCTGAAAAACCATACCTATTTTTCTTCGTATATCAAACATATCGTCTTCGGAAAAGCTCTCCGAGGTAATATCAACACCGTCAATGTATATCTTACCCGAGGTTGGTGTCAGAATCATATTAAGCAGCTTTGCAAACGTGGATTTACCCGAGCCGTTATGCCCAAGTATTGCAACGTACTCGCCACGCTTTATCGAAAGCGACACATCCGAGAGCGCGGGAGAGGTTGCCTGCTTAACTATATCACTGTCCTCGTCATCATAAACGAAGTTCAAAGACTCTGTTTTTATTATATAATCGTTCATTTTCACCAATTAAAAATTTATTTTTTTGCCAAACACCACGCGCACGCTGGAACCGCAAGGAAGAGCGAGTCCTGTATTCTTAACAGGCAAGCCAAGCTCGTCTGCCTCGGAATATCCATTCTTTTTTGACAAAAGGCGCGTTGCAGTTATGTATTTCATCGTAGAGGCAGAAAGACCTGTAGTATAGGAATTAAGAAGGAAGAAGAGGGGCTCGTCCGACAGAACACCCGAAACAAGATCGACAAATTCGTCAATATTTTCCTCTATCTTCCAAACCTCTCCGGTCGGTCCTCTGCCATAGGATGGAGGATCCATAATTATTCCGTCATATTTATTACCACGCCGGATCTCACGCTCAACGAATTTCTTGCAATCGTCTACAATATATCGGATAGGCGCGGACTCAAGACCCGAGAGCCTTGCATTTTCCTTCGCTGCCGCGACCATTCCCTTCGAGGCGTCAACGTGACAAACGGACGCGCCCGCCTTTGCTGCTGCGACGGTAGCGCCGCCCGTGTAAGCAAAAAGGTTAAGCACCTTTATCGGTCTATCTGCATTTCTGATCAACTCCGAGAACCAATCCCAATTCACCGCCTGCTCAGGAAAGAGGCCTGTATGCTTAAATCCCATAGGCTTTATACGAAAATTAAGGTCGCCATAGGATATGACCCAGCTTTCCGGAAGCTTGTTCTCACTCCACTTGCCGCCCCCCGAGGACGAGCGCTTATAGCTTGCGTCAGCGGTACGCCAAAGCGGGTCTTTTTTATCCGTGTACCATATCACCTGCGGGTCAGGACGGACGAGGGTGTATTTACCCCATCTCTCAAGCTTATCTCCGCCGGAGGTATCTATGACGCAATAGTCTTTCCATTTATCTGCTAACCACATATTAATCTCCATTCTGTCGCCTTACAGCGACCGCACAATTTTTTGATGAATTTTCGGCATAGTGCTTTGCACGATGATTTGGAATAATGCCCCAAATCACGAAAATTCGGACGTGAAACGTACCGGATAAAAGTTTAGATGTTGCAGAACTTTCATGCTATTCACCTCTGATTATAGAACTTTCCTATCGCCGAGCCGCGACATTGTGAATGGCATATAGCTATTGCCACCGCGTCTGCCGTATCGTCTGGCTTCGGAGGACTTTTCAGCTTAAGAATAGTGGTTACCATTGCGATAACCTGTTGCTTCTCCGCTCTGCCGTAGCCAACGACCGCCTGCTTTACCTGTAAGGGCGTATATTCGCTAATCTTAACACCCATAGAGTGAGCTGTACATAGAATAACGCCACGAGCCTCCGCAACGGCAATGCCCGTCGTTATATTCGTATTAAAGAAAAGCTCCTCAATAGCCATTTCCTCTGGCTCGTATTTACTTATTATTGCTTCGAGATCACTTTTTATCATCAGGAGACGCGCCTCTATGTCCGTGTGCGCGGGTGTCAATATTGCGCCGTATGCTATGGGACGCAAGGCACCACGTCCGCTCTCAATAACTGCCCAGCCCACCGTAGCAAGCCCCGGGTCAATGCCGAGTATTCTCATAAAAAGCGCCCTCCCAACATAATTTTCTCAATTCTAATAGTTAATTATAACACAAAATATCGAAGTAGTCAATCAAAATGGGAAAACTTTCCCTAGGGAAAGAAAAAATCCCCGATTTTAAGGTTTAATCACTATTAACTAATCAGATGGGCTTTTAATATTTTGTAAAATTTATAATTTGGGGTAGATTTTTTTTATTTTATGTGGTATAATGATTAAATGATAAATTGGGCTATTATGCGCTAAGCAAAAGAAAGGTACAAGCAAATGTCCGAACAGATAGATATATATGAAGATATTACTCTGCCCCTTATTCCCCTTAGAGGAATGGTGGGCTTCCCCGGTGTGCAGCTGAGCATTGAGATTGTGAGAACAATCTCTCTTAAGGCGTTTACCGCCGCTGCCACAGTTCACGGTGCGAGAGTTCTGCTCGTTACGCAGAAGGAGCTCGGCGTTGAGGAGCCAAAGGCCGAGGATCTATACAAAATGGGAGTCGTTGCGGAGATAAAGCACGTTGTTAAAAATCCGCAGGGCAATCTCTCCGTCGTCTTTGAGGGCCTCTCCAGAGCAAAGGTAAACTCAATCCGAATTGAGTCAGGCTTTATGATCGCGGAGGCTACTGCAAAAAAGGAGCGTGAAAGCTTCCGCCCCTCTACACAGTGCGACGCTCTTATGAACGAGATAAAGCACGTTCTTTCAGGGATCAAAAACCTGCATCCAACCTTTGACGAGGAGTTACGACTAGCAGCGGAGGCTATCAGCGCTCCGGGATATTTTGCAGATTTCGTTGCGTCCTCCGCAGTTATCGACTATAAAAATAAGCAATCTGTTCTCGAGGCTCTAACGCCGAAGAGCAGGCTTGAGAAGCTGCTTGTGGCTCTGGAGGAGGAGCGAATGCTTCTCGAGTGCGAGCACGATATACAGAAGCAGGTTCGCGACAAGATAGACAAAAACCAAAAGGATTATTTCCTCCGTGAGCAGATAAAGGCTATACAGTCAGAGCTTGGGGAATACGACGAAGACGATGAAATTAAGGACTACGACGAGAAGATAACCAGAGCCAAGATACCCGAGGATATTAAAGAAAAGCTCTACAAGGAGCTTTCCAAGCTTGCTAAAACGCCCTATGGCGCTGCAGAGGGCTCGGTTATCAGAGCATATCTTGACACCTGCCTTGACTATCCCTTCGGCATCAAGTCTAACGACACGGTAACCGTCGAGAGCGCCAGAAGGATTCTCGACGCCGATCACGACGGACTCACGAAGGTCAAGGAAAGAATTCTCGAGTTCGTGGCAGTTAAGCAATTTTCCTCGGATATAAAGAACCAGATAATCTGCCTCGTAGGTCCTCCCGGCGTTGGTAAGACGTCGGTTGCCGCGTCTGTGGCAAGAGCTCTTGGACGCAAGTATGCCAGAGTATCTCTCGGCGGTATGCACGACGAGGCTGAGATACGCGGTCACAGAAAGACCTACGTCGGAGCAATGCCGGGACGTATCGTTACGGCTATTATTAACGCTCATGCTGAAAACCCCGTTATCGTCCTTGACGAGATAGACAAGATGGCGTCAAACTTCAGGGGCGACCCCACCTCTGCTCTTCTCGAGGTTCTCGACCCGGAGCAAAACAAATCGTTCAGAGATAACTTTATGGAGATACCGATAGATCTCTCGGATACCCTGTTTATTGCTACGGCAAACAACTACGACGGTATTCCCGCACCGCTTCTTGACAGAATGGAGATAATCGAGCTGTCTACATATACCGATGCGGAAAAATTGAGTATTGCAAAAAACCATCTCGTTCCTAAACAGATGAAGAGTAACGGTATAAACGGCAGAATGTTTAAGATAACAGACGACGGTATCATGGCGCTTATAAAGGGATATACCCGCGAGGCAGGCGTCAGAAGCCTTGAGCGCGAGATTGCATCTCTCATCAGAAAGAGTGCAAAGAAGATAGCGGAGGGAGAGGTGAAATCGGTAAGGGTCACGGCAAAAAATCTCTCCGATTATCTTGGTAAAATCAAGGTGTTACCCGATAAGCTTGACGAATCAGACCCCGTCGGTGTTGTAAACGGACTTGCATATACGCAGTCCGGCGGTGATATGCTCAAGGTTGAGGTTGCCGTAATGCCGGGAAGCGGCAAGATTGAGCTCACGGGTTCTCTCGGTGACGTTATGAAGGAGTCGGCAAAAATCGCGCACTCGTACGTACGTACTATTACCGAAAAATACAGCATCGATAAAGATTTCTATAAGGAAAAGGATATACATATCCATTTCCCCGAGGGTGCTATTCCCAAGGACGGCCCCTCTGCCGGTGTAACGATGGTTACGGCTATTGTCAGCGCGCTCGGTAACATTCCGGTAAAACGCGACGTGGCTATGACCGGGGAGATAACTCTGCGCGGTAACGTGCTGCCTATCGGAGGGCTCAAGGAAAAGACCCTCGCAGCATACAGAGCGGGTATCTCCACAGTACTCATACCCGAGGAGAACTTAAGGGATCTTGACGATATAGACACAGAGGCAAAGAATCATCTTAATTTTATCCCCTGCAAAACCGCCTCGGATGTACTTACGGCAGCTCTTTCTCAATCTTAAGACGATAAGGAATGTAAAAAATGAAGATCAACGTCAACAATGCTAATATTGCCTTGACGGTGGGCACGCAAAAGCAGTTTCCAAAGGACCCAAGGCCGCAGATCGCCCTCTCGGGTAGATCCAACGTTGGTAAAAGCTCACTGATAAACACTCTCCTCGGCAGAAAATCGCTGGCAAGAGTGTCGTCAGCTCCCGGAAAAACCATAACCATAAACTATTATGATGTGGACAAGAAGATATACCTCGTTGACCTTCCCGGCTACGGATACGCAAAGCGCTCACAGGACTCGAAGCGCTCGTGGAGCACGCTTACAGAGGACTATTTTATTAAGAATCCGTCCTCAGACGCCCTCAAGCTCGTGGTACAGCTTATCGATATAAGAACCGGTCCGACCGATGACGACATTATGATGATCAATATGATGATAGATCGCGGAATAGACTTTATTGTTGTGGCAACAAAGACCGACAAGCTTTCAAAAACGGCGCTCAAAGAGGCGCTTGATAAGCTTGAAGAAAATTATTTTAAGGGTACGGGAATAGTTCCGATTCCTTTCTCGTCCGTCACACGCGACGGCAAGGTTGAGGTTTGGGATAGGATTTTTTCCGCAATTTCCAACTAAATTTGCGTATAAATTACACGTAAACGGTAAAATCTATAAGGAAGAAAGATAATGATTGATTTCAGAACTTTGATACTCACCGCTATGGCCGTGCTTATTACTCTGTCGATACACGAGTATTCCCACGCCTACGCTGCGTATAAGCTTGGTGATGATACAGCTAAAAATCTCGGCAGGCTCTCTCTTAATCCGATAAAGCACCTTGATCCTATCGGAGCATTATGTATGCTGTTTTTCCACGTTGGCTGGGCAAAGCCCGTGCCGATTAACTCGAGAAATTTCAAGAACCCGAAGCGTGATTTTGCGTTAAGTGCGCTGGCAGGACCGCTCTCTAATCTTATTCTCGCGTTTTTCTCGATGGGACTGTATTTATTTTCTCTTGTAGCCTTGACGAAAGCTAATATTGACGCCGAGAGTCTTGGCTTCTCCGTTGCTCAAAATCTTTTGATCTTTCTTTATATTTTCCAGTCCGTAAACGTAGGACTCGGTGTCTTCAATCTTCTGCCGATACCGCCCTTTGACGGCTCGCGCCTTCTTAACGTTATTTTCCCGCCAAAGATATATTTCGGCATTATGAAATACGAAAGATATATCTACTACGGCGTTCTCGGCTGGTTACTACTCGGCGACTACGTGGCTATAGCATTAAGGAGCGTTCCTTTTATTGCCACAAGCTCTATTCTTTACAACATCGTGGGAATATTCTCCCTTTCGGATATGCTGTCAATCGCTATCGCATGGATTTCGGGTCTTATGCTCGATTTCTGGCAGTTGTTCCCTATTTTTCAGTTTTAATTAACCGAGAGGATTCTGTTTATGATAGAACAGCTTACTTACCGACTTGACCAATTTGAAGGTCCGCTCGACCTGCTTTTGACTCTCATCAGCAAAAACAAGGTAAGCATAACGGATATACCGATCGCTATGATATGCGATCAATACGTTGAATATATTAATGAGGCACAGCGCATGGACCCCGATATTGCCAGCGAATTTATCGTTATGGCAAGCGAGCTCATGCTGATAAAGAGTAAGATGCTCCTGCCTCACGAGGAAGGCACGGAGAATGACCCGAGGCGCGAAATTCAGGATGCCCTTCTTCTCTACCAGCAGGCAAAGCTGGCGGCAAAGGAGCTACGGCCTGTTTACGACGAGTTCTCCGGCAGATACGTCAAGGGGACAGACGATATCCCACCTGAGAAGGGGTTGCCATTAAATCTTGACACCGCCCTTCTAGTCAAGGCGCTCGGCGCCGTTATGAAAAGAATGAAGGTTGCGGAAAGCACAAGAACACCCACCGAGCTTGTCAATCCGCTTATTAAGCATAAGGTCGTATCGGTTGAGGAAAAAATAGAGGAGATCTGCGCTATACTAGATGAGCAGGAAGAAGCCTCCCTTTTCTTCCTCTTAAAAGACGCCGACTCAAGAGCCGAGCTTGTAGCAAGATTTATGGGAGTACTCGAGCTTATAAAGCTTAGACGTATACTTATTACCAATGTAACCGTTGTCGAGGACGTTATTGAATATAACGAATCAGGGCTTGAGATGATGTTCAAGCTCAACGAGGATTACGTTCCATCGGAAGAATCCGAGAGTGAATTTGATAAAGAACCGGAAAATGAAAGCGACGAGGAAGAAAAATGAATGAAGAGATAAAAGATATTAATACAGAAGAAAATCCAGCGTCTGAAAGGACCGTAATATCCGACGACGAAGCCGAAGAGCGCGTAGTCATTTTTGAAGAGGCGCTTGAGGCAATTCTCTTTGCGGCAGGACACCCTATTACCTACGCCGCTTTAGCAAGAGTTTTCGACACAACGCCTCTGAAAATCAAGGAAAAGGTCATCGACTATTCCCTAAAATACAACAATCAATCTATACCTCGCGGAGTTATCCTTCTTACATACGGCGACTCCTGTCAGCTATGTACGAAGCAGTATTATCTTACGGAGATAAGAGAAACACTTGGAATAAAAAAGAGCGGTACACTATCAACCTCATCAATGGAGGCGCTTGCGATAGTAGCGTACAACCAGCCTGTAACGCGAGCCTTCGTGGATACGCTTCGCCGTGCCGACTCGTCGTATGCAATGAACAATCTTATTGACAGAGGTCTAATAGAATCTAAAGGCCGACTTGATGCACCCGGCAGACCTATGCTCTACGGAACTACACCCGATTTTCTTCGTTCCTTCGGCATTAAGGACATCTCCGCCCTTCCGAGAACCCCCGAGGAAATTCAGGAGATGTTTGCAAAGGCAAAGCGCGGCGACGCAATCGAGGAGTGTATTCAAGAGGAAATTCAATTTGCCGAAGGCGGCTCTATACAGAAAACAGCGCCAAACGCCGAGGAGCTCGATGCGATAAACGACATGGCTGACGTTCTGACCGACGCAGCCGCTCTTATAGAAAACGAGCCGTCGGCAGAGGACGATATCATAGCCGACTGATAATAAATACCGACAGGAGAAATTATGGCGGGGATATATATTACGCTTGCGCTTCTTACCGCCCTCGTATTCTCTCTTATTCAAAACGTTTTTATCAAGCTGAAAAGAGTAGACACCTTTACTGTTGAAATACATTTCGTCTACTTCTCTATAACATTTAAGAAAAAACAAAAAACCTTAAATTTCGGCAAAAAATCAAGAGCAGAAAGAAAGCCCGCAGAGTTCTACACCTCACTTGTAAAAAGAATATCTAATCTTTTGTCCGAATCTAGAGTAGATATTGAGGATCTGACATTGCCGAAAAATCTGCCATTCATCACCTCCGAGCTTGACAGCACCTTTCTCGCTGTTCCAATAGTTTACACACTGACCTCATATATTTTCACAAAAGCGAAAAGCGTTACTGTTAAAAATCCTAATTTTCCTTTTTACACAAGAGATACAAGTCTTTCATTTGACATAGTTATAAAGGTCCCTTTAATTTATCTTATTGTATTTTTTGTCGGTATGAGATACGACCTGATGAAAGCTAAAAGAAAAAAGAGGGCTCTGTATGTCGGAGAATAAAATGAGTGATATTATAAAGGCGTCTATGGACGGAATTAAAAGCTTTACCGATATGGATACCGTTATCGGAGGGGCAATAAACACACCGTCTGGCGTCACCGTTATACCCGTATCGAAGGTGTCGATGGGAATTGCTACAGGTGGTGTTGACTATGGTCAGAGCAAGCTCTCTTCCCCGCAAAATTTCGGCGGTGGTGGCGGAACGGGACTGTCTATTACGCCCATAGCGTTTTTAACCGTTGGCAGAAATGCGGAAATCAACCTTATACACATAAATACCGCTTCAAGCGACGTAGACAGAATAAGCACTCTTATTGAGCGCTCTCCGGAGATTATCGAGAAAATCAAGGGTGCGCTGTCATAAATTCCCGGAATATATTCCTCAAAAATCAGAAATGATAACAAAAAAGAGGAATACATTATGGTAAATAAAAAACTTATCTGCTTTTTGGCGGTATCAGTTACGCTCTTTGCACTCTTAACGCTATCGGTATATGCTACTGACACACCGAATGTCAGCGCGGGAGCTGCGGCACTGTACGAGCCTGTAACCAAGCAGTTTTTATATTCAAAAAACATGAATAAGCGCATGCCGATGGCAAGCACGACAAAAATAATGACGGCTATCGTGGCTATCGAAAACTCCGAGCTTGATGATACCGTAATTATTGCAGACGAGGCGGCAGGCGTAGAGGGCAGCTCTGCTTATCTCGTGAGCGGCGAGGCTCTTAAAATGGAAGAACTGCTTTATGCGCTTATGCTACGAAGTGCAAACGACGCGGCAGCGGCAATTGCCTATCATATAAGCGGCGGTATTGAAGAATTTGCCGCGCTTATGAATGAAAAGGCTGAGGAGCTTGGTCTATCCGACACCCATTTCACAAATCCTCACGGTCTTGATGATAAAGAGCATTACACAACGGCGCACGACCTTGCGGTAATCGCGGCGCACGCACTTGAAAACGATACCTTAAGAACTATCGTCAGCACTTATAAAAAGAGCTTTGTTACCGATGATCGCTCACGCACATACGTCAATCACAACAAGCTATTAAAGCTGTGCGACGGCGCAATAGGTATGAAAACCGGATTTACAAAAAAGAGCGGCAGGTGCCTTGTAGGTGCTGTCGAAAGAGACGGTCTTACCTTTGTTACAGTTACGCTTAACGCGCCTGACGACTGGAGAGACCACAGTACCCTTTTTGATCTCGGGTATGCGCGTCTTGAGCGTATAAATTTTGCTAATGCTAACGAATATTTCTACGACGTAAGCGTGCTTGACGGCGAGGAGCAGACCGTACGAGTAAGTAACGAGAAGGGCGTAAGCATAATAGTCGAAAAAGGCGAGCATGAGGTAGAGAGCTATATAAAGCTCGCAAGATTTGCCGTAGCGCCGATAAAGCAAGGCGATATACTCGGCGAGGTGATATTTACGGTAGACGGAGAGCGCGTATCCTCTGTAAAGCTTGTCGCAGAAAAAGAGGTTATAAAAAAGGATACTAGGAGCTTTTTTGAAAAGCTATTCGATAAATTCAAAATAAATAAAGGAAATTAATCTTCTGTATGGAAAAGGTAAGACTTCAAAAATTTATAGCAGATTCAGGCCTTATGTCAAGAAGGGCCGCAGAGGAGGAGATCGAGCGCGGCAGCTTTGCCGTAAACGGACACCTTGCCACCATTGGCATAAAGGTTGACCCCCGCGCCGATCACATTACATACAAGGGCAAAAAAATCAAATACGAGAAGCGCGAGTATACTTATATAATGATGAATAAGCCTCGCGGTTACCTCTCATCAACGGCTGATGACAGAGGCAGAAAATGCGTAACCGATCTTCTGGACGGTGTTTCGGCAAGGGTATACCCTGTCGGACGTCTTGATATGATTTCGGAGGGAATGTTGCTCTTAACAGACGACGGAGAATTAAAAAACCGTCTCACCCACCCGAGTCACACTATACCAAAGCTATATAGAGTTAAGGTTGGCGGTGCTGTTTCGGATGAACAGTACGAAATCCTCACCTCTGCCCTCGAGATAGACGGCTATAAAATCAAACCGGTAGAGGTAAATATTATGTCGGAGGACGAGAGCGGCACTGTTATGAAGATGACTCTCTTTGAGGGCAGAAACAGACAGATAAGAAAAATGTGCGAGGCGGCAGGTCTTACTGTAAAAAGACTCTCGCGCGTCTCCATAGGAAATCTGAAGCTTGACGGGCTTCCCGTCGGAAAATGGCGCTATCTCGAGCAGAGCGAGGTAGATTATCTTTACAAAGCAACGAAAGAGGCAAAAAATGTTTAAGATCACACCTACGCAGGATAAATCGAGGCAGAAAGAGATTTGCAAGCTTTGCGGTGCAGAGTTTCGCCCTGATGCCTTTGCCTATCAGATGATTGATATAGACGACGGTCACCTTATGGGAATGGCACAGTTCGACATCGGCAAAGACGGCTACATATGTGATATAAAGGAAGCAAACGGTCTTTCCGACTTTGAGGCTATGTTTATCCTGGCGAGGCAGACGATGAACTTCATCGACTCTTGCGGAGCGCATACCTGCTACGCCGCAGAGGATGCAGGTGAAGAAAGGCTTATGCGCGCAGCAGGCTTTAAGAAGCAGGAAAACGGCGAGTATTTCAGAGATATGACAGGAATGTTTGACGGGCATTGTGACGGGCATGAGGTGAAGCTCTAATGCTTTTTCATCCTCATCCATCATTTATCAAGGCTTCCCCTTAGGGAAGCTCCTCGATAGCGGTGATGAGATGAGCCCCAATCGTAAGGTTTAGGAAAAAATCCTAAGCCTTTTTTTATTTTCCCCTTTACTTTTCCCTACTATTATGATAAAATAAGATTGCCAAACGAGTTGAATATTTTTTTGAACAAGGTATTTTATCTATAGGGATAATTATACCCTTTTCGTTATAACCTAATTTTATGGATTTGGTAAAAATGCAAATTCCGTGAATTAGGTTACACGTGATATATTTATCCTTGTTCTATTTCAACTTGTTTGGCGACAATGGGAGTTTGCGTTTTTCGGTGCGCTGACTCACGTTGGCGCACTTTTTATTTTTATCACAAAAGGAGAAAAACAAATGAAAAAGACTTTAGCAACACTATTAGCGTTTATCGCCATATCGGCACTCATTATGTCCATGATGTCTTGTGCAGAAGATTCAAGCGAGAAGCAGCCGACCGATCTCAATTCAGGAAGTAGCGAGACTGATGATAACAAAGGTGCAGATAATGGGAACATAGGTGACAGCGGAAACACTACTCCCGAAAGCTCCTATAGCAAAGGGCTTGAGTTCACCCTAAGTAACGACGAAACCTATTACTTAGTAACCGGCATAGGTAGTTGTAATGATACATCCGTTGTTATTCCCCCTACACATAATTCAAAACCCGTAAAAGAAATCGGCGCATCCGCTTTTTCAAATTGCACAACAATTGCTGATATAAAAATTCCTGATAGTGTCACCGATATAGGTATCTATGCTTTCTACAATTGTAATAATCTTGCAAACATAAGCATCTCCAACAGCATAACAAGCGTTGGTAGATATGCGTTCGGTTATTGCAGCAAGTTACAATATAATATGTATGATAACGCTTATTACCTAGGCAACATGACAAATCCATACATTGTTCTGACCGGTACCGTAAACGACTATATTACATCGTGCACGATCAATGAAAATACAAAGCTTATTGCTCCGTATGCTTTCACAAGTTGTGAAGAACTTATAACTATATCAATCCCCGACCAGATAACAAACATTGGTGAACACGCATTTGAATATTGTGAGGGACTTAGCAGCATAAATATCGGTAAGCGAATAACATCTATTGGCTATGATGCATTCAAAGATTGTAAAAGTATTGAAAACATATCTATCCCTGATAGCGTAACAGATATTCAAGGCTACGCATTTTCCGGCTGTAAAGAACTTAGAAGCGTAATTATACCAGATAGTGTAGAACATATTGGAAATCACGTATTTGATGGTTGTGAAGCTCTATCTGATGTATACGTAACAGATATAGCAAAATGGTGCAACATAAGATTTCCAGACTCTAAAGCAAATCCTATGTATTATGCAGATAATCTTTATCTAAACGGTGAACTCATAACTCACCTAGTAATTCCAGATTGTGTAACAAAGATTGGATATAAAGCGTTCTATGGATGCAGTAATATAAAAAGCATAGTAATACCAAGCAGCGTAACGATTATCGGATTTGGAGGTAACGCATTTGATGGTTGCGATCAGCTTACCGACATATACTACACAGGAACAGAAGAAGATTGGTCGACGATAGATATTTGGTGTGATAGTGATGCGTTTTCAAACGCCAATATTCACTTTGGCTACGTTCCAGAGGAATAACTCCTCGTTATTAGGCAATGCCTAATGCCTTACAAAAGCCGATTGCAAATTTTGCGGAGATGAAATATTCTCCGCTTTTTTTATTTGGTTAAGATACACAGTAAATTGGGTCGGTTTTTGTTCAATATGCATTATCGAAAAAATTTTAACTTAAAAATGCGTATTATTTTATTGATTTTTCATTTTTTCTTATTGATTTGTCATTCAAAAATCTATACACATTTGCTATAATCTAATTGTAGTTATATGCGAAAATGTGGCTATCCCTACAAAAAGAGCAAGCGGTGGCTTTGATTTACCGTTATGTAAAAAGCATAAATTACATAAATACAAAAGTGAGTGGCTAGGTCAATATGAAAGATATACTTTTACTTGGAAAGAAGATACTTGCGGATAAGTCGCCTGTTATATTCAAATATTCACCCGACGAGACTTGGGAAAAGTATTGGGATATTATGACAGGACAGTGGAAGCACGAGGACGGATACCTTATCGGTGAGGAGCGCGGAAACTTCGGCGGAATACTTATGACGAAGGAGCGCTTTGAGGAGGACGTGATGTTTTCCTTTACTATCGGAACGGTTCTCCCTGCCACACGTGACGTAAACGCGGTATTCTGCGCTAACTGGAACGATGGGCGCGACTATCTCGGCGAGTCGTACGTTTGCGGTCTTAACGGCTGGTACGAGCACAAGTGCGGAATAGAGCGAAACTTCGGCAAGGGCTTTGGCACAAATCTCTACTCCACTACCTCAAACTATACGTACACTCCCGGCAGCGAGGTGAGAATGACCTGCGGAGCTATTAACGGACACACCTTTATGGTTGTTGATGACGTTCTCATTACAGAGCTTATCGACCCCACACCCATCAGGGGCGGACACCTCGGCTTCTCGGCTTATTGTACCAAGCTGAAGATAAAGGACATCGAGGTAAGGCGAATAGTTTGGGAAGAGTTTATACAGAAGTATGAACCCGAATTTTAACTATACAAAATAAAACATAATATAAAAGGAGATTCTTATGGGAAAACAAACATCTGACTTCAGGTATAACACAGGCGCTACCAAGGTTCCTTGGGCAGCGGTCGGTGAGAACTACAACGTTCACGACCTTATGGAAATCATTAAGTTTCTTATGCAGGGCGAGGGCAAGGAATACGAGGACGCTCTCGAGGCTGTTTGGCAGCAGGTAAAGAAGCTGGACGCTCTCTCTTCCCCTCCCGGAAAGCTCTCTCTCGGCTCTAAGGTTGAGGCTGCCGAGGCTGCCTGCAACGAATATCTTAAGACCGAGTCTTCTACTTTCGTTACTAACGCTACTGCAGGATTTGAGATTGCTTACAAGTACGCAAACCTAAAGGCAGGCGACGAGGTTATCGTTCCCGCCATCACATTCGTTGCTACTATGGCATATCCTCTTGCTATCGGCTGTAAGCTTGTTTTTGCAGACGTTGACCCCAGAACTATTAATATGGATCCCGCTGACGTTGCAAGAAAGATCACTCCCAAGACGAAGATGATCGTTCCCGTACATATCGGTGGTTATCCCGTTGACCTTGATCCTATCCTTGAGCTTGCAAAGAAGAACAATATCGTTGTTCTTGAGGACGCAGCTCACGCCTTCGGTGCAATGTATAAGGGCAAGATGGTTGGTACTATCGGCGACTTCGGTGCATATTCCATGCACGAGGTTAAGAACATCACCTCCTTCGGTGAGGGCGGTATTCTCTGCACCTCTATCCCCGGCTACACACCTCACATGAAGAGAGCGCGTTTCCTCGGTCTTGACTTCTCGTGTCCTATCAAGGATTGGCTCTACAATATCACTCCCATTCCCGGTAAGGAGCATCCCTTCGTTCCCGGCAACTCCTCCACTACCGAAATTCAGGGTCTCGGCCTTGCTCTTCAGGTTGCAAGAAACGAGGAAATTATCAAGACTCGCCGCGAGGCAGCCGAGTATCTTACAAAGAGATTTGCAGAGAATGATGCTATCATTCCCCAGCTTCTCGACACAGAGGACATCAAGCCTACCTATCATATGTACCTTCTCCAGATTGATCCCGCAAAGGCAGGCGGTGACATTCAGGTGCTTAAGAAGAAGCTTGAAGAAAAGGGTGTTACCCAGATCGCTCACTTCGGTCCTCTCTACCGCTTCAAGATAGTTCAGGATATGGGCTACGACTCTGACGAGATTGCAAAGACCTGTCCTAACTGTGAGGAAGTATTCTATAAGAGATTTACCCACCTTCCTCTTTACGGTCTCTCGAAAGAGCAGATTGAGTATATGGCAGACGCTGTGCTCGAGGCTGTTGAAGAGATGCAGGCTGGAAAGTAATTGAAAATTTAAAGTTGAAAATTAATTAATTGAAAGGCATAAATCATCATGGCAAAAAAAGAAGATCTTGTAATGAATGGCTCCGGTGTTGAAGAGATTGGCTTCCCCGGTTGGCCTCAGTTTGCACCCGAGGTTCCTGCAAAGGTAACAGAGGTTCTTAATTCCGGTAAGGTAAACTACTGGACCGGTAAGGTTGGTATGGAGTTTGAGGAGGCTTTCGCAAAGTGGTCGGGCGCAAAGTTTGCAGTTTCCTGCACTAACGGTACTGCAGCGCTTCACATCGCTCTCTCCGCACTCGGCGTAGGCCCGGGTGATGAGGTTATCGTTCCCTCTTACACCTTCATCGCTTCCTCCTTCTCTGTTGTTCAGGCGGGCGCTGTTCCCGTATTCGGCGACGTTACCGAGGACCACACGCTTGACCCCAAGTGCATCGAGGCTCTTATCACTCCTAAAACCAAGGCTATCGTAGTTGTTCACCTTTACGGTGTTGTTGCTGACATGGGTCCCATTCTCGAGATTGCAAAGAAGCATAACCTCTTCGTAGTTGAGGACTGCGCGCAGTGTATCGGCGGTAAGTACAAGGACACTATGGTTGGTCTTGTCGGTGACGTTGGATGCTACTCCTTCTGTCAGTCAAAGCACTTCACCACCGGCGGTGAGGGCGGTATGGTTACCACTAACAACGAGGATCTCGCTTGGGAGTGCCGTTCCTTCCGTGATCACGGCTACGACGTTCGTACCAGAATGAATATGCTTGCTCTCGAGGAGAAGCTTCCCTACATTCACAGAAGAGTCGGCTTTAACTACCGTATGACTGAAATGCAGTCTATGATCGGTCTTTGCGAGCTTAACAGATTTGATAATTGGAACCTCAAGCGCCGCTTTGAGTACGCAGCAATGTACGACAAGGCTCTCACAGGTCTTAAGGGTATTAAGGCTGTTCCCGTAAACACCGCAGAGCGTAAGAACGCATACTGGTGGTACCCCATCCTTCTCGACCTTGACGTTGTTGACATAACTGCTAAAGAGTTCATTAAGGAGCTTATCGGCATGGGAATTCCCTGCTCCGGTATTCTCTGGCCCGAGAGCTATCTCGAGCAGGCTTATCAGGACGGCGTAGGCTTTGGCGATGCGCAGTTCCCCTTCAAGTCTAAGGAGTACACCGATCCTAAGACTGTTGATTATTCCAAGGTTGTTTGCCCTGTTGCAAGATCGCTTCGTGACCAGACCGTTTCACTCTTCCTTCATCCCTCGTGGGAAAAGGAGCACATCGAGAAGGTTATCGAGGCAATCAAGGTTGTTATTGCTAAGCACTCGAAGTAATTCGGTTACATACAAAAAACGCACCCACTCGGGTGCGTTTTTTGTATCATTTCACTTTCTGCATATGATTTCAAGAATCAAGATGCTTGAATATTTCAGCCCACACGTCCCGGTCTTGCGCTGTCATGCGGTGCCAATCGTACCTCTTTATAAAGGCTTGCTTTTGCTCGTCGGTGACGAGCTTTTTCTTCCTTTTAAGCTTCTTATAGGTTTTGAAAAATGCGTCCTTATACTGTACGGCATCGGCGGTGTAGTGCGGGTTATGCACCTTGCCATTGACGAGAATAAATCGAATATTCGGCATATCTTTCAAGGCAGACTCTAGTTTTCTGTAATGGTTTACGCTAACGGTACGGTCATCCGCAGAGTGAATTATCAGAGCTTTTACCGTCGAGCATTTAAGCGTGTCTGTGGCGGTTGCCGTTACATAATCTGGACATTCGCTCGCCTCTACCGTATACAGATGGGCGCGGGTCTTTTTAGCAAACGAGGGGATAAGCTGCTCTTGCATATCCTTTACCGAAGAGAAACCGGAGATTGCGACGATGTGCGTTACGTCGGGGTGGAATGCGGGAATATTCAACGTGGAATAGCCGCCTCGGCTATGGCCAACGACGGAAAATCTACTGCTCGGATATTTTTCTTTCAGAGCTGTAAGGCAGGCGTCAAGGTCGGAGAGCGAGCCAACGAAGCCGTAAATTCCCTCCCCCTCCGACTCGGTGCAGCCTGTGTGGTCAAAGGTGTAGACCGTGTAGCCGTGACGGGCGAGAGCTTCGGTTTCTCTGAAATAGGCTCTGTGTCCTACGGAGAGGCCGTGATCAAATACTACTATGCGTGAGTAGTCAGGCTCTCCGTAAAAGTAGAAATATCCTTTAAGGGTGTCGCCGCGCTTTGTCTTAAAGTTGAAGGGGACTTCGCTTAGTCCTTCAAAATCACTCGCCGAAAAATAGAAGATACTGCCGTCTATATCGTGGCGGGAGAAAAGACTGCTCCTGTATATTTCTTCAAGCTTTTTTCGTAAAAACATAGCTTAATCCTTTCGTCTTTCGGCAAGCGAGTTATGGTATTCCTTATAGAACTCCTCGTATCTGCCCTCATCAAGAGCGTCGCGTATCTTCTGCATCAGCTCGTTATAGAAGTAGAGGTTATGAAGCACTGCAAGGCGCATTCCAAGGGCCTCGCGCGCCTTAAATAGATGGCGGATATAGCTTCTCGAATAGTTTCTGCAAGCGGGACAACCACACTCCTCGGCGATAGGACGCTCGTCCTCGGCATACTTCTCGTTAAGAAGGTTTATCTTTCCCTTCCACGTGAAGAGGTTTCCGTGACGGGCATTTCTCGAAGGCATAACGCAGTCAAAGAAATCTACTCCGCGATATACAGCTTCAACGATATTCTGCGGTGTTCCGACACCCATAAGGTATCTAGGCTTATCCTCCGGCATATACGGCTCGACGGTTTCGATTATATGATACATCACGTCAGTTTCCTCACCTACCGCAAGTCCGCCTATTGCATAGCCGTCGCACTCAACCTCTCTTATCGCCTTCATATTCTCAATGCGAAGGTCGTCGTACGTGCCGCCCTGGTTAATACCGAAGAGAAGCTGATTTTTATTTACCGTTCCGGGAAGAGAGTTGAGTCTGTCCATCTCTGCACGGCAGCGCTTAAGCCAACGAATCGTGCGCTCGTGGGACGCCTTAACGTAATTGTACGGTGCGGGATTTTCAACACACTCGTCAAACGCCATAGCGATAGTTGAGCCGAGATTTGACTGAATCTGCATAGACTCCTCGGGACCCATAAATATGCGCTTTCCGTCCATGTGGGAGTTGAAGGCAACGCCCTCTTCTGTTATTTTACGCAGCTTTGCAAGCGAGAATACCTGAAATCCGCCCGAGTCAGTAAGCACGGGTCTTTGCCAATTAAAGAACTTATGAAGTCCGCCCATTCTGCGTATAAGCTCGTCACCGGGACGGATATGCAAGTGGTAGGTGTTTGAAAGCTCTACCTGACAGTTTACCTCTTCAAGATCACGGGTAGAAATTCCGCCTTTTATTGCCGCAGAGGTGCCAACGTTCATAAAAACCGGAGTTTCAATAGTGCCATGCACGGTTTCAAAGCGGCCTCGGCGCGCCTTTCCCTCTTGTTTTAATAATGTGAATTTTGCCATTTTCTTTTGTCCTTATTTTATTCTTTCAAACTGTCTGTCAAGCTCGTTTTTAGTAAGCCTATACGCTATCGGTCTGCCGTGAGGGCAAACGGTTATGTCGGGAATTGACAGTACCTTCGTAACAAGCCACTCGATTATGGCTCTGTCGTATTTTCTGCCACCCTTTATTGCTGCCTTGCATGCCACCTGATAGAGAGCCTTCTCGCGTCTTATCTGCTCGGTGAGCTTTGGATTTCCTCTTCCCTCTATAAGCTCGTCCGCCATTCTTACAAACAGGGACTCCGCGTCCATAGCGCTTATCGCATCGGGAATAGCCGTAACGTCTATGCTCTTTTCATTAACCGTGAAATCGAAGCCGACGTATGTAAAATCGTCCTTGTATTCTGTAACGGCGCTCATCTCGTCGGGGGTGGGAATAACGGTTATCGGCAAAAGGAGAGGCTGGGACGCAACTCTGCCGTCACCCTCGCGCATTTTCTTAAGATCCTCGAATATCACCCTCTCGTGAGCGGCGTGCTTGTCGATAACAAGAAGCGAGCCCTCGTGCTCAACGAGAACGTAGCAGTCAAACGCCTCGCCTACAAGCTTATAGTCACAAGGAATTTTATCCGCTATGTGGATTTCGGAAATAGGCGCTACGGTAGTCTTTTTTTCTTTTCTTATTTCGCTCTGCTCTATCGGTGTAGCTTTTGAATAACGCTCAAGAAGCTCGAGCGAGCTTTTAGGTGTCATTTGCTCTGATACAGGGTTGTGCTTCTTATAAAGCTCGCCTGCTCCGCTTGCCATCTTTATCGGACGGTTGTAGTCGATATCAGGTACTGTGGGTGTATTTATCCTTATCGATGCGTTATCTCTTTTTTCATCATGTAGCTGTGGCTTTGGATTAGCAAATGAGATTTGCGCGCCCTTAGTATCCGCGCCTATCGGCACGAAAGCGTTAGCGGGATTTCGCTCGCTTGTCTTTGATAAAGTCAGCTCCGGACGGTATATATGATCCTCGAGTGCGCGCTTTACGGTATAGTACACCGTTTCAAAAACAGGCTGCTCGTTTGCAAACTTGACCTCAAGCTTTGCAGGGTGAACGTTCACGTCAACGTCCCTAGGATTTATCTCAAGGAAAAGAACGCAGACGGGAAACGCCTCGGGAGCGATATAGGAGGTATACGCCTTCTCAAGCGCTGCCATCGCAGTAAGACTTTTTACGTATCTGCCGTTTATAAATATGTTCTGAAGATTTCTGTTTTTTCTGACGTTATCGCTTCTGCCGACGTAGCCGTGAACTCTTATACCGTTAGCTGTCCCCTCTGCTTTAATAAGTTTTGAGGAAAATTCCTTGCCGTAAATCGCGTATATGGTGTTAAGAATATTACTGTCTCCGGGAGTTTTGAAGCGCTCCTCTCCGTCGATAGAATACTGAATGGAAATATCGGGGCGCGAGAGCGCTACCTTCTCGATAAGAGCGGTGACGTTCATTGCCTCGGTCGAGTCTTTTTTTAAGAACTTGCGGCGTGCGGGAACGTTGTAAAACAGGTTTTCTACAACGACGGTGGTGCCGTCTGCCGCTCCAACCTCGCATACGTCGATTATCTTACCGCCCTCACTCGTCAGCATGCTGGCGCACTCTGCGTTTTTGGTTTTTGTAATAATAGTGACGGATGAAACCGAAGATATAGCTGCAAGAGCCTCACCTCTGAAGCCGAGAGTTCCGATGGACTCAAGATCCTCTCTTGAGCTTATTTTACTCGTGGCGTGACGCTTAAGAGCAACGGGAAGATCATCCCTCTCCATGCCGCAGCCGTTATCGGAAACGCGTATCAAAGCAACACCACCGCGCTTTATTTCAGCGACTATCTTATCGGCTCCGGAGTCTATCGCATTCTCTATAAGCTCCTTCATCACCGAGGAGGGTCGCTCAACTACCTCGCCTGCGGCGATAAGATTAGCTATTTCAAAATCAAGTACGTTAATTTTTCCCATATTCAAGCCTTATCAGTCTGATAGAATTTTCTTGTACTCAAAGAGGAGATTCATCGCCTCAATGGGTGTCAGAGTATTTATATCAATTTCTCGGATCCTGTCAGCGACCTCGGAGTCCTTAGAGCTTAAGAGCTCGGTAAAGAGATCGGGGGCCGCGCTTTCCTTACGCTGCGCACGCTCGCGAGGCTTATCGGTTTCTATCGTTGCGAGTATTTCTCTCGCTCGCTTTACTACCTCGTTAGGTACACCCGCAAGCTTTGCAACCTCTATACCGTATGAGTCGTCGGTGCCGCCCCTGACAATTTTACGTAAGAAGGTTATACTGTCACCGCGCTTTTTAGCCGCGATGTTGTAATTGACAATTCCGGGGAACTCGTCCTCCATATCTGTAAGCTCGTGGTAATGAGTAGCAAACAGAGTTTTGGCTCCTATCTTCTTGGAATAACTATACTCAACGACGGCTCTCGCGATAGACATACCGTCATATGTACTGGTTCCGCGTCCCACCTCATCGTAAATTATAAGTGAGCGTGAGGTAGCGTTCTTAAGTATCGTGGCAACCTCGGTCATTTCAAGCATAAAGGTTGACTGCCCCGACGCCAAGTCGTCAGATGCACCGACACGTGTAAAGAGCTTATCAACTATTCCGACCCTTGCCTCTCTCGCAGGGACGAAGGAGCCTATCTGTGCCATAATTGTAATTATCGCAACTTGACGCATATAGGTTGATTTACCTGCCATATTAGGACCGGTTATTATCATAACCTTGTTTCCATGCGTGTCAAGAGTCGTATCATTAGGCACAAAATATGTATCACGCACGAACTTTTCGACAACGGGGTGCCGTCCGTCCTTTATCACAATGGAGGTGGATAGGTCTACCTCGGGACAGACGTAATTATTCTTACTTGCCACCTCGGCAAGAGAGCGATAAACGTCTATCTCCGCAACAAGACCCGCCGCCTTTCTGATCCTCTCACAGCTATCGGATACAAAAGCGCGCAGGGATTCAAATATCTCATATTCGAGGGACGAAAGTTTATCATCTGCCGAGAAGATAGCAAGCTCCATATCCTTTAGCTCATCGGTTATATATCTTTCACAGTTAGTAAGAGTTTGCTTTCTCGTGTATCTTGCAGGCACGTCATTAATAAAGGATTTTGACACCTCGATATAATATCCATGCACCTTGTTGTAATTGACCTTAAGAGTCCTGATACCTGTTGCCTCGCGCTCTCTTTCCTCTATTGACTGCATAATTTCGGTACCGCCGTTCTTTATGGAGCGGTAGTAATCAACGTCGCTGTTAAAGCCGTCGCGTATCATACCTCCCTCGCGAACGGTTAGGGGCGGCGTGTCGCAAAGCGCGTCAGAAAGAAGTTTGCATATATCGTCAAGAGTGTCGAGCTCGCGAATTATGCTTTTGAACGTATCAGACGACAATCGGGAAATTTCAGCTTTAATTTCGGGCAGTTTTTCCGCGCTCTGACCTATCGCCCTAAGATCTCTTGCGTTTGCAGTACCGTAAACTGCTTTTGCAGTAAGACGCTCAAGATCTAACATATCAGAAAGAAGCTCGTTGATAGTATCATTCACAAGGCGATTTGAAATAAGATCTGCTACCGCTCTCTGTCTATGAGAAATTTTAACAGGATCGATAAGCGGTCTCGTTACCCACGTGCGAAGAAGTCTTGCGCCCATTGCTGTCTTTGTCTTATCTAGAACCCATAAAAGCGTGCCGCGCTTTTCCTTAGTACGCATTGACTCTGTAAGCTCAAGGTTACGCTGTGAATTAATATCTATTTCAAGATACTGACCTCTTGAGTAGATATTTACACCTTTTGCAAACGAGGTTTCGCTCTTCTGCGTTTCAACAATATACTGTAAAAGAGCTCCGAGTGCCATCATTATCTCCGGATGAGTTATTTTCTCCATATCCGAATAGAAGAAGCGCGATACCGACGCCTTTGCCTTATCGTAAGCAAACTGAACTGCTCTGCCGTCCGTTATAAGAGTGTTAAAGCGATCCTTAAGAAAGGCGGACACCTCCGGGCACTCGTCGGTCTTTAGGTTAATTATAGCCTCGGATGGCTTGTACGCACCGAGCTCGTTCTTAAGAAGGGGGATAGCGGTTTCACCCGTAATATAGGTAGCAGATACCTCTGCCGTTGAAATATCGGCAGCAGCAAAGCCTATGCCAGACTCGGTAAAGCATACTGATACGAGATAGTTATTCTGCCCTTCACTAAGAAGAGTTGAATCGGTTATAGTACCGGGGGTCACAACTCTCGTAACCTCGCGCTTTACAAGTCCGACCGAAGCCTTCGGGTCGCTGGTTTGCTCACAGATAGCAACCTTATAACCCTTCTCCACAAGCCTGCCTACGTACACGTCCGATTTATGAAAAGGAACTCCGCACATAGTAGCGCGCTTGCCGTTCCCGCAATCACGGCTCGTCAGAGTCAGCTCAAGCTCTCTTGAGGCTGTTACCGCATCCTCAAAAAAGCATTCGTAAAAGTCACCTAGTCTGTACATCAGGATATGATCCTCGTACTCGGCCTTTACCTCCAAATATTGCTGCATCATCGGCGTGACCTCTGTCACCTTGCTTCTATTATCTAAAAGCTCTATCTCCACTTGCAACGACCTCCGTTTTTAGTCTTTTTTGTCTGTTTTCTCCAGCCATTAATGACAGCCCGAGCAGCTTGAGCAATCGTGCGTGCATTTTTCGGGACGCTCACCCGTGATGCAGAACTTTATTTCTGCGTTTACCTCTGCCATAAGAGCGTTCATAGCCTGCTGTGCCTGACTGAAGGCAATATATTTCGGATTTGCGCCGATTTCTCTCGTAAGCTCCTCAATTCTGGCTCTCAAGTCGGCAATAGCCTTCTCGTCGGCCTCGGCAGTATCCTTAGCAAACTCCTGACCGAGAAGCATTCTGTCGGCCTCATACTCATTCATCTTATCCTGAAGCTCTGCATCAGACTGAAATATCTCCTTTGCCGCCTCGAGATTCTTTATTTCGTCACTCTTTGCGATCTCCTCGCCGAGTGCGTGTGCAAGCTCAATAATTTTAGTCATTGTTTTTTCCTCTTTTCTTTTTTATTTAACCGCGTCACCGATAAGATCGAAGCCGCAGATTTTTTTGATTTTCACGCTTATAAATTCACCTATGCTGACCGCATCGCCCGTAAAATGTACGAGCTTATTCGTATCGGTGCGTCCTGTATATATCCTTTCACCGTCACGCTCCTCTGCCGAATCAACGAGCACTCTTACATAGCTATCTAGGTATGGCAAATTTTTCTCATAGGATATAGGATCCTGTATCTCAAAAAGGCGCGAGAGCCTATCGCTCTTTACGGTATCGGCAATATGTCCGTCCATTTTTGCCGCAGCGGTACCAACCCTTGACGAATACATAAAGGCGTATACTAAGTCAAAGCGGCAAATTTTCAGCATATCGAGAGTTTCGAGAAAGTCTTCTTCACTCTCACCCGGGAAGCCCACTATAATATCAGTTGACAATGAGATACCCGGTATTTTTTCACGAAGCTCCTGTACTATTTCCCAAAATCGCTCGCGGGTGTAGGTTCTGTTCATACGGGAAAGTATTCTGTTGCTCCCTGCTTGCAGTGGCAGGTGAAAATACGGCGCTACCTTACCCGAATATTTTTTCATCACGTCGATAAGAGCGCTCGTGGTATCCTTCGGGTGACTTGTCATAAAGCGAATTATAAAATCCCCCTCAAGCTCTGCAATGCGAGAGAGAAGCTCTGGGAATTTAATATCAGAACTATAAGAGTTGACGTTTTGCCCAAGAAGCATTATTTCCTTTACACCGCCTCTGACAAGCTCCTTACATTCGGAAATTATAGCAGAGCTATCGCGGCTCCGCTCTCTCCCCCTTACGTACGGTACCACGCAGTATGTGCAGAAATTGTTACAGCCATACATTATTGAAACCATTGCTTTATGGGCGCTTGTACGCTTTTGGGTAATGCCTTCAACGATATTGCCACTGTCTTCACCGATAATAAACGTGCGTTCAGCTTCAGTAACCGCAGAAAGAACGGCCTCGGGTATTCTATGAAGCATATTCGGCTCCGCCGTAAAGCTGACGAAGGGAAATTTTGCCTTAATATTCTTTACAATCTCGTCCTTTGCCGCCATACAGCCAACGAGTCCGACGACGAGATTAGGATTCTTTTTCTTTTGCGACTTAAATGTGCCGAGCAGGGACATCGCCTTCATTTGTGCATGCTCGCGAATAGCGCAGGTGTTAAGTATCACAAGGTCAGCACTCTCCGAACAATCAGCCGAAAGATAGCCCATATTTTCTGCCATTTGACGTATTTTTTCACTGTCTGCCTCGTTTTGCTGACACCCGAAGGTGTAAACGTAATAGCGAAGATTTCTGCCCGTAATATGAGCCCGCGCATTTTCTATCGCGTCGCATACCCCGACCGATTTAGTATCAAGTATCATTTTTTATCATTCTCCCCGCAAGCTTTTCGGGTGACAAGCCCACGTAATCGTAAAGATCGCACACCTTGTCAGGAGATGCAAAATTATCGTCTATTGCGGAGATCTCTACTTTTACCCTTGAAAGATCAAGACCGCGTGACACAAGCTCCGTCATTAAATTCTGCATAGCTCCGCCGGATTTTATTCCTTCCTCGACAAGTACTGTTTTTTCAGCCTCGGATACAATGCCAAAAATCTTATTTGCGGCATTATCATAAGGCTTCAGCATCTGAAGGATTATTATACCGGATAATACTCCTTGCTGCTCCAAAATTCTCTTTGCCTGCATAACCTTCTCCGAAATTTTGCCATAGGTAACAAAGATATACCTCGGAGGGACAGAGATATCAAAGTCGGCAAGAGGTGCAAGGATACCATCCTTTTCTATAGGCGAAAAGTGGGTAAGAAGCTCGGTATTTTCTTCTGCATTTGGGTACCTGATTGCCACCGGATAGTCGGCTCTTGCCGCAATACGAATAGCGTCTTTAAGCGAATTGTAGCTTATCGGAGCTATCAGCGTAATGCCCGGAATCGCAGAAAGGAACGAAACATCAAAAATTCCGTGATGAGTAGCTCCGTCACCGAGAGCAAGCCCCGCCCTATCAATCATAATCTTAACAGGAAGCCTTTGCAGAGCAACGTCATGCAAAACGCTGTCATAAGCTCTTTGCAAAAAGGTGGAATACACGGTTACGAATGGAATCATACCAGATGCCGCAAGTCCTGCCGCGAAGGTGAGGGCGTGAGGCTCTGCTATCCCGACGTCAAAATATCTTTTTGGAAGTTCTTTTGCGAACTGATCAAGTCCCGTACCTGTACCCATTGCGGCCGTTATCCCGACGATGCGCTCGTCCTCCATTGCAATAGATATAAGCTCCCTTGCAAACACCGTTCCGTACGTTTCACCCTTACCTCTTCCTGAAACGCTATGATAACTGACAGGAGAGGCTTCTGCCGGGGTATATCCCTTGCCTTTTTGAGTTTTTATGTGTACTACAACGGTTTTGCTAAGCTCCTTCGCACGAGTTAAGGCTTGCTCGAGCTTTGTGTAATCATTGCCGTCAATGGGTCCGATATAGTAGAGTCCAAGCTCCTCAAAATAGTTTGTAGAATACAGAATATTCTTTATTCTATCTCTTGTGAAGGCAAAGAATTTACGTAAAGGAATACCGATAAGAGGTATGAGAGCAAGAAGGTTGTTAGCCCCCCTCTTCAAGCGAATGTATTTTCTCGACACCCTGACGCGCGATATATACGAAGCAAAGGAGCCCTTGTTAGGTGAAATTGACATTCCGTTCTCGTTCAAAACGATAACGAGCGGAAGTTCGGGACGGCAATTGTTAAGCGCCTCGTGTATCATACCGCCAGTATACGCTCCGTCACCTATAACGCAGACGGTATGGGCATTTATCCCCTTCATATTGTCCGACTCGGCAAACCCGAGGGCTGCGGATAGCGAGGTTGATGAGTGACCTGCCCCGAATGGATCGTGCGCGCTCTCATCTCTTTTGGTAAAGCCGGAAAGTCCTCCCGGTACTCTGAGCTCGGAAAACGCCTCGCGCCTTCCGGTTATCAGCTTATGGACATAGCTCTGGTGTCCTACGTCAAAAATTATATGATCCTTTGGTGAATCAAAAACACTATGGATAGCAAGAGTGAGCTCGACGACACCGAGATTTGACGCAAGGTGGCCGCCCTGCCTCTCCACCGTTTCAATAAGGAACGAGCGTATTTCTTCCGCAAGAAGAGAAATCTCATTCTTACTAAGCCCTTTGAGGTCCTTCGGAGAATTGATATTCTCGAGAATTGAATATTTCATATTCGCTCACTCCTTTCGTGAAAATAGTGTTGACTGTTTTTTATCGCACCGACGGCGGTGTGCCGAAATGCTTTATATACGCTCTGTAAAAGGTTGAATAATCGGCAAAGCCGACCTTATACGCAGCGCTTGATATTGACTCGCCGGACTCTATAAGCTCCTTTGCACACCCAAGGCGCTTCGTAATTATATAATTGTGAATAGACGTTCCAGTTGCCTCCTTAAAGGCACGGCACAGGTAAAATTTGCTGACGAAAAACCTGTGCGCTATCTGCTCAAGCGTGAGCTCACGCTGTATATTAAGATTTATATATCTGACAACTCGCTCAGCGAGCGGCTGCTTTGAACGGATAACGCTATCCCTCACCGAGAGAGAAATAAGTACGAGAAGCTCGGAGAGGAGTGCAGATAAATATACTCCGCGCTCACGCTCGGGAAAACGGTCTGCGTCAAAAAATCTATCAAGCACCGAGTCAAAAGGCGCATTTTGTCTGTCCTTTTGATATATTGCTCTGTATTTATCTTTATCCGAAAGAAGCTCGGATAAAAGCTCTTTTGTATCAAGATGAAGGGCGATCGCGGAAAAGCTCACCGAGTACTGCTCCGACTCCTCTCCCGCGTCAATAGAAATATCAAATTTCTCACCGGGAGAGATAAGAATAATCAATCCGGGAGTAACGGGTATGACTTTACTTAAAATATTTACCGTTCCGCTGCCCGAAATAAAATAAATTATACTATATCTATCAGAGGCGCATTTGTATTCGGTGCGAGAGGACGTCAAATTATAAATGCCGTGCTCTACGGTGACATCATTACTAAAAATGCTTACAGCGTCCATCGCACATCTCCTAAATAACAAAAACTATTTCATTTTAGTATACCATAAAAGAGCAATTTTTGCAAGAGAAAATGAGGTTAAAATATTATAAAATATTTTTTAATTATTACGTAACTGCTTTTTTACAATTTTTAGGTTTACAACCGAGTTTTTCTATGTTATAATTAATATATTATATAACTCGGAGGTATATATGAGCAGACGACTAAGACTTATATCACTTATATCGTTAATTTTTCTCGCCCTCACCATTTCGGGATGCGCTGATACCAATAATGATACAAATAACAATCCACTAAAATACACGCGTAACTCCTCCGGCGAGGCTGTAATAACAGGATGTAATGCTGACGTTACCACACTCACCGTGCCTGCTCAAATCGACGGTCACCCCGTCGTTTCAATAGGGAGCGGCGCCTTCTTTAACTACGTAAATCTGAAAGAGGTTATTATCGAGGAGGGCGTAAAGATCATCGAGAGCTCGGCGTTTGAGCACTGTACCTCCCTTGCCAGCGTGACTATCCCTGACAGTCTTGAGTCTATCGGAGACTCGGCATTCAGCACCTGCACAAGTCTTAACGAAATATCCATCGCAGAGCATTCTGCCCTGAAAAATGTCGGAAAACTCGCATTTTACGGCTGCAATGCCTTTGAGTTTAACGAGTTTGATAACGCGAAATATATACCAAAAGCAAAGAATGCGTATTTCATTCTCTATGAGACAAAGGACAAGGAGATAACGAGCTGTGAGATAAACTCTATGAGTGAGATAATTGCAGCAGAGGCCTTTACTGAGTGTATCAAGATCGCCGAGCTTACAGTTCCCGAAAATATAAAGTACATAGGCGACTCCGCCTTCAAGACCTGCTCAAAGCTCGGTAATATCTACTTTTACGCAAAAATTCCCGACAAGACGGAGCTTAATCCGATATTTGAAAAGGTTGGCTCGGTGTCAACTCCCGTAACTATCACTATCGGGAAAAATCTAACCGAGATTCCCGACTATCTTTTCAGCTCTATTTACAGGCTGGTAAACGTGGTGTTTGAGGACGGGACGCTCTGTACCTCTATCGGCGAAGGAGCATTTTATAACTGTAATTTTCTCTCCTCCGTCACCCTGCCCGCCTCGGTCGAGAATATTGGCGCCCGCGCCTTTGAGGCTTGTGAAAATCTGCAGATGATAAGCCTTAATAACTCATCACTTAAATTTATCGGTGAAAATGCATTTTACGAATGTGATAGCCTTATAGGTGTTGACATAACAGACAAAAAGGCATTCTGTGAATGTGAATATGAAAATAAATATTCTTCTCCTCTCTCAAACGGTCAGGCGGTAATCGTTTATAACGGCAATTCCACGTCAAATCTCATTCTCCCCGAGGGAATAACTAAAATATCCGCAAACGCTTTCTCGGGCTACAAGAAGCTTAATAAAATAATAATTCCGAAGAGCGTAACCGTTATTGAAGAAGGCGCCTTTGCCGACTGCGAGGGACTTTCAGAGATATATTACGCTGATAGCGCCTCCGCTTTCTCCGCTCTTGAAATCCAAAGCTCAAACGAGGCTATAACAGACGCCGTAATTTATTATTACAGCAGTACAAGCCCCACAGCTCCCGGAAACTTCTGGTGCTACGTCAATGGCATACCGGGGATATGGGAAAATAATCAATAATCTGCAAAAAGTACAAAAGACCGCCCGAGAGAAATATCGGGCGGTTAATTTTATACTGTAGCGATAGTTTTTTTACAGCACATCTCATAATTTTTTTATTCCCTCTTTACAAACCCCAATTATTGTGTTATAATTGGGTTGCCAAATAAAAAATTAATGACGATTTTTGAATTTAACTATCTGTTATTTATAGAGGGGTGTATACCCTTTTTCATTTTCACGCTCTTGTTGTTGAATTTCGGTAAAAATGCGGTTCCGCAACAAGAGTGAGAGAGATTTCCAAATCGTTGTTTTTGTTTGGCGACAATTGGAGTCCTGCGCTTTTCGATGCGCTGACTACGGTTAGCGCATCTTTTGTTCAAAATAAAACAGTGACTAGAAGGAAGAATTCATGAAAAAATCAGACAGCAAAGCAACCGAAAAAAATGTTAAAGGCACAAGACGCAAGCAAGAGGTTGTCGCAAAGCGAGATCCGAACGAGCCGGTTTCTATAACAAGGAGTATTGACGTTCTCTGCCCACTATGCGACTCAGAGCTTACCTTCAAAAAAAGGGATATAAAGACCATCGCGGACTGCAAATGTCCGATATGCAAAGAGGATCTGGTAGACGTCATTTTCTCATAGCTTACACACTCCGCTCTTGATACGGAGCTTTTGCGCATGGATACATAAGGATAATAAAAAGACGCATAACAATTATTTTCATTTCAAGGCAGTGTGTTTTTTTAATTTTACTTAGTTACAAATTTTGGTTTTTTGTATGTATTCATAAATGTTGACAAATAGGTCCCGAGGTGATATAATTATATAAAAATATTTTATAAATTATGTGGGGATAATTATGCCGCTTTGGGGATTTTTTGGCACTGTTCATATAGCAACACTTATTGCAGCTGTTATAATTAATTTAATTTTATATTTTTCTCTTAAAAGATTGCCTGAAAAAACACAACATATTGTGCTCGGTGTCCTTTCTTTCGCAGGATGGGCAACCATCATTTATAATTTAGTAACTTTGGGAAGACCTCTTGAATACCTTCCGCTTCATCTTTGTTCACTAAATGGAATGATATTACCGTTTGCGATTTGGTCTAGAAACAAAACCGCCTGCAACCTTTTGCTTCTTTGGTCATTTGGAGCATTATTTGCTCTTGTTGCCCTACCGTATAGCTCACAGCAAATGGTTCTTTTGGATTGGCCGTTTAATTTCTTTTATTTCCCTCACGTGCTTGAGGTGGGTATTCCAATTATAATGTTCAAGCTCGGACTTGTAAAGCTGGATTACAAATGTATCAAATCAACTATTTTGATAACTTTTAGCGCATACACAATTATTCATTTTATAAACCTTGCGATTAATAGCGCAAATCTGTTGGACTTCAACGGTGAGGTTATAAGAGTTAGCTATATGTTTTCTATTTATTCTGAAAGCTTTGCCAACCCTGTACTCGATCTCTTCTATTCAATTCTTCCGTATGACTACTGGTACTTCTTCCTTTCAGTTCCTATAATTATTCTCTATCTTATGTGCTGGTATCTACCCGGAATTATTGCTGATAAAAAACAAAAAGCTAAGTAAAATATAAGACGCATCATAATGGATTTCTCCAAAATGATGTGTCTCATTCTTTTATTTTGATTTTAGTAAAAAAGATGTTAAAAAGATGTAATTAACTTCTTAAAAACTTCTTTTTTAGACGTATCAAAGATGTCAAAATTCCTTGATTTATCAAGATTTTTGGCTCAAATTATTTACAAGCCTCTTCGATAGCAACTGCAACAGCAACAGTCATACCAACCATAGGGTTGTTACCAGCGCCGATGAGACCCGTTATCTCCAGGAGAGATAGCGGTAGAAGGTTGACAATTAACAATAATGTTTTTTCACGATGTCATTCATGACATAAATTTTCCCGCAGTGCTAAGTAACTTGTCAACGTATTCGTTTTCCTTTATCGCTGCACACACTTCTTCACAGAAAGAATCAATCAAGTCTTCTGCAAGATCTTTTATCTTTTGGTCAACTAAGCCGCCAAAATGCAAAACGCTTTCATTAATCATTTCCTGCGCTTCTTTACGGAGAGAATTAATTAATTCTTCTGTGCGATCAACATATTGATTCATCTTTTTGTTGACAAAATAGTCCGCATGTGAGCCGTTCGTCATTGTATCCATAACGGCATCCTTGATTTGCTGATTACCCATTACGCTGGGGTGAGCAAAGAAGGAGTTGCCAAAATCGTAACGAACCTCAAGTGCGCAAACCGCTTGAATGAGAGGATCGCTAAACAATTCTTCATTAACCGTAATTTCGGGAGCTACAATTCCGGAATTGTCAAGTCCAACCTTGCCCAGTTCCTCATAGAACTTAAGCATTGTGTTGTTCGTGAACGTGTTAACAACATAACCAAGCAATTCATTGGTTTTGCTGTTATGATTCGACATACTGTCGTAAGTTATATAGAATGTATTGAATTGCAAGGTATACTGAATGATAGTACCAACCGTATCATATGCATAGTTCAAGGTGTTGATGTAAACCATATACAAAGCAAGAAAAGCGTTGTTAAATTGAGTTCTTGCTTCTTCCAAAATGGTTACTGCCTGAATCAGATCCGCATAATCGCTTTGCTGCTCAGCTGGAACAGATCCAAGAATAAAATCTCTTTGCACAATCGCCGCATCCAAGGTTGAAATTTGGCCATCTGTAAAATACTTTACCAGATCATCAAATACGTAATTATATGCATATTTGCCTTCGCCCGAATAATCTCTCAAGTTTACAAGGTGCTTTGAAACTGCCGCACCGTACTCTTCGATGCCTGTATCGGGGTTGTTGAAATCCAAGGAAGCAAGATCAATTCCGTCAAGCCAAGCCATCTGGAATTCGGGTATTTCATAGATGTATTTATCGTCATTGTTAAATGCAGGCAAGCCATAGTATGCCGCCATATTACGAAGCTGTGCAAATATTTGACCAAATACCTGACCTACCATAATGTATTCGATCTTACTTCTTGCATACACGTTGTCGTCATACATATCAAAAAGATCCTTCATGTCCTGTGACAACGTAGCAATATCACCATCCCAACGACGGAATTCGTCAAGGAAAGTATCAACATCACCGTCGTCGCCTGCATATGCAAAACTATATTTGTCAGCATAAGGAGATTTATTTGCTCTGTAAAGGTCAACAAACTCGATAAGCTCACCGTAAAAATCTCCGAGAGGAAACTCCAAGCCGTTAATGTTAATTATTAATTCATCAGCTAAGTTTTGAATGTTGATCACAACAACCTCGGCATCGGGATTGAGCTTGTATATATGACTCATAACCTCATCGAAATTATAACAAGCTCCAAATACCGCATAGGAAAAAACATCAGCAAGCTTTTGAATTATGTCTGCTGACAATACCGTATCAGAAAGATCAACACGTTTAACAAGGCATTCAATTACCTTATCTCTAATCGTATAATATGCTTTCTCTTTACAGGAGCCAATAACGCTTTCAAAATCGGGAGCTTTCCAATATCTTGCACCATTCTCTTTCAGGATGGTCATCGTATTATTGAAGGCATAAACGCCAAAGTTGTTCCAACCAAGATCAACCGTAATAACGTCTGCATTTGCAATATAATCTCTATATTCCGCGCGCAGCGCTTCTCTTCCACCATCATTGTGAGCCATATCAAACCAGCTCTTACCGCCTGTAAAACGCCACTCCATATACTCATCAGGCTCGTATGTATCGTCTAAAAGCCAAAGCACCTCTTCAACACGCATAGAGGAAATAGCAAGCTGATGAAGTTCAACCTCTCTACCTGTGCTTTGCGCCAACGCATCTTTGATAAGCGAAGGATATGCATTCGCAGGTGCTTTATCATAACCGTAGTCATTCATCTGCGATTTGTTAGCGGCGAGCGGGTCTTGATAAATCTCATCATCTAAATATCCGTGATGTCCGTATCCGTTTGTATTTGACGCACCCAAGGAAACATAATGTAATTTGTCGTCTTCTACATATTGTGACAGTTCAATCTTTTCTGTAACGCTTACTATGGGAGAAACTGCGCTAATAAGAAATTTGTCGTATTTTGTACCGTTCTCTTGTGGTTGTTCAGCCTTTTCCTCAACGCTTACTATGGGATAAGCCTCACCAATAAGAAATCGGTCACCTTTTGTAGCGTCTTCTTGTGACTGCTCAACATTATTTGCAGCAAATGCCACGGAGAAAGTCATGCTAATTAGCATAACGAAACTTATTAATAATGCACTTGCTTTTTCAAATAGATTTTTAAAATTCATAAACAATCCTTTCCGAGCGATTATGCTCTTCTCAAAATTTCTTTTTTGATTTATTAACAGCCCTTGGTGTTTGCTATATTATATACTATTCTATCTTTTTATTTCAAGGGGCGAAAAGAATTTTTAATAATATTTTATAAAAGCGACTAATTCTTTCAAAGTTTACAATATCCTGAATAATTGGATTTTTCGCCTTTTTTCGTTATTCTAAACTTTTTTATTGTAAAAATCCTTTTTGAAATTGAATAAAATGTATACAAAAAACTAGACACATCACAGAGGATTTCTCCAAAATGATGTGTCCAACTTTTTTTATTAAGCATAAAGCTTTATTTCAAAGTACCTCGTGCCAGTAGCACTTCTCTCATATGCTATAAAGCCTTGAAAATCAAGAGATTACTTGCAAGCCTCTTCGATAGCAACAGCTACTGCAACAGTCATACCAACCATGGGGTTGTTACCTGCGCCGATGAGACCCATCATTTCTACGTGAGCGGGAACGGAGGAAGAGCCTGCGAACTGAGCGTCGCCGTGCATTCTACCCATAGTATCTGTCATACCATAGGAAGCAGGACCTGCAGCCATATTATCGGGATGTAAGGTACGGCCTGTGCCACCGCCGGAAGCAACAGAAAAATACTTTTTACCCTGTTCGATACATTCCTTCTTGTAGG
>JAFTPV010000014.1 GCA_017463125.1 Clostridia bacterium | reverse complement strand
GGGTGAGAATTGCGGTACAGGCGTTGCCTTCACCAGAGACCCCGCTACCGGTGAGAAGAAGCTCATGGGTGAGTTCCTTACCAACGCACAGGGCGAGGACGTTGTTGCAGGTGTTCGTACTCCCATGCCTATTCAGGAAATGGCTAACAAGTTCCCCGCAGCATACAAGCAGTTCGTAGAGGTTTGCCAGATTCTTGAGAACCACTACCACGATATGCAGGACATGGAGTTCACTATCGAGAACGAGAAGCTCTACATGCTCCAGACCAGAAACGGTAAGCGTACTGCTCCCGCAGCTCTTCAGATCGCAGTTGACCTCGTTGCAGAGGGTCACAAGACCAAGGCAGAGGCTGTTCTTATGATCGACCCCAGAAACCTTGACACTCTTCTTCATCCCCAGTTTGATGCTAAGGCTCTTAAGGCTGCTACTCCTATGGGTCGCGGACTTGGTGCATCTCCCGGCGCTGCTTGCGGACAGGTTGTATTCTCCGCAGAGGATGCTGAGGCTTGGAAGGCACAGGGCAAGAAGGTTGTTCTTGTAAGACTTGAGACCTCTCCCGAGGACATCACCGGTATGAAGGCTGCTCAGGGTATCCTTACAGTTCGTGGCGGTATGACCTCTCACGCAGCAGTTGTTGCAAGAGGTATGGGTAAGTGCTGCGTTTCCGGATGCGGCGACATCGCTATGGACGAGGAAAACGAGAAATTTACTCTCAACGGTAAGACCTACCACGAGGGTGACTGCATTTCAATTGACGGCTCTACCGGTAACATCTACGACGGTCTTATTCCTACCGTTGACGCTGAGATCTCCGGCAACTTCGGCACCATCATGGGCTGGGCTGACGAGTTCAGAACTCTTAAGGTAAGAACAAACGCTGACACTCCCGCTGACGCAAAGAAGGCAAGAGAGCTTGGCGCTGAGGGTATCGGTCTTTGCCGTACCGAGCACATGTTCTTCGAGGCAGACAGAATCGCGGCATTCCGTGAGATGATCTGCTCTGACACCGCTGAGGAGAGAGAAGTTGCTCTTGCAAAGATTCTTCCCTATCAGCAGGCTGACTTCGAGAAGCTTTACGAGGCTCTTGAGGGCAATCCCGTTTGTATCAGATTCCTTGATCCCCCTCTTCACGAGTTCGTTCCTACCACTGACGAGGACATTGCTACTCTCGCCAAGGCACAGAACAAGTCCGTTGAGGACATCAAGACCATTATCGCATCTCTCCACGAGTTCAACCCCATGATGGGTCACAGAGGATGCCGTCTTGCAGTTACCTATCCCGAGATTGCTGCAATGCAGACCAAGGCAGTTATCAGAGCCGCTATCAACGTACAGAAGGCTCACGCTGACTGGAACGTTGTTCCCGAAATCATGATTCCCCTTGTTGGCGACGTTAAGGAGCTTAAGTACGTGAAGTCGGTAGTTGTAAAGACTGCTGATGCCGAGATCGCCGCTGCAGGCGCTGACCTCAAGTACGAGGTTGGTACCATGATCGAGATCCCCAGAGCATGTCTCACCGCTGACGAGATCGCTGCTAACGCGGACTTCTTCTGCTTCGGTACTAACGACCTTACTCAGATGACCTACGGCTTCTCTAGAGACGACGCAGGTAAGTTCCTCGGTGCTTACTACGATGCGAAGATCTTCGAGAACGATCCCTTCGCAAAGCTTGACACCACCGGTGTTGGTAAGCTTATGAACATGGCTGTTACCCTCGGACGTCCCGTTAACCAGAAGCTCCACGTAGGTATCTGCGGTGAGCACGGCGGTGACCCCACATCCGTTGAGTTCTGCCACAGCATCGGCCTTGACTACGTATCCTGCTCTCCCTTCAGAGTTCCGATCGCACGTCTTGCTGCCGCACAGGCCGCTCTTAAGAACTAATTTAAGAAATAATTCAATTGTGAAAAGGCAAACCGCCTTATAACACAATAGGCAAAGCAAAATAAAATTACGACCTTGTAGAATAAATTCTATGAGGTCGTTTTTTTACGCTCAAAACCTTGCAAAATAGCGTTGAAATAGGAATTTCAGGGTTATTTTATCCAAAAAATAGCGATTTTTTGTGGTTATGCTTGAAACCTTGATAAAATCTCTATTTTCTGAACTTTTTCCGAAATGATAAACGGCTTTGCCTTTTTCGTGATAAAAGGTATTGCCCAAAACATCGGTATTACCGTAAGGTGACAAAATGGACTCAGGCTCCATTTTGCGAAAAGGCAGGGCAAGTCCGCTCAGGCAGCCCTTAAAGTCTAAGCATCACATTGATAAAAAAGGCGTATCATTTTGGTACGTCTTTTCTTTTGTCACGTTCCCTATCAGGAAGGTAAAACCAGCAAAATGCAAATAAAAGTTTACCCCTCGGTGTAAAACCGAGGGGCTTTTGTGTTTTTTGTTTATTATTTTTTGAAATTTTGATTAGTGCTTTTCACCGCACTTGCACTCGGTCTCTATGCCGAAGAAGTCGTAAATTCTTTCAAACGCCTTCCAGATATAGCGGTAAATGCCGCCCTTGTGGCACATATGATCACATTCGAGAATGTCGCCGTATGGGGTGCCGCACATGCCGCAAACCGCCTGCTCGGTGTAGGTAGCCTCACCGCCTACGTGCTCGTCGCAATCAGCAGTCAGATAAACTATACATTTGTTAGTTCCGTCGTAATCGGCTATATCGAAGTAATAGGTTTCTCCCGCCTCAAGATAAATCTCAAGGTAGAAATTATAATCGTTTTCATCGTCCGCCTCGCCTATCCGGTTATAAGCAGAATCACAAACCTCAATGCACGGATCGTAATCCGACTCAGAATAGATGATATAGCTTCCGCTTACGGTAGGAGTAAACTTCAGATACAGTTTACTGTCGCTATCGGTGTAAGGTGCAGTAACGGTGGTAGTGCTGCCGGGAGTGACGCTTATAATCGTGGTGTACTTTACAAGTACAATTCCCTCGTAATCGCCGATACCGATTATCAACTTCACGTTATCGGTTGATTCGCCAAGTACGGCATAATCAACGTCTCTTGTCAGCTCCTCGCCGCTTTCGGAATCTCTAACCGAGATAACGAGGTTGCCGTCTTCATCGTATTCGGCACTTACGCACGTTTCGTTGATAATGCTCTTTTCACTCTCACCGTCAATGTTAACCTGCATTTCGGTAAGAGCCTCACCGTCAAGCGCGATTGCAAGACAATCTATATCATCGTGAACGATATCCGTCACACCGTAATCATTCATATCTTCGGAAAGAATGATATCCAGCGCTGCAACTATTGCGCAGTAACCAGTGTCCTCAAGTGTGATTTTAAGCTGACCGCCGTTAAGGTATACGTTCCCGTAAGACGTAATTCCGTGATCATCCTCGGTTTCTATCACGAGAGCTCCGCCGTTCATAGTAAAGTCGTAATCAGCCTTAATTCCCTCGTAATCGTCTGCGTAGATATATATATAGCCGCCGTCTATCGTAACGTAACCGTCGCACTCAATGCCGTAATCGTCTGCTTCAATATAAAGATTTCCGCCCGTGATGAGAACGTCCGAATCAACCTGCATACCCTCATCTTCCGCTTCAATCCAAATATTTCCGCCGTTTATAGTAAGGTTATTTGAGACCTCAAAGCCGTGGTCGCTACCATTGGCGATAATAGTTCCGCCGTTTATAGTAAGGCTTCCGCCATCGGTGTCAATGCAGTCGGCCGTGTATGAGTTATAATTCTCATCATAAACTTCACGGCTTAGAAGCTTTAACGTTCCGCCGCCGCTTACGGTAAGGTCTGCCATCGCAACGTAAATTGCATCATCTCCTGCCGCTTCAAGATAGTTATCGCCGACAAGGACTATCGAAAGGTCGGTTTCGGAATAGATTGCCGATGAGCCGTAAACGCCGTTTTCCTCTTGATTTACAAGCTCAAAGTCATTAAGAGTAAGCACTCCGTCATCGTAATGTGCATAACCGCCTTCGGGAACGGTGGTGGTTACGTTGCCGTCGTTATCAAGGTACTCTCCGTCAGAAAGAAGCTGCGCACCAAGATAGATGCCTCCTACAAGCAGCTGACGGCCGCACTCGCATAGTCCAAGCTCGTTATATTCATGACCGGTATAACCCTCTGCGTAATCTATATCACCGCAAAGCGAACATTCAATCCAATGATTTGCGGCGTCATAATTGAAAACGTCAAAGACGTGCTCGCAGTATTCATATCCGCAATCCACGCATACGTTATTGCTGTCAAACTCGTGTTGCTCTTCAATATATTCGCCGCACTCACAGTAGCCGTAGTGATAGTCTTCGCTTTGGTCCCAGCCTTGCGCCTCGTGAGTATGAACGGTTACGGTTATTTCGCAGGAGGCGGTAAAGCCGCTCGTGCTTGTTGCTGTTATCGTAGCGTTGCCTGCCGCAAGGAAGTATACGTAGCCGCTATCGTTTACCGCAGCAACCGCCTCGTCAGAGGAGATCCAGCTGACACTCTCCCGCATCTCGCCCATAAGGAATTTCGCTTCAAGCTGTACGCAATCGTCAACGTATCCGTCATAGGTGGTGTAATTAAGCGACATAGTGGTTGCGTCCACGAGCTTCATTACCTTCGTTTTATAAGAAGCAGTGCCTATTTCACAATCTAAAGCAATATAGTAGGTCTCGCCTCCGTGCAGATCCGCATAACCGCCTATCTCACCGTGTCCACCTGTGTCGGTAACATACCCGAGGTCACTGTTGCGAACACTTAGACTTACACGTTCGCCGCTTATATCGTAAGCGTAGAATCCGTATTCGCCATCTTCTTCGGGTACAAATTTATAGGTAACGGTATCGAGCACCGAATGATCCACAGTGTATTCGGTATCAAGCTCCATATCATTTGCCGCAAGCACCGTCAAAGTTAGACTGTCGGAAATATCCGCGCCATTAGAAAGCGTAACAGTTGTAGTGCCGGGAGCGAGGAACAGCACTTTTTCGTCATATACGATTGCCACAGACTCATCACTCGATTCCCAGACAAGATCGCTTCTGTCAGAGAGGAACGGCTCGACGGTGTAATCATATGACATATCAACAACGTCGCCCACACCGTAAGTATAAACGTCAATTTCGAAGGATATAGAGCTTACATCAGGGGTCTTTAGGACCTTTACCTTCATGCTGCCGCTATTGTCGGTATTGTAAAAACATGCCTTAAGAAGATAGGTAGTACCCTCGGTCATTTCGTAATGAACGCAAAACTGGTTTGTATCGCCATAGTCATCGTTGTGTTTCAGCTCAACTTCGTTTTCGTCAAGAATATATCCGTAGGTGTCATGGTCGCCGTCATAAGAATAGAAGGTGTATTTGCCGCTTTCTGCAGGTGTGAAGGCAAAAATCTTTTCGATAACCGTCTCACCGTCTAGCGTTACCGTCTTTTCTTCATCAAGAGCGATCTCTTCGTAGCCTTCGCCCACCGCATAGGCAACGATCTCCGAAAGAGGCAATATGCTCACAAGCATAGTCAGCACTATTATGAGGCTGAACAATTTCGTCTTAAGGGTTGTTTTTGTCATTGTTTTTTCTCCTTATTATATATCTCAATTTTATCTCTTCTTCGATGCATAAAATTCCTCAAAGGCGTGCTCGTTGGTGTCCTCTACGTATTTTATGAAATCGGAAAGTATCTGTTTACCCATGCTGCGATAATCCAAAGACAGTGCCTTTCTGATTTTATCCCGACGTAGCTCCTCGGGAACGTTATATATCAGCATTATCGCATTTAAGGCACCTGATATTCTTACGTCAAGCGGTGCTGAGGACTCGGTGGTCATAAAGGTTGCATACTCTATACCGGAAATCAGCGTTTCTGCTTCTCTAAACTCGGTTTCGCTCCAATGAGGGCAAAATTCGCTAAAAATTTCCCTTGCCCTGTCGGCATCGTTTTTTCGTATTAACTCAAGCGTAATCGGACTCGTGTAAGAAGAAATATAAAAGTCACGTGCTATTTCGCTCTCCTCGCATGCTGCCGCCATAGTCGTCATCTCAAAGCATATTGCCATAAGCTGACTCGCTCCCTCGTCGGTTACGCGCTTTATCAGCTCCCATTGGAAGTCACAGAGCATATCTACCAAAACGCTGAGCAAATGCTCCTTTGAGTGAAAGTAAAACATAAGATGTCCCGGGCTTATATCAAGCTCCTCTGCTATGGCTCGTATTGTGGTTTGCGAATATCCGCGTTCAAGAAACAACCTTGATGCAACTCTAATTATTTCAAGACGCGTGACGTTGGTTTTCTTTGCCATTGTCCCATTCTCCTCACCGCTTTTTGAACATATTCTAGTTCGTGTTCTATTATAGAACATATTCCAACATTTGTCAAGGGGTTTTTTGAATTTTTTTACATTTTTTCACAGGGCCAATATAAATGCAGTTTTATTTTTTCATTTTTTCGATGCATAACAAAAAAATGCGACCCCTCTCGGAATCGCATTTTTTGCATATTTTGTAAATATTACTTTACTTTAGGAAGACTTGCAGCCGCAACAGACTGTCCAACGCGTCTTGCTTTTTCATCGGGAATGTTGAGTTTTACCTTCTTTGCAATCTCGGGGAACTCGGTGTCGAGAACCTCTTTTGCTCTCTCGAGAAGTATCTCTCCGCCCTTACCCGAGGTAACTCTACCCATAATAAGAACCTGCTTAATATCGTAGAACTCGCAGTAGTAAGCGATAGTATAACCGAAGTATGCACCGATAGTATCGTAGATAGCGGCAGCCCTCTCGTCGCCCTCTTTCATAAGGTTCTGAACGACCTTAAGCTTTTCGGCGGGAGAGAGGTTTTCGTCAAGCTCGATGCCCGCGTAGGGTGCAAGCTTAATGACACCGTCCTGGGAGAAGTACTTAACGCCGCAACCGTAGTCGCCCGACCACTCGTCAACCATTGCGTCCTCGTTAAAGTCAACGGGAGCGAAGGCAAGCTCGTTGAGCCAACCGGTGATGTTGCCATCCATATCAACGTAACCTGCCGCCTCGGACGTACCCATAGCGATACCGAGAATACCGTTATCGTTAAGGCTCATAGCACCTGCAAGAGCGGTTACATCACCGTCGTTTGCAACCTCGATGGGAATATTCTCGCCAATTTCTCTTGCGACGTCTATGTACATATTCTTAACCTTTTTCTCAAAGTCTTCATCGGAAACCTTAAGGAAGAGGGAAGCTACCATTATCTTGTTATCAACGTAAACACCCGCTGAGGAAACGCCGATAGCGTCAACTCTAGGCATGTGAGAGGCAGCGGTCTTCATAGCCTCGAGAATGCCCTGATAGTGATAATCGGGGTCGGAATTTATCTTCGGGAACCAGACAACCTCCTCGGAATAAACGGTCTCTCCGTCAACAACTGCGGAAACCTTTCTGTCAGATCCGCCTGCATCAAAGCCGATACGGCAACCGTCAAGGTGTCTGCCTACGGGAGATGCGGAGGACTTATCCTCGGGAGCGTTAGCAAGGTCGGTTACTACGACCTCAAACTTCTCCTCGTATACTCTCTCCATAAAGCGAACATCAAAATCTCTTGTTCCGCCGTAGCAGAATGTCTTTTTAATATACTCACCGACAACCTCGCTACCCGCAATGATAAGCTTGTAACCGCCCGAAACCCAGAGAAGAGTTTTTGCAATTCTGTCTATAAACTTGCAGTTCTCCTCGTCGTGACCGGTACCGTCCTTATAAATTCTGGTCTTGTAAACGGTGGTGTAGCCCTTATTTCTCTCTGCACCTATAACGATTGTCTGACCGTCATTCTTCGTGCCCTCTCTCATCTCTCTGCAAACGAGAGCCATCGGCGCGAAGCCTGCATCGAGCTTTGCCTGAACCTTAAGCTTCATACTTGATTTTTCCTCCGATAATAGTTTTTTCTACATTAAATTCTGCGTCAAGAATAACAATGTCTGCGTCCTTACCCACCTTGAGTGAGCCCTTCTTATCCGCTATGCCAAGAGTTGTAGCGGGATTGAGCGATGCACAGTTCACGCACTCGTGAAGAGGAATGCTCGAATTATTATACACGTTCCACACGCCCTTATTAAGATGAAGAACGCTTCCTGCAATAGTTCCGTCAACGAGCTTACAGATGTTGTCCTTATAAATTATCTTCGCACCGCCGAGAGTGTATTCTCCCTCGGGGAGTCCTCCTGCGGGCAGGCAGTCGGTGATGAAGCAAAGCTTTCTGCCCTTTACCTTATATACCATATTGAAGAGCGCGGGATTTACGTGATAGGTATCAACGATAAGCTCACAGCTCACGTCAGAATTAAGAGCCGCGCCCACAACGCCGGGAGCTCTGTGAGTCATGGGAGTCATAGCATTAAAGAGGTGTGTTGCGTGCTTTACTCCCGCCTTTGTAGAGGCTATAGCGGTATCATAATCCGCAGAGGTATGTCCCATAGATACGACAACGTCGGTTTTTTCGGTTATCTCGCGTATAGCGGAGAAATCGGCATCGTCCTCCTCTGGCGCAAGAGTGATAATCCTAATTACATCAGCATTTTGCTTAACAAATTCCGCATCCGGCTTAAGTATGTATTTAGCATCCTGAGCGCCCTTTTTAGCCTCGGAGATGAAGGGCCCCTCTGCGTGAACGCCGAGAATAGTAGAACCGTCAAAGTCCTCTTCCTTCATAAGAGCACGGCAGGTGTCGATAGCACCCTTTACAACAGACATATCGACGGTCATTGTCGTAGGCAGATATCCCGTTACACCATTTGCAAGAATGCCCTTGGAAATCGTCCTCACACTTTCTTCGTTTGCGTCACACACGTCCTTTGTCAAATATCCGTGAATATGAAGATCGATAAATCCGGGGGAAACGTACCCCCCCTTTGCATCAATTATCTCTGCACCGTCGGGAATTTCCGACTCATTCACAATACCCTCAATCTTGTCACTGAAGAGAAGAGCCTTGTCAAGCTCTATTCCGTCCTCAAGAATAATTTTTCCGTTTTTGATTGCAACCATAACTGCCCCCGTAACAAGTATAATAATATCGTTGAATTTACACGGCACAAATATCATCGCGCCCATATATAATTCTTAGATAATATTAGCACAATTTTCCCTTTATGTCAAGAGTATTTTTCGTAATCTCCCGCCTAAATTCATTTTTAGGGAATTTAGTTACTAATAAATAAAAATATTATTCCATAATAAATAAAAAAAGACATTTCACATATTGACAAATAGTTTTCGTTATGATATAATTATCGTGATATATTGTCTAATACTGTAAATATCAACTATTCTTTAAGGAAGGTTTTTTAATATGCCAAACGTAAACTTTACCTCTTCCTCTATTGCTCAGCAGGACAGGTTTGCTCAAACTACTGTTTCCTATGAGAGCAGGAATATGCAGAGCATTCCGTTCTATCCGGACAAGAATCACACTGCAAAGATGAGAGGAATTATGGCCACCTCTATTATCATCTGTGCAATAATCGGAGCAATAGGCGGCTTGATATTCGGCTTCAGGGATTATATTTTCCAGGCGCTCACCCCCGCAAGAGAGGCAGGAACCGCTTATACCGAGCAGGCTCCTCTGCCCGAGGATATTAAGATGTCCTTGGCATCAAGTACTACATACGACATCGATATAGATGCTTCTAATAAGACCGTTTATTACAACGGACAGCCCCAGATGATCGAGGGTCAGGTAAAAAATGATTACGGTCTTACATATACCATTACGCATAAGTATTATAAAGTTGGCAGCGACGTTAGCGGTGCTACAATCGTCAACGACCCCAAGACCGAGGGACCCGTAAACGTTGGCGAATACGTTGTTGAGATAACTGTCAGCGGTGAGAACATCGCGGAAAAGACCGAGCGTTATTTCCTCACTATCAAGAAGGCTGATATCGAGAACCCCGGTATCAAGACTCCCGACGGTAAGAATTCTGTTAATTACAACGCTACCGACAGAGCAGCTGAGTTTGATGTAGACGGTGCTATTCCAAGCGGTTGCTCCTACAAAATCACTTTTTCTAAGGCAGGCAAGACCGTTACCGAGGTTAAGGACGCAGGTGTTTACACCGTTACCCTTACGATAAACAGCTCGCCTAACTATAATAAAGCAACCTTCACTCAAAACTTTGAGATCAAGAAGATAGATCTTACCGAGCATATCTCAAAGCTCGCCTTCCCCGACACCACCGTAGTCTATAACGGAAAGAGCCAGACCTCCGCTCTTAAGATCATTCCCGAGAAGATCTCGGTTGACGTTCCCGAGGATCTCGTTGAGGAGATAAAGAACAATCCCTCAATCGTTGAGTACACCAACATCGACGCTATAAACGTAGGCTCCTACACTATAGCGGCTACGATAAACAGTAAAAACTACAATCCCAGAACCTTCGAGGCGACCCTTACCATTACGCCTCTTGACATAAGCGGTTATTTCGATTTCAACGACACCAGCGTTGTTTACAACAAGGGTAACTACATGCCCTCCGCACAGATCTTCAAGCATCATATCGCTGACGGCGACCTTAACCCCTGGAGCGATGTAACCGTTACTTATTCCTACGAGGTATACAACTCCAGAACAGCTCAGTACACCGAGGCAAACGAGTTTATAAACGTTGGCAAATACCGCGTTACCGCATATTTTGCTGACCGTAGCCCCACAGGAAACTATATTGTTCCCGCAACGCCTATCACTATCGAATACACGATTACGAAGGCTGCAATTGATACGTCTGGAATTACCGTTGATCCTATTGAGAACGTAGAATACAAGAACGGTTCTAAAATCAAGTTTGATAAATCCTACGTTCACGGTGAGCTTCCCGAGGGAGTTACTATCGATTTCAGCGAGGCATACGCTACCGACGCAGGCGAGCACGAGGTTAAGATTTATTTCGAGGGTGACAACTACGAAAGAACCTTCGTAAACGGCGTAATCAAGATAGATAAGTCCTATTTCAACGTTGATATTTCTTACATCCTTGAGCAGAAGGTTTCAAAGGACGGCAAGCTCCACGCTCCCGTATTTACCGGAGATCTTCCCAAGGGCGCAGAGGTTGCTTACACCTTTAACGGTGAGAGTGCCGCAGGTGTTGACCGCCTTGGTACATACGAGGCAGAGATTGTCATCTTTGATAAGAACCGTGAGGCAAGATTCCCCGTTACCTTCACCGTTACGTTTAATCCTCTCACAATAGTTCTCGGTATCGTTGTCGGAGTTGTCGTTGCGATATTCATCGGCTTCTTCACATGGCTTTCCGAGATTCTTATTGAGCGCAAATCCTTCAGAAAGTTCTCAAGACTCCGCGCGCGTATCCTCCACGAGAGAGGCGGCGCAAGAGGCGCTATCGTATGCGAGGGACGTACATTCCTCATTCATACAAACAGCGAAATGGAGCTCAGAGATTTCCCCTGGATTCCCGACCCGAGATTCGGACGTCTTTACCTCACTCATGCAACTCTCGAGTTCTACGACAGCGATTATAAGAACAATTACAGAAACATCCTTATTCAGCTTAAGGAAATCACAGGTGTAGAAATACGCGGCGGTCTTCTTCGTAATAGGCTCATAGTCCTTTATGGCAGAGCAAGACAGGACTTCTTCGTTGAGCCCAATACTGCATATTTGTGGCGTCGTGATATTCTTCACTTCAGAAATCTCGCGCACCTGTATCCGATGGAGAACAACGTTGTTGATAACGATTACCCCTTCAACTACGACGTTATTACAGACGGAGATTAATAGCTTTTTTGCAAGGGCTGCCTTGATAGGCAGCCCTTTTATTATATTAATAAGGTAGACTTTTTCACGCTAAAAAGAAAAAAACGCCGTCACATACCGTTAAAAATAACAGGTGCTAGCGTTTTATTTTTATAAGCGTTTAGGCGAATATATGGCTTAATCAAACCAGCGACGTAACAAAAATTTCTATACCGATAACGATTAGAATAACACCGCCAAATATCGCAGATTTCCCTTTCAGCGCCGTACCAAACGTCTTGCCCAAAATTATACCGAAATAGCATATCACAAAGGTCACAAGGGCGATAATAAACGCCGTGACAAGCGCCATCATAGTATCGTAATTTGCAATAGTAAATCCGACAGAAAGCGCATCTATAGACGTTGCAATCCCCTGAACTATAAGGGTTGTAATACCAAGTTTTTTCCGGCATTCGCAATCGTCCTCTGTAGGATTTTTAAGTTCTATAACGCCGTCAAAGAGCATCTTACCACCAATGTAACCGAGAAGCAAAAGGGCTATCCAGGGTATGAATTTTTCAAATTCAGAGAACATTTTCGCAGCGTTGTGAACGAGAAACCAGCCGATAAGCGGCATCATTGCCTGAAAAAATGCAAAAACTCCGGCAATCCCAACCATTTTTCTTTTTTTCATACAAGGCTCACCAAGACCGTTTGCCAAAGATACGGAAAAGGCGTCCATAGCAAGTCCTACACCGAGCAGTGCGCTGTTAAAGAAAAACAAGAAATCAAACATACAAGCCTCCAGGAAAAAATATTATTAAAAATAAAAAAGTATAGCCCAAGGCTATACCAAAGAAAAAATCCCATGTACAGCCAAAAGACGTGCAGTACATGAGTCTCGTGAATTAAAGCAAGCCAGACCGAGCGGTCAGTATGTTGACTTACTACGCAAAGCGGCGCACACTACTCCCTCATTTCGCGTTTATAGTATATCATATATTTTATGCTTTGTCAAGTTATTTTTATTATTGCCATGCAATAGGAATATTTATCATTATGTCGGTAAAAATAAATACATAAAAGGCGCACTTTTTCGGAGGAATGGTTTCGTTTTACGCCTTTTAGAGACTGCCCGATAAAAGCCGGGCAGTCTTTTTTGGACGACATTATTAATTAAGAATGAGTAGCTTCTTAACTCCGCTAACAGTTGGTTCACCGTCGCTTAAAGCTGTTTTTACCGAAATAGAATTGTCCATAGCAACCTTTTCTACTGTGGTGTGGAATTTCTTTGCTATATCAAACAGCGACTCTCCGTCCTCAGGATAATAAACGACTATTTTAGCCATATTAGCCGATATCTCAGTATCCGGCACGAGCGTGGATTTCACAAGCCTTGACAGCTCTTTTTCCTCGCTGACTGTAACAGCCGCAGATATATTTGAGCAAAGGCGAAGGCCGGAAGAGTCAACACTCGCCTTAAATCCGCCTACGGTAAGATCAATATCAGCCTTCAAACCGCCATTATTTTGACAATTAATATTTACATTCTGTTCAAATTGGCTTGTGTGCTTGAAGGGGTGATAGAAAATTTTAGCATTTTCGTCAACACCGCTTAAAATTCCGCTATACTTTATCTGTCCTGTCATTTTTACCGCGTCGCCCTCTATTTCAGCACTCTCGAGCTTAACAGAAGCATCAAGGCAAATAGCCTCTCTTATTCCTTCAGCATCAAGCTCCTCTTTAGTAACGGTGTCAACGTGCTCAAACCTATCCTTTACAAAATCAGCAAGCTCCGAGTATCTGAAGGAGTCAAAGCTGTTCTCGCTCTCCTGGCTCTTCATATACGCATCGGTTATAACGCTTATCTTTTGATTTTCAACGCCCATAGCAGAAAATTCCGCGATAAGATTTACAACCACAGAAACACCGTTTTCATCAGGAGATAACGTGCATTTTTGCGAACTAATATTTACATTCGGACTCAAAACCATTCCATTTGTCAGCATTCCTGATGGAATACTCTCATCAAATTTCAGCCGTCCCTCTGTGACAAACATTGCATCCTCGGCTCTGTTAACGAGAGCGCGCACGAGGATCTCACCCTTCATTGACAGCTCACCGTCCGAGACCTCGCAAGAATCCACTCTGCACTCGCTGTCGGTATAAACTACACTGACCTCATCTGCGGCGACTCCGTCAATGTGCAAGAGCTGCTCGGCATATTCTCTGTCTGCCACCTCGGACAATGCCATACTCTGAATTCCGACGCAGGACATTTTCACCTCCGGATGCTCCTCCTTCTCAAAAGCATCACCGGAAACTTCAACAGTTTCTTTTTTTGCAAGCTCCACCTTTGACACAAGCGCTGCCTTTGCCGAGATCTTACGAGGGCCTAAAAGCTTAAGAGAATATCCCGAAACACTCGTCTTTGCCGTCGAGGCACAAAATGTCTGTGCATCGCATTTTACGGCGAAATCGTAATCCGAGCTGAAGCTTGCCTCGCCAATTTGGTTCTCAGCATCAACGTAAACCACCGTGTAGCTTACAATGCCTGAAAATTCTACGCTCTCACCCGTCTCAAATTTGCCTGACGGGAGAACGTCGGCCTTTGTGAAAAGGATCCTCCTCACGTCTGTGCAATAATCGGGCAACGAATAGTCTGCGGCAGTATCGGTGTAAACGTCACCGATTCTTTCTCTTTTTGTAAATTCCGTACTTGTTTTATAATTCATAATCAGCCTCACCTTCATAAATATTCATTTCACTTTATGTGTGAGGACGGCTGTTTATGACAAAGGCGGCTGTTTTTCAAGCCGCCTTTTACGTTTATTATGTATCAATACTTTTTAAGATTCACCGAGAAGGGCAAAAAATACTGCTCTATCCCTTTCGTTACAGCACCCCGAAGGGTCTATGTCAAGAATACGGAGAGTTCTCTTTCTTGAACCAAGGCCCAGCGACGTTCCGTTTACATCGCCTTCATTAACACCGAGCGATGCTCTGCAGCCCTGCGATGTGGGACAGGACGCCTTCGGCAGATATGAGAACGAGCCGTTAGGCTTTAAGAAGACCTCAACCTTGCGTTTCGTTGCAAGCAAAAGCTCCTCTGCCCTATCGCGAAGAGCCGCCTTTGCGGCATTATAATTTTCAAGATCTCCTGTAAGAAGCATATTTTCTAGAAGGTTCAAAAGAACGTACGGCGGATTAAATACGTCCACTATTGCCTCGACCGGAATGCCACCGACCGCAATATCCACAGCAGAATTAAATGCTCTCTGAAGATTCGGGAAAGGTCTTTTGAGCGTAGCGTATGCACAGCTTATTTTCATAAGACCGTTTGCCGACCTGTAAGTAAGCTCAGGCTCCCAAAGTCCATTCTCGTACTGTGTTGAATCTAAAAACTCGCCGCATACATCTGAAAGACCCGCCGCCTTTATCTGCGTGGAAATGGACGTTGTTTTGTGTCCTGCCGAATATGAGTTTTCATTTATATTAAAGGACTTAAGATATTTGGAGAGCGCCTCTGCCGAGCGAAGAAACTCCGGTACTGTCGAGCTCACGTCCTTTAAGCCGCTGACCTTTGCCGCTCTTTCTATTCTCTCAATAGCGGTTGGATAAAGCGGTGCGGCACCGAGCTTTTTAAGAGTGTTTACCGCATTGTTCATATCCCTTGCCTTTCGGGATTCGTTGACGCCCTTTCCCCATTGCGGGTGGTAAAAGTAACCGTCGTCCTTATCCTGAAGCCCCTGAATGAATTTTATAAGCTTTCTCTTCATTGACTCAGGAAGCTCTAGGAGCGTATTACAAATTCTAAGCTCCTCAACGTAACCGAGAAGCTGTGCCGTGCTTTCAATATCCGGCAGGAAGCCATCGTTATCTCTTGCGGATTCCGAGTAATAAAATCCGCCGATATCCTTGTCCCAAAGGCTCGCATACCATCTATATATGCCGTCGGTATAAAGGCTTTGCAGCTCCTCGGCGGCTCTTGCAACTGCTGTACCGTGAGTATTTTTTATTTTTTCAACATCAAGAAATAGCGTTTTCATTTTTTCTCCTTTGCGAAGATGCCTTGTAAATATAATGTGTTCCAATTATATCACAAGCGTTTTCAAATTTGAATACATCTGCCAAAATTAGAAAATTTTTCGATAACTTTTCTATTGATGCCAATTTTTATTACATTATACCGCTCCCATAGATTCCATAAGGCGTTTATTAAACTCCTCTGCGGTGTTATAACCCATGCGTTTCTGGCGATTATTCATAGCGGCAACCTCTATAACTACCGAGAGGTTACGGCCGGGACATACGGGAAGGACTATGCTGGGTACGTCAATGCCGAGTATATTTGTCTTTTGCTCGTCAAGGCCAAGGCGGTCGTACATCTTGCCGTCCTGCCATGTTTCGAGATTTATTACCAGGTCAATCTTCTCGGTTTCCTTAACCGCACCCATACCGAAAAGACGGCGCACGTCAACGATTCCTATACCTCGAAGCTCAACGTAATGACGTATTATCTCAGGGGCTCTGCCGACAAGCGTGGTTGCGGAAACCCTCTTTATCTCAACGGCATCATCAGCGATAAGGCGGTGGCCACGTTTAAGAAGCTCTATTGCCGTCTCGCTTTTTCCTACTCCTGAGTCACCGAGAAGAAGGATACCCTCGCCGTAAACCTCGACGAGAACGCCGTGACGGGTGATCCTCGGACCGAGTTCAACGTTAAGAAAGGCAATGATAGCCGCCATAAAATCAGAGGAGGACTTTGACGTTCTCATAAGCGGAACTCCGTACTTTTCTGCAAGGCTTACCACCTCGTCGGATACCGGCAGTGAGGTCGTATATATAACGCCTATCGGCCTTGAGCGGAAAAAGTCATCAAGCCTCTCTCCTCTCTGCTCGGGGTCGAGGCTCTCAAGATAGAGATGCTCAACCTTGCCTATTATCTGAAGGCGTATCGGCTCGTAATGGTCGTAAAATCCAACCATCTGAAGACCCGGTCTGTTTATGCGCGAGCAGGATATCTCGATGTTCTCGGGCAGGTCGTTAAGATAAATGGTTTCAAGAGAAAATTCATTTATTACCTTTGATAATTTTACAGTATAGAGTTCTTCCATTTGACTTCTTCCTAAAATATATTTTTTTCGTTTATAATAACATAATTTATACCGAAATGCAACAGCTTTTTCAAACTTTTTAATTAAATTTTACTCTTTGGGAACATTTTGACTTGATTTATTAATATATGTGTGTTAAAATTAACTATATTCTATTCTATAAAAAGGACAAGATATGAAAAGGGTTTTAGCATTTTTATTAAGCGCCGCCGTTTTATTTTCACTTTTCGGCTGTGCGGAAAATAAATATCCTCCCGTTGAGAGCACCGAGGAGGAATCCAGAGTTGTTATGAAAATCAAAATTGATGACAATGAATATGACGTAAAGTACGAGCTTTACCGCGCGCTTTTCTTAAATAACAAGTCGAGAGTTGACGGAGGCGACGGCAGCGTATGGAGCTCGGAGGGTGCCGGTGAATACGTTGAAAAAATCAATTCTATAATTGCCAAAAGCCTTTCGGAAATTTATTCTGTATTTCATCTCTCAAAGCAAATTGGCTTTGACCCGTTTTCAGACAAGGCCGATTACGAGGTTGAGCAGTATATTATAGGTGCAGTTGAGGGCGATGCGCTTCAGGTTGGTCACGGCTCTTACGAAGCCTATCTTGATTCCCTCAAAAAGCAAAACCTTAATTACTCGGTTGCCACTCTTCTTACCCGCTACGCTATGGCGGAGGAGGCAATTGCCGAATATTACAGAGGCACCGTGAACGAGCTTGGTATGAGAGAAGGCAAATTTGAATTCACAAAGCAAGACGTTAAAGCATATTACGAAAGTGACGGAGCAGCAAGATTTCTTCAGGTATATTTCCAGAGCGGCGTATCCACGCTGACGGAAGCGGAGGAGTATAGAAGTAGGCTGCTCGGCTATACTGACGAGTTGAGCATGGCGGCATATATAATCGGCAGCACTATGGCAACCGAAACGGATTTCATAAAGGACGATAAGCTTACCGGTATAGTAATGGGTAAGGACGAACTGACAAGTCCCGTATACTCCGACTATGTAGAAAGAATATTCGGTCTTTCCGACGGGGAGATGAGCGAGGTTATTGAGCTTAAGGAAAGCGACGCTGACGGATATTATATCATCTATCGTCTTTCAAAGTCGGACGAGCATTTTGAACGTTGCTATTCCGCTATTGAAAGCTCGTATCTTGACGACATAATCGGCGAAAAGCTTAAAGCGGCGCAGACAAAGGCTATCGACGGATTATATTTCACCGAAGAGTACCATAATATTTCACATAAAGATATTTCTATGAACTGATAAAATCGATTCCCGGAAGGTAAAAAGCACCTATGAAGCTTATTTCAAAAAGAGCAGACGGCAGTATTTTACTCACAGAGCTTTTCTCTGCCCTTTCTGACTTTGCACAAGAAAATTTCCGAGGGCTGATTGATATTCACTCGGATTGCGATGAGGGCGAGCAGGTCCGCGTTTCGGCAGAGCATATAATATATTTTCTGAAGCTTATGCTAAAGTGTACGGGCGGTGAGCGTTTCTTTGAAATATATGCAAAAAGCGAAAACGGCGTATTGACCGTGATACACAGTGCTGACTCTCCGTTTTCGATAAGCCGCACAGAGCAGGCCAATCTGACATCTTACGCATTAAAGGCGGGATTCAGAATCAAGTTTACAGGTATGTCAATACTTCTTTACGCAGAGCTTGAGCATGGAGCAAAGGTAGCCAGCATCTACAGCTACACCGCAAAATCTCTGTCGAAAATTTTCGAGCAGGCATTTACAAAAAACCTAAGTTTGAGCCAAAAAGCACGGTGAAAAGTAAATATTAATTTACAAAAATCGTTTTTAGTAAAAAATATAGAAGAAATCCAGAGCTTGTCACAATTTAATTTGTGCAGGCTTTTTTCTTTTTTTTACACGGTCTGTTTGTATCTTTCGACAGAATATTTCCCCTTCGGTGCCTCACGCGACAAAGCAAAGAATTCACTTTACTTTAGTTATACAGAAATAGTTATAAATAGTATATCGAGGTCTAAATAAATTGTAAACATTTTTTTAACGCCGAAATTCAAAAATTCTCCTACTTTTTGCCGTTTGTTGATTTTAGCTAATATTTCCGTCCTATAAAGGCTTTGAGGACGGATTTTTTTGTATATTATTACCACAGCCTAAAATTTTTATATATATTTTATAAAAATAACTAACCTAATTGTTGCGTTTTGTAAATTCTCAACAATTAGGTGTTTGCTTTTGGGGCAAAATTTAGTGTATAATTAAGGTGACAAGAACTAAAATTTCACCATAGGCTTTTCTAAAGCAATTTTTTCATCAGGAGGATTTATTAATTTTATGGAACCGAAGGATCTTGGCCTCAAAATAAAAAATTACAGAATATCAAAGGGACTTACTCAGCAGGAATTTGCAGACCTGCTTTTTATTGCTCCGCAGACTGTTTCAAAGTGGGAGAGAGGAATGTCTTACCCCGATATATTCAAGCTTAAGGAAATCTGTCGGGTGCTGTGCGTCAGCGTCGGTGAGTTTTTAGGTGAAAGCGTAGTATACGAGAACGGTGACTATCTTATAGCCGTAGACGGCGGAGGAACGAAAACAGAGTTTGTTTTATTCAAGCCGTCAGGTGAAATTGTAAGTAAGATAGTTCTCGGCTCCTCAAACCCCAACTCCTCGGGTATAGAAAATTCGATAAATATTCTAAAGGAAGGAACCGAAAGACTGCTCTCATCCGGCAAAACTCCCAAAAGAATATTTATGGGCGTTTCAGGAACGTTGCTTGGCAACAATAAGGAAATCATAACGGCAGCTCTCAAAAGACAGTACCCAGCGTACAAGATAAACGTTGAATCAGATATAATGAACGTTATCGGTATGGTGCGTGACCCGTCAAAATGTATTGCGACTATAATCGGCACAGGCTCTGTGGTTTACGGCTGGGACGGCGAAAAGCTGAAAAGAGTCGGCGGCTGGGGCTATCTCTTTGGTGACGTGGGCTCGGGATACGACATAGGCCGAGAGGTTATCCGTGCCGCATATTCCTACGCTGACGGACTCACTGCAAAATCAGAGGTAGTAAGACTTGCGGAAATAAAGCTTGGCGGCTCGGCTCCCGATCATACGGACTCAATATACAGAGCGGGTAAGGACTATATCGCCTCGTTTGCCCCTCTTGCGTTTGAGGCTATGGCATCCGGTGACGAAACCGCAAGAGCCATAATACAAAGCAACGCCGACAGCATTGCCGCCCTTATAAACCACATGCACAATTACGGGTATTACGGCAACCACGTTGTAATATCGGGCGGTCTTGCACAGCATTCTAGCGAAATGACGGCTCTTATCGGCGAAAAGTTAAATAAAAACATCGTCGCCGAATTTCCCTCCGCACCTCCTATTTTCGGTGCTATGAGAATGTGCACTATAAAAGAGCGGTGCGCGATAGATTTTGATACGTTTGAGAAGAATTTCAAAAATAGTTATAACTAATATTGAGGTATAAAAAGATGTTTGAAACAGAGATGAGAAACCCTAAAACAACCCATATTGATAAGGCGTCCACAGCCGAGATAATAAAACTTATTAATGAAGAAAACTACCGCTCGGTAGACGCCGTTGAGACAGCCTTGCCGGAAATTGAGGCAGCTGTTGATATCGTAACCGAAGCTATAGCAAACGGCGGCAGGCTCGTTTATATGGGTGCGGGAACCTCGGGCAGACTCGCAACGGCAGACGCAGCGGAGTGTCCTCCGACCTACGGTGTTGATTACAATACCGTTATTGCAGTAATCGCAGGCGGTGAATCAACTCTCGTCAGAGCAGCAGAAAATCAAGAGGACTCGGGCGAGGCAGGCGTTGCTGACCTGAAGGCGAAAAATCTCACCTCCCTTGATGTCGTTATGGGCGTTTCCGCCTCGGGCAGCGCCGAGTACGTAGCGAGAGGTATGGAGTACGCGAGGAGTATCGGCTGTAAAACAATTGCCCTTTGCAGCAACCCCGAAACAAAGATAAAGCCTTACGCCGACGTATATATATACACTCCTACGGGTGCCGAGGTCGTTACCGGCTCAACCAGAATGAAGGCGGGAAACGCACAGAAGATGGTTATGAATATGATAAGCACTGCGGCTATGGTTAAAACCGGCAAGGTTTACGAAAATATGATGATAAATCTGAAGCCCACCAACATAAAGCTACGCGGCAGAATGATCGGTATAGTTTGCGAGATGACTGGAATTTCACGCGAGGATGCGGAACAGCTTCTGATTAATAATGATTTTTCAATACCGAAGGCGGTAGACAGCTATAAAAGCAAGCCCTGACGCACAAAAAGGCAGAAAGCTTACATAAATGGTTTCAGAAAAGGAGAGCTGAATATGCAAACTATTAGAAAATTAAATAAAGACGACTACGACGAGCTTTTTGAGGTACTGACAAAGACCTTTGAAAATAAATATAAGCGTCCCGTGCATTTTGACAGAGAGCAACCCAAGATGTGGGTGCGCGACGACGAGCACATGGCAAGACACACTGGAGTTTTCGAGGACGGAAGGCTTGTATCGGTTGTAGGAGTTTATCCTCTGCCTGCCGTTATTGACGGCGAGGAATTTCTCTTCTTCACCACAGGAAATATAGCAACGCTGCCCGGTTACGAGGGGCGCGGCTATTTCACAAGGCTTTTCAATCTAGCTATGGAAGAAATACGCGAGCTTGGAGCAGACGGTGCAAGACTCGGCGGCTCAAGGCAGAGATACGGCAGATTTGGCTTTGAGGGGTGCGGACAGCTCGTGCGTTTCTCCCTCTCCGACCATAATGCGAAGTATTCGGAAAACAGAGCAGACGAGGTAACACTTGAAAAAATCGAGCGTGATGACACCGAGGCTCTTAAGTACTGTCACGGCGTAATGATGAAAAAGCCAATGTACGTAAATAGAAGGTCTGATGAAAATTACAGAGATATGTACCTTGCTCTGACAACGAAGAGTATGATTCCCTATCTTGCAAGACGGGGCGGTGAGCCTATCGGCTACCTTTGTATATCAGAAGATTTTCGCGAAATCGGAGAATTTTCTGCCGAGAGCCCGCAGGACCTCTACGATGCGGTGTGTGCAGTTACTAAATTCTTCTGGGAAACGCACGTATCTATCCCTCCTTATATGACCGAGGAGCTGAAGCTCTTCTATCGCTACGCTGACGACTATGCGGTAATGACTCCCTCGCGCTTCAAGCTCTTAAGCTACGCGAGGCTCGTAAACAGACTGATGAAAATGCAGGCAAAGAGCAGGGCCCTTGCCGAGTTTGAATACACGATAGATATAGAAGGAAAAGAGAGGATAACTCTCTACTCTAAAGACGGTGAGTGCGGCTGTTATGAAAGCGCGGCACAGCCCGACGCCACCCTTACTGATTCAGAGGCTATGCGGCTTCTATTTGGAGCACCGGACAGCAGTCTTATACTCGATATTCCGTGCGAGCTAAAGGGTGCTCTTCCTCTCCCTCTCACATGGTCCACACTTGATTATGTATAGAAATATGTACAAAAAAGAAAAGGAGTATTGTATGAAGAAACGATTATTTACCCTACTCGTTCTTTCGTTGCTTGCTTTATGTGCGTTTTCAGCATGCACGCCAAAGAATGAGGACGACACGGATGATCCTTCATCCAGCACCGAAGGCTTGGTGTTTGAAAGAGGAACGCAGATCTACATAATGATGGACGACAGCGTTGACGCAATGGTTGCGCAAAGGGTTGCTGCGGCAATACACGGCGTTACCGGCGTTTATCCTAAAACAATGAACACAGAGGATGAAAGCAAGACGAACTATGCCGAGGTTGGAACCTACGAGCACGAGATCATTCTCGGCAGACCGAGCGCTCAAATTGTACGCGACGCTTACGCTGCTATGAACAACTATCTCTCTTATGCAGAGGATGAAATCAAAAAGGATCAAAAGCTTGCAGGCTATTCCGTCTACTCCGACGGCTCGTCTATTGTCTTGGCTTATACCGACGATATTTATAGCGTTGCATTTGCTGACGCTGTAGATTTCCTGATTGATGATTATTTAAGTGAAAGCAGCTCGGTAAGCCTCAAGAACGGCTATTCCGACACCGTAGCGTTTTCTCTTTACGACAGGCTTCAGCAGATAGACAACGAATATCTCGACAAGGCTTGGGCAAAGCTTGGTGAGTTCCTTAACGACGAGGTTATTCAGGCTCTTAAGGAGCTGACGGCTCTCTATTCCGACGGTGCTGTAACCTGGCTTGCAAACCTTTACGAGCCGTACATCTGCACCTGCGGTACAGAGGAGTGCCAGGGCGGCGAAATGTGCGGCGGTGGAGGCTTCTATTACGCGAACTCGGGCCGTGATAATGTCGGCTTCTTACCTGATATAGACTCTACCTACCAGGCACTTACTCTTATTAGCCACATGGGTATGAATAGGTTCGATTTCGGCTATGGTAAGGTAGGCACACCCGAGTGGATGCAACAGCAAATAGTTCAGTTTGTAAAAATGCGCCAAGACCCTAACGGATTCTTCTATCACCCACAGTGGACAAAGGAGCAGGTTGACGCAAAGCTCACAAGGCGCGGACGCGACCTTGACCGTGCGGTAGCTCTTCTCAGCGGTTACGGTGTATCTCCTACCTACGATACTCCTACCGGAAAAAAGGGTGACGGACTGCTCTGGGACGGAACGCCCGTCGATGTTAGCGGTGCATCTTACCTAACCTCACCTTTAACTAAAGACTCTGTATCAGCGGTTTCTAAAATCGTTGCAACGTCATCAGCAGCGGTAGCCGACAACCTGAAAACCAAGGAGGCTCTGGCAAGTTACCTTGCAGGCCTTGAGGCAAAGGTGAAAGAAAACGAGGCTAACGCATACTCGGTAAACAACGAGCTTGCCAACCAGAACAGCCAGGTCCTTGCAAGAGAAGCACAGCTAAAAGAGGATAACGCCGACTGGAGCCCATGCGAGATGATTATAGATTATCTCAACCGTACGCAAAATAAAGAAACGGGAACGTGGAGCTCTCAGCGTAACTACAACGCTGTCGATGCTATGTTCAAGGCGGCGCACGTTTACACCGCGTTTGAGCAACCATATCCCAACGCTAAAAAGGCCGCGTTATTTGCCGTTGAAACGATAACCTCCTCACAGGCAACCACGCATATCTGTAACATCTACAACTGCTGGTGCTCAATCGATATGCTGATGGACAATATCAAAAAATTCGGTGACGAGGCAGATGCACAAGAGGTTAAGGGCGCTCTTATGAGCGTTGCTCCTGACGCTATTCGCGCGACACTCAAAAAATACCTTGAGTTCAGAAAGACTGACGGCTCGTTCTCGTATTACAAGGACAGATGCAACCCGGAGAGCCAGGGTATGCAGCTCGCGATTCAGTGCAACGAGGGCGATATGAACGCGACCTCTCTTACACACTCTGTATGGAACACTATTTTCGCATGCTTCGGTCTTAGCGAGTACGAGGTTCCGCTTCATACCAGCGCCGATTACGCAAGATATATTGACATTATCGAAAAAAATAGCGGAGTTATAAAGAACGACCCCATACCCGCCGAGCCTGTTGACTTTGAGGACGACCTTGTAGGAAGCGCACCGACAGAGGTTACCTACGAGCTTAAATCAAACGGTGCAACTCTCTTCGTCGTAGAGGACAAGAGAGAGGGAGCAACCGGCAACGTGCTTGAGTTATCCTCGATGCCCGGCAATGGTGACGTGGTATACGTTCCCTGTAAAAATATAAGTCTTGGAACTTGCTTCGTATTTGAAGGCGATTTCTGTGTCGAGGACGCGAAAGGCGGCTATATAGCCCAGATAAACGTCGGTGCATCCTGTTATATGCTCAACCTGAAGCTAGCTGACGCGAAGGACGAGAACGGCAACAGCTATAAGAAGGTACAGATTCTTGAAAGCTCATCGCAGGGTTCCCCGAGAATCGAGAATGACCTGGGTATCTCGGCAAGACTTGGCGAATGGTTCAATATAAGAATAGAATACTACCTCGGCTCTCACGACTCCGTGAGAATAAAGGTATACTTCAACGGTGAGCTTGCTGCCGTAACCGATAACTATTACGATCACAAGGGTACGAAAATAACTACCGGCACAGGCAACCCCAACAAATATTATTCCTACACGCAGATCAACATTATGTCGGATCAGCAGGCGGTTCTCCTTATGGATAATCTCTATACGGATAAGACGGAGGACAACTACAAGCCGGCTCACGACCTTAACAACCAGCCTCTTATCAATATAGACCCGCCGAACAGAGACGAGGTTATCTATGACTTTGAGAATCAGGCGGCAGGAAAGAATTATCCTAAAGACTTCACCGTTTCTGAAAATGAGGGTACGCTCGAGGTTATAGACGGTGAGAGCAATAACGTTCTTCACATATCACAAAACAAGGGCAAGGGCGCAAGTCTCTACCTCCCCGCAGTAACGAGAACAAGGGCAACAAACTGCGCGGTTGTCGAAATGGACGTTACGGTAGCGAGCGGCACGGTCGGCTCATCTCTTAACCTAAAGCTTAACGCAAACAACCTTATCTCCGGCGACACCGGCGCTATCACCGCCTTCAATATTGAAATAATCGAGATTGACGGCAAGAGCTATGCAGTTCTTACAGAGGCTCCCGGCGGAGTATCTATCAACACCATCAGCGCGTGCGCTGTCGAGCTTGGAGCTACTATGAGACTTCGCCTCGAGTACTACGAGGACACTAACGTAACGCTCATTTACGTTTACGATAACGTTAATGACAAGTTCGTGCTCTGTGCATCAAGCGACACGCTGGCAAGCGGCGGCGGAGTTAGAAAGTTCCAGAGGCTCACTCTATCTGTAAACAACGACAGCGTAATAGACCTCACCCTTGACAATATCAAGGCGGAGAGAATAGTCAAGTCCTTTGAAGAGGCAACTGTTCCCGACAAGGATAAGATAATCTACGACTTTGATAAGGTGACAGAAGGAATCACTTATCCCGAAAGCGCTCTTGTTACAAACGGTACAGATAAGCTTATCTCCCTCGGAACAAGCAATCAAAGCATAAAAGTTCCCGTAAATTACAGAGCGGTAATATCCAATTTCGTATCATTCAGCGCCAATATCAGCCACTCCGCAAATGGCGCGGATGCAGCATACCGTATTTCGTACTGCGACAAGGACGGCAATATCATTCTTGCCTATGACCTCATATACAAGGGCGGAAGACTCTTTGTATACGAGCATACCGAATACGGAACCTCGGAGCAGTATATTGCAAGCTTTGCGACAAATGATGAGGCGCCTCTTACAATAGAGTACTTTGACAGAAACGATATTACAAATATTTATTACGATGGCTCGTGCATTGCGGTAAGCAGCGTTGTTTACTCCAAGAATACGGCGTCGCTGGTATGCGAATACGTAACGGTAACCGCGCTTACAAGCCTTGGATCACTGAATCTTGACGACATTGTGGCTGAAAGCTACAACAAGGTCTGCAAGAATGAAAAGATCACAGGCAGTAACGCCGAGGATGATGCAGAAAAGATAACCTTTGAGTCAAGCTCTACGGGAAGTATCCCTGCCGTTATCACAACCAAGTTTTCTTCCATAGGCGCAGATCTTAGAATTGAACAAATGCTGGATAAGCTCGATAAGGCAACTAAGGTTCTCGCCTTCGACTCCACCTCCGATGCGGGCGACTATATGTACGTAGGAGTTACAAAGGAGGACGAGAGCTACAACGCGTTAATCTTTGAAGCCGACCTTGCATTCAGCAAGGCGGACGGAAAGGCTATCAGCTACCAGTTCTTCTTTGAGGATATGAAGGGCTCGAGCGCATCGAGGCTCTACCTTACCTCTATAGAATACAGCTCAACCAGTAATTCCTTCACTATCAAGGACTACTCGGGTAGCTCGTCATCCACGACGGTTCAGGTTGACGGTCAGGACGCAAAGCTCTACCGTAACGACGGCACTGCGGTGAAATACACTCCCGAGGGCGACTTTAGTGATTGGTTCACTCTTCGTATCGAGATCTACGAGGGCTCGAGAAACGAGATGAGAATCAAGACTTATATTAATGATACTTTAGTTTATATTACAAACAATTTCTATAACTCTCATGCGAAAGACGAGCACGCAGGACTTGACCTTGTGAAAAAAGTAAGTATCCTTGCGCTCTCGAGCTGTGAGGCTACGATGTATCTCGACAACGCAAGCCTTGTTAAGACTAATAAGAAGCTTGAAGCAGACGCGGCTGACGTTACGACGAAGCTCTACCCCACAGTTAATACCCCCGTTATCATAATTCCTCCCGCACCCGTTGATCCTAACGAAAAGATCCCTGAGGTGATGGATTTTGAGGACGAGAAAATCTACTCAAACACCACCGTTGAGGATAAAAACGGCTCTAACTGGCCGACGCTTGAGGTAATTGACGGCAAGCTTAACTTCGTAAGCGACGGCGGTGACTACATCTACATTAAGCCCACCGTTACCAAGGGCACTTACAACTACGCCGTATTTGAGGCGGATCTCTCCTTTGAGTTTAACGTTTCAGAAACCGCGAGCCGAGCCTTCTATACCTTCACGGTAGGCGCGGACGGCGGCTCCTCCTTCCCGACGGCGTACCGCTTCAACATTGAGTATAACGCTGCAACGGGTGTTATAAAATTAGTACCTTATAATAACGAAAATACTTACGGAGCTGTAATATCCAAGACTATCGGAACACCCGGCTCTCCCACGACCGAAACTGCCGCTATCAAGCTGACTATCGAGCAGTATTTCGTAAACGATGACGTTGTTATCGTTATCTCGGTTGACGGAGATATAGTAAGCATCGTCAACTCAGCCGAGAATCAGTCTTATAAGAACACGTCGGGAATAAATGTTTCTAACAATATGTTCTATACCTATAAGTCCGACGGCACAGGCAAGCCCTATCTCACAATGGGACGTATTGACATCAACTCTCACAGCGGTACAAAAACCGTTATGAAGCTTGACAACGTTACATTTGTGCAAAAGAATAAGGATCTTGACAAGACTCTTATTGAAGCGAAGCCCGGAAGCTTGATTAAGGGCGAGGCAGGACTCGGTGTTTATCACAAATCCATAGGCGGATATATGTATAACGTAACGAAGATATGGAACGAGGTAGACCTTAATAACGCGAATGCTACCGGTGAAAGATTCATTTGGAGAACACAGGGCGGTACAAACGATGCAAAAGCAATTACTGTCGGAAAGAGCAGTGACGGCGTAGGTGATCCCACCAGGGCTTATTCCTACATAGATATCGCAAGCTACGGCACTAACAAGGTTCTCGAATACGGCCAGATTTACTCCCATACAAGAGCGTCGAGGCTGTATCTCAAGAATAACGAGGCAACCACAGGCTCGCTCTACGTCTTTGAAACCGACCTTGTTATCGGCTCTATGGAGGGTGTTAAGGCAGGCGACGCGGTTCTCTCCTTCCACTTAAGGAATAACAAGACCGAAACCTCCGACTTCTTCGGCAACCTCCGCATCTACAAAAACGAGAGTGGCAGCTACGCTCTCGGCTACAACGAATATAAGACGTATGCTGATATAGAATCCGGTGTATGGACTAATATCCGACTTGAATACTACCACGAGGCAGGTGTCGCAAGATACTACGTAAACGGTGAGCTTGTCGGAAGCGAAAGAATAGTTACAACACTTGATACGTCTAAGTACGAGTTCGTGTCCGTTTCCCTTATCGGAAGCGCTTACGATGCATTCGTATGGCTTGACAACACGGTAATAACCGCTACTGACGACGAGTACGAAAGAATAGACGGCGACCCTGACGAGCTGGCAACGGTTCTTCCCGTTAAGGACGGCGCAAACGGCGTAGTGGTTCTTATCCACGACGACGGCGACCTTGACACAATGTCTATACTCGACAGCGTTTACGGCAAGTATTCGCTCCGCGCTGACGTTGCAATGGTTGTAAACAGGGTTTACGACAATACGACTATGGCTCCGAAATCAAGCGTTGATAGCTGGAAGCCTTACATTGATACTGACCGCTGGGGTCTTATCAACCACTCATTCACTCACTCCTTCTGGGGTAACGCTGACGAAACGTCGCTCAATATTGACGAGGAGAAAATGCTTCTCGAGATAGTAAAATCCGGCGAATATCTTCGCGAGTGCTTTGACGAGCGTGTTCTCACCTTCGCATATCCCGGATTCTCAAACGTGGTTGATACTCTCGGTCACGGAAAGGCAAAGACCTACGCTGCGGCAATGGCTCTGATTAAGCAAAACTATATTGCCGCAAGGGAGTACAACTTCCCGACCTCGAACCACACAGGACTTAATCTCTACGATCTCAACTACGCGTTTATGGGCGCAAGCTCCATATCCCTCGGTGACGATAATCTTGCAAAGGTTCTTGAACGTATAGACGGCGCAGCAACAGGAAAGCTGACGGTTCTCTTCTCTCACAGGGTTGTTGAGAACGCCTCCGAAATTACAGAGGGTGACACCTCCACAGTTCCTCGCTCCTATATTGAAGCAATCGCAAAGAGTGTGAGCAACTACGCAGCAGAGGGCTATGTCTGGAACGCGCACTACGAGGACGCGATGCTCTACCTTAAGGAAGCAGAATCAGCAAAGGTCAGCACGGTAACGGACAACGGTACAATAACCGTAACGCTTACCGACTCCCTTCCCGACGAGATTTACAACTACGCTCTGACGGTTGAGATAGTAGTTCCTGCCGAGTGGGCGGGAGCAAAAATAGTTCAAGGCGATAGCGTATCTTACGCGAGAGCCTTCGAGCGTGACGGAAAGTGGATAGTCTACGCTGACATCGTTCCCGACGGCGGCGTGGCTACCGTAGTAGCTGAAAGCGATACTACTCTGCTCCCCGAAGCTCCCGTGCTTCCCTGCAAGCATGCAGACAAGGAGCCTGTTGACTCCGTGTGCGACGTTTGCGGACGCGAGTATTACGACCCGGACACCTGTACTCATAAGGACACAGACGGCGACGGCGAGTGCGACAACTGTAAAACCGAGTTCACCTGCGAGCATATTGACGCGGACGGCAACGACAAGTGCGACAAGTGCGAGGCTCCCTACTCCTGTCCTCACTACGACTCCAAGACGGAGCCTGACAGAATCTGCGACGTCTGCGGTGATGAGTATTACGACCCCGAAACCTGCGAGCATAAGGACGCAGACGGCGACAAAAAGTGTAATCTGTGCTCTAGCGAATTTGTGTGCGAGCATAAGGACGCAAGCGGCGACGACAAGTGCGACAACTGTGACGCTCCCTACTCCTGTCCTCACTACGACTCCAAGACGGAGCCTGACAGAATCTGCGACGTCTGCGGTGACGAGTATTATGACCCCGAAACCTGCGAGCATAAGGACGCAGACGGTGACGGCGCATGCGACAACTGTGAAACCAAGTTCACCTGCGAGCATGCCGACGAGGATAAGGACGGTTATTGTGACAGTTGTACTGCTCCATATACCTGTCCGCACCGCGACAGAGATCCCATTGACTCAATTTGTGACAAGTGCGGCGAGGAATACTACGATCCCGCGACCTGCGATCACACCGACGAGGACGGAGACGAGGAGTGCGACAAGTGCGGCTTAAGCACGAAGCCCGGCGGAAGCATTGGCGGTGTGTTTGACGACGGCACTGCATGGACTTAAAAAACGGTTAAAGTAAACATTTATTGACATAAAGGCTAAAGGGGCTGAAAAATGCCCCTAGCCTGAGGTAAAGAAAAATGAATAATGTAAATTCTGAAAAATGGGAGGCTCTCAGAGCCGAGATAAACAGACGAGGCGGTAACGGTGACGAGGTTATCGAGGCTCTTCACGAGCATTACGCAATTTACGACGAGGGGCTGCTCACCTGGCTTGGCGACCTCTACGACCCTAAAATAGGCGGATTTTACTACTCAAAATCCGGAAGACACACAGACGACCCGAGATTCTTGCCCGACATTGAGTCGACCAACCAGGCAACAAACCTTCTTAATCAAGCGGGAGTGATAGACTCCTTTGACGATCTGCCGAAGGAAATGTGCGACAAGATGGCAGAGTTTGTCTGCTCGCTCCAGAGCGACGAGGACGGCTTTATCTACCACCCTCAATGGGGCAAGGACATCAGCACAAACCGCAGAGGTCGTGATATGATGTGGGCGTGCCACATGGCAAATAAGCTCGGCATCAAGCTCCCCTACAAGACGGCAAACGAAAGGCTTGCCGAGGCTGTTGCAAACAGCAAAACCGAGGAAGAAAAGAAGGACGCACTTAAAAATCTTCCCGATTACCTAAAGAGTAAAGAAGCCTTCATCGAGTATCTTGACAGCTTTGACTGGACGACAAAAAGCTACCCCTCTGGCAACAACCTTGCGGCGCAGATAGACCAGATAGTAGCGGCAGGACTTGCAGACGTTGCCTGCGATTTCCTTAACGAAAAGCAGAATAAGGAAAACGGACTTTGGGGCGCAGAAATGAACTTCGGTACCGTGAACGGTGTGTTCAAGATAAGCTACGTCTACAACGGAGCAAAACGCCTTATGCCCTATGCCGGCAAGGCAGCGATAGCGGCTATGGAATGTATCACAAGGTTTGAAGAGGAAACAAAGCATGTTTGCTCCCTCTACAACACCTGGTACACAGTCCTTAACCTTATCGGAAATATGCGCCGCTACGGTGACGGTGCGGCGCAGAAGGAAGCAGACGACATAGTAAGACAGCTTCTCCTCCGCGCACCCGAGGCAATAAGAGCTACTACGAAGAAAATCTCCGACTTTAAGAAGCCGGACGGCTCATTCTCATACTACAAGCACGAAACAGCCTGTATGTCCCAGGGCGCACTCGTTGCTGTGCCAAAGCCCGAGGGCGGGCAGCCCGACGAGGGTGACGTAAACGCCTCTGTAATTTCGGCAACAAGCCTTACGGGCAATATCTATGCGGCTCTCGAGCTTCGCGACTTTGCTATAAAGCTCTATACCAAGGACGACCTAGGAATATTCCTTAACGCGATTGAGAAGTAAGCCTTAACGAAAGCCCCTTGTGTAAAGGGCGGCTCAAATAGTTAGCAAATACCCATTATATAAAAATCTAAAAGAAAGGAAAGGTCTTATGGAAAAAGAAAAGCTAAAGCTACCGTACGAGGATGCCACGTTAGAGATCCTCAAATTTTCCGCCCTTGACGTCATCGCCACGTCGGGTGAAGATGATTGGTACCAAGGCCCCACCCACAGTGGATCAGGAAGCTGGACTTGACCAAAAAGCAGAGAAACCACAGCAAAAAACAAAAAAATTATTAAAAACAGGAGAAAAATTTTATGAAAAACAAAAAGTATGCTAAAATTCTAGTACTTGCCCTCTCTCTTGCTCTCCTTATCGGCGCAGCAGTCGGTATCGCAGCAAGCGCAGAAGGCACACCCGAGGTCTTAAAGAAGAACATCGAGTATGGCGAAACACTCAAATTTATGGTAGCGGTTGATCCCGAGTCCGTTGGCGGCGAGGGCAAAACCGTAACGCTCTCCGTCTATGAGGGAGATCCCGAGAACGGCGGAAAGCTTGTCGGTCAGCCTGCCGTAGCAGAATACCAAGACACAAGTGAAACTAACATTGGCGTAGCCAACGCTTACATAGCAACGTCCACCTACGGTGTCAGCGCTCTTGCATACGGTCAGGAGTACTACCTCGTTGTTGAGTGCGACGGCGTAGCTACCACAGAGAAATACAGCGCTGTTGAATATTTCCTTAAGAGACTCTACGGCGACGGTATTATCAACGCAACAGACGAGCTTGGAATAGCGCAGAAGGCTCTCTATCAGAACGCGATTGCATACGGCTCCTCCGCGCAAACCGTTGCAGAGCTTGAGGACACAAACCTTGACACCGGTACAAATGTTGCTGACTTCCTCTGGGTAGCAGCAGAGAACGGTACCGTTAACGGTGCTGCAAGCGCAGTTGTTACAAAGGATACTGCTCTTAACTTTGCATATACCGGTGATGAAGACCCCAGCGGTCTTGCATACTGGCTTGATCCTAATGGTAATAAGACTACCGTCGCTACTGCAAGCGGTATATACGCACCTAAGTTTGCTACTTATACTTTTGATGATCTTTCTAATGATACAGTTATTACTCCCAGCACATCGTCTGGATGGAAAACCGCCTCTTTCGCAGATGGTGACAAGGATGTAAGTAAATACAAAAATCTTCTTATCAACGAAATTCCTACAGCAACAGACAGATCACAATCATATTCCATTGTTGACGGACAGCTTTACTACACAACTACCGGTGGTACAAGATGGGCGCTTAACAACACGGCCAATGCTGCAAGTGGCGCAAATCATACAGTTTTTGAAACGGATCTAACCATCTCACTTCCTGAATCTAAAACCTCTACTACTATAACTGCACAGTTCTATGCAACAGGCGTAAGTAATGCGCTTTATAGCATGATATTTAGGTATTACTCTGATGATGTATCCGATACGAGTACTAATGAAGCAGGAAAATTTGAGTGTTACTTCCAAAGAAACCAAACGTACACAGATACTACCACTTCAAGCACAATCGGCAAAGATACGACACACCTTTTTGCTCAAGTTGCAGAGGCTGGATCAAAGACTGCATCAATCAATATAAAATTTGAATCTTATTATATTTCTTCTACCGATGATTCAACTATGGTTATGTATGTAAATGACACGCCACTTTGGATTCTTGACTCTCGCGGAGTAGATAGAACCAATGCTCCTAGCACAAAATCTCAAGTTGACGCATATCAGAATACCGATGGCGTTTACGTATGTCAGTATGCATTTATTGAGGGAAGCAGCACTGATTACACTCCCAGAAACGCGGTATACAAGTGCGTTATGTTCAATCCCAATACCGGATATGCAACGGACATGTATTTCGATAATATAATATTTGAGTCAGATGTTGTTGCCGAAGAAAACATCCCCACATATAATCTTACACGTAAATAATAATTTTTTACAAACCCGAGACTCTTTTCTCGGGAAGAAACAACGCAGGGCGGGTTTGCCCGCCCTGCAAAACAAAAAAGTATAATAAGGAGTTTTGAAACACGTTTTTTCAGAATTCGTTATTGTGCTTTTTATAAAAACGGCAAATGCCGAAATAATAAACAAAAACGCAAAGGAAAAAAGGAAAATGAACACCATCAGAGTGGACTTCTCGAAGCCTTACGGCAAGGTTAAGACCTTCAATGCCGTAAACAACGGTCCTGCAAACGGACTCAGAGGAATCAACAACATGGAAGCATGGGCTGCTGCAAGGATTCCCTACGGCAGACTTCACGACACCTCGTTTACAAACGAATGGCTTGTTGACGTGCATCGCATATTCCGCGATTTTGACGCTGACGAGTGTGACCCAAAAAATTACGTTTTCGGCCCTACTGACAAGTATCTTGCCGATATGTTCGAGGTTGGAACAGAGCCTTACTACCGCCTAGGCGCATCTATTGAGCATAGCTACAAGTTCGGCACTATTCCGCCAAAGGATTATCTGAAGTGGGCGAGAATATGCGAGCATATAATCCGCCACTACACAGAGGGCTGGGCTGACGGCTTTAATTATAACATAAAGTATTGGGAAATATGGAACGAGGCGGACAACGATAACGCAACAGGCAACCCCTGCTGGCAGGGTACGTGGGAGGAGTTTTACGACTTCTTCTGCACGGTTTGCCCATATCTGCAAGAGAAATTCCCGAATCTCAAGATAGGCGGTCCCGCAATAGCAACGATAAACCACGATGCATGGGTTCGCGGCTTCTTTGGCACTATGCGTGAGCGAGGTGTTCGTCCCGATTTCATTTCCTACCATAGATATAATAAATATGTAGAGGATTTCGTTGACTACGTTCGCAGATCAAACGCTATATACGAGGAGTACGGCTACGGCGATATTGAAACCCATATAAATGAGTGGAACTACGTCAGAGGCTGGCGCGGCGAAGATTTTATACATTCGGTAAAAGCAATCAAGGGTGTTAAGGGAGCTGCGTTCACCACTGCGGTTATGTGCGCGCTTCACCCCGAAAAGATAGATATGCTGATGTACTATGAGGGTCGCTCCTGTGGCTTCTGCGGTTTATGGGATCAGACTTATCTCACTCCCCTGAAGGGCTATTACCCCTTCATTGCATGGTCGGAGCTAATTGACCTTGGTACAGCGGTTGAAACCAAAAACGACGAGTATCTTTACTCTATCGGTGCGAAGAATAAGAAGGACGCCGCAATCCTCTGCACCTACTTTAACCAGGACGACGGTATTCCCGACAAGGAGCTTTGCCTCGAGGTACGCGGACTTAAGCTATCCGAGGGTGAGAAATTCAAGGTTGAAATCTGTCCCATTGACGAAGGACACGATATGGAATGTGTACGCGAGGAGGTAGTTGCATCAGGCGACTTCAATCTCTTCCTTGATATGCCTGCTTACACTACCTATTATATTAAATTAATAAGAGAATAAATTTTCCCGAAAGGACACGCTATGTTTAACATTTACAAAATTTCATGTGGCTCACCTATTGACTATGCCGCAGAGGAGCTTAGAAAATACCTTAAAATGATGATGCCCGACGAGGGTAACTTTGAGGTAAGCTTCAACAAGGAAGCCACCGACGGCTACCGCCTCGGTCTTATGGCTGATTTCGGTCTTGACACCTCGGATGCAGAGGACACAGAGCTTGACGACATTATTTACATTGATACTGTGGGAAAGTGCGGCATTATCGCAGGCTCAAACCCCAGATCCGTGCTTATCGCGGTTTATGAATATCTTCGTCAGAACGGCTGCGAGTGGGTTATGCCGGGTATTGACGGCGAGATTATTCCCATGCGCGACGTTTGTGACGTGAAATACCGCTACAAGCCCACAATGCGCTACCGCGGTTGGGTTTCCGAGGGTACCGAGTTCCAGAGAGCAATGGTTGAAGCTATCGAGTATGCGCCAAAGCTTGGTCTTAACGTCTTTATGATAGAGTTTAAGTTCCCGAAGAGCTACTACGAGCGCTATTACAGACACGATAACAACCCCACACGTACTCCCGAGCCTGTTGGCGAAGGAACGCTTCTCCAGTGGAAGAGAATGCTTGAAGCCGAGATACAAAAGCGCGGTATTCAGTATCACGATATGGGTCACGGCTTTACCTACGAGCCTCTTGGAATTCCCGGTGAGGCGGGCTGGGACACCGAGTATGATAAAAAGCTTACGCCCGAGCAGCGCGAGATGATTGCTATGATAAACGGCAAACGCGAAATCTGCTACTATCCCATCAACACAAACCTCTGTATGTCCAACCCCAAGGCTCGCAAAAAGGTTGCCGATTACGTTGTCGATTACGCAAGACACCACTCCAACGTTGATTATCTCCATATCTGGCTTGCCGATGCAAACAACAATCACTGCGAGTGCGAGGAGTGTGTAAAGAAGCTGCCGACAGACTACTACGTTATGATGATGAACGATATCGACGAGGCTCTCACCGAGGCGGGACTCAAAACTCGTATCGTATTTATCGCGTATATGGACTCTGCTTGGGCGCCTCTTGAGGAAAAAATCAAGAATCCCGATAGATTTATTCTGATGATTGCTCCTATCACCAGAAGATATACCGAAACTCTTCCAAACGGAATTGACACAAACCTTGCTCCCTTTACAAGAAACAAGCTCCAGATGCCGAGAACTCTCGGTCAGTTCTTCGGTCACTTAAAGGAGTGGGAAAAGAGCTTTGGCGGCTCTAAAATCTCCTTTGAATACCACTTCTGGCGCGCTATGTGGTACGATATTTCAGGGCTTAAGATTTCCGAGGTTATGAACGAGGACGTAAGAGAGTACCTTCGTCAGAACGTAAACGGAATCCTTGAGGACGGAACACAACGTTGCTTTATGCCCACAGGTCTTTGCTTCTACACATTTGCAAGAACATGCTACGACTCCACCCTCACCGCAGAAGAGATAAGAAAACACTATTTCGGACTCCTCTTCGGCGACTATGCAGGAGAGGTTGAGAGCTACCTTATGGAGCTTGCAGATGCCTTTGACTTTGAATATATGGCAGGACTTAAAGCATCGGATGAAAACGTTTCCCGCTTCTATAACCCCGACCACGCGGCATCTCTTGCCAAGGTTGAGGACATCGCGGCACGCGGCAAGGAAATGATTATGAAGCACTTCGACTCCACTCTTCGTCCGAGAACTGTCGCTATGCGTATTCTTCTTGCTTACAACGAGCTTGTTCGCTATTTTGCAAAGGCAATGATAGAAAAGGCAAACGGCAGAGATGCCGCCGCCAAGGATATCTTTGACGAGATGATGGTCGAAATAGGAAAATACGAGGTCGAGATAGAGCAGTATTACGATCACGGGCTTGCGATGAACGCATTTAAGGTTATATTCGAGCGCACAAAATCCAATCTTCCTCAAGTAGATTATATGGAGGTAGACGGATAAATCAAGATAAGCAGGTTACTCACAGTAGCCTGCTTTTTTTACGCGTTTTTACTTATAAAATGAGCCCTTTTTTGCCGAGCTTTACCGAAAGCTCGGTTTTTTTGTTTAGCTTGCACAATTTTGTCACTCGATATGTTACATTCTTTGGAATGGGACTATACTTACGTGACCCTTTGGAGCGTGATATAATGTACTTGTCGGAAGAAGAGCTTGCCTTTTTCTTTCGACTGTGAATAGTGATAAGACTTCAAAAAAGTATCTTAACGGGTGACGGCTGCAGACGGCTCCGAAGAAAAGAAGCCCTTATCACAAGAAGATTAAAGGAGGAAAAGAAAGGCGACTATTATGAACACGAAGGGAAAATACAACCCGTCGATTCCAAGGGAGATGTACCTCTATTTTGTAACTTATTCCGACAAGGGAGCGCCGAGCTTTGAAAAATTTGCAAAAAGCAAGGGTATTACCACAGAAAAGCTCTTATCCTTCAGGAGCCGCAAAAGGTTTGCCGAGGCGTTTGAGGAATGTAGAAGGATAAGACACGACCTTCTTGTCGACGGGGCGCTTACACGCACCTTTGACCCCAGCTTCGTTAAATTTCTTTTGGGTGACGAGGACGGCACGGAGGGTGAGTCTGACATAAGGGTAAGCGTGGAGGTCATCTGATGAATATCAATCTCAAGATTACGAAAAAGCAGATGGAATTCATTAATGCGGGCGAGGACGAGGTTCTCTTCGGAGGTGCGGCGGGAGGCGGTAAGTCCTACGGACAGATAATCGACGCTCTGCTCTACGCTCTCAAATATCCCGCGTCAAAGCAATTGATACTCCGCCGTAGCTTTGCGGAGCTGGATAAATCAATAATCAGATCCTCTCTCGCCGTCTACCCAAGGGAGATATACACCTTTAACTTTTCCTCCCACACAGGCAGATTTATCAACGGGTCGATAATTGATTTCGGCTACTGTGCCGCATCCTCGGACGTTTATCAGTACCAAAGCGCAGAGTACGACGTTATCCGCTTTGACGAGCTGACGCACTTTGCCGAATGGCAGTACGTATACCTGCTCTCAAGACTCCGAGGCGCCTCGGAGTATCCAAGGCAGATAAAGTCCACGACGAACCCGGGCGGCATCGGGCATAGCTGGGTGAAGCGCAGGTTCGTTGACCCTGCCCCGCAGCGAACCTGCTTTGTCAGCGAGGAGGGTCTTAAGAGAATATTTCTCCCCTCGTTTCTGTCGGACAACGACTTTCTCTGTAAGGGCGATCCCGACTATGAAAAAAGACTGCTCGCACTTCCGGAGCGTGAGAAAAAAGCGCTCCTCTTTGGCGACTGGAATATCTTTGAGGGACAGTATTTTACGGAATTTGACCCAAGGGTACACGTAATCGAGCCGTTTGAGATTCCGAGGTCGTGGCGCAAATACAGGACTGTGGACTACGGCCTTGACCGCCTCGCGTGCCTATGGATAGCAGTATCCGACGACGGCTCCGCATACGTATACCGAGAATTCTGCGAGTCAAATCTCCCGATAAGCGCGGCGGCAAGAGAAATTCTTGCAAGAACGCCGAAGGACGAGGACGTTTACGCGACCTTGGCTCCCCCCGACCTCTTCTCAAGGAGTCAGGAGTCGGGAAAATCAAAGGCGCTTCTCTTCTCGGAGTTCGGCATCAATTTCACCAAGACCTCAAACGACAGAGAGTGCGGCTGGCTTGCGGTGAAGGAGATGCTCTGCGCCGAGGGGAGAGGCTCGATAAGGATTTTCAAAACCGCCACAGAGCTTATACGGTGTCTGCCAGCTCTGACGGTTGATAAGCTGCGACCGACGGACTGCGCAACAGAGCCACACGAGCTTACCCACGCGCCCGACGCTTTGCGCGGCTTTGCAATCTTCCATACCCGTCCTTCCTCGGTGGACGGCGCCGTAAGGCGTCAATGGAGCCGCGATATGTGGGAGGACTACTACGCGGCAGACAAAGAGGGCAAAAAATATCTAAAGGAGAAATACGGAGAACCAAATTGAAACAACAGAATAAAAAAGAACGCCTTGAGCTCTTCTCTGACCTCTATTCTGCCGCAAAGGCGGCCTATGCCGATACTGCGGAGTGCCTTGAGCGCAACATGCGTCAGTACCTCGGCACAGATGAAATAGACGGCTCGCAGGAAAGAGCAAGGGTAGTAAGAAACATTTCATACGAAATAATAGAAAGCGAGGTAACGCCTACGATTCCTATGCCAAGAGTCGACGTCAGTTCTTATTCGGAGAGGCGCTCTGACTGTGCCAAAGCAATAGAACGGCTATGCCGAGCAATACGCCAAAGGCTCCCATTTGAGAGCATGAACGACTCTGACGAGCGTTACACCTATATATACGGCGGCAGCGTTTGGTATATTGAGTGGGACAGCAGCATCTCGGGTGTGCGAGCGCATTGCATATCTCCCCTTGATTTTATACCCCAGCCGGGCGTCAGTAAGGTTGAGGATATGGAGTACTGCTTCTTACGCTTTACCACGACTCGCGGTGAGCTGGTAAGAAAATACGGCGTCGGAGTTGAGCAGGTAAGGCTTGCGGAATGTGAGTACGAATATCCCGAGGCAATATCAATGTCCGACACGGTGAAGCTTGTAATAGCGTTCTATAAGGATGCCGACGGTTGTATCGGAAGGTTTATCTTCTCGGGAGGACTTATTCTCTCGGATATACCCGATTTTTATAAAAGGAGGGAACGTGTCTGCGCCTCGTGCGAAAAGCCATACGGTAGCTGCTCCTGCCACGCGGGCTACAAATCGCGGCCTCTTACATACGAGAGTGTAACGCTTGGCAATAATAAAATCCGCCTTCCTTACTACACTCCCAACACCTTCCCTATAATCATAAGAAAGAATAGCTTTTCGGTATCGGGTCATCTCGGCTCGTCCGACTGTGAAAAGATAAGGCCGCAGCAACAGGCTATAAATAAGCTCGAAACACGAATAATGCAAAAGCTTATGCGCTCGGGAATTACACCCGTTATGCCTGAGGACGCGACGGTTTCCTTAAGCAACGCAATCTTCGGACAGGTGATAAAGCTTCGGGCGGGCGAGAGTCTTGAGCATTACGGCAAGATAGACACCACTCCCGACATTGAAGAGGATGTTAAGGAGGCAGACAGGCTTTACGACCAGGCGAAGAGAACTCTCGGTATATCCGATGCTCTTCAAGGCACCGACAATACGAATTTTGAATCAGGATATGCAAGACAGCTTAAAATCTCGCAGGCAACTAGCCGCCTTGAATCGAAAAGACGTCTGAAAAACGAGTGCTACGCTGAGATATACCGTACGGTATTCAAGCACTATTTGGCTTTTGCCGACGAGTGCGAGAGTCTTTGCTATAAGGACGAGCTTGGTAAGGTGCAGCTCTCTGAATTTAACCGCGCAGATTTTATAGAGCCCGACGGTAAGGGCGGCTACAAGTACAACGACGGTTATCTCTTCTCGGTTGACGAGAGCGAGGGCGACGGATATCAGAGAGAGGCGCTCTGGGAAAGAAATCTTATGAATCTCGAGTCGGGAACTCTCGGTGATAAGAGCAGTCCCGCGACGCTGCTTCGTTATTGGCAGAGTCAGGAGAGGGCCCACTACCCCTACGCCGGCGAAAACGTAGAATATTTCATCAGCATTATTGAAAAAGAGAAAGGAGTAAATGCAAAAGATGACGGAAGCAATAGGTCTGCTTGATATTAATGAAGAAAAAGAAAGCGCGCCTTCGGGAGAGGACTCACGAGCGCATATCACGAGTGCGGTGCCAAGAGGCGCTTGCAGTCCCGAGTCCCCTATGACGCAAAGAGAAATGGAAAGAGCCAGAGAGCTTTTCTCCGGGCTTTCCGACAGCGAAATACACAATTTATACAAAAGAGTAACAAAATAAGAAAGGAAAACAACAAATGATAATTTATTCAAAATCCACAGGACAAAACCCCGCCGCTATCGGCAATCTCGAAACACCCATAAAGATGATAATCGAGCACGAGAGTCAGGTGCTCACGAAGGCGGGAGGCATTGCCGAGCAGCTCTTTAATATTGAAAAGAGCAACCGCTTCGGCGAAACCATCGTTGCAGAGAGCGAGTTTGATGTATTCAAGGCAGCCGCAGAGGGCAGTGCCGCAGAAACGGATACCGTCAAGGAAACCTATTCAAAGTTTATCGAGCATATTCAGTTTATGAAGGAGTTCGTTATTACCGCAGAGATGATGGAGGACGCGCAGTACGGCATTGCCGCTGATACAAGGCGTCGTGCCGAGGCGTTCACCAGAGCGTACTACAAGACTATGAACAAGCTCTGCGAGCACGCGCTGACAAACGCTACGAATGCGGCGAGCACCTTTGCAGGCGCGACACTCGACCTCACATCTCCCGATGCCCTTCCCCTCTTCTCTTCCTCTCACGCGCTTTCGCAAGATGCGGGAAGCACTTCCCAGCCCAACTATTTCTACGGAGATATATTCTCCACAGGAGCGTCGGGCTCGAGAATCGCCTCCGTCGGTGCCTTTGAGGAATCCCTCTCCGCTCTTGCGGCAAAGCTCAGCGGTATGCTTGACGAGAACGGCGAGCCTCTCGGCTATACTGCCGATACGATAATTCTCCCCGGCAACCGTCCGATAGCAGAGAATATCGCAAGGAAGGTTGTCGGCACCTCCTACGGTCTCGGCGGCTCCTACGGCGACGTCAACGTTCACTACGGCAACTGGAGAATCGTCGTTCTTCCCGGGTGGATATCCTCGACCGATAGCGTGATGATAATGTCATCGGAGGCAAACAAGACTCTCGGCGGCAATATGCTCTTCAATAGAGTGCCTCTCACCGTTACCAACTGGGTGGACAACCACACGGGTAACTATATTTGGAACGGCAGATGCCGCTTTGGCGTAGGCTTTGGCTCGTATAAGCACATTCTTCTTGCCACAGACTCTGCCGAGAGCATCAGCACAGCAACAAAGCTCTGATAAGAGCGAGGTGACCCTATGACGCTAAGAGAACTTAAAAACGAGCTTCTCTCTCTGACCTCTCTGCCTTCTTCAGAGATTGATAAGAGAGTCTGCCACGCCGCAAGCCGCGCTCTTTTCAGAATACATACGGAGCTTAAGGCAGTTACGGAAAAAAGCATCTACGTCACAAGGCCTCACATAGCATCTCACACGCCGCAGCTTTTATGCTGCGGCGGAGAGCGCCTCGAGCTGAAGCTCTCGGGCAAGGCATTCTCGATGCGCCTTTGCGGTAAGGGCTCGTACACTATCTATGACGGCGGTGAGAGCTATACCGAAAGCTTTAACTTGAGCGGCGAGTCAAGATGCGGATTTCTCAAAACAGACGAAGCAAAAATCGTCCTCTCGTGTGAGAGCGCTGTTACCGTAATGGATCTTGTATGCTACTCGGAGGTAAGGGGCGACGGTGAAAAAATTCCCGCCTACGACGAGCTTTACCGCGAAGCTGTTGACACAGAGGACAGGTTTATTGCCCTTGCCGAGCCTATATGCGACGGCTGCGGACGTAAAATAACCGGCGCGGAATGTATAGGCGGCGTTATCTACTATCCAAAGGAATTTGAGGGAGAGATAAAGGTGAGATACAGAAGGCTTCCCGGCAGGATAAGCGGAGCATATCCCGACGAGGCGATAGACCTGCCGACCTCTTACGCGCCTCTTCTCCCCATTCTGACTGCGGCAGAGCTTCTTCTCGAAGATGACCCCGAAAGAGCTATGGTGCTTTACAATACTTACACAGGTCTTAAGGATGCGCTTCTCTCCTGTCGGCCTTACGGTATGACGGCAAAATATAACGACACTACGAGGTGGGCTTAATGGCAAGCGACGTTAATATTATCAAATCAAAATCGGAATACACACGCTTATACCAAAATATGAGGGGTGTTGATTTCGGAGCCGCATACCCGGAGGACAGCGAAAAGCGCTTCGGATACCTTGAAAATATGTATATTGATTACGACGGCACATCGGGCGCCCTTGAAAGCATACCGGGATACCGAAGCGTTTATAACTTTGACGGCAGGATAAACGGAATATTCTCACAAAGCACCGGCGGCGAGGAATATCTGATAATTCACGCCGGAACCGCTCTTTACCGCTTTAACGTAAAGGACAGAGATTCCATCACATCCCTTTCTCCTATAAGATCAGACCTTTCAGACACAAAAAGCACGTCCTTCACCTTTGGCGAAGGGCTATATATCCTTGACGGCAAGAAAATATTTCTCGTAAACTCGGCAGGAAAGGTATACGCCGCAGGAGAAATAGGCTATACAGCATACGTTCCGACCACCTATATTGACGGAGTGCCAAACGAAGCAAGGAATCTGCTCACCTCGCTCACAAAGCAGGTATTTACGATAAAATCGGCGGACGAGCTCTCATACGGAACTCCCGGACTAACCTATACCATAACCGACTACGACAGCGCCACCTGTTCTGTCAGCGGAGCAAGGAGCAGCGTATCCGGACAGCTTCACATTCCCTCTTACACGGTAATAGGCGGAAGAAAATATAAGGTTACCGAGATTGCCGACTGCGCCTTTCAGAACGATGTCGGTATCACATATCTCTACACCAACTCAAATCTCGTACGCATAGGACACAAGGCCTTCTCCGGATGCAGCGCTATGACGGGCGCCGTTCTTTCACGAACCGTACGGACTATATCAACCTTTGCGTTTGAAAACTGCTCCTCTCTCGCATATTTTCATATCGGCGACTGCTTTGAGCGCTTTGGTGACGGGTCATTCGACTTCTGCACCAGCCTAAAAACCATAAACTACGCAAAGACCGAGGACGATTTTCAAAGCATACAAAACACGATAGTTTTTGAGGACAGATCGGTTAATTTTAACGTTCCTTATACCTATGCTAAATTGTGCATTCCTCTTATGGGAAGTGTGGAAAAGGTGAGCGGTGTGAGTATAAACGATACGGTAACCGGCTGGAGATTTGCCTTTGCCGACAACACGATAACGATAGATTGCTACAACAGAGAGCTGTTTGAGGGCAGAAGGATAACCGTCAAGTGTAAAATGACGGACGACGACGGACTGTTATGCTCTAAAATATCCGGAAAAACCACGCCGTACGCGGCGGTATCCGAATGTACGGTGGCGCATATTTTTGACGGCAGGGTATTTCTGTCAGGCAATCCGAGCCTTCCCGGAATTATATTCTATACGGGGAATAACGAGAACGGCAGCGTGAGTCCAAGCTACATCGGGGCTGACAGCTATATTTTCGATGGCGTTGACGGTTACCCCGTAACCTCAATTACCTCAACGAAGGAAACGCTTATCGTTATGAAAGGGGGCGACGACGGCGCCGGCAGTATTTTCGCGCACAAGAGAGAGGTCGGTTATCCTGTAACATACGTTCACAAGGGTGCCTCTTGCCTCGGTGAGTCGGCTCTATTTTCGGGTGACGTTTTCTTTACTGCGCCTGACGGAATCTTTTCTATAAAGGAAACGAATGGGACAACCGAGGGCCCGTACAGAGAGTCCGAATGTATCTCACCGCTCTTAAGCGAGGAGCTTTTGAGGGATGCCTCATTTACGGAGTGGTGCGGCTATCTTGCTGTGCTGGTAAATGGCAAAATCTTTCTTGCCGACTCAAGAGGCCGTTACACAAAAAACTCCCGCAGGCTATACGAATGGTATTACCTCTCGGGAATAGGGGCTTACGAAAACGATCTCCGAGTTTACAGATATTCCTCACTCGCAAGAGACGGCTACGAAATCTCTCACCTAAAGGGGCAGACGGTAAAAGAAACCGTTATGAGCGTTGGTGACGGGAACGGCGGACTTATATATTACGTCGCCGACGGGGATAGAAAGATTTCGGTGTATCCCACAGAGGAGCGAGTTGGCGGTGACTTTTATCCTGCGAAAAAAATACTGTCTGTCGGAAAGCTCCTCTTCTTTGGCACCGATTCCGGTAACATCTCTATATTCAATAACGACAAAAGAGGCGCGCCACCCGAGAGTCTGTCCTGCGCTTCGGGATTTGACAGTGGGGAATACGAAAGGACGATGGGTGGGAGGATACATCCGAGGTTTTATTCCTTCGCGTCACACGCGGTAAGCTACGTTATCTCAACTACCTCCGACGGCTGTATAGCCTCGTATCTTGAAAAAAGCAGTATTCGCTCGTCTCTCACGGTAAAATTCCGCTCGCTTTCAGACGCCGACATCACCTGTCTTATAAAGACGGATACGGGCGGCACGAAGGCTGTCGGGAGCATATCGACGGGTAGACTCGACTTTTCTTCCCTAGACTTTCATAGCCTCAATCTGCGTGCCTCGGAGAGCGCGAGTGCCGCGCTTGACGAGTGGGAGCGATGCTGGCTTGAAAAGCAGATAACCCTAAAAGCCTTCGGCGCATTCTGCCCTATCGGGATATATTCAATAGCCTATCGCTATAAAATCAAGGGGAAATTACAAAATAAGTAAATCAAAGTTTACGGAAAGGAAGAAAAATGACTGCAAATAAGATTTCAGACGAGGAGATTTGCGACCTAAAGGTCGCATCTCTTCCAACAAGACCAACAGAGGACAGCGCCTACTCCGGCGAGGGATACGGACCCGAGGAAATGAAGGCGGCGTTTGACCGTCTGCCACTCTTTATCATAGAAAGATACAACGCTCTCATTGACGACATTGCGGGAATAGGCGAGGAATCTCTGGCCGCCGCAATGAAAACGGGTATAAAGGAGGGACACACCCTCTGTGATATGTATACCGATATTTCAAACGGCAATTTCGCAAGCTATTTAAGCGTTGGCGGTGAGAGTCTTTCGTCCGTTATTGCGCGTATACTTATTGCCATCGGCGAAAATGAGTAAATCAGAAGGGAGAAAAAATGACAAAAATAAAATACATACTGTTCGGTAAGGAGGCAGAGGCAGCGCTCGTTTGCGGCTCGAGGGACGATATACTCAAAATTACGGTGGACGGAGCGTCCTGTGGCGCCGTGCGGCTTGAAGACAATGTTAAGCCACTTGAAGCGAGCGAAGCGGTATTCAGCCTTAAGGCATTGCGTGACGGTGCCCACACACCCCTGCTTATATTGGGTACGGAGCTGATAAGGCTGCCCGCTTTTACAAAAAGTCCCTCTGGAATCAGCCTCACCGAGATTTCTGACAAGGAGCTGCGTGCCGCGCTCTTAAGAATACGGCAAACAGAGAAGGAGCTATCGCTCGTCAAGGAGCGACTCACAAGGCTCGAATCATATATAAAAACAACTACGATTTTTTGAAAGGAGAAATAAATGAACGTATTTACAACCTTATACGAGATGGCGCTTTCACACGCGGCGGAGATTTTTTCCTGCCTGTCGCTTATCGGCACTATGGTCGTAAGCATACTGTACAAGAAGGGGCTTTTACCCTCTGTTAAGGAGGCTATTTCCTCGATAGGCGCCTCGGTCACGAGGATAAAGGAATCTACCGATAAGCAGAGCGAAACGAGCCGGGAGGCGGGAGAAAAAATGAGCCAAAGGCTCGACGGCTTTGAAGAAAAGCTATCCGAATTTTCCGACGTGCTGAATAAAATGGAAGAGAGGCTCTACACCACAGGACAGATATACGAGCAAAACGAGAAAACAAGACTCATTCTATCGGAGCAGGTGGACATGCTCCACGACATCTTTATGTCCTCTTCTCTTCCACAGTATCAGAAGGAAGCCGTCGGCAAACGGAGCAACAAAATGAAGGCGGAGCTTGAAAAATATGAAAAATGTAACGAATAAGCGCATTTTTGCAAAGCTAGGTTTACAATTCCTTGGCTATTTGCTCTGTATAGTACCGCCGATAGTCTGCACGCTCTCTTATTTTCCGCTCTGGAGGAGCGCTGAAAAATCGGTGTCTGGAGCGGTGCTGGTGCTTATTCTGATTGCGGCGCTCCCGCTATATAAGCTGGTGAAGGAAAAGCTGAAAAGTCCCGCGAGCTACACCGTTTGGTTGCTGCTTTTCATTCTGTTTTTCACCCTCTCAAAAATAGCTGCGGAGATGACGGTAATTTCCTTTGTCGGATTTATTGGCAACGCCCTTGGCGCCGTCTTTTTCGCAGGGGCAAGGAGGCTTGGAGGTGTGAAGAATGGAGAGTGATTTTGGTAATGATCTTCTCGAGGCGGCGGGAACGCTCAGGGAGGGGTACAGCTTCGTTGTAAACAATGCCGGAAAGGCTATCGCCCTTATCACAATGCTTGTGGCGGCGGTACTGACCTTCTCCGACGTGAGCTTAACCTCCCTCTCCATAGCGGAGATTACCGGCACGCTTGCCGTAATGCTGCTTGCCTCGTATATCGTCTATTTTTCCCTCGAGGACGCGGGCGAGCGACTCGGCGAGCGAAGCGAGGAATACCGCTCCGCTATGGCAAAATACAAGAGCGCAAAGAGCCGCATCTGCCCCGACTCCATAGCAGACCTTCGCAAATTCTGCATAAAATACGCATCCGACGAGCTTGATTACAGGCGGGAGAGCTTCATTGCGGAGTCGGGGTACACAAAGGAGGAGCTCGAGGAATACAAGAGCGGTAAAAAGAAGGGAGTACACTCGCGCCTCGTTTTCTCACGGGCGCTAAAAATGAGGGCTGTTAAGCTGACACCGACCGTGCTCCTCTCGGGGAGCAGGACGAGCGCTGTAAGCGAGCTTGAAAACCCAGAGAGGCGAAGACTCGTTACTTCGTTTTGTAACCTCCTGCCCTCTACAGTCTGTATGGTATTCACCGTTTCGGTAATCTTCAGCGCGAAGGGCGACCTCGGGGTAAACGAAATAATAAGCGCCCTGATAAAGCTCTCTGCCCTGCCTCTCATAGGCTTTCGCGGCTATACCTCCGGCTACACATACGCAAAGGAGAAAAAGTCCGTCTGGATTGAAACGAAGGCAAGACTGCTTTCAGCCTTTAGCGATGAAAATAGGTTGACATAAGACGATAAAGCCTTCCGACAAAACAAAAACCACCGATGTTTCCAAAAGAATGTCGGTGGTTGATTATTTATATTCATCTGTTCTGCCGAGAAGATAATCGAGCGAGACATCAAAATAATCCGCGAAGGCAATCAAGGTTTCATAATCCGCTTCTCTTTCCAAATTTTCGTATCTGGAAATAGAGTTTTGGTTCATATTTAGGTCTAAAGCCAATTTTAACTGTGAAATTTTACGCATTTTTCGCAGTTTTTTGAGTCTGAATTCCATTTTTCCTCCTTTTTTTTGCAAAAACCTCTTGACATTATTATACCACTTTGGTATAATCTAAATATACCGTTTTGGTATATCAAATAAAAGGAGGCGTATTTATGTTTTTTGAGTCGATTATTGAAACCATTGTATCCGGAATTATGTATCCAATCGAAGTTTGGATTTTGAATCCTCTGGGAAACATTTTCTTCGATGCCCTTGTCAAAGGCTTGCAGGAGTATTTCAGTTATTTATACTTCTGACTTCGGGCTATACATCTCGTGGGCAAAGTCAATATTGACTTTGCCCTTTTTATATGCTAAAATATTTATAAAATAAGAGAGGAGGGTGCGCTATGAGGTTTGACGAAGAAAAAAGAGAAATAAACATCGACGTTCACGAGTTCGTCACGCTGGCGAGAAGATGCGCCTCTCCGACACCCCCGAAGGACGAGGACGAGCCGACTCTCAAGGGGATTCCGAAAAGAACTATGGACGCCCTCTCGACAAGCACGGAAGAGGCAGAGCTTGAATACACCTTCTGCTCGGGCGGTCTGCTCTTTAATCTCAAGGGGGTTGCCTACTGTATGACGCCGGGTATGATTACGCTGGCGCGCGAAGTTGCCTCCCCTATCGGCAAGCCTACGAAGGAGGAGATAGCCGAGGCAAGAGGCGAGGCATACGTTACGGCGTTTATGCTGGCGAAGGAGCGCGGACTTGGCGCTATTGGAATAAGGATATTTTATCTCGGCTCCATGAGCGACGAGCATACCGAGGCGGGTGAGATAGCCGAGCTTGATAAGCTTGAAAAATTCTTCGGTAAATGCAAAAGCGCGCTTGAAAAATACGCCCGACCCGAGATAGACAGAGTGACAAGGCGCCTGCCAACCTTAAGGACGCTGAAATTCCCATATAAAAATATAAGGGAGGGACAAAGCGAGTTTATCAGGAGCGCTTACAGGGCGCTTGCAAGGGGCGGATCTCTTTACGCCTCGGCTCCGACGGGAACGGGCAAGACGGTTTCCGCACTCTACCCCGCCCTTAAGGCGCTGGGCGACCATAGATGCACGAAGGTCTTTTACCTCACGCCAAAAACCACGACAGCGGAGTCGGCGCGCGAGTGCCTTGAGCTTTTCTCTAAAGGCGGCGCAATAGTTCGCTCTATAATTCTTACGGCAAAGGAAAAGTGCTGTCAGCGCGGCGGTCTTTGCAAAAGATCAAGGAGGGATTGCCCTGCCTCCTCGCTTAAAAGGATATCCGACGCAACCCTAGCCCTCTACGACAAGGAGATTACCTGCGTTACGATAGACGACGTAAGAGAGGTGGCAAACGAGTTTAACGTCTGTCCCTACGAGCTATCCCTATTTTACTCGCAGCTTTGCGACGTTGTTATCTGTGATTTTAACTACCTCTTTGACCCGTCGGTTTACATCAAGCGCTTCTTCACCAAGGGAGGCGACTACGCCTTTCTTATCGACGAGGCGCACAACCTCGGTGAGAGGGCGCGTGAGATGTTCTCGTGCGAGATAAGCGCCGAGGAGATTGCCGAGCTTGCAGACTGCGAGCTGCTGGGGCCGCACTCGGTGGCAAAAAAACTCTCGGCAAGTGCTAAGAAGGTCTTTGAAAACGCGCTCATACCTCTCGTCAAGGACGAGCTCAGACAAACGAAGGACGGCGCCACTCTCGGTGCGGTGTCGCAGAGCGAGATACCGAGCAGGCTATATACGCTCTTTGACGAGCTTATAACGGTTATAGACGAGGAGATGCGCTCGACCCTTTCGGCAAAGGACGAGGAGCGTGACGCAAGGCTCTTCGCCTTACGGAATTACAACCATAAAATTAAAAAATTTGCCGACACGCTTACCCGCTTTGACGATGCATACCGCTTGTTTGTATTTTATAACGACGGCGCAATACGGGCAAAGCTCTATTGCCTTGACACAGCGCCTCAAATCCGCAGAAGGCTCGCGCTCGGCAAGGGCGCAGTACTCTTCTCCGCAACCCTCTCGCCTCTCGGCTATTACAGAGCGACACTCGGCGGAGAGCGCACGGACGACACCCTCGAGGTAGACTCCCCCTTTGCACCCGAACAGCTCTCTGTTACTATAATGGACAGGATAAGCACCCGCTATTCCGAGAGAGAGGACACGCTTGGCGCGATAGTGCGTACGATAGCCGCCACCGTTTCGGCAAAGCGCGGAAATTATATGGTATTCTCCCCCTCATTTGAGTACTGCGAGGCGCTCTCGCGAGCCTTTACGGCAAAGTACCCGAAGATAAAGACCCTCGTGCAGAAGAAAAATATGACTCTTAAGGAAAAACGGGATTTTATCGAGGAATTTAAGAAGGATGAGTCGTCCTACCTTATCGGCTTTTGCGTTATGGGCGGTATATACGCCGAGGGTATAGACCTTGCGGGCGACTCGCTTATCGGCACCGTCATCGTGGGTATCGGTATGCCGAGCCTATCCTACGAGCGCGAGGCAATTGCCGCCTATTATGATGAAAAGTACGAGGAGGGTAAGCAGTTTGCCTACATCTATCCCGGTATGAACCGAGTCTTTCAGGCGGCGGGAAGAGTTATACGGCGCGAAGAGGACAGAGGAGTTATCGTCCTTATCGACGACCGCTTTGACGACCCAATATACAAAAAAAGCCTGCCGTCCCTCTGGCGCGGCGTTAAATTCATCAGCGACCCGAAAATCCTCAAGGAAACGCTCGAGAAATTCTGGAGCGAGGGATAAAAAATCACAGCACCCGATTTTTCGGGTGCTGCTTTTATTGTGTGACAACAATGAAGGAGTGCGCTTTTAGTTCATAAATGAACTGTTATAAAAATATTATAGTCCAATTGTGAACTAAAATCAAGTATTTTCAGTTCATTTATGATATAATCTACGTATTGCACAAAAAGTCATCTGTATTCACAAGGAGATTTTTATGAAAATCGGCCAAAGATTAAAAAATTTAAGAGAAGATAGAGATAAAAGTCAAGCGGAAATAGCTAAAATCATCGGCACCTCACAATCTTATTATGCTCAGTACGAAAATGAAAAAAGAGCGCTTCCTCTAGAGCGCGCCATAATTTTGGCACAATATTATAACGTAAGCCTTGATTACCTTTCGGGTATATCAGATACATTAAAGCCATACAAGTAAATCTAAATTTGAATGTATATGATTTCGTTAAAAAGATTTAAAAACTTGTGACCGAGAAAACAAAAAGCCCCCTGCTATTCAAAGCAGGAGGCCTTTCACTTTAAGCATTATGCAACAATTAATGCTACAATAACGCCTGAAACAATTGCTGTGAGTATTGGTATAAGAATTTTTTCTTTCCGGGACTCTTTTTTATCGCGTTTTTTTGTTTCAATAAGAGAAGCTTCTTTTTTATGTAGAATTTTCAAATAACTTTCCAACTTATTTACAACATCTATTGACAAAAATTGGTCTGTTGTTTTCTTCAGTTTTTGCAATTCTTCAGCAGATATAATATCAGAATCAACAACTTCCTCTATACTTTTGTTAATTTTATATTCATTCACAATTTCAGTGATATCTTCCATAGATGGTCTAATTTCACTGTAATATTCAGAAAAAGCATCTTTAATCTGATCGTTAGTATACTGCGCTAAAATCTTATCATATTCGTCTTTTACAGAAACCAATATCCATTCAATAGAGTCACTATAAGCTCGTTGTAAATGACCAATTGCTGAATCAATTGCTTTAATTACATTTTTGTCATCATCAGTCTTTCCATTAGAATTCTTTTCATAATTAACAGCTCTCAGAAAATGGTCAAACGAATATCTTTGCTCGTGCAATGGCTGTATATACCCTTTGTTAAATGTGTCTAAAGATTCGGCTTTTATTGTTACTTCTTTTGCTCTTTCATACCATTTTAGCAACAATTCAATTTCTTGGTCGTATTTATTTAACATATCGATTAAGGCATACTCTTTCCAAGCACATCATCGCTTCTTTTCTTAAACTCGCTCGTTGTATATATTCTGCCAATTGAAGTACGTACGTGACCTCTAAAAAAACTAGGTCTTTTCAAAATCCCGTCAATTGTTTTCTGAGTAATGTTAAGCGATGGATATGCTTGTTCTATAATTTTTTTTTCAGCCATAAACATCTTTTCCTTTCTAATTTTAAAACAGGACAAAAGAGCTGTATACAATAACACATAATATATTTTACCATGTTTTTAGCCGTTTGTCAACCGTTTTTTATAAAAAATGTATGTTTCTAATATAATTTTATGCGAGACAGTTATAGTTTGCCAAAAAATCAAAGAAATATTTTGAAAGATGTTAAAGTTAAAAACTCGTTCAGAAAATTGTCATAGTGTTAATCATCTAACCGCAATTTAAATATTTACTTCAAATTATCATCATTCTTAAAAATATATCAATGATTTGTCCTTTAGCGTTTTATAGAAATAAATTCATTAAGGCCCGGTAGATTTTGATGAAGGACAGTCGTTCTTCCGATCGATAGGCATATAAAAATATGTCGAGGTCGGAAAACGGCGGTAGGGGAATGAAATATGAAAAGCCGAGGAAAGCATACTACGTTTCGGGTATGCCTTCCCCGGTCTTCACAAAATATACGAGCTCTAAAAATTAGTACATGCCGCCCATGTCAGGTGCAGCCGGTGCAACTACCTTCTCTTCCTTCTTATCCGAAACAACAGCCTCGGTGGTAAGAACGGTGGAGGCGATGGAGGCCGCGTTCTGAAGAGCGGAGCGTGTAACCTTTGCGGGATCGACGATACCGCACTCGAGCATATCGCAGTACTTCTCGTTATAAGCGTCGAAGCCGTAGCCTGCCTTACCGGACTCACGAACCTTTGCTACAACGACGGAGCCGTCAAGACCTGCGTTCTCGGCAATCTGCTTCATGGGAGCGGTGAGAGCCTTAACAACTATCATAGCGCCTGTCTTTTCGTCACCCTCAAGGGTGTTTGCAACTGCCTCAACGGCAGAGATAACGTTTACAAGAGCTGCACCGCCGCCTGCAACGATACCCTCTTCAACAGCAGCCTTGGTTGCGTTGAGAGCGTCCTCGATGCGAAGCTTCTTTTCCTTCATCTCAACCTCGGTAGCAGCTCCAACCTTGATAACGGCAACGCCGCCTGCAAGCTTTGCAAGACGCTCGGTGAGCTTCTCCTTATCAAACTCGGAGGTGGTAACCTCGATTGCGCTCTTTATCTGATTTACTCTGTCGGCAATAGCCTGCTTGTCGCCTGCGCCGCCAACGATGATGGTGTTTTCCTTATTAACCTTAACCTGTCTTGCGCGGCCAAGCTGTGCTACGGTTGCGTCCTTAAGCTCAAGGCCGAGGTCGGAGGTTATTACCTCGCCGCCGGTGAGGGTTGCGATGTCAACGAGCATCTCCTTACGTCTGTCGCCAAAGCCGGGAGCCTTAACCGCAACGACGGTGAAGGTGCCTCTGAGCTTGTTAAGCACGAGGGTAGTAAGAGCCTCGCCCTCAACGTCCTCTGCGATTATAAGGAGCTTCTTGCCCGACTGAACGATCTGCTCAAGAAGGGGAAGGAGGTCCTGAATGGACGAAATCTTCTTATCGGTGATAAGCACGAGACAGTCATCAAGAACAGCCTCCATCTTATCCGTATCTGTTGCAAGGTAGGGGGAGAGGTATCCTCTGTCAAACTGCATACCCTCAACAACCTCGGAGTAGGTTTCAGCGCTCTTGGATTCCTCAACGGTGATAACGCCGTCAGACGTTACCTTATCCATAGCGTCAGCGATAAGCTGGCCTATCGTTTCATCAGATGCAGAGATAGCACCGACTCTTGCGATATCCTCGGAACCGGAAACGGCCTTAGCGTGAGCTTTAAGCTCGGCAACAGCCGCGTCGGTAGCCTTGAAGATACCCTTACGAAGTACCATAGGATTTGCGCCTGCGGTAACGTTCTTCATTCCCTCGTGAATTAGAGCCTGGGCAAGAAGGGTTGCGGTAGTAGTACCGTCACCTGCCGCGTCGTTAGTCTTGGTAGCAACCTCGCGAACAAGGCCTGCGCCCATATTCTCGGCAGCAGACTCAAGCTCGATCTCCTTTGCGATGGTTACGCCGTCGTTTGTGATAAGGGGCGCGCCGAATTTCTTCTCAAGCACAACGTTTCTGCCCTTGGGGCCAAGTGTGATTTTAACGGTATCGGCAAGCTTATCAACACCGCGAAGAAGCGCTGCTCTTGCGTCCATACCGTAGATTATTTCTTTTGCCATAATGGATAAAATTCCTTTCTGATTATCTGTTTTATGAAGTGCGAAAATCTGATATTATTCGCATTTTTTGATGAAGCGCAAAAATTATTCTACCACTGCTAATATGTCGGACTGCGATACAATAGTATATTCAACTCCGTCGAGCTTTACGGTGGTGCCTGTGTACTTGCCGGTGATTACCTTGTCGCCAACGTTCAGGGTCATTACAACCTCCTTACCGTCAACGATACCGCCGGGGCCTACCGCAACGATCTCGGACATCTCGGGCTTCTCCTGGGCGGAGCCGGGAAGGATTATGCCTGCCTTTGTTGTTTCAACAGCTTCTACTTGCTTAAGTACTACTTTGTCAAGTAAGGGTTTAAGTTTCATTATTTTTCTCCTTTGTTCACTTGGTTAGCACTCATTTGATAAGAGTGCTAATGCTTACAGCATATATTCTATACTAACCTTGAGGAAAAATCAATAGTTTTCCTATTTTTTCACAAATTGTTAACATTTGCTTTTTATTTAGCTCATAAGCTGGCGCAGGCGCGAGATTATCTTCTTTTCTTCTCTGGAAATTTTGACCTGCGTGACGCCCATAATTTTTGCCACCTCGGTCTGCGACATATCGCGGAAATAACGAAGTATTATCAGCTTTTTCTGCTCGCCCTCCAGCTTATCTATAGCTTGGCGCAGGGCAAATTTATCAAAGGTGCGCTCGCTCTCCTCCTCGTCGCATATTATACTTCCAAGGGTTGTGGTGTCGTCATCATCATACGCCTGCTCGTCGAGAGAGCGGGGCGGAACGGAAGAAAATATCGCGGAGGCGGCGTCCTGCGGTGATATACCGACAGCCCTTGCAACAGAGGCGATGTCAGCCTCCTCACCTGCCGCGAGTCTGCGTTCCCTTTCGGCTGAAAGAAGGCCTGCAAGGCGTCTTTCTTCCCTCGACACCTTGATTATGCCGTCGTCACGCAAAAATCTGCGCATCTCCCCGAAGATCAGAGGTACGGCGTAGGTTGAAAATGCGCAGCCGTGAGAAAAGTCAAAGGTTCTCATCGCCTTTACAAGTCCGATGCTGCCACACTCGATAAGGTCGCTCATATCGGCGCCCCTGCCGGAAAACCTTGACGCTATACTGTAAACGAGAGGCATATTAAGCTCCGCGAGCCGCTCGCCCGCCTGCCTATGCCCCTCCCTGTAAGCGCGCAAAAGGTCAAGATTTTCGTCATAGGGACGTTTCTTTTCGGATTCTATCATTTCAAAGCTTTCGGTCAGGGCTTTAATTTTTTCCGCATTAGGACGCTTGTACCCTTACCCACACGCGACTTGACGCACAGGGAGTCGGTAAAGCTCTCCATAACGAGAAAACCCATTCCACATCTCTCGCCCGACTCTCCTGTGGTAAAGCTGGGGGCCCTTGCCAGCTCAACGTTCTCAATACCACAGCCGTTGTCTGATATTTCAACGGTAATTTCTCTGGTATCATAGAGTCTTGCAGATATGTAAATATAACAGCGCTCATCGTCCCCTCTGCCGCGATAGGCGTGGACTATACAGTTGGTTACTGCCTCGCTGACGGCGCATCTGAGGTCGCCAAGCTCCTCAACGCTCGGTGCAAGCTCTGCACAAAATGAGGAAATTACAGAGCGCGCCACAGCCTCGTTGACGCTCCTTGCGGGCAGGCGCAGCTTCATTTCATTTATAATTTTTTTCATTTTTAGGAGAATTCCTTCCTTAATTATTTATTTACTTAATAACAGTGAGATTCTTCACCTTCTCTACTCCGCAGAGCCTTACCAGCTTCATAAGTCTGTCCGATAAGCCTACGAGGCGAACCGAGCAGCCTATCTGCTCTGCCAGCGAGCATCTGCCGAGAACAAGCCCCATTCCCGAGCTATCCATAAAGCTGACTGATGAAAAGTCCAGCGTCAGTATCTCGGGCTTTTTAAGAAAAAGCTCTCTGTCAATCAGCTCGCGCATACGGCGGGCTGTGTGGTGGTCTATCTCACAGCATATTTCTGCCGTGAGAGTGCGGTCTCCTCCTCGAAATATTACGTCCTCTTGCATTTTGAAATTCCTTTCACGTTTATATATGGCTATTCTAGCATAAAGAGGGGACGAATATTGTCGCACCTCGCGAAAGACGAAAATATTTTTTATAAGAGGTGGAGCTTCATTGCAATATTATATATGGTATTATGCTTATAGCGCTTGTAGGTGCTCTCACTGACGTAATCCATATTTGTTTTTGCATAACCGACCCCGGAGCCGATATCCTCAATCATATCCTCCGCCATCCCCTCATCCACTATCTCACAGACCGCGTCGTAGATTTTATAATTATAATATTTCAGTTCGTTTTCACATCTGGTGGGTAAAATATGAGAACGTATCAGCCGCGCCCGTCTCTCGTAGTCGGCACAAAGAGCCTCAATAAGCCTATAAAGGCTCGGCTCTATCATATTCCCATCGCTTCTCTTGTCTGCTCCAGCTCGCATTTCAAATCCTCTAACACCGCCTTCAGCCTCCTGAGCTCCGAGAGCGCCTCCTCCGCGTCCTCCACAACGGCAGAAAGCTCGCTCACCCACCGCCTAGGCTCATACTCGCACCACTCGCTCACAAGCTCCATAAGAATATTTCTGACAGATAAGGACTCCTGTATCTCGCTTATCCTATCGGTTATTTTCTGCATATCGCAGCGTATCTCGGCGGGCGAGCGATAGAGGCGCGGCGGAAGGCAGGCCTCTCTGTCCTCTGATAAAAGCATCTCTATATTTTTCTCCTTTCCTTATTGTATTCGTGTCACTTTTCGAGTTATTTAAGCTCTCTTGTAACTCATTGCGTGACAATTATAGCAGAAGAAACGTCACTTGTCAAGTGATTTTTCAAACTTTTTTCAAAAAACTATTGCATTTTAAGTGACGGCATGCTATAATTGAAGAAAAAACAGGGCAAAAATTTCACTTTACAGGTGACATATATAAGAAAGGTAGTGAACAAATGATTTCATCTAAGCTAAAGGAAATACGAAGGCAGAAAAAAATGACGCTTGAGGACCTTGCGAGAAGGCTCGGAACCAGCAGACAGACTATCCACCGCTACGAGAACGGCACGATTACCAACATACCGCCCGAAAAAATAGTGCTTCTGGCAGAGGCGCTCGGAACGACGCCCTCGGAGCTTATGGGCTGGGACAATACGCTCTACGAGCGGTTTAACAACATTATGCCCGTAGCGTCAAAAATGGTCCCCCTGCTTGGCGAGATTGCCTGCGGTGAGCCTATATACGCAGAGGAAAAGTACGGCAGCTTTATGGCGGCGGATTCCGGACTTGACGCCGACTTTTGCCTCAAGGCGCACGGCGACTCTATGACGGGCGCAAGAATATACGACGGTGACATCGTATTTATTCGTTCACAGAACGCAGTTGATAACGGGGAGATAGCGGCGGTTATCATCAACGACGAGGCGACGCTCAAGAGAGTGTATTTTTATCCCGAGGAGTCAAAGCTTATCCTCTCTCCCGAAAACCCGAGATACGCGCCTCTCGTCTATATGAACGACGAGCTTAATCAGATAAAAATACTTGGCAAGGCTGTGGCGTTCCAAAGCGGAATTATATAAAAATGTAAATTATTGTTTCCAAAAAGCTCTCCTATATCAGAAAAACTCCCTTTTTCAAGGGAGTTTTTCGCTTGTTTATTTAATTGATAGCGCCGAGTGTATCTCGCTTACTTTCCCTGTTCCTTCAGGGCGGCGCGCTTTTGCGCCTGAATACGCTTTCTGGAGGGGGTGTCGAGAACTACCTTACGGAGTCTTATGGACTTAGGTGTTACCTCGATAAGCTCCTCGTCGGTGATGAACTCGATAGCTTCTTCAAGAGAGAGCTGAACGGGGGTTATAAGAGTGAGCTTTTCGTCAGCACCGGCAGAACGGATAGCCGTCAGGTGCTTCTCGCGGCAGACGTTTACCTCAATGTCATCGGGCTTGGGGTTCTCGCCGACAATCATACCCTCGTATACGGGGGTTGCGGGACCGATGAAGAGAGGACCTCTGTCTTGCGCCTGGAACAGACCGTAGGTTGTGGAAATACCCTTTTCGGAGGCAACGAGTGAGGAGGTAAATCTCGTCTTTATCTCGCCTCTGAACGGCTCGTAGCCTGCGAAGAGCGTGGAGATAAGTCCCTCGCCTCTCGTATCGGTAAGAAGCTCCGAGCGGTAACCAAAAAGACATCTTGTGGGTATAGTATAGAAGAGCTTCTGGCGAGTGCCGTGAAGCTGCATATCGTCAAGGGTACCCTTTCTCGCTCCGAGCTTTTCCATAACGGCGCCGACATACTCCTCGGGAACGTCAACTATAACCTTCTCGATAGGCTCGCACTTAACTCCGTCGATTTCCTTATAAAGCACTCTGGGGTTAGAGCAGCAGAGCTCGTAGCCCTCGCGGCGCATATTCTCAATAAGAATGGAAAGGTGCATTTCACCTCTGCCCGCAACTCTGAAGGAGTCGGTGGTGTCACCGTCGGTAACTCTGAGAGATACGTCCTTAAGAAGCTCTCTGTAAAGTCTTGCACGAAGGTGACGCGAGGTAACGAACTTACCCTCCTTACCTGCAAAGGGAGAATCATTTACCGAGAAGGTCATCTCCATAGTAGGCTCGCCGACCTTGATAAACTCAAGCGGCTCGGGTCTTGCGGGAGAGCAGACCGTATCACCTATTGCGATATCCTCGCAGCCCGAGAAGCAGATTATATCTCCGACCTTTGCCTCCGTTACGGGAACACGCTTCAGTCCGTCGAACTGATAGAGCGAAACAATCTTTGCGGGACGGGATTTGCCGTCACCGTGATAATTCGTAATAGCAACGCCCTGTCCTTGCTTTATCGTACCGCGCTCAATGCGTCCGATACCTATTCTGCCGACGAACTCGTTATAGTCAATAGATGAAACGAGAAGTTGAAGAGGCTCGTCCTCCTCGCCGTCGGGTGTGGGCATATATTCAAGGATAGTATCAAGCAGGGGTGTTAAGTCCTTGCCGGGCGTGTGGGGGTCAAAGGAGGCGGTGCCTGCTCTGCCCGAGCAGAAGAGCATCGGGGAATCGAGCTGCTCGTTCGTTGCGTCAAGCTCAAGAAGAAGCTCAAGAACCTCGTCACCTATCTCGTCAAGACGTGCGTCGGGGCGGTCTATCTTATTAACCACGACGATAACGCGGTGATTCATAGAGAGCGCCTTCTCAAGCACGAAGCGTGTCTGGGGCATAGGACCCTCTGCCGCGTCAACGAGAAGGATAACGCCGTTTACCATCTTAAGTATACGCTCAACCTCACCGCCAAAGTCAGCGTGACCGGGGGTGTCTATAACGTTAATCTTAACATCCTTATAGTGAATTGCGGTATTCTTTGCAAGAATGGTTATACCTCTCTCGCGCTCGAGGTCGTTTGAGTCCATGACTCTGTCTTCCATCTCCTGATTTTCACGGTAGATACCGCCCTGGCGGAGCATCTCGTCAACTAGAGTTGTCTTACCGTGATCAACGTGAGCAATTATCGCAATATTTCTTAAATCGGTTCTTTTCATTCCCTAAAGACCTCACTTTTTTGTCTATGTTCATTTTTAACTCTAGTATTATAGCATAATGTGAGAAAAAATGCAATATTTAGATAAATATTTTCTTAAAAGAGAAGAAATGTTTTTCTTATTATTGAAATTTTTGTCAGAATATGTTATAATTTTACTGGATTTTTAATAAAGGAGTTTTATTATGGCAAAGAAAACAAATTCAGAACTTTTTTCTTCGGTTCTCTACATTATCATCGGCGCACTGCTAATGATATTCCGACTTCAGACGCTCGACTGGGCTATGACTATCGCGGGCATATTCTTCATTATTTCAGGTGTGCTTGACGTGGTTAAGAAGAATTACAACGGCGGAGCCGTCAGCCTTATCATCGGTATCGCTATTATGGTACTCGGTTGGGTTGCTACGGCAATCGTGCTGCTCGTTTTCGGTATTATGATCGCGGTTAAGGGTGTGGTTGCGCTTCTTGACGTATTTAAGAAGAAACATCCCAATGCTCTTGACGTTGTGTTCCCCGCTCTTACAATAGCGGTAGGCGTCATGCTTGCTTTCGGTAACGGCCTCGAGATCGTTATCGTCGTTACCGGTGTGCTTCTTGCCATCGACGGTGTGCTTGGACTCATCGCTTCGCTTAAGAAGTAATCGAAAACTCGTTTTACTTAAAAATGACCGATTCACTTGAGTCGGTCATTTTTATTTTTTGCCGCAATCGTGCAAGCGGTGTTGCACACTCCATTGAGCCAACATCTGTACTGCTATCATTGTTTCGCCTCTCCGCCGGCTCTGCGGAACAGAGATGACGCTGACTCACGAACATACTCATCCGGGGCAGATGCTTGCATCTGCCCCACCTTCTCTTCCTTAGAGAAGGCTAAATGCTAAAACATATTCAACCTTTGGGTTAATTTGTTTATTCATATACGAAAACTAACTACAAAAAGCCTTCTCTAAGGAAGAGAAGGTGGCATACGAGAATTTATTCGAGTATGACGGATGAGTATGTTCGTGAGTTGGCATTATCTCTACTCGCTTTGGTGACAGGTGAGGTGCCCGTAAAATATATATTGACAAATATTAAAAAAAGTGATAGAATATACTTGCCAAACAAACTGAATATATAAAATGGGTGTATTTTTATTCATAGGAATAACAATACCTTTTTTTGCGCAAACTTTTTATACGTAGGACTTTGACAAAATGCAAATTCCGAACGTGTCAAGAGTTTGTGCCCGTGCCATGTTCAGTTTGTTTGGCGACAAAAGGAATTTGCGTTTTTGTGCGCCAATTCCGATTGGCGCACTTTTTGTTTTTTGGGATAAAGTACGCTTGATAAAAGGAGAAAGGAGAGAAAATATGAACAAAGAAAAAGCGTACCTTATGCTTTTTACATAAACGCAAGTTCAATTTGTCGCGAAACAGCTAAAACGGCACCCAAATGGGTGCCGTGATTTTATTTTGCCAGCCTTGTTTTAGCCTTCTCCAGCGTATAGCAAAGCGGCGTGAGAAAGACTTCCCCAGTGGAGCGTAGCGTAACGTGTTGGGGAAGGGGGACCGCAGCCGAAGGCGGTGAGCGTTAGATGAGGTTTTTCGTAGTATACCTCTTGGGGAAATCTTTTGATAGAATTTATTTCATAAGTAAAACAAGGGGATACATCGGCTGCAGTTCCGTCATAACCTTGCATCTGCCGCCCTCCGAGAGAACGAAATCAAGCTTTATTTCCTTGCCGTTACTGTCAAGATACGCTATTTCGGAAGGAGTGAAATCAAGCACGAGGTCAAGCTCATCTAGCGGGTCATAACCAAGGTTTATGAAGGAGGCAAGGAGCCTTCCGTCACGAATTTTTCCTGCACGGAGAAGTACCTCCTCGTCACCCTCGTAGTAGATAGGCAGTGCGCCCGCACGAGTAAGAATGTCTACGAACTGACGCTTGCGCGACTCGTTAAGGAACGAGAAGCCCTCCATATAGTTATGCTCGGCGTCGGGTGTTCCTGCGTAAACGACCGAGAGCTTTCCCTCTCCTCTATCAAGGAGGGTTACTGCGGGAGAGAGGGGCTTTTTCTCACTCGAGATGGGTCTATATGAATAGGAAAGAACCTCTACTTTATCGTTTGTGGGAATGAGCATTTTTCGGTTCTTCTGCGCGGTGCAGCTAGCCGAGGGGTCAAACTCAAAGAACTCGCCCTTTGCAAGCATCCCTTCCCAGTCCTTTACCGTAACTCCGAGAAGCTCGCCGTAGCCGCGTTCAATAAGGTCGGAGGCAACCTGACTTGTCATAAATACGCTGCCCGAGAATACCGTTTTTATCTCCTCGTCGGTCATGTGCTTTACGATACAGTCCTCGAGGAAGGTTGCGCGGCACTCGATTGACGGCTCGGCAAAATAGAAGGGTAAGCCGAGGCGCTCGAGGCACTTGGTTGCCCAGAAGTTCTCGTGATATTTCCAAGGGTTATCGAGGTGATAGCGGTGGCGCTTCAGCTCAATGAACGCGGAGTTTGCGCCCACCCATTTAATCCCCTCAACACAGTCGGCAAGGTTTTCGTAAAAGTCGCAGTGCTCGGCGAGAATATCTCTGAACGCTCTGCCCGACCTTGGCTCCCAGGCTGATGTTCTGGTTATCCAATGCTTTGCGCCTTTGACACCCTCGAGAATTGCGGCGGTGTAGTGGCTGTGTAGGTATCTTGCGTTCTTGCCGTAACGGTTGAAGGGAATGGTATCCGTTTCACCGAGTATTATATCAATTCTGCCCTTTTTGAGCCTTGATACACAGACGGCGGCGCGGCGCATTACGTCACTGAACTCGCGGACGGAAATAGGCGCGTAGGTACCGCAGGGTACTCTTACCATCGTTGGATTGCCCTTGCCGGCAAAGTGAGGGTTTGTATAAACAACCGAGTCACAGAGGTCGCCAGATGTGCAGTTTATACCCTGTATTTTGGGGTCAACCTCGTCAATTCCCTCGCGGAACACCTTTGACGCCTCTATCAGCGAGTCGGTCTGCATATCTATAAACGCAACTGTCAAGGGGTCGTCGTCCGGGTGGCTCTCAATATGCGCCCACATCTCGTCCCTAGACCACCTCTTACCGGTTCTTCTCTCAAACTCCGCCATGTGAAGCTTGCAGGCGCAGCCCTGACCGGGACGCATCATTATTCTGAAATCGTCGTCCAGCATTATTGCGGCAGGGCGCTCCAGCGCAATCCTTTTTATAACACTCTTAAAGTGAGCAAGAAACTCCTTGTCATAAGGGCAATAAACGTTCTTTTCCTCACCGTCCCTAACACCTAAAAATCTCGTGAACGGCGCGAGGTTTATATCATAGCCGTGACCGAGAGATGCCTGGATAAGCACGCCTGCGGGAACACCGTCCTTGGCCAGCTCGTCACGAAATCTCGCAAACTTTTCGCACATAGGGCGGACCTTGTCCCAAACAGGCTCCCCCTCCGGAACTAGCGTCATAATAAACAGAGGGCAGGTCGTTATCCCGCGCTTATACTGCTCCTTTATATCAGCGCACATCTCGTCAAAATGGGCGTCGTTTAAGGGCATCATAGAAAAGTTATACATAGCTTTTTTCCTCATAAAATAAAGATGGCAGAGCCTTATAATCATTATAAACTCTGCCACAATTAAAGTCAATATTTTGCTTAACGAAAAGTTTTTCGAAAATTTTTCGGTACTAGTCGTGCTCGCCATACGTCCAGCCCTCGCCGTTTATCTCGTGGGCACGGCTTATGGTTACGAATGCCTTTTTGTCTATCCTGTTCACTGCCGTTATCAGCTCGGCGTACTGGCGCATAGTGAATGTCACCATAACCATCTTCTTTTTCTCCCCCGAATATGCGCCGACAACGTCGATGACTGTTGACGTTCTTCTTACGTTATCTCTTATTACGGCGACTATCTCCTCGTACCTATCGGAAATTATCTCGGCGGTGAAGGCCTGCGTGCGTCCGAGGAAGATGCGGTCTATAACCATAGCACCGATGAATGCGGAGATGATGCCGAGAAGGGTCAGGACTAGGTCGCCGATAACGAACATACCGAGCAGGACCGTTATGCCGTCTATTAAGAATATAACGACAGAGCTCTTCCACCTCTTGAAGAATTTACAAAGAATAAAGGCAATTATATCAATTCCACCCGTAGAGCCGCCGCCAAGGAAGGTCAGCGCACAGCCCGTGCCTATGCACACGCCACCAAAGAGCGAGCCTATTATAAGCGCTATGTCCGAGTGCACCGAGCTCTGAAGATAGAAGAAGCCGCCTAAAACGTCCGGGGACACAAGGCGCATAAAAACGGAAATCGCAACCGGGTATATTATCGTGGACACCAGCGTCTTTATAGCAAAGTCGCGTCCGAGGAATATAAGCCCGAGGAAGAAGAGTCCCCAAGTTAATACGGCGATAATAATATCTATCGGTACAAGGCCGCCGAGAATATTGTCAATAACTATTGATAGACCCGTAGCACCGCCTGTTACGAGGTCAAAGGGTACGACGAATATCGCACACCCCAGCGCCAAAATCAGAGTTCCTAAAACGACTAAAAGAAAATTTTTGAGCATTGCTATAAGGTCGGATTTTGTGTAGGATCTTACTTTCATAAATCGCTCCGTTAAAATTGTTTTTGTTATATCATACTATATTATTTTAACACAAATGAAGAAAACTTTCAATAAATTTTAAGAAAATAGAAAAAGAAGAGAGCTATTGCCCTCTTCTTCCTTAGGGAGATTAGTTATTTTAATCAAATAACTCTAACTTTAATGACGCCCTCAATAGCCTCGAGCTTGGGAATAATCTTCTCGGGAACAGAAACCTTTATCTCAACGATGGTGTAGGCATAGTCGCCTTTTGAGCCGTTTGAGAAGTTTTCGATGTTAATTCCCTCACCGGAAACTATGCCGGTAATCTGGGAGAGGACGTTGGCAATATTTTTGTGGCAAAGACAAATACGGTGATCGCCTGTGTGGGGGATTGAAACTGCGGGATAATTGACCGAATTTTTGATATTTCCGCTCTTTAAGAATTCGTCAAGCTCGTGCGCCGCCATTATAGCGCAGTTGTCCTCGCTCTCGGCGGTAGATGCGCCAAGGTGGGGAATGTTGACCGTATTTTTCATCCCTACTGTGTCTGGAGTGGGGAAATCAGTCACATAAGCGGCTACTTTTCCAGACTCGAGTGCTTCCTTCATATCAGCAGCGTTGACAAGCTCGGCGCGCGCAAGGTTAATTATTCTTACGCCGTCCTTCATTTTAGCGATAGTTTCCTTGTTAATCATTCCCTTAGTAGAAGAGGTCGCGGGAACGTGAAGAGTGATATAATCCGCTACGGCGTAAATCTCGTCATAGCTGTCGGCGTGATGAACCGAGCTTGAGAGGCTCCATGCGGCGTTGACGGTAAGGTAGGGGTCGCAGCCTACAACCTTCATACCAAGGTTCTTTGCCGTGTTTGCAACAAGACCGCCGATAGCGCCAAGACCGATAACGCCAAGCGTCTTGCCGAGTATCTCACAGCCTGCAAACTTAGATTTTTCCTTCTCAACAGTCTTTGCGATATTCGGGTCGCCTGCATTTGCCTTTACCCACTCGATACCGCCAACAACGTCGCGGGAGGCGAGCATAAGTGCCGTAACGGCAAGCTCCTTTACTCCGTTTGCGTTAGCGCCGGGGGTATTAAATACTACGATACCGCGAGATGCACACTCCTCAACGGGAATATTGTTGACACCAGCACCCGCTCTTGAAATAGCAAGAAGCTCGTCGTTGTACTCCATCTCGTGAAGGCTTGCAGACCTTACCATTATAGCGTCGGGATTTGTGACGCTGTCAGATACCTCGTAGGCCGCCTTGTCAAAAACGTCAGTGCCTACGGTGGCAATTTTATTCATTAATTTAATCTTTTTCATAGTTTTATTTACATTTCCTACAATATTTTCTGGTTTTTGGTTCATCAGAACTGTCCCTTGGGATTATTTACTGCGAACTTTTTCATAAAGTCAACGAGCTTTTCAACACCCTCGTAGGGCATAGCGTTGTAGATAGAGGCTCTCATTCCGCCAACGGATCTGTGTCCCTTAAGGTTCTTAAGCCCCTGCTCTGCCGCTTCCTTACAGAATTTCTTATCAAGCTCGGCGTCCCCTGTAATGAACACCACGTTCATCATAGAACGGCACTTTTTATCAACGCTTGCGGTATAGTAGGACTGGCTGTCAAGGTAGTCGTAAAGCAGAGATGCCTTTCTCTCATTGCGGCGCTTCATCTCGTCAAGACCGCCGATGGAGAGTATCCACTCGAACACGAGCTTCGCCATATAGATGCACCAGCAGGGAGGAGTGTTATACATAGAATCGTTCTCTGCCATGAGCTTGTAGTCAAGCATTGCGGGAGTGTCGGGACGCGCGCCGCCGAGAAGGTCGTTACGGACTATAACGATAGTAACGCCTGCGGGTGCAACGTTTTTCTGCGCTCCTGCGTAAATCATACCAAACTTTGATACGTCAACAGGCTCGGAAACGATGCAGGAGGACATATCCGCGATGAGAGGAATATTGCCCGTGTCGGGTATATAGTGGAACTTCGTTCCGTAAATAGTGTTGTTAAAGCAGATGTGAACGTAATCCGCGTCGGGACGGAAGGAGCTTCTTGTGGTTTCCGGAATTGTAGAGAAGGTGGGTGTTGAGCCTGCGCTCGATGCCGCTATGGCAATATCGCCGTACTTTTTAGCCTCGGTTGCTGCCTTCTTTGAAAACTGACCGGAAACGATGTAGTCTGCACACTTATGCTCGGAAAGGAAATTGAGGGGTACTGCCGCAAACTGCGTTGAAGCGCCGCCCTGCATAAAGAGAATCTTATAGTTAGCAGGAACGTTCATCAGCTTTCTGAGCGCGTCCTCTGCACCATGAAGAATTTCCTCGAACTCAGGAGTTCTGTGACTCATCTCCATAACTGACATTCCGGACTCTCCATAGCACAGCATTTCCTTCTGTGCCTTTTCAAGAACCTCTAGCGGAAGCATAGACGGACCTGCGGAGAAATTATACACTCTGTTCATCTTGTTTGCCTGTATCACCCTTTTTACAGAGGGCAATTCCTTTCGTAAAAAAATAAGTATTCATATTATACAACTTTAGTGTATTTTTGTCAACATAAATAAAAGAATTGGGATATGAAATAATTTAATACCCCAATTCTAAAACGATATACTATTAGCGCATTCAACAATGTTTATCTCCGGGCGCTTAATTATATGTGCAGATAGTATAATTACACGCCTGTCAATAGAAATTTCACAAGACACGGCGAGCAGTATTAGTAAAGCTTTAACGCAGTATTGCGGATTTTGTACAATCAGCTGCTGGATAGGAGAAATTGCGTGAGACGAGGCAAACCAAGCGAGTAACGCGACGTCATAGTTACCTATGTCAAGCGTTGCGAGTCGACGGTTTAACGAAGTATCACACAATTTATACAATCAGCATAGCGTCGCCGAAGGAGAAGAAGCGGTACCTTTCAGACACCGCGATTTCGTAAGCCTTCATAACGTTTTCTTTACCTGCGAGGGCGCTGACGAGCATTATGAGGGTGGACTCGGGGAGGTGGAAATTGGTTATGAGGGCGTCTGTTGCCTTGAATTTATAGCCGGGGTAGATGAAAATTCCGGTTTCGCCTCTTATTGCGTGAACTGTTCCGTCATCACTCGACGCGCTCTCAAGAACGCGGCAGGCGGTGGTGCCAACGGCTATAATTCTGCCGCCGGCCATCCTTCTGCTGTTGATTTCGGAGGCGACCTCTTCCGTTATATAGAAATGCTCCGCGTGCATAAGATGCTCCTCAAGCTTTTCTACCTTAACAGGACGGAAGGTTCCAAGACCAACGTGGAGCGTTACCTCACCGTATCCAACACCCTTCTCCTTTATTTTTTCAAGAAGCGCATCGGTAAAGTGCAGACCCGCTGTGGGAGCGGCAGCAGAGCCCTCCTCCTTTGCGTAAACGGTCTGATAGTCGGACTTATTCTCTAATTTTTTCGTAATATATGGCGGCAGGGGCATATTGCCAACCGCGTCGAGCACCTCATATATACTTTTATATTTCTCGGTATCATAGTCAAATCTGACGGTTCGGTTACCACCGTCCACTATGTCCGTAACGGTTGCACGCAAAACACCGGAAAAGTCAAATTCAGCACCTATCTTCGCGCGCTTTCCGGGACGGACAAGGGTTTCCCACTCTCCCGAATCGAGCATACGGAGAAGCAAAAGCTCCATTGGCGCTCCCGTCTTGCAGCTCACACCGAGAAGGCGTGCGGGAATAACCTTTGATGAATTGACGACGAGCATATCCTCGGGGTTAAGATAATCTATTATATCGCGGAATATTTTATGCTCGACGCTTCCGCTCTCTTTTTCCAGTACCATAAGGCGACAGCCGTCGCGCTCCTCGCTCGGCGACTGGGCAATAAGCTGCTCGGGAAGCTCGTAGTAAAAATCCTTTGTTTCAAGGTCGGTTGCAACCCTATCGTTTAATATAATATCCTTTTCCTCTGTCATATTAATCTCCGTTCTGTTGTCCTTCGGCTGCCGCACAAATATTTTATCGGTCCTCGCAAGGTAACGGCAGGGAGCCGTCCGTCATAAAATAAAAATACAATCATTAACAATTATACACAAAAACCGCACACTTTTCAAGAGTCGGAGGAAAGAAAATTATGAAAAGTAAAAAAAGCTTATTCAAAGGGGTCGGCACGGCTCTTGTAACGCCCTTTAAGGACGAGGAGATAGATTACGACGCTCTCAAAAAGCTGATAGACATTCAGATTGAAGCCGGGGTGGAGGCTCTTATCATCGGGGGAACGACGGGCGAGGCGGCAACCCTCTCCGACGCGGAGAGGTATTCTCTTTTTGAGTTTGCAAAAGAATATACGGCGGGCAGAGCTACGCTTATCTTCGGTACGGGTACCAACGATACCGCCGTTGCAATAAGGCACACGAAATTTGCCGAGAGGTGCGGCTGTGACGGCGTGCTTCTCGTAACACCCTACTATAATAAAGGCACAGAGGAGGGCGTGTACCGCCACTATATGAAAATTATTGAGTCGTCCTCCCTCCCCGTAATACTCTATAACGTCCCGTCAAGAACGGGCGTGAATCTCGGCTACAATCTCCTCTCTCGGCTTGCCGAGTGCGAGAGGGTGGTAGGGCTTAAGGAGGCTTCGGATTCAACCGACAGGCTGGTTACTCTTGCGGATATGCGCCGCGAGCTTCCGCTCTACTCGGGCAACGACTCGCAGATATACCCGACACTTGCTCTTGGCGGCGAGGGCGTTATTTCCGTCGTATCAAACATTCTCCCAAAAAGAACGCGGGAGCTTTGCGACCTATGCTTCAGAGGCGAGTGGGAACGAGCGCTGAATATACAGCTCACCCTCTTACCGTTTATCAAGACACTTTTCCTTGAAACCAACCCCGCGCCGATAAAGCATATTATGGCAAGGGTAGGAATGATAAGCCCGGAGGTGCGTCTTCCCCTCTCGGAGCCGAGGGCGTCAACGAGAGCGGCTCTTGCCTGCGAGCTTGACAAAATAACGTAAATGTAGGTCGGGCGCCTGCCGAAAGGTGATGCCCGACCCAATTTTTATTAATAATTATACTTTTTACGCTTGAAAATCAAGAACAGCACGGTAACGATAAGTGAGAGCAGCTCTGCAACGATTATCGAGAGCCAAACTCCGTCAAGCTCAAGGAATATCGGCAGGACCAGCACCGTCACGCACTGAAAAACGAGGGTTCTTAATAACGAGATTACGGCGGATATAACTCCGTTATTGAGCGCCGTGAAGAAGGCAGAGCCAAAGATATTTATCCCAGCTATAAGATACGAGAAGGCGTAGATAATAAAGCCCCGAAGCGTTATTTCAAAAAGTTTGTCGTCATACCCTACAAACAGTCTGCAAAGCGGTGTTGACACGGCTATTGCTATCAAGGTCATTGCCGCACCGACAACGCACATAACGTTAATGCTCTTTTTTCTCATATTTTTCAGCTCGTCGGTGTTCCCCGCTCCGTAATGGAAGCTGACTATTGGAGATGAGCCTATCGAGAAGCCTATGAATATCGCGACGAAAATAAAGGCAACGTACATTATAGCGCCGTAAGCGGCAACTCCGTTCTCACCCGCAAAGCGCATAAGCTGATAATTATAAAATATCGTAACTATGGATGCTGAAATATTGCTCATAAGCTCCGAGGAGCCGTTGATACAGGTGGCAAGAAGAGTTTTGCCGTAAAATTTAGTTTTTCCGAGCTTCAGAAGGCTCGAATTTTTTCTTCCGAAATAGATAAGAGGTACAAGTCCGCCGACAGCCTGGCTAAGTGCCGTTGCAGCAGCCGCGCCCTCAAGCCCAAAGTCAAATACCGCAACGAACAGCGCATCAAGCACCATGTTGGTAACACCCGCCATAACGGTTATAGTCAGTCCGAGCTTCGGCTTCTCTGCCGTGATGAAGAAGGTCTGGAAAATATTCTGGAGCATAAAGCAAGGGAGCGCAATAAGATTTATCCTCGCGTAGATAACGCAAAAGTCTATCATTTCCCCCTCTGCACCGAGGAATATGGCAACGGGGCGGGCGCATAGGATGCCTATTACACCAAGCGCAACACCCGCTATTACGGTTACGTAAACGAGCAGTGAAAAATACTCGTTAGCCTTATCCTTCTCCCCCATACCGAGCGTCTTTGCCACAACGGCGGTGCCTCCCGCACCTATCATAAAGCCGATAGCACCCATAATTATAAGCAGGGGCATTACCAGGTTAAGCGCGGCAAACTCGGTCTTACCAACGAAATTTGATACGAAGAGTCCGTCAACAACGCCGTATATCGACGTGAATATCATCATAACTATCGACGGTGCCACAAATCTTAAAAGACGGGTATATGTAAAATGGTCGGATAACTGAATCTTTTCCTTCATAAAATCTTCCTTATTTAATAAATATAAACACCGACAGGTATTTTACCATAAATATAATTATATGTCAATAGAAAAAGCGCAAGATAAAAATCCTGCGCCTTACAATTTTGAGATTAGCAAATTAAAAGTATGCAACGAACCAAAGAGTCGGGAAGAATAAAAGTATCACGAACTCAACGAGGAGAAGAACGCCCATAGTGACGGCAAGGTGGCTCTGCCCGTTAAGAACGGCAAAAGCACCGATGCACACCTGCGCTAAAATGAAGATAATCGAGAAAAGCGGCTCGGCTATCTGGCGCGTAAATATATCAACACCGAAAACGATGAAGAAGAAAACGCCGAGAAATAATAATAGACCCGCTAAAAAGTTACGCATAACGGCCTCCGTAATTAACAAAATGATATATTTAAGCGATGGACAAGCCAACGTTCCATATTATTACTCAGGTGAGCAAATAAGCATTACCGGAATACTTGCAGCGATGAACAGAGTCATTAACGCAAAGAGTATAACGCCGATAAGGATAGTTTGCTCGCTGGCTATAAGGTGAGATGCCGCCGCGCCTACGAGAGAGTGTAAAATGAGGAAGAACCATATAGACCAAAAATATCTCTTAAGCTTCACTATACAAGCAGCGAGGAAGAACAGAATTCCTGCCGCAAGCAAAACGTAGCCAACCACTCTTGAAAGAGCGGGGCTCGCAAAGCAAAAATATGAAACAAGAGTGCATACCACGCCGGGAATGCAAAGTAAGGAAAACATAAATCTTCTCATCGTCAAAATCTCTATTCTATATAATCTTTAATCTTTTTTATTATATGCGCTTATGCGACAAGCGCTCAGCTTTTCTTAAAGCAGATGGGAACCATGCCTATAAGGAGCAGAATCGCAACGGCGAGATAAATAAGTCCCGTAACAATATCATCTGATAAAATAAGCGTACAGCCTGCCTCAACAGAAGCTGACAGAGCGGTTAAAGCGTAAAGATATTTAGCAAAGCGCTTCCAGCCGATAATCGCCGTAATAATACTTATAAAAAGAAGCAGAGCGCCAATGACAAGCAAAACGGTACCGAGCCAAAGAGAGACTTCGTCATTAGCAGAGCTCGTAAAAAGAACCGTTCCCGTCACAAATGACAGTATACTTAAAATGAAGCATATAAAAAAGAATTTTACCTTGCCTGACATCTCCGACCTCCGTATGAAATTAATAACAAAAAGTACAGAGGTGCGAGTGTTTTACGGTTTCTCGCACCCCAAGCTATGTACCGAAATTATTTCTTCTTAAGGAATACGGTAGGAATAAGCGCAAGAAGAACAACTGAAACGCCGGCGTAAACAAGACCCATAACGAGATCGCCCGTCATAAACAAAGTTGTAAACGCCATACCTACTACCCAGCAAGAGCCGAGTATGTACGCAACCCTAAACACGAAGCCAAATCCAAGAACGAGGATAAGGAACACAACGAGCATAAGACCGCCGATATACGACATAGCGCCCTGAAGATTTCCAAGCCCCCAAAGAGGAAGGCAAGCGTCAACTCCGATAAAGATTATTCCAAATACCGCTAGGAAGAAGAGCAATGCGTTTTTTGTAGACATAATAGAACCTCCTAATTAGAATAAAGAGTCTTTGCGTAATTTAATTATACACAATTAAGGGAGAATTGTCAATATTTTCTTCAAATATTTTTTCTTTTATATAACATAACACGCATATTTGCTTAAAGCTCGTCGATATGCACCCTTACTCCGCGCGCCTTAAGAGCCGATTGTAAATTGGAAATATCGAGCGCCGTGAGGTCGTCCGTCATAGCGGCGGCAGTGCCCGCAGCCTCGCCCGAAACGGCACAAACGGGGATTACGCGCGTTATATCCCACATATCGTCATCGGAGGATAGGCACCTTCCGACAGCGAGAAGATTTTTTACCTCGTCACCGTACAGAGCGCTGAAGGGAAGCTCGTAAACTGGCCCGCGACGGCGCCAGTTTGAAAAAGTGCCGACGGAGTCACTGAAATATTTGCCCTCGTCCCCTGTGGTCATCTCGTACTTTCCAACAAGGCATCTGGTCATACGGACCTGCGGTATAGACGCGATACAGCTCGGGAAGAGCTTATCCTCACCTGCCGCACGCCTCTTCAGTATATCTGCCTCGATGGCGCTGTGAGCGTCAATGCTCATTCTGCTTACGTCCTCGAGGGTAAGACCGGTATATCTGTTATTATTAATGGCTCTTGCGTTATCGCTATCAAGCACCGAGTCGCAGAAGCCGTACTGCTTGAGCTTAACGCCATCACCCTTGTCCCAATAGTACCACGCGGCAAGGGTATTTTCACGCGCATACTCACGGCATTTTGCGCCCGAGAGGTGAGCGAGGTCAGCATCACCGCTTGCGTCAACCACGCACCCTTTAAACCTTATCGCTTCTCTTCCCGACTTGCTCTCAATGATTACCGAGTCTACTCTATCGTAGGATTTTGACACCGACACCGCCGTCGTACCGTAGAAAATACGGACTCCCTCGGACACGAGAAGCCTCTCCGCGCTGATAGCAAAGAGGTGGGGGTTAAACTGAACCTCGTAACGACTCTTTTTTCTCTCTTCAAGACTTCCGCCGTCTAGCCAAGCGGTAGGATAGCGTCCCTCGTCGCCGTGCTCTATCGAGAGCTTAAGAAGCTCCTCGGCAATACCGTAAGATGCCTGACGCCCCTCGCCGTCGCAAAGAGGGAGATATATGGTAACGAGTCCCGCCGTAGCAAGTCCGCCGAGCATAAATCCGCGCTCAAGCAGTATTACCTCTGCCCCCGCTCTCGCCGCCGCAAGAGCCGCACTGACACCCGCAACGCCGCCGCCCGCTACAAGAACGTCACATTCATAATTAACCGGGGTTTCAAGTCTTTCAACAACGGTATTCATAAAAACAGCCTCCGAAAGCATTTTTATCCTATAATACACGAAATATTTCATTTTGTCAATACGGTATAAAAATTTTTGTGATAAATATTGATTTTAGGCTTGACTTTCGGCAGAGTCGGTGGTATAATACAGGACTGTTGAAATAATAACGCCTTTTGGCAAAAAGAAAGAAGAACATTAAAATGCAAGCACTTTTAAGTTTATCGGTTTCACTTTTCGCAGGTCTTATGCTCTCAAGAGTAGCGAAGCTTATGAAGCTCCCGGCAGTAACGGCGTATCTAGTTGCCGGAATCCTCGTCGGTCCGTACGTTCTCGGCGCACTCGGTGTTCCAGGACTCGGATTTACCTCTATGGCAGACGTTGAAAATTATTCGATACTCTGCGACGTGGCTCTCGGCTTTATCGCCTTCTCTATCGGAAACGAGTTCCGCCTCTCCCAGCTTAAGAAGATTGGAAAGCAGGCGACTGTTATCGGCATTTTGCAGGCTGTAATCACAACGCTGCTCGTTGATATAGCGCTTATCGTATTCCACCTATGCGCACCCGACATTCTCTCGCTCCCCGCAGCGCTCACCCTCGGTGCAATAGCGGCGGCAACCGCCCCTGCCGCGACTCTCATGGTCGTTAAGCAGTATAAGGCGAAGGGCCCCGTTACAGATATTCTCCTTCCCGTAGTTGCGCTTGACGATGCGGTGGGACTTATGCTCTTTGCGATTTCCTTCGGCGTTGCAAGAGCTATGCAAAAGGGCGCCGTTGACGTTATCTCGGTAGTAGTTGAGCCGATACTTGAAATCGTGCTTTCTCTCGCGCTCGGCGCTGCTATGGGCTTCATCTTCAATTTCTGCGAGCGCTTCTTCCATTCGCGCTCAAAGCGTCTTTCTATGTCCATAACCTTCGTATTTATCACCATTGCCTTCTCTATGATGAAGTTTGAGATAGGCGGCGTACATATTGGCTTCTCCTCGCTTCTCGTTTGTATGATGCTTGGAACCGTGTTCTGCAATATATGCGACTTTTCCGAGGAGCTTATGGAGAGGGTTGATAGATGGACGGCGCCTCTGTTTGTGCTGTTCTTCGTGCTGTCGGGTGCCGAGCTTGAATTGTCCGTTTTCACTAATTTTGCCATCATTTTGGTAGGTATAGTTTACATTTTAAGCCGTTCTGTCGGAAAATACAGCGGCGCCTTCGTTAGCGCAAAGCTCACAAAGTGTGACGATAATATCGTAAAATATCTCGGTATAACCCTTCTTCCCCAGGCGGGCGTTGCGCTCGGTATGGCTATGAAGGCTGGCGAGCTTGGCGCTGACGGTATGATAGTTGCAAACATCACTCTCTTCGCCGTGCTTATATACGAGCTGATAGGACCTATGCTTACGAAAATCGCGCTCACCAAGGCGGGTGACATCAAGCCCGAGGAAAGAACCAGTGCAAGAGATGAGCATATCAAAACCATGCCCGAGCACAAGCAGGCAAAGCACTTGAAGTAACAAAAAAGCACTCCCCGTCGCCAATGGGCAATGTTCTTAGCGGAGAATTAAAAAACACTGCTAAGTGCAAGCATCGCATTTGACTAGTCAAATACACTATGGCCTAAGCCCAAACCCATATAACGACAGAAAGAGAGAACAAATCGGTTTAATAGCCGAAATGTCCTCTCTTTTCTGTTGGTTTTAGTTTAGAGTTATGAGGCTCGCCGTTATGAGCTTGCATAGCAAGCGTTATGATATGATTGCCATTGTAGCCTAAAACTTGGCGAAGCTAATCATAATTATGCGAAGCATATCTAAACTGATAACTTGCCCGCAAGGGCAATCGTAGTTTAGCGTGATTTGTCCGTTCTGGACATCACGCTAGGGCTTCGGGGAGTTTTCTTTAGAACTAGAGATTTTCCGTCTTTGCGGTGAGGGCTTCCCTCTCCGCTTCTTTTTTTCTGAATCTATTATTCATAGGAATAAGTATCAAGGCGACCAGAACCGAGACAAAAAGCGAAGCGCACCACACACCCTGTGTTACACCCCAGCCGAAATTGTCGGCAATAACGGCGATAACATATCCCGAGGCGCAAACACCAAGGCTGCCTGCGGTGTTGTATATACCTGTGGCGGTGGCATTTTTACCGTACTTTGAAAATCCCGAGTTGAAATAGGACATAAAAAGTGTCGGAGCTGTTGAGGTAGTGGACATTAGGCATAGGATTATCATTGTTGTGATAATGTTGTCCGAGAAAAGAAGAGCTACCGACAGACCGAACGTGAGAATAAGGAATACTGCTATTCCTGCCATATCGCTCATTTTGTCTTTAAGCAAAAATCTTACCAGCATTGTTCCCGCAATACCCGCTATGATAATAAAGATGTTAAGCAGGTTGGAAATTTGCGGAGATATACCGTATGTTTCCATTATCATTGTGGGAGACAGACTCTTTATTCCCTGACCTATAACGCTTCTTACAAACACGGGGATAAGAAGCAGGAACATTCCGCTGAACCAGAAGAGCTTAAGAGAGCTGCCGCTGTAAACCGTAGCGGGCGAGGCGGTCTTGCTTTCCGCTTCTATCCTGTCGGGTATCATATATTTATTAATATGCCTGTCATAGAAGTGAATACCGATAGCAAGCCCCAAGAGTAATATTGCCGAAACGAAGAAATTATACTCCCAGCTTGGCAGAAACGCGGCAAGCAGATAGTTTCCGAGAAGTCCCACCGTTGAAGAAAGCGACATATAAAATATCATCTGCTTTCTGTCCGAGCGGCAAAGCTCGCTTGTCATAATCTTAAATACGGAGGGCCAGAGGGCAAACTGAATTATAGCATTAAGCACCCACGTTACAAGCATTACATAATAGTTCTGGTTCAAGAATATTACCGAGTTTGCAACAGCGCCGCCGATAAGTCCTATCTTTATCAGAAGGTGGGGACTAAATCTGTCTGCCGCCATGCCTCCGACTATCTGAAGCGGAGCATAAACTATATAAAATGCGGCAGTTATTGAGCCTGTTTGCGATTTTGTCAGTATTCCCTCGTTTACTATATCCGCAAGGGCTGCGTTAAAGCAGTTTTTTGTCATATAGACTATCGCATAAAGAGCAAAAAGAAATACAAAGAAGTGCCTCGATACATGCTTGTTTTCAAAATGAAGATGCGTATTGCGCTCGACGTTAAATTTAGAGTTTACCATGTTTTTGCGTAGATTTCCTCGCCGCAGAACATATCGGCAATATCCTTAAGCTGCTCTCTTACAAGCAGGTCGCCGCCCTCGTGTCCAACCTTGCCAGAGGTGATGTATGCGGAGTAGTGGCCCGCTTTTTCCGCCTTCTCGGTGGGGAGATATCCGCCCTGACCGCAGCAGAGCTGAACGATAAAGGTCTGCTCTGCATAGCTTCTCGCCTTGATTCTGTTACCGTAATCGAGAAATAGCTCGAAGGGGTTAGTAACGAATGCAACGGGACCGAAGCGCACGGCGTGGTACTCAATAGTGTAAATTTCCTGTGTCTGCTGCATACGGTATCGGAGAATTGTACCCGAATGTACATACATCTTTGCATTATCCGCGTATGTAAATACGTCGTTATCCGCATTCTTCTGTACGTAATACTCTATTTCACGCACCGCCTTATTATATTCTTCCTTTGTTGCCTTTCTGAGAGGCAAATCAAGGCTCTTTACCTTATGGCAGAACCTCATTTCATCCATAAGTGAGTCCTTGTCAATATCCTCGTAAACCGAGATAATCTCGTTTGCAACTCTCTTGCCTGCCTTGTTACATCCGGAGATATCGAACATAGAGGGGTCTGCCTTATGCTTTAAGGGAAGAGGTCTTATAACATGGGGGTCGTCGATAGGAGTTTCGGGCTGAACCCATCTTACAAGGTCTCTTGGACACTGGTCGCCGCCTGCACCGCCAAGTCCGAGAAGATAAATGTCCTTACCCAGCTTTTCACGGATTATAGCCTTTGCTCTTCCCCAATAGTCAGCGGAGATGAAGCTGCGCTGCTCTAAAATCTGCGAGGGACAAGCAATATTTGCAACAACACCCGTCAGCTTTTTATCTGTATCGAATATGTAAAGAAGCTCGATGCCCGAGTCGTTTCCGCCCTCAAGCGCTACGAAATTCGCAGAGTTTGTATCGCCCCACATTTCCGACGTTCCGTCGTCGTAATGAACTCTTCTGCACATACCGACGGCAGCTCTGCCGAACTCGTTTGAGAACATTGCAGCTTTACGGCATTTCCAAGCCTTGATAGCCGCCTTTGAAATCTGCTCGCTTACAAAGAGAGATGCTTCCTTCGGGTCTATTACAGAGTCGTCAGCAGTAACGAGGGCCTTGTATTCCTTCTCGGGAGGCATAAACTCAGCAAGGATATCCCTTGTGGTAGCTATGGGAAGATTGCCTTTCGCCTTATATCCATCGGGAGCTGCAAGTGTGTGGGAGGTGTGAGTGTGGGTTGCGGCTATTATAAGCTTCATAGGGTCAAAGCCCTGACACTCCTTACCCACCTTCTCTCTTACCATTTCAAGAACGTAGTCGGGAATACTCGTCATATCGGCAGAAATCATTATCATCTGCTCACCGTCTGCTTCTACTGCCATAGCGGTTGCGGTTATCTCCGACTCAACGAACTGTGAAATTCTCTCGTAAAACTGTCCTGCAAGGCGGACCTTCTTCGTAGGAACGAGGCTCTCCTCTCCCCAGCCTATAAGTAATTTAGACATTTTGTTTTTCTCCTTAAATAATTTCAATACCAAGCATATCGCAAAGGTTGGTTATAGCCTCTGTGTTGTCACCGTAAGAGATTATATAGTGCTGGCACATAACCTTGTCGGTAAAGTCCTCTACGTCATCGAGAAGTATCTCAAGACCGGGGAGCTGGGGTGCGGGCTGAGTCCAGCCTGCCTCCTCCCATTTTCTAGGGGAAAGTGCATCACCGACAACCATGTGCATATAATACTCACCGTCGATAGAGGTAAGACGGCACATAGTAACCTTGCCGGGCTTGACCTTACTTACGTTGAGTATACCCTCTGAAAGCTCGCCGAATGCGGCGGGCATAACGGTAACCCTGCCGTCAACAACCTCTGCGGGAACGTAGTCGGGAACACCCGCAAGCACTCTGTCCTCAAAGAACTCGTAAAACTCAAGATAGAAAGCGCACTGTCCTGTCAGATACTTGACCATAAGCTGCGTTACGTTGCCGAGAGAATCGTTCTCCGGAACCGTGCAGAGTCCTGCCTCGTCGGAGAGAAGCATAAATATAGGTGCGGGCGGGAAGCCGAGCAGCTTCTTCATTCCGTCAACGTCCTTAAGAGATACAGCGCCGTAGCCTCGCTCGTCACAGATTGCCTTTGTCGCAAGGTAGTATTTTGCCGCCTTCTTCATTGACTCGGGATTCGCGGGCTTAAGAAATGTCCACTTTGACATACAGTTATCTATAACTGCCTGAATTTCCTCGTCGGAAACCTCCTTGGCTCTCTGCTCTATCTCAAGCATCTCAAACGTTTCAATCTCGGGTCCTACCTCGCGCTTTAATGACGCGCCGTCGTAGAGCGTGCCGTAGAGGTTCATATCGCGGTAGCCTGCCATACCGACTCTCGCGTGGCGGAGCTTTTCTCTTGCCGATGCCGCGAGCGCAAAGTTGTATACCTTTTTAGTTCTTGAAGGAAGTCCGATAATATCGTATACGTACTTGAAATTATATCCAAGGTCATAAAAGGTCTTGCGAAGAGCGCTCGTGCCTGCCTGGTCAGCGGTGGTAACAAGTCTGTCCCCCTCTATCCAACCGCAAAGTCCCCAAAGAACCATAGGCTTATGGCGGAAATGCTCGGCAACCTTCACTACTGCGTGTGTTGGAATCCAGCCTGCGATACAGAGAACGAGGGTGTCAAAATCCTTGCCCGAGAGAGCCGCGACAGCCCTCTTTATATCCTTTTCCTCATAGTCGTCGGTTATGGGATAGATGCTGGTAACAAGCTCCATTCCCTCTTTAACAAGACCAGCCTCGGCCACAGCACATTTGTCAACTATTATTTCTCTCGGTGTGTTGACCTCACCGAAGCCTACGAAAGCAGCTTTTACCATATTGAAAAAATCCTTTCCGGTAGTATTTTTATTTTTACATTTCAATTATAGCCCCTAAAAAAACGAAAATCAATAATTTACACATCGAAAAGTTTTTCGAAATTAATTGCCCCTTTTCTATTGCCATTTTCCTTATTTTGTTGTATAATATCCTTACTAAACGAAGGAGCGGATAAAATGACTCTGACCGAGCTTGCAAGGCTAGCCCACGTTTCAACCTCCACAGCGTCAAAGGCGTTTGCGCTGAGTCCTGAGGTTAATGAGCAGACAAGAGATATGATATTCGAGGTAGCCAAGGCGAATGGCTGCTTTAAAAAGTTTTACCGAGCTGAATACCCGGGGCTTGTTTTTGCGGTTATATGCCCCGAATTTGACAGCACGTACTACTCCGCCTTCATCTCCAAAATGCAAAGGTATCTTTCTAAATACAATTCCGAGGTAGCTGTTGCCGAAACGGGCTTTTCTGCCGAATGTGAGGCGAGGCTCATCGAGTATTACGAAAGATTCCAGCCCGTCGACGGAATTATTTTAATAAACGGCCATGCCGAAATTACGCCAAAAAACGAAATACCGATAGCCACAGTCAACTGCTTTAGCAAAAGCGTTGGCACCATTAACGTAAAAAAGGATCTTCAATCGCCTATAACCGACGCCGTTCTGGCATGGAAGCGCGCGGGCGTGCAGAGTGTCGGCTTTATCGGTGAGCCGCACACAAACGGCAGGCGCCAGATGGTAAGATCAGCTATAAAAAAGGTTTTGGGAAAGGTAAACGAGGAATATTTCGTCACAGCTTCCGAAAGATTTGAGCGCGGCGGGTATCTTGGCGCGCTTGACCTGATAAACAAAAAAAGCCTCCCCAGAGCCATAATCTGTGCCTACGACAGAGTCGCTATGGGCGCTATGCGCGCCTTTGCCGAGCACGGTGTCAGGGTTCCTGAGGACGTTGCCATAATCGGAATAGACGACGCTCACACCTCCGCTTACAGCACCCCGTCACTCTCCTCCATCAGCCACGAGATAGAAAATACCTGCAAGGCTCTTGCGACCTCGCTTATGGCGAAGATAAAGGGCGAGGCATTTGAAAGCAGTATTTTGATAAAATGCGAGCTTAAGGAGCGCGAGTCGTCAAAAATAGATACATAAATTTTCCTATTGACAAAATCCTTTCATAAGTGTATAATTAATTCGTCATTAATTTACATTTTTCCACAAAGGAGTCATTATGAAAAAATTCTTTGGCGAATTCAAAAAATTCATAACCCGAGGCAACGTTATTGATATGGCCGTCGGTGTTATCGTCGGTAGCTCGTTCACCGCTGTGGTAAACGGACTCTGCAACTACGTACTGAAGCCTATAACGAACTGGCTGCTCGCAATGGTGCTCTCAAAGGACACTCTCGCAGAGCTTTTCACAGTTCTTCAGCCCGCGTACACGACTGACGAGGCAGGACTTCAGGTTCTCGACCTTGCAAACTCCATCTACATAGATTGGGGCGCGTTTATCAACGCCATCATCAACTTCCTTCTTATCGCTATCACCCTCTTCACTATCGTTAAGGTGATAAATAAGGTAAGAGAGAGCCAGGAAGCACTCGCGCACAGCATCTCCGAGGGCAAGCCCACGAAGGAGGAGCGCCGCGAGATGAAGAAGCTCGGCATCAAGTTCTCCGACAAGGCTGCTGTTTCCGCCTACTATGCGGAGAAGGCAAAGAAGGCAGAGGAAGAAAAGGCTGCCGCCGAGGAGAAGGCAAGGGTTGACCGTCTTGCCAATCCCACTACCGAGGATCTTCTCAAGGAAATACGCGATCTTCTCAAAAAGGACTGATCATAGATACGGAATAGCCGGGCTATTCCGTATCTTGTTTTTTCTTGCCGAAGAAAAAAGCGAACCCACGCCCTTTTTCTTCATTTTTCTCCCAAAAAATGAAAAGTTTACAAATTATTCTTGATTTAAGGCTGATTTAAGGTTACAATTATTATTATATATGCTTTTGAGGTGTGGAAGAAATGAGTGAAGAATTAAAAGAGGCAAGAAAGTCCTCGATTTTTACTAAAGAACAAATACTTACTATACCTAATATGCTGTCATTTTTACGCCTTGCGCTGATACCCGTGATACTCTGGCTATATCTCACAGGCGAGCTTGTGTTGGCGGCTGTCGTCATAGTGCTATCGTCCATAACCGACATTGTTGACGGCTTCATCGCCAGACGCTTCAATATGGTAAGCGATTTTGGTAAGGCAATTGATCCGATAGCGGACAAGCTGACGCAGATTGCGGTGCTCTTCTGCCTCGTGACCCGCTTCCCTCTTATGCTTATCCCGCTTATTATAATGATAATCAAGGAGCTGACGAGCTTTATACTCCGTCTTGTGCTTTTCAAAAAGACGGACATCGTGGTAGGCGCTGTCTGGCACGGCAAGCTTAACACCGTCGTGCTCCACAGCGTAATCCTTCTCCACGTCCTGTGGATATACATTCCCGAGGCAGTATCGGCAGGCTGCATCGCCGCCTCCGTTGCGATAATGCTCACATCCTTTGTCCTCTATACCATAGACGGTGCGAAGCTGCTTATTAACAATCTCCCTAAAAAACAGTAATTAATAGTAAAAAACAAAGAAAAACCGACTCGTATGCCCGATTTTCAGGTGCGAGTCGGTTTTTTAGTTATGAGTTAAGGGTGCAGAGGTACAGATACATAGGCTTCCCCTTGGGGAAGGCTTTCTCGGGACTTCGAGTCGCCGTCCCACGTATCAAAATCAATTCAATTTTCTAGGAGTTTCGATAAGTCCCGCGAGGTAATCGAGGGATACGTTATAATATCTCGCGAGAGTTATGTGAAATTTACTGCATTTTTTTCAACAACTTATTAATAGTAAAATCACCAAAACGTAAAATTTTGTTGTATAATACTCTTCGAGGAGGTGAAAACATAAACAACGCAAACTCCATTTGTCGCGGAACAAAAAAGCTTTCTTCCATTGTTGTCACACAAAAAAACAAAAGCGGTGTCCGTTTTTTTCGGACACCGTGATTTTTTCCGGATCATAAATCGACTTGACAGATTTGTGCGTGTCATTTCTAATTTCTAATTTGCGCGGAGGCGGCGCGCAGTCACCATTCTTTTACAAGAGCGAGGGTAAGGTTTTGCGAGTTCTCTGCCGCAAGTGGCAGGAATGTGGGATAGTCCATAGTTGCCTCGCCGTCTGCCGAGTCGGAGATCGCGCGTATTACGATAAATGGGGTGTCATTAATATACGCCGCGTGAGCAACCGCTCCTCCCTCCATCTCGCACGCAACCGACGGAAAGTCCGCAAGTATCCTGTTTTTATCCTCCGCCGAGGCGATAAACTGGTCACCCGTTGCGATAGTGCCGACCATAGCGTGAAGGCCGAGCCTCTCTGCCGCCGAGGTGAGTATACCTCTTGCGCGCTCGTCGGTGTCAAAGTAGATTTTATTAATACCGGAGATAAGTCCCTTCGGGTCGCCTATCGGTGAGGTATCCATATCCCGCTGACATAGCTTATCGGCGATAACGATGTCGCCGGTTTTAAGCTCCGGTGAGAGAGCGCCGCCAACGCCCGTGTTGACAATGAGTGAAGGTGAATATTTAAGTATCATTATTTCGCAGCAAATAGCGGCAAACACCTTGCCGATACCGCACTGCGCTATAACGACTCTCTTGCCGAGCAAAAGCCCCGTATGGAAGGTTATACCGCTGACAGTTTCACTAGAGGCGTCCGTGAGCCTTGCGACAAGCCCCTCGACCTCGGGTACCATCGCCCCTATAATTCCAATATCCGCTCTCATATTTTTTCTCCCTTATACAAAAAGTCGTTTTCCTTACCTTCAAGAATTTTGAGGTATCTCTCGCACTCACGCTTTGCAGCGCTGAGATCAAGATTTTTGTAATTTCCGCATTCGCGGCGAACAGCGCCGAACATCTCACCCTCGTGGCTGACAGTTTTTTTCAGCACGTCGATAAGGGTGGTTAGCACCTCGGAGTTATCAGCGCCACGCACCAGAAGATAAAAGCCCGTCTGGCACCCCATAGGTCCAAAGTATATTACCCGATCTCCAATCTTTGACGATCTGATATACGTTGCAATCATGTGCTCAACAGAGTGCATAGTGAGATTATCCATATAATCGTCAGCATTAGGCACTCTTGTGCGAAGGTCGTATGTGGTTATATCACCGTCGATACGCGATACGTAAATTCCCTCTGTCAAGAGGTCGTGGTCAACTGTAAAAGATGCGATTTTTTGCACTTTTTCCATAAATACGTTATCCTTTGTTTACATTTTAGATGAAAATAAAGTTTACAAGCAGGATATACGCTGCCATTCCGGCAGCCACCGATACGAGCATTCTTCTAAACGCGAGATGCACTCCGACGGTCAAGGCAATAGCCAAAAGCTCGGGTAAGTATCCCGACACGTCGGTAAAGCTCAACGCCTTAAGGCAATATACGACGAGCATTCCGAAAACGGCAGGAGGCAGGGCCTTGCCGAGATAGACGAGGTATTTCGGAGTAGGCTTATTTGAATTGAATACAATAAACGGCAGATATCTTGTCGCCGCCGTGCCGATTGCCGCGAGGGCAATGGTTACAATAATTTCAAATCCGCTCATTTTCTGCCCTCCTCTTCTGCTCTGTCGTGGAGTGAGTCGATAGGCTTCTTAAATACCGCGAGAAGAAGCAGCATAAGCACCATTGCAGGTATCAAAAAGTCGCCCCCGCCAAAGACGAGAAGCGCTAAAGCCGAGCCGCCAACACCGATAAGCACAGAGGGCAGATTTTTAACTCCCTCGAGAAGCTGCTCGAGGAGTATAACGACAAAGAGCGCAGTCATAGCGAAGTCAAAGCCTTTGATGTCCGTCGGTATAAGCGAGCCGAAAAGACAGCCGAGGGTTGAAAAGGTCACCCAATACGAGTGGTCAAAGAATGAAATATAGGTATAAAACAGCCCTCGGTCAATCTCCTTTGGCGGCTCGGCAATATAATTCACCGAGAAGGTTTCGTCCGTCATTGCGAAAATAAGATAGAGCTTTTTTAGCCCCATGCCCTTATATTTATCAAGCATCGAGATGCCGTAGAAGATATGCCTTGCGTCGATGACGAATGCGAGAATGAAGGTTTCAATTGGAGAAAACGCGCCCGTGAGAAGTCCGACAAGCGCGTACTGAATAGAGCCGCCGTAGATAGAGATGCTTGCAAGCATTGTGATAAGCGGAGAAAATCCGCGTGACGCCATAAGCACGCCGTAAGAAAGCCCGAGGAACGTATAGCCCGCAAGGACGGGTACGGTCAGCGGAAAAGCGGCTCTGGCGGCTGCAAGATGTCTTTTATAAAAATTGTTTTTCATAATGTAGATAAAGAGAATGCGGGCGGCTTTTTATAAAAAGCCGCCGCCCCCGCAAAAACCTCATACGGAATGGTTTTATTATTTTTTAGCCTTAGAACTTGATTTTCTCGGAGATATATGCTTTTACCTCGGTGAGAGGAATACGCACCTGCTCCATAGTATCTCTGTCACGGACGGTAACGCAGCCGTCGGTCTCGGTATCAAAGTCGTAGGTGATGCAGAAGGGAGTGCCTATCTCGTCCTCACGGCGATATCTCTTACCGATAGAACCTGTTTCGTCAAAGTCAACGTTAAATTCCTTCGCGAGCTGGTCGTAAAGCTCGAGAGCCTTCTCGGAAAGCTTCTTTGAAAGAGGAAGAACGGCGCACTTAACGGGCGCGAGCGCAGGGTGGAGTCTGAGCACGACTCTTACGTCACCCTCGGAAAGCTCCTCCTCGTCATAAGCGTCAACAAGGAACGCAAGCGCAACTCTGTCAGCGCCGAGCGAGGGCTCAACAACGTAAGGAATATAGTGCTCGCCTGTCTCCTGGTCGAAGTATGTGCAGTCCTTGCCCGAGTGGTTCTGGTGCTGACCGAGGTCGTAGTCTGTTCTGTCAGCAACGCCCCAAAGCTCGCCCCAACCAAACGGGAAGAGGAACTCAAAGTCGGTAGTAGCCTTGGAGTAGAAGCAAAGCTCCTCGGGGTCGTGGTCGCGAAGGCGGAGATTCTCGTCCTTTATACCAAGGTTAAGAAGCCACTGATGGCAGAAATTCTTCCAATAATTGAACCACTCGAGGTCGGTGCCGGGCTTACAGAAGAACTCAAGCTCCATCTGCTCAAACTCTCTCGTTCTGAAAACGAAGTTACCGGGAGTGATCTCGTTACGGAATGACTTACCTATCTGGCAAACGCCGAAGGGGAGCTTCTTTCTCGTAGAGCGCTGTACCGAGTTGAAGTTTACGAAAATGCCCTGTGCCGTCTCGGGACGGAGGTAAACCGTGTTGGTTGAATCCTCGGTAACGCCGATGAAGGTCTTGAACATAAGGTTGAATTTCTTAATATCGGTAAAGTCATTGCCGCCGCAGTCGGGACAAACGATGCCCTTTTCCTTAATAAATGCCGCCATCTGCTCGAAGGTCCAGGACGCAGGATTGTCGTCAGTTCCGTTCTGGAATGCGTACTCCTCTATGAGCTTATCCGCTCTGTGACGCGCCTTACAGCCCTTGCAGTCCATAAGAGGATCGGAGAATCCGCCAACGTGACCGGACGCTACCCAAGCCTCAGGGTTCATAATTATCGCTGAGTCAAGACCCACGTTGTAACGGGACTCCTGCACGAACTTCTTCCACCAAGCACGCTTTACGTTGTTCTTAAACTCAACGCCGAGAGGTCCGTAGTCCCAAGAGTTTGCAAGACCGCCGTATATCTCGGAGCCGGGGAAGATAAAGCCGCGATTTTTACAAAGAGCGACGATTTTTTCCATTGTTTTTTTGCTGTTTTCCATTATATTTGCCTTTCTTGATATAAGAATTTGTAAACAATTATAGTCAATTTATTATTTTCCCGTACAAAACGCCGTTTTCGTGTCCTGTCGGCATTACCGAAAGAAGCTCGCCACGCACGTCACGCTCGGAATGGCACATGACCTCTATATACGAATCGGAGTGACCGGTATAATATCCGCCGTTCTCCGTTTCAAATATCACGTTAAGCTGCGCTCCCGACTTAACCGCAGCGTCAAGCACAGCCTCTCTCACACGGTTTTTCTCCTCGATCAGCCGTCTGCTTCTCTGCTGCTTGACAGACTCGGGTATCTGCCCATCGTACTCTGCGGCGGGAGTTCCCTCACGCGCGGAATATGCGAAAACGTGAGCGTCAAGAAGCTCCGCGCGCCCGACGAACTCGAGCGTTTTAAGGAAGTCGTCCTCGCTCTCACCAGGGAAGCCGACCATAAGATCGGCAGTAAGTTGAATGTTTGGAACATATTGCCTTAATAATTCAACGTTTCGGTATAGCATATCCGCATTATATCTACGCTTCATTCTCTTAAGCACGTAGGACGAGGCGCTCTGTACCGAGAGGTGAATATGCGGTGTCATTATTTTAAGAGGTGCGATTTTTTTGATAAAATCTTCATTTACAAGCTCGGGCGCCATAGAGCCGAGGCGCACTCTCTTGCAGCTCCCCCTTGCGTCAAGCTCCGTCAGAAGCTCGGCAAGGCCGTATTTTTCCTTAAAGTCAGCGCCCCAAGAGCCGGTTTCAATACCGGTAAGCACGACCTCCTTAACGCCCGAAAGCGAAAGAGCCTCGACCTCACTTATAACGTCGCAGCGCGGCTTTGACCTAACGGGGCCTCTGGCGGCGGAGATAGCGCAATAGGTGCATCTGCACTCGCAGCCGTCCTCAATCTTAACGTAAGCGCGCGTCCTCGGCGCACGCTCAATTTTCATAGGCTCAAAGGCTGCGCCCGAAAGGTCGAAAACGTCAAGCGACACCCTTCGCTCGCCGCTATCAAGCAGCTCCTTTACCCTCTTCACAACAGAGAGCTTGTCCGCCGTTCCTAAAACGACCGAAACTCCCGAAATCCCCGCGACAGCCTCCGGCTCTCTTTGACTGTAACAGCCGACAACGGCAACGACAGCCTCGGGATTTTTACGCGCGGCGCGCCTTATGTACTTACGGGATTTAGCGTCACTCTCGGCGGTTACGGTACAGGTATTTATCACGTAAGCGTCGCAAACCGAGTCGAAATCCGAAATCTCAAACCCCTCTTTTTCAAAGGCCTCGGCAATAGCCTCGGTTTCGTAGAGCGAAACCTTGCACCCGAGGGTATAAAGACCTACCTTATACAATTTATTTCTCGTAAACGCAAGGCTTCAGAACTCCGACGTAGGGCAGCGCGCGGTATCTCTCCGCAAAGTCAAGACCGTAACCAACCACGAACTCGTCGGGTATCTCTATACCAACGTAATCGGGTGTAAACTCAACGACGCGCCTTGAGGGCTTGTCGAGAAGCGTGCAGGTCTTAACGCTCCTTGCGCCCTTGAGCTTAAGATAATCAACCAGGTATGAAAGCGTCCTGCCGCTGTCAATTATATCCTCAATTATAAGAATATCGCACTCGCCAAGATCCGCCCTGACAAGATCGAGCATAATATTTACTCTTCCGCTGGTAACCGTTCCCGCACCGTATGACGAAACCTTCATACAGTCAATCTCAACCGGTACGGTTATCCTCTTCATAAGATCGCCCATAAATACTATGGACCCCTTCAGTATGCAAAGAAGCACGAGATGCTCCGCATCCTTATAATCTCTGTCAATTTCAGCGGCAATACGGGTAACCGTTCTGTCAAGCTCCTCCTCGGATACCAGAATCCGCTCTACGTCCTGATTCAACATTGGAAAATCCCCTCTGAAAATAAATATATCTAATTTTAGCAGAAAATTATATAAAAGTCAAGGTATAGTTTTACAGTTTATTATTACTTTTTGAATAATATAAAAATTTTTTGGAAAATTCTATTGACAAAATCTGCTTTTTCGGTTATAATATACTCTGCTTTCGTATGAATACGCGAAAATTGGGTCATATTTTGACTCGCGATGTTAATATTTGACAAGGAGGTGCTAACTATGAAGAGAACATATCAGCCTAAGAAAAGACAGAGAAAGAAAGAGCATGGCTTCAGAAAGAGAATGGCAACCGCTAACGGCAGAAAAGTTCTTAAGAGAAGACGCGCCAAGGGTAGAGCTAAGCTCACCTATTAATCGTCGCTGACGCGGGCGACTTAAAAACCTCCGATAAATCGCAGCTTTTTTATGTGCATTTATCGGGGTTTTTTACTAAAGAAAAGGACAAAAAAGGAGTACGGAAATGAAGTTCACGGCTATAACCGAAAACCACCTGTATTCCAAAGCGTATTCAAAGGGTAAGAGAGCAGTGACATCGGCTCTGGCAGTTTACGTTTTACCCGACTATCAGGCTAAAAGGCTTGCGAAGGCACACCCTGAAAAAAAGGTGGTAAACCGAATTGGTCTTACCACGTCCACAAAGCTCGGAGGCGCGGTTGTCAGAAGCCGCACCCGACGCATACTGCGCGCGGCGCTCTCGTCCGTTATGAAGGAAAGGGAGCTTAAGGTAGGCTTCCTTATAGTTATTGCCGCGAGGAGCGCGTCGGTTGGCCGTAAGAGCACCGATATTAAGCGCGAGCTTTATATCGCATTTGAAAAGCTCGGTATGTTTAAGTAATGAAGCACGTAATGATATGGCTTATAGGCCTTTACAGAAAATTCATTTCGCCGCTAAAACCGCCCTGCTGCAGGTTTACACCAACCTGCTCTGCCTATGCTATTGAAGCATTTAAGAAACGTGGCTTTTTCGTGGGCTTATTTCTTACCGTTTGGAGAATTTTACGTTGTAACCCCTTCTCGAAGGGTGGTTACGACCCCGTTCCCGAGCGCAAGGTAAGAGTATCCCGCACCAGCAGACAAAACGGCGACAAATACATTACCGACACACAAGATGAAAAAAGGAAAAAGTAAAAATGTTAGATTGGCTATATCAAGCGATCGGTGCCATGCTTGCATGGTTCAGTAATCTTTTTGGCGGAAGCTACGCCCTCGCGCTGCTTCTTTACGCTTTGCTCTTTAAGATAGTCTTTCTCCCCTTTACCATCAAGCAACAGAAAAATCAGATAAAGATGGCAAAGCTCCAGCCGAAAATCGAGCTGATTAAGGCAAAATACGCCGGCAGGACCGATCAACCCACAATGCAAAAAATGCAGCAGGAGATCTTGGAGTTTCAGCAGAAGGAGGGCTACAGTCCCTTTGCAGGCTGCTTACCAATGCTACTGCAGCTTCCTATCATTATGTTCCTCTACGAGATAATCAGAAAGCCCCTTTCGTTTATCTGCAATCTCGGTGAGGGAACGATTGTCGAGATATACAGGCTGGTCAATGACGTTGCAGCCGAGACCGAGGTCGCGTTTGGTTCTATCGACCAGATAAACCTTGTATCAAAGATCAACAGCTTCTCGGGAGATCTATCCCATCTCGTTGACACCGCTACTATTCCCGACTTTACCTTCTTCGGCTTAAATCTTGCCGATACCCCAAACATCACAGCCCCCACGCTTCTCGTGCTTATTCCCATTCTTGCAGCGGCTCTTACATGGCTTTCCATGTGGCTCTCTCGCAAGTGGAATGGCAACGCTATGCAGACTGCGGGACAGGACGCGCAGGCAAACGCGTCGATGAAGATGATGGACCTCGTTATGCCCGCTATGACTCTGTTTATCGCCTTCGGCTTCTCCGGTATGCTCGGTCTTTACTGGATATACCAGTCGGCTCTCGGCATTCTTCAAACCTTCATTCTCTCAAAGGCTATGCCTCTTCCTAAATATACCGAGGAGGAGATAAAGGCTATGAAGAAGGCGCAGAAGGAAGCGGAAAAAACGCAGAAGGCGGCTCTCAAGGAGATTCCCAAGTACCGTTCTCTCCACTATATTGACGAGGACGACTACGACGAGCTTCCAGAGGTAAAAAAGAACACCGACAAGCCCGCGAAAAAATCAAACAGCGGAATAGACATTCCCGACATCAAAGATTGACGAAATAAGGAATTTAGAAATGATAAAAGAAATAACAGCAGTAGGCAAGGACCTACTCGAAGCTAAAGAGAACGCAAGAGCCGGCCTCGGCGCAGGAGAGCTTGACGACGTACAGTTCGAGATACTAGACGGCGGTACGAAGGGCATTCTCGGTCTTTTCGCAAGACCCGCAAAGGTTAAGGCATTCATAGAGCTTCCCGACCCCGTAGAGCGCCGTCAGAAGAAGGACAGAGGCGAGAAGAAGCAGAGAAACGAAAATAACGGTGCTAATGTAAATAATAAGAGAAAGAACAAGCCCGAGCGCAAGATGCCCGAGGCATCTGGCACAGAGGCAGAATCCAAGCCCAGAAGCGAGGTTATCCCCGAGGCGCAGCTCAAAATGGAGCGCCGCGAGGTAGCGGAGGGCGAGGATATGTCCTACGATTTCATAAAGACTCTTCTTTCTGACATCGGACTTAACGCTGACGCAGAGCTTTACGCCTGCGAGGACGGCACCAGAAGAATCACCATCGTTGGCGAGGACGCTTCTACTCTTATCGGCCATCACGGCGACACTCTCGACGCAGTTCAGTATCTTGCGAACCTCGCGTCTGCAAGAAAGAATGCGGCAGGCGAGCGCGATAAGAGCCGTGTTACCATCGACATCGAGGGTTACAGAGCAAAGAGAGAGGAAACTCTCAGAGCGCTTGCAAGAAGAATGGCTGCTAAAGCTCTTCGTAATAAGAGAAGCGTTATGCTCGAGCCTATGAACGCATACGAGCGCCGTATCATTCACTCCGAGATTCAGAGCATCGAGGGCGTTTCCACAAACTCGATAGGCTCCGATAATAACAGAAAGATAGTTATCTTCCTCACCGACAAGAAGCCCAAGGAAATCTTCGAGGAAGAGACGGAGAACGAGACGGAGGTAGTAACCGAGCCTGTCGCAGTTGAAGCTGCCGCAGAGGAAGCTACCAACGAAGAAGCTCCCGCTGAAGAATAATATGAACGCTATAACTAATGTTATTGCGGCAGTTTCAACCCCACCCGGCAAGGGTGGGGTTGCGATTATCAGAGTTTCGGGCGACGGAGCTTTTGATATTGCGGAGCGTCTGTTTTCGGCTCGCTCGGGCAGAGCGCTCACATCTTATCCCGCAAGAGTACAGATATACGGCCACGTTATCTATGGCGGTGCGGCTATCGACGACGTGCTATTGACAAAGTTCCCGTCCCCGCACTCCTATACGGGCGAGGACACCGTTGAGATAAGCTGTCACGGAGGCACGCTTGTCACGAGAGCCGTCCTTGAGGCAGTGCTATCGGAGGGTGCTGTACCCGCAGGGCCCGGCGAATTTACCAAGCGCGCCTTTATCAACGGAAGACTCTCTCTTTCCGAGGCGGAGGCCATCGCGTCGCTGCTTGAGGCAGAAACTCTCGAGCAGGTGAAGCTTGCGTCCGTAAGCTCCAGAAGCCGCTTTGCCGAGCGGGTGGCAAAAATCCGCGCAGCTCTCACCGACCTTATGAGCTCTATCTACGCAAGGATAGACTATCCCGACGAGGACCTCGGTGACTTTGACGACGGCGAGATAATCACACGCTTATATAATATAAAGGAAGAATTAACAGCCTTTCTCGCAACGTACGGCACGGGCAAGGCTATATCAGAAGGCGTAAGGTGTGCCCTTGTCGGCAAGACCAACGTTGGCAAAAGCTCGTTATATAATATCCTAGTTGGCGAGGACGACGCAATAGTAACCGACATTCCGGGAACGACCAGGGACGTCCTTCGGACTAATATTTTCCTCGGCGGCGTTATGCTCCGCCTTGCCGACACGGCAGGAATACGCGAGTGTAACGAAATTGACAGAGTTGAAGCAATAGGAATTGAAAAATCCAGAAAAATGCTCGCAGAAAGTGAACTTTTGTTTGCAATATTTGACGTTTCCGCTCCGTTTGGTGAGGACGACGCAAAAATTCTAGAGGAAATAAAAGGCTCTTCGGCTGTAAAAATTGCCGTTCTTAATAAATGCGACCTTGACGAAAAATTTGACACTTCAAGCCTCGGCGCCGCCTTCACGAAAGTGATACGCGCGTCTGCAAGGGCAGGCGCAGATAAGCTCCGCGCCGAGATAGCCGACTGTGTTAAGGAGCTGTTCCTTGACGAAAAAATAACCGTCGGCGAGGACGCGGTAGTCTCGTCGGCAAGACAGGCGGCAATTCTGCGGCGCGCGCTGAATTTCGTCACAGAGGCGCTTGCCAGCCTCGCCGCAGGCTTCTCACAGGACGCTGCTTCATCCGACATCGAGCGCGCCCTTGGCGCTGTGGCAGAGCTTGACGGCAGAGCCGTAAGTGAGGAGATAGTCGCCGATATATTCTCAAAATTCTGCGTGGGAAAATGACGGAATAATTCGGAATCTGAAATTAAAGGAATTAAAAATGGAAGAAAAACGCTTTAAGAAAAACGACTCGGGGTTTGTCTGTGCAAACTGCGGAAAAGAGGTTATGCCCCTCGGCTACACCTCGCGCAACCACTGCCCCTTCTGTCTCTGCTCACTCCACGTTGATATAAACCCCGGTGACAGAGCCAACGACTGCGGCGGAATTCTTCGCCCGATACAGACTCTCCCCGACGCCAAAAAGGGATATATTATTATCCACCGCTGCGAAAGGTGCGGCACCACCGTACGCAACAAAGCCGCTCACGAAGCAAAGGTGCAACCCGACGACATCGACCTGCTTATCAAATTAACGGCGGGGCTAAATTAAGCTATCGAAACCCCTAGAAAATTGAATTGATTTAGGTAAAATTTTATTATACAAGGCTTGGACAGTCGAGGTAGCGAAGCGACAAAACGGTAGTGAATGGCGTTAATAACGCCAGAGCCGTTCTGTGACCGAGCCGAAGCGAGACCTACTGTCCGTATCTAATAATATCACAGCGCCCAAAAAAACGGGCGCCGCTTTTGTTTTTGTGTGCCAACATAAGAGAAGGCTTTTTCCTTTTGTTCCGCGACAAATGGAGCTTGCGTTTAATAAAGATATGCAGGCGGTGCTCTTTTTTTGTGATTTCATATTTTTCTCCTTATGGTATATTAACCAAACCAAACAGTTGTATATACATATATTATACCAACTATTTGGTTGGATTTCAAGCAAAACCGTATGGTTGTATGATAAAATCTATGTAATGCACAAAAATATGCCGATTTTCACGGCGGGAGTAGGAGATTTTACCATGCACTTATATCCAAGAATAAGAGATTTGAGAGAGGACAATGACAAAAACCAAAGACAAATAGCCGAAATACTCGGTATGAAATATCAGCAATATGCCCGCTACGAAACCGGAGAACGAGAAATTCCGCTTCATCACCTGATAACCCTTGCAAGATACTACAACGTATCCCTTGATTACCTCGCGGGACTCATCGAAACTCCTAGAAAATTGAATTGATTTAGGTAAAATTTTATTATACAAGGCTCGGACAGTCGAGGTAGCGAAGCGACAAAACGGTAATGAACGGCGTTAATAACGCCAGAGCCGTTCTGTGACCGAGCCGAAGCGAGACCGCCTGTCCGTATCTAATAATATCACAGCGCCCAAAAAAACGGGCGCCGCTTTTGTTTTTGTGTGCCAACATAAGAGAAGGCTTTTTCCTTTTGTTCCGCGACAAATGGAGCTTGCGTTTATAAAACGTTTCAAGGCGGAGAGCGCATTTTGTTTTTCATTTTTTAATACTCATACTTTACAATTAACCACAAATGACGGGTTGTAAACATATTATACATCAGATATGATTAAAAGTCAACACTTTTTAATCATTTATGGTATAATTTTTATAAAATTTTGCTTCGAGAAAAGTTTGAAAATAAATTTTCAAACCGTCGTTTGTGCCTTTCGTTCCGTAAGGTATGGAACGAATTTCCTGCGAAAATCGGAGACAAACGACCTCACTAAGAAAGGCATGGTCATAAATATGAAATACGCACATAGACTGAAAGACTTGCGAGAAGACCGCGATTTGACGCAATCTGATATTGCAAAAGTACTTGGCACAACTTATCAATATTACAGTACTTACGAGGCAGGAAAACGAGAAATGCCGTTTTCACGAGCGATAAAGCTTGCTGAATACTATAACGTATCCCTCGATTACCTCGCGGGACTTATCGACACACCGCAAAAATTGAATTAACGAAGGCCTTCTCCGGCGAAGCGTGTCGGGGAAGGCTTTTTTATCGAAATTTGTCTAAAAATTGTCAGAGATTTCAAGATATTCACGAATTATTTGTTAAAGTATTAACTTTCGGTTTTCCACTTGATTTTATGCCTAAATTATGGTAATATACTAGATGTGGAAAGTTGTTCTTTTTTGGGGAGGGTGCTGTGTATAAGAAGCTTGTCGGTGCGTTATATATTATGAATATAGTATCGCAGGCCATCTTTACCCTGCTCTTGCCCATACTTGTGGGGCTGGGTATCTCGTGGCTTCTTGTGACCTATCTTTCCGCCCCGAGCTTCATTTACGTCATACTCATAATGCTCGGCGTGCTGTCGGGACTTTACTCTATGGTGAGGTTCGTGCTTTCGGCTATGGCGGCGTACGAGAGGCTTGAAAAAGAACAGACAGAATCGAAAAAAACAAACAAAACGGGTAATAATAATGGATAAAGAGCAAAACAACCGTGAGCTTACAACGCTCGTTATCGGTGAGGTGATAGTTTCGGCGCTGACAGTGCTTGGAGCCTTCGTAATCTCTCTATTTACGGATTTCACCCTTGATTACACGGTATTCACAGGCGTACTGCTCGGCTCGGCGGTAGTCGTGCTGAACTTTCTATTCCTTTCCCTCTCGGTGAACAGGGCTGTTGACAGCTATCTTGAAGCGCGCGGCAGCCGCGAGATGACCGATGAGGAGGCGGAAAAATTCACCGCCGAGAACTCTATGGCAATTCAGAATAAAATAAAGACTTCATTTATTATAAGAACGGTAACGATGCTGGCGGCTCTTGTCACCGCCTTCCTTCTCGAGTGGTTCAACCCACTATGCACGGCGATACCGCTCCTTGCCTTCAACCCGATACTCTCTATCGGCGAGATGATAAGAAGGCGCGGCGAGCCGGCTCCGGCCCCCGAGAATTTTATAAAATATGAAGAAAATACGGAAGAAAAGGAGAGTGATGAATAGTGGAGCTTGAGGTAAACGGCCCAAAGGTGTATTTTGAGTTACCCTTTGACCTTCCCGATACGGCAATCTTTACAATGAAGAACCTTATCACTCAGACGACTGTGACTCTTCTCGCTTCTACCCTGCTTTTGATAATTATCAGCCTTATAGTCACGAGGAAGCTATCAAAGCGCCCGGGAGGGCTTCAGGTGGTTGCGGAAAAGCTTGTGACTATGCTCTATAATCTTGTAGAGGACACTATGGGCAAGCATAACCTTAAGTTTGCGCCCTACATTGGAACGCTCTTCCTCTCCTCGATAGTTTGCACTCTTCTCGGCATGACGAATATACTCCGCTCCGCAACGGCAGACCTTTCCGTAACTGCGGCGTGGGCGCTTGTCACGACGGGCATGGTCTGGTACAACAACATCAAGAACTTCGGCTTTAGCGCGTGGCTCAAGGGCTTTACAGAGCCTATCGTGGTTATGACGCCTATGAATATCGTTTCCGAGATCGCAAACCCCGTATCTATGGCATTCCGTCATTTCGGTAACGTTGCGGGAGGCTCTGTTTTAACCGCGCTTATCTACGGCGCGCTTACCGCAGCTTCATCCGCGCTGTTCTCATGGCTTCCCGGGGTTCTCTCCGAGATACCCTTCCTCGCGGCAGGTATACCCGCGTTTCTCTCTGTTTACTTCGACCTTTTTTCAGGCTTCGTTCAGGCGCTGGTATTCTCGCTTTTAACGATGGTGTACGTTGGAGGAGCTTGCCCGCCTGTTGAGGAATTGCCCGAAAGCAGACGTAAAAAGCTTGATAAAAAGGCAAAATAATTTAATCGTTTTAATCGGTTGTCGAAAATAAAAAATAAAAATAAAATAAAATTCCTAGGAGGAAATTAACAATGGATGCAAGTGCAGCAAAACTTTTGGCAGCAGGTCTGTGTATGGGACTTGGAGCTATCGGCCCCGCTATCGGTGAGGGTAACGCGGTAGGTAAGGCTCTTGAGGCTATGGCGCGCCAGCCCGAGATGGCAGGTAATCTCCGTACCAACATGATCCTTGGTTGCGCTATTACCGAGACTACGGGTATCTACTCGCTCGTCGTTTCGCTTCTTTTGATGTTCATGTTCTGATAAGCTTAAGATTTTATTCCGTAAAAAGGAGAATCCAAATGGGACTTTTGAACGTTATCGACAAGTTTGAAAACTTTGTCGGCGTTAATTTCTGGACCATGATTTTCGCGTGGATAAATCTTCTTATTCTCTACCTTTTCTTAAAAAAGCTACTCTTTAAGCCTCTTAAAAATATGATTGACTCAAGGCAGAAGGAAATTGACGGTATGTATTCCGATGCCGAAAGCTCAAGGAGCGAGGCGGAGCGTATGAAGGGAGAATACGAGCAGCTTATCTCTCACGCATGCGAGGAGAGTGAGCAGATTCTCAAGGACGCGCACAGACGCGCGCAGCTCAAGGAGGAGGAAATTCTCCGTGAGGCAAACGCCGAGGCCGCGCGTACCATCGAGCGCGCCGAGGAGCAGATCGAGCTTGAGAAAAAGAACGCGATAAATCAGGTTAAAAACGAGGTTTCCGAGATGGCGATAGGTATAGCGTCTGCGGTTATTGAGCGTGACGTTAATGCCGAGGAGCACCGTGACCTCATCAACGATTTTATAAACAATATGGGTAACGAAAATGACTGATGCAAAGGAGTACGGAAGGGCGCTCTTTCTCTTAACCGAGGAGGAGTCCTGCACCGAGGCTGTGGCAGAGGAGCTGCGTACAGTTATAGCGGCTTTTGACGCAAATCCCGAGTATATAAAGCTTCTTGACACCCCTGCGCTCGGCAAAGAGGAGAGAGTCGGACTTATCGACGAGGCCTTCTACGCCCTTAACGAAAATCTTAAAAATTTACTGAAAATTATGGTAGAGGCTCGCTCCGTCCACCGCGTTCATAGCGTGGCGAAGGCATATTTTGACCTCTACGACGCCTCGCGCGGAATCATCAGAGCTACTGCCGTAACGGCGGTTGCGCTGACGGATGAGCAAGCCGCGCGCCTGACGGAAAAGCTTGCCGAAAGGACCGGCAAGACCGTCGTGCTAGCAAACGAGGTGGACAAAGATATTCTCGGAGGAGTTAAGCTCAGATATTCGGGAATACAGCTTGACGGCTCGGTAAAGACGAGGCTTGATAAATTTGAGGAAGCGCTCGTCGGAGCCGTTATATAAAAACGCTTTGCGACAGCAAAGAGAAAGAAGATCAAGATGCAGTCTAAAATAGATGAAATCAGCAAGATAATCAAAGAGCAGATCAAAAACTACTCAAAGACGACCGAGCAGGACGAGGTTGGCTACGTTATCTCTGTGGGCGACGGCATCTCGAAGGTTCACGGCCTTGACAAGTGTAAGGCAAACGAGCTTCTCGAGTTTGAAAACGGGACTCACGGTATGGCGCTCAACCTTGAGGAAAGCTTTGTCAGCGCGGTGCTTCTCGGAGGTGACGTAGGCATCAAGGAGGGCTCGCTCGTAAAGCGTACGGGCAGAGTCGTATCCGTCCCCGTCGGCGAGAGCCTCATTGGCAGAGTTGTGAACGCGCTCGGCGAGCCTATCGACTCAAAGGGACCCATAGAGTCCGAGCGTTACGACCCTATTGAGCGCCGCGCCTACGGCATTATTGAAAGAAAATCGGTATCCGTCCCTCTTCAGACGGGTATTAAGGCTATCGACTCGATGATTCCCATCGGCAGAGGTCAAAGAGAGCTTATCATAGGTGACAGGCAGACGGGTAAGACCGTTATCGCCACCGACACTATCATAAACCAGAAGGGTAAGGACGTTATCTGTATCTACGTTGCGATAGGTCAGAAGCAGTCAACCGTTACCGGCGTTGTCGAAACGCTGACTAAGGCGGGCGCTATGGACTACACCATCGTCGTTGCGGCAACGGCATCCGACCCCGCTCCCCTTCAGTACATTGCGCCCTACTCGGGCTGTACTATGGGCGAGTACTTTATGGACAAGGGACGCGACGTGCTTATCGTTTACGACGACCTGTCAAAGCACGCGGTTGCTTACCGCGCTCTGTCGCTCCTTATCCGTCGTCCTCCGGGCCGCGAGGCATATCCAGGCGACGTCTTTTACCTGCACTCCCGCCTTCTTGAGCGTGCGGCAAGACTCTCGGATGAGTGTGGCGGCGGTTCACTTACCGCCCTTCCGATAATTGAAACGCAGGCAGGTGACGTTTCCGCATACATTCCCACAAACGTTATCTCCATAACCGACGGTCAGATATTCCTGGAAACAGAGCTGTTCCACTCGGGCGTACGCCCTGCGGTAAACCCCGGCATTTCGGTATCCCGTGTAGGTGGCAACGCGCAGATAAAGGCGATGAAGAAGGTTGCGGGAACCTTGAAGCTCCTCTACTCGCAGTACAGAGAGCTTGCGGGCTTTGCACAGTTTGGCTCCGATCTTGACGCCGATACGAAGGCAAGGCTTGAGCAGGGCGCGAGAATCGTTGAGGTGCTGAAGCAGGACAGAAATTCACCTATACCGGTAGAGCTTCAGATAGCTATAATCTATGCCGTAGTAAACAATCTGTTGAAGGATATAGAGGTTTCCGAGATAAAGGACTTTGAGTCAGCGCTCTTCGAGTACCTCACTACCGCAAAGGATGCGCTTCTTGATAAGATAAGAGGTCAGGGCGCGCTTACGGATGATATTGAAGGTGAGCTTAAGGAAGCCATCATTCACACTAAAGAAAAGTTCAAAAACGGCTAAAAATGGAAAGTTTAGTTTGCAAGAAAGGGGGATTTAGTTATGGCGGGCTCGTCAATGAATGACATAAAGTCACGTATAAAAAGTGTACAAAGCACGATGCAGATAACCAAGGCTATGGAGCTTGTCGCTACCTCGAAGTTAAGGCGAGCGAAGGAGCGTTCAGAGCGTGCAAGGCCTTACTACGAGATTCTCGGCGAGGCTATTGACTCTATCAGCTCTGCCTCCGAGCTTACCTCTTGCGACTGGACGGCAGGGCGTGAGGTAAAAAGAACCCTTTATATCGTGATAGCGGGTGACAGAGGTCTTGCCGGCGGATATAACTCTAACGTATTCCGCCTTGCCGCATCGCTTGCAGGAGAGGACGACCTCTTTTTGCCTATCGGTAAAAAGGCGCTGGAGCATTACAGGCACAGAGCCAAGAGCCTCTACTCCCAAAGCTGCGAGTACGCGCAACAGCTCTCCGTAGGGCGCGCATTTTCCCTTGCCGACACGATTTGCAGAGGCTACAAGGCAGGCGAATTTGACAGAGTCGTTTTGGTTTACACGAAATTCGTATCAATGATTTCACAGCTTCCCGTATACGAGCAGCTTCTCCCGCTTGAGCGTGAGCCTTCCTCAAAATCGGAGGGCGACCCGATCTACGACGGCGACCCCGAGGAAATCATTGACAAAATAATACCCCAATATGTTGGCGGAATTATAACGGCGGCGCTGGCAGAGGCGCTTGCCTCCGAGTCGGGCGCAAGAAGAACTGCCATGAACTCGGCAAACAAAAACGCCGAGGAAATGATAGGCACCCTGATGCTCCGCTATAACAGAGCGCGCCAGGCTGTCATCACGCAGGAGATTACGGAAATAGTTTCCGGCGCCGAGGCGCTGTAGGTGCCGAGGCAGTTATGATTGCCAAGGGCAAGCTATTAGTTATGGTTGCGTCGCAAGCTGTGAGTTGACTTCGTCAGCGTTATACGTTCCCATCGGCAATCATATTATAACGCTTGGTTTACCAAGCTCATAACTCTAAACGGTGCGTATAGCGCACCGCATAACTCCAAAATATTATTCCTTTGCACGTTAGTGCATTTAATCAATTCTAAAGGATTAAAAACAGTTATGAACAAAAACATAGGTAAAATAGTACAAATAATCGGCCCCGTTCTTGACATAAAATTCGAGGGCGGCGAGCTTCCCAACCTGCTTGACGCTATTGAGATAGAGCACGACGGCAGACGTGTGGTTTGCGAGGTTGCAAGCCAGATGGGCGACGACGTAGTGAGATGTATCGCCATGTCCTCAACCGACGGTATGTCGCGCGGAATGGAGGCGCGTGCCACAGGCTCGGGCATCACGGTTCCCGTCGGCAAAGCGACCCTCGGCCGTATATTCAACCTGCTTGGCGAGCCGATAGACAACGGCCCCGAGCCCGAGTGTGACGAGCGCTGGTGTATCCACAGAGATCCCCCCGCCTACTCCGAGCAGGAGGGCACGTCGGAGATACTCGAAACGGGTATCAAGGTCGTTGACCTTATCGCGCCTTACGCAAAGGGCGGTAAGATAGGTCTGTTTGGCGGTGCGGGCGTTGGTAAAACGGTGCTTATTATGGAGCTTATCAACAACGTTGCAAAGCAGCACGGCGGTATCTCCGTCTTTACCGGTGTCGGCGAGCGTACCCGTGAGGGTAACGACCTCTATAATGAAATGAAGGAATCGGGCGTTCTTAATAAGACCGCGCTCGTCTACGGTCAGATGAACGAGCCTCCGGGAGCGAGAATGAGAGTTGCGCTTTCCGGTCTTACTATGGCGGAATACTTCCGTGATAAAGAGGGACAGGACGTGCTTCTCTTCATCGACAATATTTATAGATTCACCCAGGCGGGCAGTGAGGTTTCGGCGCTTCTTGGCCGTATGCCCTCGGCGGTTGGCTACCAGCCCACCCTCGCTACCGAGATGGGCGCTCTCCAGGAGCGTATCACCTCAACCAAGCGCGGCTCTATCACCTCGGTTCAGGCAGTCTACGTTCCCGCAGATGACCTTACAGACCCCGCGCCCGCAACGACCTTCGCCCACCTTGACGCTACGACGGTTCTTTCACGTAGTATTGCCTCTCTCGGTATCTACCCCGCCGTTGACCCTCTCGACTCCACCTCGCGTATCCTCTCGCCCGACGTTGTTGGCATAGAGCATTACGAGGTTGCAAGAGGCGTACAGAGTATTCTCCAAAGATATAAGGAGCTTCAGGACATTATAGCCATTATGGGTATGGAGGAGCTTTCCGAGGAGGATAAGCTCATAGTCGGCAGAGCCAGAAAGATACAGCGCTTCCTCTCCCAGCCCTTCTCGGTTGCCGAGCAGTTTACGGGTATGGAGGGACGCTACGTTCCCATCAAGGAAACGGTCAGAGGCTTCAAGGAAATTCTTGAAGGAAAGCACGACGACCTTCCCGAGTCTGCGTTCCTCTTCGTCGGTACTATCGACGAGGCCATTGAGAAGGCAAAGAAGCTCGCAAAAGAGGCTTAAGGTGAACGGTAATGAGAAGCTTTCATCTTGAAATAGTGACCCCTGACGGTCTTGAGTTTGACGGTCAGGCTGAAAGCCTGCTTGTCAGATGTGACGAGGGTGACGTCGAGATACTCGCGTCCCACGCCGATTTTATCGCGACCCTCGGTACAGGCAGAGCTAGACTGCTCCTAGACGGCAGCGAGCGCTACGCCTCGGTTTCGGGCGGATTTCTCTCTGTCAAGGGTGGCGAGGTAAGGCTGGTTGCGACAACCTTTGAGTTTGCCGAGGATATTGACCTTGACCGCGCCGTTTTAGCAAAGGATAACGCCGAAGCCGCCCTAGCAAATCCGAAAAGCGAGATCGACGAGCGAGTGATAAAGGCGAAGCTCGCAAGAGCCCTCAACCGTATAAACGTAGCGGGCAAAATTTAATAATAACACAAGCACCTCATCAATCGGTAAGACGGTTGGTGAGGTGTTCTTTTGCCCATTTTTGAATATAGAACTTGACAAAGGCGCGATATTATATTATAATATTTTTAATAAATTAGAAATTACAAGGAGAGCACACTGTGAAAAGGGTGTATATCGCTACCAAAAATGAATATTTACGGCGAAAAATCGCCCTGACGCTTAACGGCGTTCTTGACGTTACGCTCGTGAGAGCGGGTGAAGAGTACGACGCGTGCTTTTGGGATCTTGACAGTATGGGAGAAGCACCGAAAAAAGAGGGGCTGATAGCTATGAGCCGTACTTTTCCCTGCACGCTTAGGATACCTGCCGCCTTTGAGGATATTATAAGGTGCGTATCGGAGGGTGTATCTCCCGCGCCCATCAGCTTAAACGGCAGGATATGCCATATCAGAGGCGAGAGTATAAGGCTCACCGAGCTTGAGGCAGCGCTGCTTGCAAGACTTATTTCGGCAAAAGGAGAGTTTGTCAGCCGCGCCGAGATTCTTCACGACGTGTGGGATGACGGCGCTGACGAGGGAATAATCAACGTTTACATACATTATCTGCGCGAGAAGCTCGAGCGAGGGGAGAAAATAATCCTCTCGTCAAGAAGGTCGGGCTACAAGATTGACGGACGGTATCTTTACAGGGAGGAGGCGGAAAATGCTTAAGATAATCAAGAGCGGCTTTTGCTCCCTTGGTCACGAGAGGATAAAGGAAGAGATACAGAGCCTTGTCGAGTCGGGCAAGCGCACGCTTCTTATTGTTCCCGAGCAGCAGACGGTCGTTGCCGAGTCGGAGATGGCAGACGTCCTTCCGCACTCTGCCGCGCTCTGCTTTGAGGTAACGAATTTTACAAGACTCGCCAACAGCACCGCAAGAGCTCTCGGAGGAATATCGGGCGAGTACTGTGACAACACAAGACGCGCACTTATAATGTGGCGTACTCTTACCGAGCTTTCATCATCTCTTGTCGCGATGGGCGTATCAAGAGGTGTGAACGAGGGACTTGTAAACCGAGCTCTTGCCGCAGTCGGTGAGATGCAGAGCCTGGGTATCAGCCCGCAGCAGCTTGCCGAGAGCGCAGCCTCGGAGCGTCTTTTGGGTGACGGACGCCTGAAGGGAAAGCTACATGACCTCTATATGATTTTTTCCTTATACAAAAATCTTTTAGCCGAAAAATACGCCGACACGGGCGACGACTGTACCCTGATGCTAAAGAGCCTTAAGGAAAACCCCGATTACCTTAAGGGATACTCGGTATTCGTCGAAGGCTTCACCTCCTTCACTGAGCCGCAGTATAAAATAATTGCGGAGCTTTCGGGCAGGCTGAACCTTACCGTACTCTTAAACGTATCAAAGGCGGCAGAGGACTCTTTTGAATACTCCGAGATACGCGGCACAGAGGCGCGTCTTAAGTCCGATGGGCGCCGTGAAAACGTGAATATCAAACTTATGTATGAAAATTCGCCCGCAAATGTTCCCGATTCTATAAGGGATATCAGCGACGTTCTATGGCGAAACAGGGCTATATTGGACAATATAAGTTTACAAAACAAGGAGGAAATACGTATTTTTGAGGCGAGAGAGCCTTTTGAGGAATGTGACTTCATTGCCTCGGATATAAAGAGAAGGCTGATGGGAGGCGCTTCTCTTTCAGACTTTGCCATAGTAGCGCGCGACGTGTCAAAATACGAGGGAATACTCGACGCCTCGCTGAAGAGCGCTGAGATTCCCGCCTTTATCTCAAGGCGTCGGGACGTTTCCGGCTACGACGCGATAAAGCTTATCTACTCCGCCTACTCGGTAATAAGGTCGCATTTTTCCCGCGAGAGTCTTATCACCTACGCAAAATGCCCTCTTTCTCCCATAACGAAGGAGGAGTGCGACGAGCTCGAAATATACGCGGAGGTCTGGCAGATAAACGGCTCACGCTTTACCGACAGCGTTACCTGGAATATGAATCCCGACGGATACAGCACGAGGCACAGACCCGAGCATAAGGACAAGCTCTTACGGATAAATTCGGCGCGCGAGGCGCTCATCACTCCGCTTCTCGCCCTTGAAGCAGACGTCAAGGCGGCAAAAACCGTTAAGGAGCAAGCAGAGGCTCTCTATTCTCACCTTACCGCACTGGATATGGAGAGGGCGCTGCGTGAGCGCGCTGCGGCTCTTGAAAAAATCGGTGAGGGAGAGAGAGCTGCCGAGGTCGCAAGGCTCTTTGACACAATATGCCGAAGTCTTGATACTCTTGTCAGCACCCTCGGTGATACGGAGGCTGACGGCGACACCTTCCTCTCTCTTCTTAAAATTAGCTTCGGCGGTGCCGATATTGCAAGAATCCCCGCGTACTACGACGAGGTTACCGTCGGCTCGGCAGATATGCTCCGCCTTTACGGAAAGAAGCACGTATATCTTATGGGCGTTAATTCCGGAGAGTTCCCGGGTCTTGTAAACGACAGCTCGTATTTTAGTGAAAAGGATAAGTCCATACTCTCCGAGCTGGGACTTGCAATACACCCGGAGCTTGAGGTCAAGGGAGCAAGAGAGCTATACGTCTTTACGCGTGCCCTCACTTACGCAAAGGAGAGCGTCACCCTTACCTACTCCACCTGTGACACGAAGTTCAAGGCAAGAGAGCGCTCAGATGTGATAGCAAAAATATCGAGGCTCTGCAGAATTGCGCCTATAAGAATTTCAGACTTGCCGAAAAGCCTTACCGTCTATACCAAGGAGGGCGCCCTTCTCTCGCTCGCGGATACAGACGCCGATACAGAACGCGCTGTCAGATCAGCGCTACACGCGGCGGGGGTCGGTGATATGCTCACCGTGTCGGACGGCGATATAACTAACTCGAGCCTCGAGCTTGACCCCGCAATATCCTCTCGAGGTAAGGATAGCCCCATATCCCTTACTCAATCGCGTATAGACAGCTACACGACCTGCCCGTTAAGCTATTTCTGTAAATACACCCTATCTCTTTCCGAGGCGGAGCGCGCTGAATTTAATGCGGCAAATATCGGTACGTTTATCCACTCGATACTTGAGAACGTATTTCTTACCCTCACTCGCTCTGAGCGTGACTCTAGCACACTTACTGCTGATGAACGAGAGGAGCTGACCCGTGACGCAGCGAAAAAATACGTAAGCGAGCTTGGCGAGGGCGCTCTCGGAAGCTCCTCGCTAACGAAAATCAAGCTTGAGCGACTCGTGCGCGCGTCACTTCCCGTCGTTGAAGGGCTGTGCGAGGAATTTGCAGCGTCAAGGTTTAAGCCGAGGTTCTTCGAGCTTGCTATAACAGCCTCCGACCCCGACTGTCCCGAGCCCGTGATAACAAAGACTAAGGGCGGCAGGGACGTGTATATTTACGGCTATATCGATAGAGTCGATACCTACGAGCGTGACGGCAACGTTTACGTAAGGGTCGTTGACTACAAAACGGGGCATAAGGAATTTTCTCCCGACGACCTTGCCGATGGCAAAAATCTGCAAATGTTCCTCTACTTAAAGTCCATACTGGATTCAGAAAACGAGAAATTCAAGCAGCGCATAGGACTTTCAGAGGGCGGAAGGCTCATTCCCGCAGGTGTCATTTACGTCAAGACCGCCATCGGTGACCAGCGCGTTGACTCACCCGACGACTCTCTTGCAAGCGATGCGGTAAAGAGCGCTCAAGGGCGCGAGGGAATGGTGCTTGACGACGAGCATATAATCTCGGCTATGGATATGCGCTACACCCCCCTCTACTCAAAAAGAACTCCTGACAAAATCCCCGACTCGAAGAAAAAATACCTCTTCAGCGAGGAGAGCTTTGCCGATATGATGGACGGCACTCTTAAGGTGGTGTCCGACGTTGCCGACAGAATATATAGCGGCGACATTAAGGCTCGCCCGAGAGTCGAGCGTCACGGTGAAACTCACTGCGACGTCTGTGAATTCAAGCCACTCTGCCGCAGCAAAGTCATAACCGAAAAATAAAAAACAAAAAACGCACTTAAAAGTAAACCGAAATTTACAATTAGTGCGTTTTTATTATTTATTCTTTTCTATTTCACGAGTTATAAAATCCTCAACGTCGTCCTCCGGGATACCAAGCACGACGGAGAACTCGGAGTATAAGAGTTTTTTTGCCTTACGCATAGCGTTCTCGTCAGAGAGATAATTCTTCTTCCCCTCGAGGCTCCGCTTCTTTGCGGCAGAATGTATCGACCGTATCATACGCATAAGCTTCACTCGGTCACCCGAGTCCATAATCCTCTTAAAGCTCTCGCCTCTCTGACGCGAGTCGGCAAGCCACTCCTCCTCGTCCTCGCAGGCAACCCTCTTAAGAAGCGCATCTATCTCCCCCTTCGTCATAAGGGGATACATCATAGAGGTCAGCTTTTCGTTATCCACAGGAACGTAGGTAAGTGAATCCTCGTGTGCACCGACAGCACGCAGCACATAGTAATTTTTCTTCTCACCCGTTATATTCTCTTCCCTGACGTCCACGACGCGCATAACGCCGCCCGAGCCATACAAAATATTTTCACCCACACTATACATAACGATCTCCTATGGCAAAGCTACTTGTATATATTTTACCATATTTTGAAGAAAAAATTCAAGGGACATTTTGCACAAATAAAAAATTTATCCTTGCGCGCTTTGTCAAATGGGGCGAAAATTACAGAAGTTTAGGCTTTCCAATAAATGAGATTTTGATGAAGAAGAGCCAAGCGGAGCCCGACGGCGTAGAAACCTACGACGAGAGGTGACGCTTGACTCTTTTTATATTTTTGCTCAAGTTTTACCGAAAGCATTAATTTTTTAGGAAGGTTTGTCGACTCTGTCGCGACGCTGTAGAAAACTACTGCAAGCGGTAAGTCGGCAAAGATTACAAAAAATTATGCTTTCTTATAATAGCGGGGTGCCACAGGCTCTCCACCCTTCGCCGCCGACTCAACTGCCGCAATACCAACGGCAACAGTGTTTGCGCCCTCGTATACGGTACATTCAAGGGGAGTGTCGTTAAGGATCGACACCGCCATATCCTTGATTTCCGCTGTTATGTTGTGGTGAGCGATGTCAACGGGAATCTTCTCTGCGGGGTACTTATGCTCACCGTTATCGGTCGTGCAGTGCTGATAGAGAGTGATCTCGGGAGAACGGTTATCGCAGATGATGGTACCCTTCGTGCCGTAGAGGCAGGTACGCATTGTGTAATCACGCTTAACGCCGATACCGCAGAAGATCTTACCTACAACTCCGTTCGGGAACTGCATAATAGCTATTGTACAGTCGTCAACGGGCCAATCGGTAAGTACCTTTCTGTTAGCGAGAGCCATAACCTTCTCGGGATCGCCTGCAATCCAGCGAAGCAGGTCTATCGCGTGGCAGCCGCCGCCGATGATGGAGTAACGGAGATTTACGGGGTCCCATCTCCACGCTTTGCCAAGGAACTGGTAGTCGTGAGCGTACTCAGACTCAACGTAGAAGAGATCACCGATCTTACCTGCCTCAACAAGCTCCTTTGCCTTCATAAAGCCGGGTGCCTTACGGCAAACCTGTCCGGTCATAAACTTAACGCCTGCCTTCTCCGAAGCCTCGATCATAGCGTTGCAATCCTCGACAGTCTGTGCAAGGGGCTTTTCGCAAAGAACGTGATAACCCTTCTCACAAGCCGCAACAGCGTGCTCTCTGTGGATATAGTCGGGTGTTACAAGGCATACGCAGTCAAAGCCGCCGTCCTCAAGCATCTTGTAATAATCGGTGTAACGACGCTCAACTCCAAACTCGTCGCCTCTCTTCTGAAGGAACCCTTCATCAACGTCGCAGATTGCTTCAATCTCTGCGATGTCGGAATTATTGACAATACCCGTCATGTGAGCTCTGCCAAGACCGCCGACACCAACAACGGCAAATTTTACCTTCTTCTGTGCCATAATTAATTTCTCCTTAAACTTAAAGTTTTTTTGCGGTGGAATACCGCATTTACATCTTAAGTATAACAAATATAAAAAAATTGTCAAGGAAAAATCAAAAAAATGTACTAAAATTTTTATTTTGTATAAAATTGTAACAAATCAAGTATAAAATTGTACATAAAAATATTTCACCCGACAATTTCTCCTACCTCGCCGACGGCTCTGCGGACAAAGATGACGCCGACTCTCGAACATACTCATCCGAGGCTTTTATGTAAAAATAAAACGGACAGTCGGGACGCCTGTCCCTACAAATAGCGTACACATTTTACGAAATCTATATGTTAGCAGATACAAATCCTTATCGCAATTTGAACGTGCAACTGTAGGGACAGGCGTCCCGACTGTCCGTAAGACCCCATATTTTTTTCAAAAGCTCTTGCAAAATGGCGGTGTGTATGATATAATTAATTCGCTGAACAAAATTAAATATTTTTTAAGGTGTTTTTTCTCTACGGGGATAATTATACCCTTTTTTTGCAATACTCTTGCCAATAAGGATTTTGGCAAAAATGCAAATTCCATTGGCAAGAGTATGTAAAAATACCTTCATTTAATTTTGTTCAGCGACAAAACGGAGTTTGCATTTTTCGGTGCGGCAACTCACGTTGTCGCACTTTTTGTTTTTTAGGAGGTATGGATAATGAGAAAAAGGCTTGAGATGCTACGCGAGGCAAAGAAAAGATACGGTATTTTTGCCATAATCATCGAAATTTACAGAGTTATAATGAAGGTTATAGCACTGACGTATAACTTTTTTCTCACCTTCGGCGGTGTGATACTCTGGCGGGCGGGAGTTATGTGGTCAGCGGTTGTCCTGCTTGCAGGCTCGGCTATTATATACCTTCTTGCCTTAAAGGATCATTCCGAGGACAAAATATACGAGTGGTGTGTGAAAAAATATCACAGCGCGGATAATCTCCTGCTTACAACGGTTATCCTCTACGGCGTAATAGTAGCCACGCAAACGCTCTTGCTCGTTTTGTCAAAGCTGCTTGAAAACGTATAAAAATAAACGGCTCTTGCTGCCTTTCTCTCTTTCGGGAAAGACCTCGTGAGCCGTTTTTTCTATAATATGATTTTTTCTTGAGAGATTACGCCTTTACCTCTTCCATTATGAACGCCTCAAGCGAGTCGCCCTCGCGAATGTCATTGAACTTCTCAATTCCGACACCGCACTCGTAGCCCTCCGCTACCTCCTTAACGTCGTCCTTGAAGCGACGGAGAGATGCGATCTTATCCTCGAAGATAACTACGCCGTCACGCACGATACGGATCTGCGCGTTTCTCGTAATCTTACCGTCCTGGATATAACAGCCGGCGATGATGCCGACGTTAGGCACTCTGATGCACTGGCGCACCTCGGCGTGACCAAGGAGAACCTCCTTGTAGGTAGGAGCGAGCATACCCTTCATAGCCGCCTCGACCTCGTCTATGATCTCGTATATAATTCTGTGGGTTCTGATGTCAACCTTGTTACGCTCAGCGCTATCAAGCGCGTTCTTGTCGGGGCGGACGTTAAATCCGCAGATAATAGCGTTAGAAGCTGCCGCGAGCATAACGTCGCTCTCAGTGATACCGCCGACAGCGGAGTGAATGACCGAAACCTTTACCTCCTCGTTAGAGAGCTTGATGAGCGACGCCTTAACAGCCTCAACCGAGCCTGCAACGTCTGCCTTAACAACAACGTTAAGTGTCTGAACACCTGCGGCAATCTGACCGAACAGCTCGTCGAGATTTACTCTGGAGTTCGCGGCAAGGATCTCCTGGCGGAGTCTTTCTCTTCTCTGCTCCGCAAGGTCCTTTGCCATTCTCTCGTTCTCAACGGCGTTAAGCTCGTCGCCTGCCTGGGGAACGTCATCAAGACCGATGATCTCAACGGGAACGGAGGGACCGGCAGATTTAACGTTTTTGCCCTTGTCGTCAACCATTGCACGAACTCTACCAACGGCGTTACCTACGATAACGTAGTCGCCCTGGTGGAGAGTACCGTTTTGCACGAGGACTGTGGCAACGGGGCCGCGTCCCTTATCAAGCTTTGACTCGATTACAAGACCTGCCGCACGGCGCTTGGGGTTAGCGCGAAGCTCCTTTACCTCGGCAACGAGAAGCACGTTTTCAAGGAGCTCGTCAATACCCATACCCGTGTGAGCCGAGCAGGGCACGCAAATAACGTCACCGCCCCACGCCTCAGGAACAAGCTCATACTGTGTGAGCTGATTGAGAACGTTATCAGGGTTTGCTGTTGGCTTATCCATCTTGTTTATCGCAACTATAATATCAATTCCCGCAGCCTTTGCGTGATTTATAGCCTCAACGGTCTGGGGCATAACGCCGTCATCTGCCGCAACGACGAGGATCGCAATATCCGTAGATTTCGCGCCTCTCATACGCATAGCGGTAAACGCCTCGTGACCTGGGGTGTCAAGGAAGGTGATGTCCTTGCCGTTAGCCTTTACTCTGTAAGCACCGATAGCCTGCGTAATTCCGCCTGCCTCGCCTCTGGTTACGTTAGTGTGTCTTATAGCGTCGAGTATTGAGGTCTTACCGTGATCGACGTGACCCATAACGCAAACTACGGGCGCACGCTCGAGAAGATCCTCCTCGGAGTCCTCCGCCTCGGTGAAGAGCTTTTCTTCAATAGTAACGACGACCTCTTTTGTAATCTTTGCGCCGAACTCGTCAGCGATGATCTCTGCGGTTGCGTAATCGATAGTATCATTTACGCCCTTCATCTCGCCCATAAACATGAGCTTTTTGATAACGTCAGCGGCACTCTTTTTAAGCCTTGAGGCAAACTCAACGACGGTGATCTCGTCGGGAACGGTAAACTCGAGCTGCTTGTTTCTTGCGCGCTCTGCCTCCATTCTCTTGATCTTTTCCTGCGCTGCGCGCTCCTTATCCTTTGCGCTCTTCTGGTTCTGACCCCTGTTGTCCTGCTTTTTAAGCTTCTGCTTTGTGGACTTGGTATCAGTTCCGTTGAGAATAGCATAATATTGGTCGTTGTATCTCTCGTCGTACTTTGAGAGATTGACGTCGGAGGTTCTCATATCAACAACGCGGGTCTTCTGCGTAGGCTCGCTTGCGTACTCCGCTCCGATATTTACACCGCCCTTGACGCTCGATCTGTCAATGGTGGGGGTGATGGTCTTGAACTGCTGCTTCTGCGCCTTCTGCTGCTCCTTCTTCTGTGCGGGAGCCTGGGGCTTCTGCTGCTGGGGCTTCTGCGCCGCCTTCTGCTGCTGCTTTTCAAGCTGCGCCTGCTGTGCGGGACGAAGAGCCGATGCCTCGGGGGTCTGGGGCTTTATCGCCTCGGGCTTCTTTACCTCGAGGGCAGGCTTCTTTGCCTCGGGTCTTTGCGCGTTAGGACTCCTAAAGCCCTGCGCCTGACGGTTCATATTGTCAAGCTTCTTGGCAAAGGGGTTCTCTTGGGGAGTACCGTTATATTTCTGGTACGAGCTCTTTCTATCATTATTAATATTATCACGCGCGCGTGTCTGCTCGCGCTGAGGGCGCTGCTCCGCCTTCTGCTCTGCCTTCTTTTCAGGCTTCTGCTCTGCCTTCGGCTCGGGCTTTTTCTCCGCCTTGGGAGCGGGAGCCTCGGGCTTTTTCTCGGCTGCGGGCGCCGCCTCCTTTACCTTCTCCTTCTTCTCGCCTACGACGCTTATCTTGATCTTTCCGCTGCGGTATGACTCAAGATCCTTTATCTGATGGGTGGAGGTCAGTCTGTTCATAAAGAGCTCAAACTCCTCAAGATCAACCGTACCGCCGCTCTTTTTCTCAAGACCAAGGTCCTTGAAGGTGTCAAGAACGTCCTTTGATTTCAGGTTAAAGTCCTTTGAAAGCTGTGTAATCTTTACCGGTAATTGTGGCATTAAGTATCACCTGTTTCCCTCTCGGGAAACATCCTTTCTCTTGCATTAATGGATCACTCTAAGGGGACTCGGGGCTTAGCGCCTTCACGATTTCTTTAGCAAAGCCCTCGTCGGTGATCGCTATAACGGCGGGAGCATAGAGCTTTCCTAAAAGCCTGCCAAGCTCTGCCGTCTGTATGTTTATCTCTCTGATTTCCTTTTTATAAAACTCGCACTTGTAGGTAAGTCTTTTTTTCGTCTGCTCGGAAGCTCCGACCGAGAGTAGAACGAGCCTTACGGCATTATCCTTAAGCCTTGATATGACCTGCTCTGCTCCTATCACGACCTTGCCTGCGCGCATAGCAAAGCCGAGCATTCCGTAAAGTCTTGTCTTATTTTCCAACCGAGAGTTCCTCTTCCATTCTGTTATATACCTCCTCGGGAACCGAGCATTCAAGCGACTGCTCTATCCTTCTGGACTTTCTCGCCTTTTTAAGACAGGTGAGACTGTGACAGATGTATGCGCCGCGCCCTGACCGCTTGCCTGTAAGGTCAAGCACTATTTCACCCTCCGGGGTTCTGAGAACTCTTATGAGTGTGGATTTCGGGAAATGCTCACCGCAGCCGGTGCATCTTCTGGTTGGAATTTTTTTCTGCTTCTTTTGTTCCAAAATTTTACGCCTTGATGTCTATCTTACAGCCTGTAAGACGGGCAACAAGCTTTGCGTTCTGTCCTTCCTTACCTATGGCGAGGGAGAGCTGGTCGGGTGCGACCTGAACTCTGCAAACGCGCTCCTCTTCAAGATAAACGTTAAGCACCTTGGCAGGTGAGAGAGCCTCGGAAACGTATTCGCAAAGGTCGTCACTGTACTTGATTATATCAACCTTCTCGCCGGAAAGCTCCTCGAGGATTGCGGCAATTCTCATACCGTTCTTACCGATACAGGAGCCGACAGCCTCAACGTTCTCGTCCCTCGACTCAACGGCGATCTTGGTTCTCGAGCCTGCCTCACGTGCAATGCCCTTGATAACGATAGTGCCCTCTTTAATTTCGGGAATCTCAAGCTCGAAGAGCCTCTTGACGAAATTGGGGTGAACTCTCGAGAGAGTTACGATGGGGCCTCTGGTTTCTCCGGTCTTTACCTCGGATACGAATACCTTTATTCTATCACCAACGTCGTACTTCTCACCGGGGATCTGCTCCTCGCGAAGAAGGGTTGCATATCCTGTGCCTGTGTCAAGGATAAGGTTGCCCGTTGTGGTATCAACCTTATCAACCATAGCCGTGATGATCTCTTCCTTCTTATCCTCGTACTCTCTGGTCTGTCTTTCACGCTCTGCGGTACGGATAGCCTGAACTATCATCTGCTTTCCTGCCTGGGCGGAAAGTCTGCGGAAATCCTTGGTCTTAAGCTCTGTTTCAACAACACCGCCGAGCTTGTGGCGGCGGCTCATCGCCTTTGCGGCAGAGAGAGAAATCTGCGCGTTATCGTCCGTAACCTCGCCGTCGGGCACTACGGTACGCTGCTGGAATACTCTCATATCCTTCTTGTTAGGGTCGAGCTGCACGCGGATTACCGTCGTGGGTCCAACCTCTTTTCTGCACGAGTTTGCAAGAGCAAGCTCAATCTGCGCTATCATATACTCCTTTGGTATGCCATTTTCCTTCTCGAGAAGGTCAAGGGCGTTGAAGAAATCTGCGTTCATTTTTTCCTTTTACCCCGTATTTTTTTACGGTCCTTTCATTTTTGATTATATATTTTATTTTTAGTCCTCAAAATAAATTGTTGTGAGCTTTGAAATTTCAGCTCTCGGTATCCTTACCTCACCGTCTGCGTCTATAATAACCTCGCCGTCCTCGTAGCCTGCAAGGATTCCGACGATAGACTTCTTACCGTCCCTTGCCGCAAAGAGCTTTGCCTCAACCTTCTCACCGACTGAAAGCACTATATGCTCCTCTGTGCGAAGCTCTCTCTCAATTCCGGGAGAGGAAACGTCAAGATAATAAAAGCTCTCGATGGGGTCGCACTCGTCAAGTATGGGGTCTATAGCCCTGTGAACCTTTTCGCAATCGTCGATATTAATGCCGTTCTCCGAGTCGATAGTAATCTCGAGATGATAATCTGCTCCTATTTTGGAATACGTGATGTCCCAAATAGAATAGCCAAGCTCCTCAACCGTAGGTGCGATAGCCTCCCTTACGGTGTCCTTAATTCCCTTTTTCATAGCGCCTCCTTTTTACAAAATGAAGAGTGACCCGAAAGCCACTCTTCATACTAATCTTATTATACTATATTAATTATAGCAGATATTCTGAAAAAATCAATAGTTTTTTCAAAATTTTTCTATATTTTGTAAAATATTTTATTGTTTTGGTATTGTACTTATAAAATACGACGGACAGTCGTCCTCGACTGTCCGTAAAATATATATTGACAAATATCAAAAAAAGTGGTAGAATATACCCGTCACATAATTATTAATATTCCCGACATGGAGAAACTATACCTTGGTAAAAGGTGTTTCTCTCTTATTCTTATACTCTGTGTTGGGAAGATAATTGTGTGACAACAATGAGGGAATCGCTTTTTCGGTGCGTTCCTTCATTGGAGCGCACTTTTTATTTTTTAGGAGGTTAGACTGATGAAATCAAAGAGGGAAATTATACGCGAGGTGATAAAGAGGTTTGGATATTTTCCCATCGTCGTCGAGGTTTACAGAGTGGTGATGAAAGCTGTGACGCTGATAGCCAACTTTTTTCTCACATTCGGCGGCGTAATATGCTTAAGAGATGCTCATTATTGGTCTGCCGTGACGCTTATCGGAGGCTCGACGCTCATATACCTCCTTGTCCTTAAGGATCACTCCGAGGACAAAATATACGAATGGTCAACGAAAAATTATCACAGCGAAAACCACCTTCTCTTAACGACGGTTGTACTTTATCTCATTATAATAATCCTGCAAATACTGCTTGTAAATTTATCGTATTTACTAAAATAAAACGGACAGTCGTCTAGACTGTCCGTTTTAACATCGTAGCCGTTAGTGGCTAGGCAGATTTGAGATAGAATTGTCGTTCTTCTGACCGAAGAGGTAGTTACCCACCTCGAGTTTGTCGGAAAACGGCGATTATAGCCAAATCTGCCAGCCAATAATTAGCGTTTACGCCAATCGTTGGGTGCCTCTCCCACTTTGTACTGGCGCATTTTCAACCTCTTATAGCCCGTAAGCTCGGCGTATTCAGCCATCACCTGCTCCAGCTCCTGCTGAATGGCAAGGCGCTGCTGCTCTAGGTGGTGGGCGTCGTTCATACGCTCTTTTGTCAGGTGGGTGTCGGCAATTCTTGATGCTTTTACGTTTTTCTTTTTCATTTTTCGGTTGCCACTCCTTCATTATTTGCCGATGAGGGCTGATATTTCGTTACCGAAAAGGTAAACGACTGCTGCTACGGCGGCAATTATAAGCAAAAGAACCACTACGAAGGCAAAATACCACGAGCTGCCTGCCTCGGCAACGGCAAGACGGCCCTGCATATTCTTAACGAGGTCGTTAATATCCCTGTTAAGACTGCGTATTTTTGCCTTAAGGTCGCGTACGTCCTGCTTCGCACACAGTTTGTCCTCGCTGTGCAGCTTCTCGCGGCGGAGACGGTACTTTGTCAAGGCAAGGGTGGACTCGGCGTCAACCTTACTGTTCATAAGGTTGTAGAACTTCGTCTTTTCTCCCGTGCTGACGGGCAGCTCCTTAACAAACTTAGCCAAAGCACGTTGCTTCTTCTTCGACTTCGATGCGGCGGCGTTCTTGATACGGCGCAGGGTCTGGTTTTTACTCGTGCCGTCAAGGTTCATGCCTATACCGGAATAGAGAGCCATAAGCTTTCCGTTCACTATATCACGCTCGTTGAGCAGCTTTATAACCTTTGAGCGAAGGAGCGCAACTCTCGTTCTGTCAACCTTACCGCGCTTGACGCTCATAGTCTTGGGATTTGAGGTGACGACGGCATAGTAACGCCTGTTATCGCTGTTTTCATACTTGAGGGCAAGCTTATGAGTCTTGCGTATCTCCTCAAGGCGCTTTGCTATCCTGCGCTTCTGTGCCTTAACCTCGCCAGGCTCCTTGCCGAATCTGTAAGAGAGCATATCCCTCTCACTCTCGAGCATGCTCGTTTCATGGTCGGCACGCTTTGTCAGCATAGTGAGATCCTTATTTGCCTGTGAGGCAACCTGCGACCTGAAGGCGGCACGGGAGGCTGTGCTCTCGTCGTCGTCCTCAACGCCGTAAACGTTTCTTGACATTGCGGCAATTTCGCCGTTAAGCTCATCGTCAGAGCCTCTGCCGTAAATGCAGCCGACGATGGGTATGGGCGTATAGAGATTGCCGAGGATTATGTCCTTCGGGATGCTCTCGGACGCCTTGGTGAGCTTGTTGCCAGAGGTTGCCTTATACTCGTCAACCAGCTTGTTATACTGCCTTATTTCGTAAGCAAGGTCACGCTTTATGGATTGCATTTTCTTAACGGCGCTGACCTGGCAGGAGGCTCTCAGATTTCCTGCCGTAGTGTCGATAATCTTCTTCTGAATACCGAGGCAGTCAACCATAAGAAGCGTTTTCTCAACGCCCCACGCGCCGTGCTTTTCTTTAACCTTATCGTCAAGCTCACGCTTAAGCTTCGCTATCTCGCGCTCACTCTTTGAGATATGCTTTTGCAAATCTCTCTGATTCATAACGATGTCGTTAGAATACTCGTTTACGTAATCTGCAGTTTCGGTAACTCCGTCGCTGTAAACGGTTCCGTCCTCGGGACCCTCTGCCTCACGGAAGGTTACCTTCGGGATAATCTGATAATCCTCACCGTCAAGAATATCCTTCGGAATATCGAGAGATGCTCTTGTCAGACGGTCGTCTGTGAGCTTCTCGTACTCCTTGACGAATTTGTTATATAGCCTTATCTCACGCTTTAAGCGGCGGCCGACCTTCTTTGCACGAGCCTCCTCGTTTACGTCACAGCAGGCAGACATAGCGTTGCAGTACCAGTCGATTATCTGCTTCTGACAGCCGATTACCGAGATAAGATTTTTAACCCTCGGAACGATGCTCTTCGCTCTCGATTTCTTGCGGGCGAATCTCTCGCGCTCGCGCTTAAGCTTCTTAATCTTCTTATCAACATAGCTTAAGTGCTTTTTAAGGCCGCTCCTCGTGGGCTTTATCAGAACGTCGTTCTCTATTTCCTCTGCCGTGTCGTCAATCTCAATAACGGGAGGAAGATTTGATATATCGTCGGCGTTGTAGTCGTCCTCGTCCACATACTCCGACTTATTTATAACGTTGCCGGGGTAGATGGGTGCGCCGTCTTGCTGATTATAGGACTGTGTCTGAGCGGCGGCTCCATCTGCACCCTCGCCCTCTTCTCTCTTGGGCGGTGCCTTCTGAACGAGTCTTATCTTCTTTTTCTTCGGCTCGTCATCGGCAAGAGGTGCCTCGCCTGAAGGCTCTGCCGCGCTTTGCTCTGCTACAGGCTCATCTTCCGACTCTCCCTTAAGGCTTACTCTGACGTCGGGACGCTCGTCCGTGATGTCATCCTCCTCGGGAACGTAGTCCTCTGCTCCGTCGTCAATAAGCTCCTCGGTGACCTGCTCGGTAACGGCAGCCTCCTCTATCGGTGCCTCGGGAACAACAGGCTCGTCTGCTACGGGCTCCTCGGGCGCTATCTCACGGGGTATATCCCTGTATTCGCGCTCAGGCTCGGGTATGTATCTTCTTGGTGCGGTTTTCTTTGCTACAGGCGCCTCGGGCTCGGTTTCGGGTATATCCTCTACGCTCTGCGCCTCAGGCACTGCATTATCCGAAATAGGTGCTTCGCTTACCGCCGCGCTCTCGGGAACACTCTGCTCCGCCTCGGGTAGCTCGTCGGTAGATATAGCCTCGGGCTCCGCCTCGGCATTTGTCTTTGCCAACCGCTCCTCGCGCTCTGCTCTTGCTGCCTCTGCCTTCGCCATATCGTCGGCGCTGACAACGACGGGCTCGCGCTCTGCCTTACTCTTCTCATAAGACGTGGGACGAAGCTCTTCGGGCATTACGGGAGGCGTACTATTTTCAGGCTCACCTTCATTTTCATCATCGGCAGACGCCGCGTTTGCAACGGCGAGAGCGGAAATATCCGCTTCGGTATCTGCATTATCAGCTTCCTCTGCCACGCCTCTCTTTGCCTCGGACATTGCCGCCGAGGCTATAACTCCGCCCGTTACTGCCGCCGTTGCAATAGCATCCTCGGGCGATACTCCCGCTGCTGTGGGTATAGCCATAGCAGCTCCCGCGCCGACAGCTGCGGCGCTGGCGAGAGTGGCAAGCTCGTTATCAGGGCTACCGTCCCCCCTACGAGCCGTACCCCCAATAAAAAAATGTCCGATAACCGTTCTGATTCCGCCGGGGCGCTTCTTTTTTCCATCTGTCTTGGGTGCCGCCTGTGAGCCGCCCGCGTTAATTACGAGCGTGCAGGACGCACCTGCGTTTTCTATATTGCGCTTACCTATAACGCGCTCCTCGTCACCCACGCGCTCAACAAGCTCGGTAAGGCGGGCTATACGGGGAAGGTCAACCTTCGTCTTACCTGCAAGAACGTCGTCAGCCATAGAGGCTCTGGCGGGCGAGAGCTTCACTCCGATAGCGGCGGAGCACTCGTCAACGAGCTTATTGTATCTCGCCATCTCGTCAAGCAGCTCGCACCTTGCCTGTGCGATAAGCCTGTTAGAGCTGGTATTGGCAGACGCGGATAGGGTGTTAAACGCGATAAGCAGCTTCTCACGCTCGAGGGCAAGTATCTCCACGAGAGCCTCGCCACATCTCTCGGACTCACCGGGAGTCACATCCGAATAGAGTCTTGCGGTCATAGAGTCTATGTGCTTATATGCGCTCTTCTTGATTTTAGTATATTCTCTGTATGTATCGCCGTCGTAAACGTGAGCGCCAAGGAGAAGCTGCTCCGCAGTTACGTCAGGGTATATAGGCATAATTTTAGATACGCCGTTATTTGCTCTGGATTTATGTCCTCTGTCAGAGGGGGTGAGAGTTATTGCCTGCGAGGCTACGGCAGGGAGGTTAAGAACGTAGGTCGAGCCGTTATCCTCTCCCGAATCCTCGGTAAACTCCACGTAGCTGTCGCGGTAGGAGAGCACGGGTATAACCTCAACGCCTGTGCCTGACGCTATTCTCTCGGGAAGGGCTTGAGAGATTCTGGTCAGCTGCTCGCCGGTGTAGGTTGCGTAGCCTGCGGCTCTCGTGTTGTAGGAATCTATATCTGCGGAAAGCTCGCTCTTAAATTCCGCGACCTTATTTTTAAGTCCGAATCTTGCGGCTCTCTTAAGATTGTCACATCTTATCTCGATTATAGCGCCCTCGGCTCTCATAGAGTCAACCACGAGGGAGGTGGTGTTTGAAAGATTGATATTCTCTATCTTAAGAGCCTCGTCACAGGCGACTATTTGCCTCGTGTATTTCTTTATCGCGCGGTGGCTCTCGGCAAGGTATTTATTAAAATCAGATTTAGTCCTTGCAGCTCTTCCGAGAAGCTTGATATTTCTGACAACCTCGTTTGACGCGGTGACAGGCTCCGCACCCGATTTAACCTCGGTGCGAGTTACAACCTTCTCGTCCACCGTTTCCTCGCCGTCCTCTGTGGCAACGGTGATATTGCTCTTTACGGACAGGGCAATTCCCTCGCGCTCAAGCACCTCCTCGGGCGTCACGGGACGCACTGTGGCAGTCGGGTCTGCCTTGACGGTCTTAACGTCAGGAGGCACGGCGGGTCCTGCACTGCTCGTAACAAGTCCGTCGGGCGATATATTAAGAAGGAAACGGTCGTCGCTTATCGTGAGTATCATTCTCTCGCCGTCGTCGGATACGGCTGCCTCACCCTCGGCGGCAGATGCGCTCTTCGCAGGCTCGGCAGTGACGGGCTCCTCTGTCTTTTCGACAGGCTCTGCCACGTCCTCCGTCTGCACGTCAGGCTCACTTACCTCGCTGACAGGCTCGGCGGTATCCTCTCTGGGTATACTCTCCTCGGTTATATTCTCTTTAGGCTCCTCGCTTACGGTCTGCTCTGGGGTATCTGCAGCCGCCTTTGGCTCCTCTGATTTTTCTACGGGAACGGCTACCTCGCGCGTGCCGATAACCTCGGTGCGATCCACGAGCTTAAGATTTCCGTCCTCGTCGTATACCGCGCACTTTGTAACGCGGTTAAGCAGAGCCGTTGCGCGCTCGCTTCTCGCCTGCGCCTCAGCCCTCTCACGCTCAAGTATTTCATTAACGGCCTTGGCTCTCGCCTCGTTTGCCATAGCCTCGGCTCTCTCGCGCGCTTCCTTTTCTTTTGCCTTTCTCTGTGCCTCTGCGCGCTTACGCTCCTTCAAGAGCTTTCTTCTGTAATTCTCCGCGTACTCGAGCTCCGCCTGCTTCTGCTCGGCGGCAAGACGCGCCTGCTTCTCCTCCGCAAGACGCTTCTTTTCCTCGTCGGACGCTCTCTTACGCTGAACAGCCTCCACAGCCTTGAGCTTATCCGATATATCAGAGGTTATTTTCTGCTCCGCCGTATCGCTTGCGTCGGGCATTTTTTTATTCTCTGCCATTATGCTTATGACCTTCCCTTCCGTGAGCTGATGCGCCCCTTGGCGCCAAAATAGCGACTCCCTCGCCGTCAGCTCCTGTCATTTTCATTATAAAAGTTGAGTAAATAATTCAGTATATCGCGCCGTAGTATTATTCCGATAAAGCAGCCCCTGTCGTCAACAACGGGAACGAAGTTATGCTCCTTTACCTTTTCTATAAGCTCCGACATAGACGCCGTGTGATAAACTGGCTCACAGTAATCCGCGTCCATAACGGAGATAAGAGGTATCCTCTCTGCCTCTCTTTGATCAAAGCTGCCGTTTGCAAGAAGGCGGCGCAGAATATCATCGTTACGAAGAGTCCCGACATACACGCCATCCTTGTTGATAACGGGAATTGCGGCGTATCTGTGATATCGCATCTTCTCGATAGCCTGCCTCAGGGTCTGATCCTCGTTTACGTATTCAACAAGGCTTTTCGGGACGACGAAGCGCATAATATTCATTCAGCACTGCCCTCCCCGTCAATTCCTCTAAGCGCCGTACCGATAACTGTTGCGTACCTCGAGCGCTCGGGGATATGGAAGCTCACTCCGTAGCCCATATTGTTAAACTCGTTGAATTTCTCCCGGCAGTACTCGAGCTGGGTAATATTACCCGTCAGGACGATGTCGCGTACTCCAACAGAGCGGGCAGCAAAAATAGATATCATTCCCACCGTTTCAAAGACGAGGTTCATTATTCCCTTTGAAATATCGCTCTTTTCCGCAATATCAGAAACGTTTCCGAAATTTGCCGCCGTAAGATCTCTCGAGAGTGCGCTTAACGAATCCTCTGCCGTCATATCCTTGATACGAAGGTCGATATTGGCAAGATCGCCCTCCCTTGCATATTCTACAATATGCTCAACGCTCTCGGCCTTAAGGAGCAGCTTTGAGAGTCCCATAAGCGTACCGCCGCCGACTCCCGTACCGCCGAGGTAATTCATAGTGCCGTCAGCCCTTGCATGAACCATAGCGGTTCCCGTTCCCATACTGACAACGAGCGCCTCGGAAAGCCCCGAGAGATAAAGACCGCCGCGCCCTATACTGTTAAACTCCTCGACTCTCGCACAGTCAAGGCCATAGAGATTTTTTCTCACGTAGGCAGAGCCGACACCCGTCATCATCACCTTAGTAATATCCGAGAACTTAAGGTTGTTTTCGTCGGTGAATTTGCCGAATGCGCCGTAGGTCGCCGTTACGGGATCGTTTGCCTTAACGAGCTGCGGCTCTATAAGGTCGTATTTTTTCGTTTTCGTATCGTAGCGGAAGCCAACGATCTTCGTAGTACTGCCGCCAACGTCAATTCCTATTACCGTTTTCATATCACACGGACTCCTTCTTTGCCCTCGACATAAGAGTGTCAAACGAGAGGCCGTATTTATCCGCTATATCTCTTGCGTAGGACTTACCGTCAGGCTTCGCCCTGTATATCTTGAAGAGCCTGCGCCCCTCCTCGATTCCCGCAACGAGCGTATCTATCTTAACACCGCCTAAATTCGCGGATTTTTCGTTTATCTCGGGTATCGCAGCGGCAAGCTCGTGAAGGTGGGTGGAGAATATTCCGCGACATCTCACGACGGCAAAGCCCGTCAGAATCTCCGAGGCAATGTACGACGCCTCGTACGCGCCTGTTGACGAGAGGGATTCGTCAAGCAGTATCATACTCTCAGAGTTTACTCCGTCAAATATCTCCCGCAGTCTTGCACACTCCTCGCCGAGTCTTCCCTTATCTATCGTGTCGTCAGCACCCTCTGGGAAATGAGTAAATATCGCGTCAACGACGGATAGGGTCGCGCTCTCTGCGGGAACGGGAAGCCCGAGCTGGAAGAGAGCCTGTGCCGCACCTACGGCAACCGTTATAACCGACTTTCCGCCCCTGTTGGGACCTGTCAGAACGTATATTCCCGCATTCTCATCAAATGCGAAATCGTTTGTAACTATCTCGTCCTCTATCGCGAGAGCTACTCTCGGGTTGTAGAGTCCTACAGCGCGGAATGCCGCCTCGTCCCTTCCCGCAATTTCGGGCACCGTAACGGTACAGCCGGGGTGCGATGCCAGCCTCTTTATAAGATCTGCCGAGCGGGAAACAAACTCTATCTCGGGAAGAAGCCGCAGAAGAAAATCGGTATTCTCTATAACGTAATCTCCGACGATAGCTCGCCAGCCCTTGACCGAAGCCTTGAAAACGTCCTCTATGGCAGAATTGAAGGCTCCTATCAGCGCCTCCTGCCTATTCTCGCTCTGCCCCTTACCGAAGGGAGAAAGCTCCGCAATGCAGGTGAAGGCGTCGTTCTTAAAGGACATACGTAAAATCTTGTCAAGCACCTTACCCGACTTGAACTGCTCGGAATTTATCGAGATAACGCCCGCAGATGTAGGTCGTAATTCCCTGTCAAGATTGACTCCGACGGTAATGCTCTTTACCTCGTGGACTCTTGACGCCAGCGCCTCAAGCTTCTTATTAAGGTCGGCGTAATACTCCGAGTGAGAAAGCTCTATCGCAAAATCCGCAAGGGACTTAAACGCCTCGCTCTCAAGGCTCTCGCGTATCGGAGAAAAGCCCCTGCTCAGCGCGTCAACGCAGGAAACGTAAAGCTCTATCTCCGTAATGCTGTAAAGGTAGGAGTCGCCCGAGGAATTGGTTTCAACATCAAGGCGGCGAAGCTCGTTTATATCATCGAGTATCGGGTGAATTTTTGAAAGGGTTTCACGTATCTCGGGGTGCTTTGCCATATCGTCAAGCGTCTTTTGTCTATATCTGATAACGTCCTCGTCCATCGTGAAGAAATCAACGAGAGAGCCGTTCTTAAGCTCGAAAATCTCGTCAAGGCCGAGCTCGATGCAGACGTCCTCGGAAATACTCGGTACTCCGACTCTGCTCTGATGGCGCTCGCGGGACTCCTCTGACGGATATAGCAGGCTTATAAATTTATCTTGCATCTCGCACCTCCGTGTGCATAAAAACTCGCGCGTAAAATAAAAATAATTATTCTTATACATTATAACACATAAAGCCCCGACTTTCAAGAGGAAAACGAGTTTTTTTCCAAAAAGGCGGTTTTTTAGTGCGATTTTTGATAAAAAGCGGAGTATTGCAAATTTTGGTTTACATTATTGGGGCGGATTTTTTATCTTTTTTCTCCGCAGAGGTTGAATTTGGGCTTTATGTGTGATACAATTGAGATAAAAACACTATAAAACGAAAGTGAGAACGATATGAAAGTACTTATTATCAACGGCAGTCCTCATAAGGAGGGCACGACCTACACAGCTCTCTCGGAGGCAATGAGAACCCTCGAGGCAGAGGGGATTGAAACCGAGCTTATTCAGGTTGGCTCCGAGGCTGTGCGCGGATGCACCGGCTGCCTTGCCTGCACGAAGCTCGGCAGGTGCGTTATGGACGACTGCGTGAATATCGCCGCCGAGAAATTCAAGGAAGCAGACGGCATAATCGTCGGCTCTCCCGTATATTACGCGTCCCCAAACGGCAGCGTCATCTCCTTTTTAGACAGGCTCTTTTACAGCTCCCGCTTTGATAAGACTATGAAGGTCGGCGCGGCGGTTGCCTGTGCAAGACGCGGCGGCACTACCGCAACCTTTGACGTTCTGAACAAGTATTTCACGATATCGGGTATGCCGATAGCTCCAAGCACCTATTGGAATCAAGTTCACGGAGCTAACGGCGAGGATGCCAAAATGGACCTCGAGGGAATGGCGTGTATGCGTAATCTCGCCAAGAATATGGCGTTTATGATAAAGGCGATAGCGCTGGCAAAGGAAAAATACGGCCTGCCCAAAAAAGAGCCTGCCGTAAGAACCAATTTTATCAAAAGATAAGTCGAAAACCGCATTTTTGACAACCAATATTTACAAAAGGTACAAAAACAGCCGAGCTGCTCCACGAGCAAGTCGGCTGTTTTTTAGAAATCAGAAAATTATTTTTATTTCCGTCCCGACACCCTCTTCGCTCCGTAAGAGGATTTCGGCGTTGTGGTAAATTGCGGCGTGCTTCACGATAGATAGACCGAGGCCCGTGCCGCCGATAGACTTTGAGCGGCTCTTATCCACTCTGTAAAAGCGCTCGAAAACCCTGTCCTGATTGTCCTTCGGGATACCTATGCCGTTATCCTTTACCGTAAGGACGGCACGCTCACCGTCGCGAGTAACGCTAACCTTGACGTATCCTCCGCGCTCGTTATACTTTATCCCGTTGTCACAAAGGTTGTATATCATCTGTCCGAGTATTTGCGCGTTTGAAGGAATCCTTACGCTCTCGCCGTCAAAGGTGAGGGTAACCCCTGCCTCCTCGGCAACGCTCGACAGCCTGTCAACGACCTCTCTTGCCGCAATGCAGAGGTCAACACCGCCCTCGTCGTACGGAATCTCTCCGCCGTCAAGCTGACTTAAGCGGATTATGTCACCGACAAGGGTTATAAGCCGCTTTGACTCCTTGTGTATACTCTCGGCAAAGCGCCGCGCATCCTCCCCCTCTGCCATACCGCAGCTTATCAGCTCGGCAAAGCCGGATATAGAGGTCAGGGGCGTTTTCAGCTCGTGAGAAATATTTGAGGTAAACTCACGGCGCAAGGCCTCCCTGCCCTCCTTCTCGGTATCGTCGATAGCCAGCATTACCGCGCCCTCAACGACTCCCTCTCTGACGACAGGCGTAATCATTACAGTAAAATGTCTTTCGCCTCTCGGCATTTCGTAATAGGCGTTATGCCCCTTAAGTGCCGCGAGTATCGCCTCTCTGAAATCTGGATTATCGCTGATTGAGAGAGCGCTCTTCGGCATACTCTCAATATCGAATATCTCCCTGGCGCTTTCGTTAGAAGTAAGAACGGCGCCGTAGGAATTCATAACTATCATTCCCTCGCTCATATTCGAGGTTATTGAAACAAGCTCGCTCTCCTTGCTCTTAAGCTCGCGCATCTGCCTTGCGACCCTGTGGTTTTGCAGCTTCAGCCGCTCGACTATCGGCCTTAGCTCCTCGTCAACACCGTTTATGTCGGGGTTTGCAAGGTCCAGCTCGTTTATCGGTCTGACGATACTATGCGACAGGAGCCTTGCCACAACGAAAACGAAGAGCAACATAAGCCCGAGCAGTATCGCCGTCGGCCAAAGAACCCCAAACAGCATCGAAAATACCGACGGGTGCCGTGACGATATACGCAAAACAGTTCCGTCATTCAGCCTTACGGCGTAGTAGACCGTCTGCTCGGCTATCGTATCGGAGTATCGCACGGAGTAGCCCTCACCCTTCTCTATCGCCAAGGCAACCTCTTCTCTTGACAGGTGGTTTTCCGCCAGAGCGGTTTCCTCATCGGTAAGCCTCGAGTCGTAGATAACCGTACCATCCGAGCCGATGCGCGTAACCCTCGTCTTCTCTGATGAAGTCGTATAAAGGTACTCGTCGCCAAAGCTTTCAACGCCCCGACGGATATATCCCGCCTCCGTCTTAAGCTCCTCGAGAATTTCGTCGCTGTAATAGCCGTAGGAAATTCCCATAACCATAATCAGCGTCAGAAGAAATACCGCCGAAGCCGTAGCAACGATGCTCTTAAAAATTTTAGCAGTCATATCATCATTCGGCTATCCTGTAGCCGACACCTCTCACGGTTTCTATTATATCTGCAAAATCGCCGAGCTTCTGCCGCAGGGTTCTCACGTGTACGTCAACCGTACGGCTCTCGCCGCCGAAGCCGTAGCCCCAGACCTCGTTGAGTATTCTGTCCCTGGATAAAACCGTTCCCGCGTTTTCAAAAAGGAATTTCAGAAGCTCAAACTCCTTGTAGGTAAGCTCAACGGCACGTCCCCCGGCAGTAACCTCGCGCCTACGGACGCAAAGGCAAACACCGCCCTTGGCGTATTCCCCGCCGTCTTTCATCTCGCTCCTGCGCGTGCGTCTTATAACAGCCTTCACCCTTGCGACAAGCTCCATTACGCCAAACGGCTTAGTTATGTAATCGTCAGCCCCAAGGTCAAGCCCGCGCACCTTGTCAAACTCCGAGCCCTTGGCGGTCAGCATAATAACGGGCAGGCTCCTCCAGCGATTATCACTCCGAAGCCTCGAGAGAATACAAAGTCCGTCCTCCTCGGGAAGCATTATGTCAAGCAGCACAAGGTCGGGGGTGCTTTTCTCAAGCGCTGTATAAAACTCCGACGGAAGAGAAAAACCAACGGCTCCCTCGCCCGTTTTCTCCAGCGCGTAGCACACAAGCTCGCGGATAGAATCATCGTCCTCAACAAGATAAATCATATTTCAGCCTCTACTCCCGCAATAGCGCCAACACCCTTAAGTATGTATTTAGGTCTGTACGCAAACTGCTTTATAGTTTCAAGGTCGGAAACTCCGGAGAGCACCAGTACCGTGTCTATCTCACTCTCAATGCCAGCTATAATATCCGTATCCATTCTGTCGCCTATCAGAGCCGCGTCAACTCTCGAGCAGCCGAGCTGCTTTAACGCGTGGCGCATCATTAGAGGATTTGGCTTGCCGACGAAATACGCCTTCCTGCCCGTAGTCAGCTCTATCGGAGATATCAGCGCACGGCAGGCGGGGATAATTCCGCTCTCCGAGGGGTCGGTGAGGTCGCTGTTCGTGCCTATGAGCTTTGCCCCGTTCATAACAAGGCGCGACGCCTTCTCTATCTGCTCGTAATTTAGCGACTTGCTCGAGCCGAACACCACGTAATCGGGATTTACGTCGTTCATACTGAAGCCCGCCTCGTACATAGCGTAGGTAAGCCCCGGCTCACCGATAACGTAGCAGGAGCCGCCCTCGCACTGACTCTTAAGGAAGGACGCCGTTGCCTGCGCGCTGGTATAGAAATGGTCCTCGGTGACGCTAAGTCCCATTCTGGCAAGCTTCTGCGCGAGCTCCCTCGGCGAGCGCCCCGAGCCGTTGGTTAAAAAGAGATAGCTCTTTCCGTTCTCCTCAAGCCAGCTTATAAATTCCTTAACGTACGGGAGGAGCTTGTTACCGTGATAGATAACTCCGTCCATATCACATATAAAGCCTTTTTTATCCCTAAGGCCTGCTAAATCCTGCATTTTTCTTGTCCTTTCTATTCAAATGCCTGTATTTGACAATAATTATTTACAAGTTTATATAAATTCGCGGTCGTTTATCACGAGCTTAAAGCTTAAGTGTAACATTTCTGCCGCCCGTCTGCAAAGCTTCATTCGCTCGAGGAATATTTCAAAATAATCCATAAGCGCGCTTATCTCGGTGTCTATTTCTAGGTAGAGGGTGACTCTGCCCTGCACCTTATCTATCTTAAGCTCCGAGGAGGTAACAGAGTAGTTTACTCTATCGTGAATATCAAAGGTGATAAGGTCGGTGTTTCTGACCCTCGTGCGCCTTACGTCCGACTTGTCTGCCAGAATGAGCGCCGCCGCAAGAGGACTGACGGGAACGCCGGTTCCTTCATCGTGATTGCCGATAGCGGTGACGACCTTGGCAATGTCGGCAGGGTCCATACCCATATTGTCAAGTATTCTGAACGCCATAACCGCGCCGGACTGCGAATGCTCCTCCCTGTTCACAAGGTTGCCTATATCGTGCATAAAGCCCGCAATCCTCGCAAGCTCCACAGTCCTCTCGTCGTATCCAAGCTCCGTGAGAATATCCGCCGCGCACTCGGCCACCTTCGTCACGTGGGCAAAGCTGTGCTCGGTGTACCCAAGGGTCACGAGCGACTCGTCCGCCGCCTTTATATACTCGCGTATCGCCCCGTCGTGCTTAACCATATCAAAGGATACCTTCATTTTAATCTCCATTCTGCCGCTCGAAAGCGACCTCGCGTAATATTCCACTACATATTATATAATATTTTGCGACTATTTTCAATAGATAGGTAATTTTTTGTTTATTTTTGCGGATAGGTAAGGTGCCCGTGAAATATATGTATTGACAAACGTCAAAAAAAGTGGTAGAATATACTCGCTACACAAAATTTAATTAACAAGCTATGCGAGAAAACTCTCTATTTTTTATGGGGAGTTTTTATCCCTTTGCATATCTGCCAATAATGAATTTGGTAAAAACGCAAATTCTACTTGGCAGATAGGCGTGAGTTATCTCCGTGCTTGTTAAGTTTTGTGTAGCAACAATCGGAGTTTGCGTTTTTCGGTGCGATGACTTCGGTTGTCGCACTTTTTGTTTTAAGGAGCCGTGCCATGAAAAGAAGATCGAGCGGAATAGAAAAAGAGGTTGACGCTCTCGGAAGAGTCGTTTTGCCTAAGGATTTCAGAAAAAAACTCGGACTTGACAAAAGCGCGAAGGTTCTTATAAGTATGGACGGTGACACGCTACATATAAAGGCGAGCGACAAAATCTGCATAATGTGCAAAAGGCAGACCGAGATAAATTCAGACCTCGGCATGTGCCTTTCCTGTATCGAAAAGGTTAAGCAATACGGAAAGTAAAAGCCTTCACATTATTTTTTCAAAAGCTCTTGCAAAAGAAATTTTTATATGGTATAATAGCACTGCGAAACAAATTGAATATTAAAGTTAGAGGTATCTTTTCCTTATAGGAATAATTATACTTTTTTTTGCGCATACTTTCGTCCGATGAATTTAGCAAAAACGCAAATTCAATCGGACGGAAGTATATACCTCCATTCAATTTGTTTCGCGACAATTTGAGTTTGCGTTTTTCGGTGCGGCAACTCACGTTGTCGCACTTTTTGTTTTTTAGGAGGGTAGGCTGATGAAAAAGAGACTTGAGATGATTTGCGAGGTAAAGAAAAGATATGGTATTTTACCTATAATCGTCGAAATTTTCAGAGTGATAATGAAAACCGTAACGCTGATAACGAACTTTATACTTGCCGCCGGCGGTATGGTAAGCTTAAGAGATGGGCATTTTTGGTCTTGCGGCACTTTGCTGGGAGGCACGGCGCTCATATACCTCCTTGCCCTTAAGGATCACTCCGAGGACAAAATATACGAGTGGTCAACGAAAAATTATCACAGCGAAAACCACCTTCTCTTAACGACGGTTGTACTCTATATCGTAATAATAATCTTTCAAATACTACTTATTAATTTATCGTATCTACTAAAGAATATATAAAATACGACGGACAGTCGAGACGCCTGTCCGAGCTATGTGTAAAGTAAATCATTCCCGGAGAAAGTGTGCTCGCGTGATTACGCAATGCCTGCGCTTTGGTGCGCAGGTATTGCCCGAGTTTGCCTATGGCAAACATCGTCGCGAAAAATTGCTTCGTGCAATTTTTCGCTTGGGGCTTTGCTCCGCCTTTGCGGAGCAGCCTCGTAAATTGGGCTCCAAAAGCAAAAAGACCAACCGCAAGGGCTGGTCTTTTTGCTTTTGGAGCGGATTACGGGGCTCGACCCCGCCACCTCCACCTTGGCAAGGTGGCGCTCTACCAAATGAGCTAAATCCGCAGGTATGGTGCCTCCGGTCGGAATCGAACCAACGACACGGGGATTTTCAGTCCCCTGCTCTACCAACTGAGCTACAGAGGCATACGGAATGGCGACTCGGATGGGGCTCGAACCCACGACCTCTAGCGTGACAGGCTAGCGCTCTAACCAACTGAGCTACCAAGCCATTCCGATAAGAACCTTTCGGTTCTGGTGGAAAGTACAGGGCTCGAACCTGTGACCCTCTGCTTGTAAGGCAGATGCTCTCCCAACTGAGCTAACCTTCCGTTTCGTGCTTTAATATTATATCAAAGCAAAATCAGTTTGTCAAGGGGTTTTTGAAAAAAATATTAAAAAAATAAAATTAATTCCCGAAATGCCGAAAACCGCCTTGCATTTCGGGAATTTTGCGTAATAAATCAGATAGACTCCAGCGCGAAAACTACAAAGTCCTCTTCCTCGAGCTTCGCCGAGATTTCCTCGGGGGTTGATGCAAATTTATTGTTATAAATATTTGCCTCTATTCCGACGTTGCCCACCGTATTGCTTCTCGGGGCGGTGACCTGAATATCCGACGCCTTCCAGTGCTCCTCAAGGAAATTTATCGCCCGCCTTACCGCCTTGTCGGAATTTATCTCCATATAGATGCCGAAGCGGCTGTACTTTTTGCGTATAGAGCCCTCGAGCCTATGAATGATGGTGATAGTCATAACCGAGAGTAAGAAGGTTATCAGAGCGCCCTCGTAGAAGCCTGCGCCTAGAGCAAGCCCCACAGCGCCCGCGCACCAAAGACCCGCCGCCGTCGTAAGACCTGTTATCTGGAAGCGTCCCTTAAGTAATATAGTGCCAACGCCGAGGAAACCTATTCCCGAAACTACCTGTGCCGAAACACGAAGGGGGTCGTTGCCGTAGCCGAGAACGTCAGATGCGTAGAAGCCAATCATCGTAGCAAGGGTTGCACCGAGGCAGACGAGAATATGCGTTCTCATACCCGCAGCTCTTCCCTGCTTTCCTCTCTCGATACCGATAGTACCGCCTATAACCATAGCTAAGACAAGACGTATCGCAACGGTGATAAGATTAAACTCACGTAAAAATTCCATTACCTCGTTATATATCTCCATAACGCACCTTTTTCCTTTCTGTTAATGATATGTATTTTACCATTTTTATATTATAAAGTCAAGAGATAAAAATAGTGATCATAAATTATTAACAATTTATAAAAAAATATTGACATATATTTCAGTTGGTGCTATAATTTTCTTGTAGTTCACTACAAATTTTATTTAGGAGAAGGATTATGAAACAGTTTAATCTACCCAGAAAAACAGTATCCACCGTTCAGCTTTGGGCGAGCGTATTACTCGTTGTACTTGCGTTCATCTTCAGCTTCACCCCCATCATCACCTTCAGAACTCTGGACAATGCTGCAGAGATCAACTCTATGATCGACCAGTTTGCACCCGAGGGAGCTGGTTTTGAGATTCCCGAGGAGGTTGAGATATCAGCCCCCAAGCTTATCAGCACAATAGCTCTTATCGCAAACATTATCGGCACGGCTGCCTCCGAGGAGGGCGTTGATCCCGACAAGGCGGCAGAGCTTCAGACCTACCTTGAGAGCGAGAGCGGACAGCAGGACATCGTTACCGCTATGTGCGTTGTTCTCACTCTTACAAAGACCTTTAACTTTGAGGGTCAGACAGACGCGCTCTCCCTTATTCTTAACGTAGTTATCGGTCTTATCGGTCTTCTTGCAGTTCTTATCTGCACGATAATCATGCCCATAATCTTTCTCGTTCAGCTTATCATCGCTCTCGTAAACGCTCTTAAGAATGTAAAGACTCCCGAGAACGCGAGCGCAGCAGTTGGCGCAAGACTCCCCGGTCTTCTCTCACTGCCCTTGACGATAATGCTCTTCCAGTGCGTTGTTCCCGATATGAGTCAGGGCTGGGGCATCATCGCTATCTGCGTTGTTTGTATTCTTTCGGTTCTCGTAAACTTCGTTTGCTCAAGACTCCGCGAGTATCCCACAAAGCAGTTTGTATACCTCAACGTTCTTCAAGGTCCTGCTCTCGTTGGTATCGTTGGATTCCTTATCTTCTTCTTCAATATTATTAAGACAGGTATCTTCACAAGCTTCACCTCCGGCAAGTTCTCTATGTACTTTGCACAGGTGCTCGTTGCACAGAAGATGGGCGCAGAGTCCGTAAACAACGCTTACATAATCGACGGCGTTCTTATGCTGGTTTACCTTTGCGTAATGCTCAGCTGCGTTTCCTATCTTGACAAGGCTGCAAGACGTCTTTCCTGCACCGTTAAGAACGAAAAGCCCAAGGGTCTTGTCGGTATGTTCGTTCCCGCAAAGGCAAGCGACAACAACGTCGTTATGGCGTGCATAACCCTCGTCGCTTACATCGCTCCCACTCTCGTAGCAGGCTTCAAGCACTACTACAACGACGTAACGTCCACCGCAGCAGAGGGTGACGCTAGCTTCCTCGTTCTCACAGACGCAGGTACAGAGGCTCTTAATATGGCTCTGATCGGTATCATTATTATGATAGTCGCAGAGGTTGCGGTAATCGTTCTCAAGAACGTATTCTGCAAGGATCTCGCCGCTCACGAGGCAGAGGCTCTCCTTCTCGGTCACGCTATGACAAGCGAGGAAAGACTCGAGGAAGCCAAGAAGATCGTCGCAGAGGCAGAGACAGCAGCTCCCGTAGCTGAAGAAACTGCTCCCGCTGAAGAAGCTGCTCCTGCTGAAGAGGCTGCTCCTGTTGAAGAAGCTGCTCATGTCGAAGAGGCTGCTCCTGTCGAAGAGGCTGCTCCTGTCGAAGAGGCTGCTCCTGCTGAAGAGGCAACGGTAACAGAATAAATTTTACATACAAAATAAAAAAGGCGGCTCCGAAAGAGCCGTCTTTTTTCAGGGGGCGAATAAAAAGCTGACGATTATCATATTTTTTAATGTGTTTATACTAAAATTTTCAAAAATAATCAAAAAAGCCTTGACAAACAACCTTTCCTTTGATATAATAATATGGCAAAACAAAATATGGTGACGTAGCCAAGTGGTAAGGCCCCGGTCTGCAACACCGTTATCCGCCGGTTCAAATCCGGCCGTCACCTCCAAAGAAAAAGGGATTCCTTCTGGAATCCCTTTTTTCTTTCCTTTGGAAATGACGACCTCGGCTTTGACCTCGGTTTCGTGTGCCATAGGCACAACAAAATCCGGTTCACATACCCCACTCGGAGATTGGGGAGCCTGCTCACCAGGCGCAGAGTGCGGGTATCTTCGCTTTGCGAATACTCGGACGTTTTTTAGTAAAGAGCGCGGAGTTAGCCTTTCCCTCAAGGTGAAAGTTCTCTTATAGATTCAAGACAAAAAATGCGCGTTTTGACAACTTAACATTGCAAAACGCGCATAAAACTTATGGAGGAAGTTTTAATTATTTTTCACTTTGGTGGCACTTTCCACTCATGGGACACCCCGCACACCCGCCGCCGCAGCCGCCTGAGTTTTTCGACTGCTTTTTGCTTTTGACAAGGCTATAGGTGAGTAAGACTACCATGAGGACAACGAGGAAGGCCACAAAAATTGTACCGAGATTATTTTTCAGAAATTCGATTAAGAGCATATCAACTATTTACCGCTTCCTTCTTGCTATCGGCTTCCTTGATGGTGAGCTTTGTAGCTTCACTGTAAGGCTTCACCAGCATATATACCACAAAGGCGATGATAGCAATAGCTACGATGCCGCCGAGGATATGCCAACCAAAGTTACCCGCGAAGAGCATACCAAGCTGATAGATGCAGAGAGATACCGCGTAAGCGAAAACGCACTGATAACCAATGGCAAAGGCGGTCCATTTCGCGCTATTCATCTCACGTCTGATAGCGCCGATTGCCGCAAAGCAGGGAGCGCAAAGAAGGTTGAATACGAGGAAGGAGAACGCGGCAAGCTGAGTCATACCTGCGAAATCAAGCACGCCGAGAACCGCAACGACCTCTTCCTTAGCAACAAGACCCATAATGGTGGCAACCGCTGTTTCAGGAGCGGAGAAGCCAAGAGGAGCGAATATCCAGCCGATAGCGCTGCCGATGTAGTCGAGAACGCTCATGCCGCCCTCCATATCGAGATAGAAGCCGAACTGTCCGTCAACTACGCCGAACACGGAGCCTGCCCAGATAAGAATGGTTGAAAGAAGGATTATAGTGCCTGCCTTCTTGATGAAGGACCAGCCGCGCTCCCACATGGAGCGGAGAATGTTTGATACGGTGGGCATGTGGTATGCGGGAAGCTCCATAACGAAGGGAGCGGGGTCGCCCGCAAACATCTTGGTTTTCTTAAGCATAATGCCGGAAACCACGATAGCCGCGATACCGATGAAGTAAGCCATAGGAGCAACCCACCAGCCGTCGTTGAAGAGTGCGCCCGCAACGAGAGCTATGATAGGAAGCTTTGCGCCGCAGGGAATGAAGGTCGTGGTCATGATAGTCATACGCCTGTCGCGCTCGTTTTCGATAGTACGGGAGGCCATAACGCCGGGGATACCGCAGCCCGTACCGATAAGCATGGGGATAAAGGACTTGCCCGAGAGGCCGAACTTTCTGAATATACGGTCCATAACGAAGGCGATACGAGCCATATATCCGCAGGACTCAAGGAAGGCAAGGAGAATGAACAGCACAAGTATCTGGGGAACGAAGCCGAGAACCGCGCCAACGCCGCCAACGATACCGTCAAGAACAAGGGACTGGAGCCAATCCGCGCAGCCTATCGCTACAAGACCGGACTCAACGAGAACCGGAACGCCGGGAACCCAAACGCCGAACTCATCGGGCACGGGAGCCTCTTCCATTGCCGACTCAAGCCAAGCATCAAGCGTTTCACCGCTGAAAACATCGGTTACGATCTGCGAGCCGTAGGAGCCGACAGCCTCCTCAAGAGCACCGAAGTCCTCGTCCTCAACCGCTCCCTTAAGAGAGTCAAGACCCTTGATGTCGGAGTTTACCGCTTCGTTTACCGCGATAAACGCACCTGCCGCCTCAAATATGCCGTTATCACTAACGTACTCGTCAAGCGCCTCCTCGTATTCACCGTTTCCGATGCCGAGAAGATGCCAGCCATCGCCGAACACGCCGTCGTTTGCCCAATCAGTAGCCCACGTACCAACGGTGGTAACCGAGATGTAGTAAACGAGGAACATAATAGCAGCGAAGATAGGAAGAGCTGCAAAGCGGTTTGTTACCACCTTGTCTATCTTATCCGACGTAGTAAGCTCACCTGCTTTATGCTTCTTATATATACCCTTAAGGATAGAAGCTATGTAAACGTATCTTTCGTTTGTGATGATGCTCTCTGCGTCGTCGTCAAGCTCACTCTCTGCCGCCGCGATGTCCTCCTCAATGTGAGAAAGCGTCGTAGGCGCGATATTGAGCTTTTCAAGCACCTTGTCGTCACGCTCGAATATCTTTATAGCGTACCAGCGCTGATTTTCCTTCGGAAGATCGTGAAGCGCCGCCTCCTCAATGTGAGCAAGCGCGTGCTCAACAACGCCGGAGAAGGTGTGGGTTGGAACAGTCTTTGTACCCTTCGCTGCGGCAACAGCGGTCTCTGCCGCCTCCTTTATACCGTCGCTCTTAAGAGCCGAGATCTCAACCACCTTGCATCCAAGGGCTCTTGAGAGAAGGGCGATGTCAATCTTGTCACCGTTCTTTCTCACAACGTCCATCATATTAATAGCAACTACGACGGGAATGCCAAGCTCCGTGAGCTGAGTCGTCAAATAGAGGTTACGCTCGAGGTTAGTACCGTCAACGATATTGAGTATCGCGTCGGGACGCTCGTCGATAAGGTAATTTCTCGCGACTACCTCCTCGAGAGTGTATGGTGAGAGTGAATAAATACCGGGAAGGTCGGTTACAACAACGTCGTCGTGTCCCTTAAGCTTACCTTCCTTTTTTTCTACGGTAACACCGGGCCAGTTACCTACGAATTGGTTTGAACCTGTCAGGGCGTTAAACAAAGTCGTTTTACCGCAGTTGGGATTGCCGGCAAGGGCAATTTTGATTTCCATTATAGAAATTCCTTTCTTTTTTCAAATTTTGTATCGGTTAGCGGGTGCTAACCGAGTGGCGTAAAATAAGAGGCTTATTCAACCTCGATAGTGTCGGCATCAGCCTTGCGGATAGATAGCTCGTAGCCACGAACAGTGATCTCGATAGGATCGCCGAGGGGAGCAACCTTACGCACGGTGACCTCTGTGCCCTTTGTGATACCCATATCCATGATGCGACGCTTTACCGCGCCCTCGCCGTGAAGCTTAACAACCTTGGCAGAGGAGCCGATCTTGACATCTCTTAAAGTATTCACAACTGTTTCCTCCTTTTCTAATATGGAAAATTTATAATTATAAAATTATTATTTCAATATAAAGCCTCTCCCTGCGATAGAAAAGCGGCGATATATCAGCCGAATTGGTTCGACATCATCCACCGCAGGCGTAGAAAACTACGTCAAGTCTGAAATAGCCGAAGCAATTCGCAAACGACGCGCAGAGAATTTTGATGAAGCGCGAGGATTTTCGGGCGCAGGCGTAGAAAACTACGTCAAGTCTGAAGAATCTGAAGCGATTCGCAAACGACGCGCAGAGAATTTTGATGAAGCGCGAGGATTTTCAGGCGCAGGCGTAGAAAACTACGTCAAGTCTGAAGAATCTGAAGCGATTCGCAAACGACGCGCAGAGAATTTTGATGAAGCGCGAGGATTTTCAGGCGCAGGCGTAGAAAACTACGTCAAG
>JAFTPV010000027.1 GCA_017463125.1 Clostridia bacterium | reverse complement strand
GAGGAAGAGTTCATTAACGTGCTTACGAGAAGCCGATTTACCGCTTATACCGAATTCGGGTGCTGCGGAGGAGCTTCTCCCGAGTACGTTAAGAAGTACATAATGGACGAAAAGGACTACCTCGATTGCTCTCCCGAAAACCCGATATGGGTTTCTCACCACGCTTTTAATGCCTGGAGTCCGACAAGTTGGCTGAGAATACCCGAAAACGAGTATTATTTCGGCGGATACGAGAGCGTTGATGAGCTTCTTGAGCTGTCGCTCAAGGTACAAAGGATAAGCTACCAATCGGTTTTTGAAGAGATACGTAAGCAATGGCCCCATTGCTCAATGGCGATAAATTGGGATTTCAACGAGCCGTGGCCCTGCGCTGCGGGAAACAGCCTGGTCAATTGGCCGGCAGAGCCAAAGCCCGCGCTTGAGGGCGTAAGGGCGGCGCTTCGGCCCCGAATAGCCAGTATACGCACCGGTCGCAACCGATATCTGACAGGAGAATGTGTCGAGGGCGAGATATGGGTGCTAAACGATACCGCGGAAGCTTCAAAGCCCTGTAAGATCTCCGTATATGCAGAGACGGGCGGGGAAAGAATACTTATTTCCACCGTTTCCGCAGGCGAGGTGGCGGCTCGGTCTAACGGAATGTCCGGACGCTTTTCATTCAAGGTTAAGGCGGACGTTCAAAGATTCTTTAAGATAATTCTTGATGTAGAGAATAGCCCCGAAATGAACTCGGAATATACATTCATTCACAAAAAAGCCGAGCAATAAAAGATAATTCTGCAAAACGGTGATATCGCTTCGGAAGCTTAGCAAAAAGCTCCGGCGGAATGTGTAACGTTCATAGCGAAGATATTGAAAACCACCGCTAAGTACGGGCATCGCATTTGACTTATCAAAGCTAAATTTGCTCCCCCCAAAGCTTATAACAAGCAGAAAGAGCGGACACGAAAGGTAAAACCTATGTGTCCGCTCTTGTTCTGTTAATTTTAATCAGTTGCCGTATTCAAGCTCTTTTACAAGCTCAATTAACGGTCTGCGGTCCTCGTGGTAGATATAGTCTGCCACGTAATTACCGAACGTCTGCCGCATTACTCTTGAGCCGTCGAGAATATAGTTGTACTCCCAGAAATATTCTCTCTTATCACATTAATTAAAAGAAAAGGTATTTAATGTTTTCGACCTCAGATATCACCACAGCGTACTTCCATTTACTTATATAACCCTCAATCAAAATGGTGTTGCAAAAACGGGAAAAATAATTAATATCTACATCGAACTTATACTTTTCCACGTCTTCAACAAATTTATTGTAATCAATATCCGTTGTCTTACCCTTGGAGGTTCTAGTTATTTCAATATGGTTGAATATTTTTTGTATATCGTTTTCCGCAAATTCTATTACCATCCTGCAACTCGGAGTTAAACAGGTTTCTTTTCCGGTAGCATCCAGTTCATATACTCCGGATGCAAAAACTAAAAACATTTCTCCGTTCTCGCAAAAAACATTATCTATTCTACAATCGTGCAAACCGTATTTAAACATAGATTCGTATAACATTTTCATAACTCCTTTTTCACAGCCAAGGTTTTAAATCATTTCTGATTTTATCGATTAATCTCCAAAACGCTTTCTTATCCCCAGGCGTCATAATCGGTCTCCATAACCAGTTCTCCGCTTTCGCTGTATACTGCTATAACATCACCCTGAAGATTTGTCTCATAGTAATAGTAATTTACAGTTCCGCCTACCGTATAGTACGCAAACGCCATCGGCGTTCCATCCTCGTGGTAGATATAGTCTGCCACGTAATTACCGAACGTCTGCCGCATTACCCTTGAGCCGTCGAGAATATAGTTGTACGTTACTCCGTCCACCGTTTTGCTCGTTCTCATTCCATCGGAATTATACGCAAACGTTATATTCCCGTAGCTCGCTAATTGCGTTCCGTTTTGCCACACAAGGCGATTATCTCTATACCTGATGGGATTACCTATTTCGTCATAGGTCATACTCATACCGTTATAGCTTGTCAGGCGGTCACTATTCTCTGCATACCCGTATTCCTTCGCACCGTAGTACGTTGAATCTAATACGTCATCAAAATCTGTCTGATATACGTCCTCTCTTTCGATATTTCCTGCTCCGTCGTACACCCACACGTACGTTCTGCTCTGAGATAGATTGTCCTCTCTGAACAACTGTCCCTTTTTATACCGCTCCGCCAAAAGCATTGCGTGGACTGAGAGGCTTTAAGGTTTCAGGAATATTCCTGAAACCTTAAAGGGCTTGGGATTATCCCAACAACCTCCCTTTTGTCCCCAAAAGGCGATGCTTGCTGGTATAGATCATGGTTGCAATTTTTGCATCACTTCTTCTTTATGCAAGGTTAAAGAATAAATTTTTCCCAAGTTGTCAAGAATAAACGATTTTCCCTGCTTCACAGGCGGGAGAATCTCTTCTTCGAATGCCCTGTCAAAATATGGTCGCAATTCTTCTTCCGTATATTCCTCATATTCTACTTGAGCAGTCACAAATTGTTTCCCTTGAAAAGTTTGCT
>JAFTPV010000001.1 GCA_017463125.1 Clostridia bacterium | reverse complement strand
ATGCTCATTCTCGGTGTTCAGTCTCCCGACGGTGATATCAAGTATATTTCCGCTGCATTCCCCTCCGCATGCGGTAAGACCAACCTTGCAATGCTTATTCCTCCGGAGCTTTACAGAAAGCAGGGCTATAAGGTTTGGTGCGTAGGTGATGACATCGCTTGGCTCAGAGTTGGCTCTGACGGCAGACTTTGGGCAGTTAACCCCGAGAACGGCTTCTTCGGTGTTGCTCCCGGTACTAACGAGCACTCTAACCCCAACGCTCTTCACACCGCTATGAAGGATTGTATCTTCACCAACGTTTGTCACGACCTTGACAACAATACTGTTTGGTGGGAAGGCCTTAACGATAATCCTCCCAAGAACGCTCTTAACTGGAAGGGCGAGAAGTGGGATTACACCAAGTATGACAAGAAGGATAAGGTTAACACCTCCGGTGCTCATCCTAACTCCAGATTTACTGCTCTTGCAGCTAACTGCCCCTGCATCTCCGATAAGTTCAACGATCCCGCAGGCGTTCCGATCTCTGCTATCGTATTCGGCGGCAGACGTGCAAAGACTGCTCCTCTTGTATATCAGTCTACCTCTTGGCAACACGGTACCTTCGTTGGCTCTATCATGGCTTCCGAGACTACTGCAGCCGCAGCAGGCGCTGTCGGTGTAGTTCGCCGCGATCCTATGGCTATGCGTCCCTTCGTTGGTTACGATATGGGTGACTATTGGGCACACTGGCTCGCTATGGGCAAGGTTATTAAGAACGCTCCCAAGATCTTCCACGTTAACTGGTTCAGAACCGATGACGAGGGTCACTTCATCTGGCCCGGCTTCGGTGACAATATGAGAGTTCTTATGTGGATTCTCGCAAGATGTGAGGGCAAGGTTGACGCGGTTGAAACACCTATCGGCTACGTTCCCAATGCAGAGGACATCAATGTTGAAGGACTTGACATCACTGTTGATACCATCAAGGAGCTTCTCTCCGTTGATAAGGCACTTTGGCTTGAGGATTGCAAGGCTATCCGTGAGTTCTACGCTCAGGTTGGCGACAGAGTTCCCGCAGAGCTTTACGATGAGCTCGCAGCTCTTGAAGCAAGACTTTCCAAGTAATTCAGTAATATTAGGGACTGCTAAAATCAGCAGTCCCTTTTACTATTGACAAAATAGGAAAATTGTGCTAACATATAATAAAAATGTTAAGGAGATTTTTATGAAAAGGATAGGCTTTGTGCTTTGCTCGTTATTTCTGATAATAACTCTTGCTTCCTGCTCGCTTGGTACGTACGCGCTTGAGGGTGAATACGAGGGCTACTATCTGCGCTCCTCCGGAGGAATAGTTTCTATTACCAATTATCATCCGTTCAGTACAAACGGGTATCCTAGTTACCAGGAGCTTGTTGAATACGGTGATGGTGCAGGGCTTGAAAATGACGGAGTCGTTTATTATATAATGATAGTTGATATTTTAGAGGGCGAAGATATAATAGATTCTTCCAGCGTTTATTACTGCGCCGAGCTTGACGGAGAAACAAAGGAGATATTATCCGAGGAAAACTATTATTTTTCTTCAGACGAGCTTCGTGACGCTGCACTCGACAGACTGCTTACTATGATTGATGACGTTAAGGATGAGTACTTGAAATAAAATTTAATGACAAAAAATCCAACCCGCCGGGTTGGATTTTTTATATTATAAAACGATAGAACACAGCACAAATAAGAGCGCATATTATTCCTTGGGTGATTTTCATAATAATATATTTTCTTTTGGATATCTCCTTTGGCAAAAGAGAGAAGGCCTGCAAATGTACCGAAAAGCCGGAAAATCCCAGAGCAAAGCCAAGTAAAATGAAGGACATTTTATCTGAAAAATGTCCACTGTTTACTAGTAAAGACACCGCATTCCCAATTTCGAGAAGAGGTGAGATGAGCTCGGTGAATTTTGCGTTTCTACTTACAGATTTTATTAGTCCGAGTAGTGTTGAGAAGAAAATTATATATGCCGAAATGTTAATGCATTGCAGGGCGGAATTTTTAATCGATAGCGCTAAATCGAATTTCTGCTCTAAAAAATCATTGATATTTTTCGCTTTTTGTACCTTGCGGCAAAACATAGCCGCAACGGCGAGAGACGATATAATTACTGCCGAATACAGAAAAACGCCTATTCGTATACTGCCCATCATTCCAAGCCCAACCCCCGATATAACGAAGGCTAATGAAGGGTTGTTGACAAAGCCGATAAGCTCCTCGCACTCTTCTTTAGAAATCTCTTTTGTCTTATATTTTTCACTGGCACACTTGACCCCTAACGGAAAGCCGCATACACTTCCCAAAATGAATATATTAAGAGCAGAGCTTGCCCCGCAAAACAGTCTTCCAAAGCTACGTGGAATTGCTCCCGAGCTTTTCTGTGGGAGTGCGGCGAAAATGTCTGAAACTATCATAAATGGAAAAAGGGTTGGCACAACCGTAAGGAAAGCTATCCTTGCTCCGCTTAATACGGAGTCTTTAATCTCAGAGGCGTAAACAATCAGCAGTGCCGTAACGGCTGCTGACAGTATAAGCAGTAAATAACGTTTTATTGTATTATCTTTCTTTAAGCCCGTCATTTTTTATTACCTTCGGCATACATTTTATTATAGGTTTATGAAGGAGTGGTAATTAAAATGCAAGGCAAAGAGAAAAAAAGCGAGTCTTCTCCTGTGGCAATCCCGTCCTTTCATCTGGAAGCAGACCGAACAGGAGGGGGCATGAGTGTTTTTATTTGCGGAATAATCTCTATAAACGCCTTTACCGAGGAAACTGTTAGTCTTAAGAGCCACAGAGCACGGGTTGTAATAAGCGGAAGAGATTTGAATGTCGGAGCGTATGAAAATCATACCGTCGAGGTAAAAGGGCTGGTTGAGGATATAAGGTTCATTTATGGTAAAAATTAGTTTTTTTCTGTTAGGATATAGAAAAGTATGTATTCAGAGTGAGGCTCTTGCCGATGCGGTTTCACGTTTTATTAAAGATGGCTTAACGCCGTATGCAGAGTCTGACGGAACTATTTATATAAAAGAGCGTGAGGCAAAAAGAGCAGAGGAAATATTAACAAAGCTTGGTGAATATGAGTTAAGTGATACTCAGGGGCTTCTCGGTTCGCTTTTACGTGTGAAAAACAAGATAGGTATCTTGCTCGGGATAATATTTTCAATTTTTATGTGCGTCCTGCTTCAAAACGTCGTTTGGGACGTAAGAGTTGACGGGAACGATACTATATCTGACAGCGCCGTAATTTACGAGCTTTACTCCTCCGGCTTTGGTATCGGAAATATATGGAGTGATACTGATACTGCCGAGGTTGAATCGGAGCTGTTATCAAAATCGGAGAATATTTCGTGGGTAAATATAAACAGACGGGGCAGCGTTGCGTATGTCAGCGTTATCGAAAAAAATAAAGAGATAAGCTATGAGCAAAAGGAGGCTGCCGGCGGATACGCTAATATAGTAGCCACCTCCGACTGTATAATAGTTGATATAACCGTAAAGCGTGGGTGTGCTGAAGTAAAGGTCGGGGACGTGGTGAAGGCGGGGGATATTTTAATTTCCGGCGTTCTGCCAATCAGTGCGGGCGGCGGATTTTGCTACGCCGAGGGGGAGGTCATCGGTAAGATGAGTGACGTCGTTGTGGCAGAGGTTGACAGAAAATACGAAAAGAACGTAGGGATAGTGCAAAACGCGATAGGTGGAAGCATAAAAATATTTAATTTTCCTATAAATATTTTCAAAAGATATGGAAATTCGTATGAAGGATGTGATATAATAGAAGATGTAAAAGTGTTTTCTCTACCGAGCGATAAGAGGCTTCCTATATCTTTTGTAACAACATACGCCACTCAGCGTATAACCAAGGACGCCCTGTATACTGACGACGAGCTTATCAGTTTAGCAACCGTTAGACTTAATTCAAAAACTATAACGAGGCTTTCGGGGGCTGATCTTGATAAAATACGCACCTACGGCAGCTTTACCGATACAGGTTACAGAATGTATTCGGAAATCGTCTTTACCGACGAGGTAGGAAGAACGCAAGAATTTGAAATTGACTAGGTGGTAAATAATGACCGAAAAAATCGTTGTTACAAATTCCAGCGAGTCAACGGCGGCTATCTTCGGAGCCTTTGATTCCAATATAAGAATAATTGAGCGTAGTTTTAATGTCCGTATCTCAAACAGTACCTCTCACGATGATGTAGGGGACTGTATCGTCGTTACGGGAGAGGCTGCCGACGTTGATAAGGCTACAAGAACTCTCGAGTACTTAAAGCACATGAGCGGTGCAGGCGAAACTATAAGCGATTCAAGCGTTGAGTATGTTATCGGACTCGTAAGGGATAATGCCGACGAGGGAGCAGAGGAGCTCTCGCGTGACGTTATTTGCGTTACGAATAAAGGAAAGCCCATAAAGGCAAAAACCATCGGTCAGAAAAAATATATTGAAACGATAAAGAAAAACACCATAGTCCTCGGTCTTGGTCCTGCGGGAACCGGTAAGACGTTTCTTGCAGTAGCAATGGCGGTCGAGGAGCTTCGTAACAAAAACGTCAGTCGGATTATTTTGACGCGTCCGGCCGTTGAGGCAGGAGAGAGGCTCGGATTTTTACCCGGCGACCTTCAAAGTAAGATTGACCCGTATCTACGTCCTCTTTACGATGCGTTATTTGAGATGCTCGGCCCCGAAAATTATCAGCGACATATGGAGCGCGGTACAATTGAGATAGCGCCTCTTGCTTATATGCGTGGCAGAACGCTTGACGATTCTTTTATTATTCTCGACGAGGCGCAGAACACGACGCCCGAGCAAATGAAGATGTTCCTCACAAGACTCGGCTATAATTCAAAGGCCGTTGTCACCGGTGATCTCTCGCAGACGGATCTCCCCTTCGGAAAGAAGAGCGGACTCTCAATAGCGGCAAGGATACTTGATAATATTGACGGTATAGGAATTCATAAATTTACCGAGCGTGATGTTGTAAGACACCATTTGGTTAAGCGCATTATTTCGGCGTATGAAAAGTATGAAGCAGATATACAGGCTAAAAAATTCAGGGCAGAAAACAAAAATAAACAGTAAGGATATTCAAAAATGAAGGACGTAAAGCTTTTTATAGATTTTTCCTCAACAAAAAAGTTTGAGGAGTGCGACTATTATTTTAAGCTGGTTATACGCCGTGCAATACTCGCGACGCTTGAGCATGAGGGCGTGCTCTTTAACGCAGAGGCTTCGGTTACGCTATGCGACAACGATTATATAAGAAGAATTAATAAGCAGTACAGAGATAAGGATAGCGCGACAGACGTGCTTTCTTTCCCGCTTTACGATTTTTCTACAGAGGAGCTTTTCGGTGTAGATGATACCGTACCTCTCGGAGATATTGTCATTTCTATCGAGAGAGCGAAGGCGCAGGCAAGGGAGCTTGGTAACACCTTTCTTACCGAGGTAGCATTCCTAGCGGTACACTCAACTCTCCATCTTCTCGGCTACGACCACGAGCGGAGTGCCGAGGACGACGAGGCGCAGTGTCAGGCACAGCGCGAGATTATGGCAACTCTTGAAATATAAATTGAGGAATAGAAAATGAAAAAAACAGGATTTATAGCAATAGTAGGACGTCCCAATGTAGGTAAATCAACTCTTCTTAACTCGATACTAGGTGAGAAGGTCGCGATAGTTTCTAAAAAGCCGCAGACCACGAGAAATCGTATTACCGGCATACATACGGAAGGGGAGAACCAGTACGTTTTCCTCGACACTCCGGGTATGCACAAGCCGAGAACCCGTCTTGGTGACTTTATGGTAAAGACGGTCAGTCAGACACTCGGCGGTGTTGACGGCGCTATTTTGGTCGTTGAGCCGAGAGAGGCAGTCGGAGATATTGAGGCCGAGATAATTAAAAGATTTAAGCAGGATGGTATGAGCGCTACTCTTGTAATAAACAAGATTGACGCCTTCCGTGCTCCCGCTATTGCAAAGACGATAGCCGCGTATGCCGAGACTTTTGATTTTGATGCCGTAGTCCCCGTATCTGCAAAGAACGGGAAGGGCGTTGAAATCCTTATCAGTGAGTGTGAAAGATATCTTTACGAGAGCGATTGGTTCTTCTCGGACGATATCGTAACCGACCAGCCGGAGCGTCAGATTGCGGCAGAGATCATAAGAGAAAAGCTGCTCCGTAATCTTGATGAGGAAATTCCTCACGGCACCGCCGTGACGATTGAGGAATGGCGCGAGAGTCGCGGAAAGGTATCTATAAGAGCAGAGATATATTGTGAGAAGGCCTCGCACAAGGGTATAATCATCGGTAAAGGCGCCTCTCTTATAAAGAAGATAGGAACGCAGGCAAGGGAGGATATAGAAAAAATACTTGACGCAAGGGTCTTTCTCGATCTCTATGTAAGAGTTAAGGAAAATTGGCGCGACAGTAATTTTAACATATCCGATTTCGGCTATAAGGAAGAAGAGTAATGCTTTTTGAGGTTCGCGGACTTGTAATCAGGACCGTTGATATAAAAGAAACAGATAGGCTGGTGACCATATTTACCGAGGAGCGCGGTGCCATCAGCGCACTTGCCAGAGGTGCAAGGTCGCTAAAGAGCCGAAAGCTCGCGGCAACAATGCAGTTCTGTTACGGTAATTATGTCCTCTATCAGCAGGGGGACAAGCTTTGGGTAAAGGAAGCCGAGCTTATCGAAAGCTTCTTTGATATAAGGCAAACCATTGAGGGACTAGCACTTGCAAATTATATTGCGGAAATACTCTCCGACGTTACTGTTGAAGAAGCAGAGCGTGACCTTTTACGCCTGTCGCTCAACACCCTTTACGCTATTGCCAAGGGACGTTACTCGCTTGACAAAATTAAGGCAGTGTTTGAAATCAGAACGGCGTCTATTATCGGCTTTATGCCGGACGTGATTTTCTGCCACAAGTGTCACGGCAAGGATGGTGATTTCTTCTTTGATATTATGGGCGGCGTTATTGAGTGCAGAGAGTGCCGTGATAAAGCGATACTTGAGCGCGAGCTGCCAAGCGACCCTCATGAGTCAAAAATAATAACGATACTTTCTCCCGGAGCAAAGGATGCGCTGGGATATGCAATATACTCCCCGCTTGAAAAAGTATTTTCCTTCAATTTATCCGACGAGGATATGCGCTTGTTTTCGAGAGCGGCAGAGGAATATCTGCTAAACCAGCTGGGACATTCTTATAAGACGCTGGACTTTTACAGGGAAGTCAAGCGCTGATTTTTAACCGAAAGGTAAAGGTTTAATGCATTTTTCTGAAAAGACGTTAAAAACACTTGAGTTCGATAAAATAATAAATATGCTCGCTGATTGTGCCGCAACGGACGGCGCAAGGGCAAGAGCGCGCACTTTAAGACCGAGCGACGATTACGATATCGTTGTGGAGCGTCAGACGCGTACCGACGATGCTAAAAGGCTTATAAATGCCAAGGGCTATCCTGCCTTTTCGGCTAGTGAGAGAGTAAGCGCGTCGGCAGAGCGTGCCTATAAGGGTGCAGTGCTTTCCCCCTCAGAGCTCCTTGAAATAGCCGCACTTTTGCGATCGGCAAGAGCTCTTATTGACTATATCAGCACGGACAAGCCGTTTGTAACCTCGCTTGATGCAATATTTGCCCGCTTGCTGCAAAACAGGGTGCTTGAGGAGAGAATTACCAGATCTATTCTTTCCGAGGATATGATTGCAGACGAGGCAAGTCCCGCTCTTGCTGACATTAGAAGGAAAATCAAAAACACGAATAATAAAATAAAAGATACCCTTCAGAGCTTTATGGGCGGAGTTAGGCTGAAATATCTTCAGGAAAACATCGTAACTATGAGAAACGGCAGATACGTCGTTCCCGTCAAGAGCGAGTACAGAAACGAGCTTTCAGGCCTTGTTCACGATACATCAAGCTCGGGTGCAACTCTTTTCGTTGAGCCAATGTCGATAGTTGAGGCAAATAACGAGCTGAAGGCTCTGACAGCGGAGGAGGAGCACGAGATTGACCGCATTTTGTCAAGCCTTTCTGCCGAGTGCGCTGCATGCTCGTCTGTTATCACACTTGATTATCATAACATAACCGAAATCGCTTTCTATTTTGCGACGGCTACTCTCGCTATGAATATGAGAGCGGAAAAGCCTAATATTTCAAGAGAGCCTAAAATTGACCTCAAGCAAGCGCGGCACCCGCTTATAAGCAGGGAAAGGGTTGTGCCGATTGACGTTTCGCTTGGCGGCGGATACAAAACCCTCGTCATAACAGGCCCGAACACAGGTGGTAAGACCGTAACGCTGAAGACGATGGGGCTTTTCGCGCTTATGACGCAGGCTGGACTCCAGATACCCTCGCTCGATAGCTCCGTTATGGGCATTTTCTCCGAGGTGCTCGTGGATATCGGTGACGAGCAAAGCATTGAGGCATCTCTTTCCACATTTTCGTCTCACATGGTAAACGTTGCCGATATTTTGGGCAGAGTAGGCAATGGCTCTCTCGTGCTCTTTGACGAGCTTGGCTCGGGAACCGACCCCATTGAGGGCGCGGCTCTTGCTACCGCTATTCTCGAAAAAACCAAGGCAATGGGAGCGCTTTCTGCCGCAACGACTCATTATTCGGAGCTTAAGGTATACGCTCTTGAAACCGAGGGGGTGCAAAACGCCTCTTGCGAGTTCGATATTGAAACTCTGCGTCCTACCTACCGCCTCGTAGTCGGAACTCCGGGTAAATCAAACGCCTTTGCAATCTCCGAGAGGCTTGGTATTTCCGAGGAAATAATATCAAGGGCAGAGGAGCTTATTGAGCGGGATAACAAGCGCTTTGAGGATGTTATCGAGCGCCTCGATACCAACCGTATCGAGATGGAAAAGGAGCGCGACAAGGCCGAAAAAATGCGCGCTGAGTATGAGACCTTCAAATTAAAAGCGGAGGCGGATCTGAAAGAAAAAATTGCAAAAAGCGAAGAGGAAATCGCAAAACAGACTCTTAAAGCTAGGCAGATTTTGGATAGCGCAAGAGCCTCCAGCGAGTTTATATTCCGTCAGCTCGAGGAATTGAAGAAGCAGGAGGATAAGGACAAGCGCAACGAAATGATGAGCTATGCGCGCGAGGAAATGCGTAAGAGATTCCGTGAGAGCGAGAGCCTTATGGAAGGAATATCTATCAAGGATATTTCTCTTGACGAGGATTATAAGCTACCGCGACCCCTTAAGGTTGGCGATAAGGTTTTCCTTACCACTATATCCAAGGAAGGCGTTGTTACCGCTCTTGCCGATAAGAAGGGGCAGATATCAGTAACCTCCGGAATACTAAAAACCAAGGTATCGGAGGATAAGATACGGCTTATCGTAGACGGTGTCAAATATGTTTCAAGAGAAGCTCCAAAGGTCAATGAAGGAAAGGTAAAAAAGACGGTAAATACTTCATTCAAACCTGAAATTGACGTCAGAGGAATGATTGGCGATGACGCATGGTTCGTCGTTGATAAATATATTGACGACGCGGTGTTGATGAATATTCCTACGGTCAGGATAATTCACGGTAAGGGTACAGGCGCTCTGCGCGCGGCACTATGGAAATATTTCAAGTCGGATAGGAGAATAAAGTCTTATCGTCACGGTGAGTATGGCGAAGGAGATGCGGGCGTCACGGTGTTGACGCTTGGATAAAATATGCTTTTTGTAAATTATAAGATAGATGCAGACAGAGAGCTTTTGCTCTCGAATATAATGAATAACGACCTCGTCGTTTCCGAGGAAAATTACGATACTGCAAACGGCAAGCCCAAAATGCATATAAAATCAAAAGGAAACCGTCTTAAAATCAAATGCGAAATGACCGAGCGTCCTACGAAGGATAACGCTTTTCTTGAGGGAACCTATTTTCTAGGTTCTCTTACGCAAAAAGGGCAAAGCTCGCGCATTAGGGGGCTTATAATGACAGCTCCTATTTATCATTCGATATTTTTAGCACTGCTCGTAGTGGTAATATGTCAGGCGATAATAGTTAAGGGGATTCCGGTAACGGCAATTTTCCTTGTTTTATTCGATCTTATGATGTTTAAGGGTGAGTTCGGCAAGCAGTCGCTTATTAAGCGGTATATCTTCCGAGCCTTAAAAATTACATATAGAATAAACTCAAATAAAAGAAAGGATACGTAATGAATTTTCAAAAAACAGATTGGCGAGGTTTTGAATGTATTGAGCTTGAGTTCCTTGGTCTCGGAGCTAAGCTCGTGAAGCCAAACGTTGCGCCAAACGGTAAATGGGCCCTGAAAACCGAGTATTTTGACGCTTTTCCGGAAACCGAAATCGAGCTTCTTCGGCGAGGTTATCATATAGCCTACAACGAAAACCGTAACAGATGGGCAGAGGATTATGATTTACATAGGAAGGGTGAATTTATTAAATTCGTTTCTGAAACATTCAGGCTGGATAAGCGCTGTGTTCTTATCGGAATGAGCTGCGGAGGTCTATATGCAGTAAAGCTCGCGGCGCTTTATCCCGAGCCTGTCAGAGGAATGTACCTTGACGCCCCTGTTATGAATCTTTTAAGCTGCCCCTGCGCTCTTGGTAAAAGCGAGGTGTCGCTCTACGACGAATATTATTCGGTAACAGGCCGCACCGTAAGCGAGATGCTCTCATACAGGGATAGCCCTATTGACAAAATGCATATTCTCCTAGAGAACGAAATACCAATAGTCCTTGTGGCAGGCGGCTCTGACGAGGTTGTGCCGTATTCGGAAAACGGTCAAAATCTCGAAAAATACTATAAGGAAAACGGCGGTGAAATATCGGTCTTTATCGACTCCGCTCGTAAGCATCACCCTCACGGTCACTCGGACGTGAAGCTTATTTGTAATATAATTGATACGTTTTAATATGGAAAGCACCGACGTGTTGTCGGTGCTTTTGTTGTCTGCCTGGAAATATATCTTGCATTTGACATTTTACCCATAAAGTACATTTGACTTTCTTAGCCAAATATGGTATAATGTATTACGAAAAGGATGCTTTTGCTACCAGAGGATAACTCTGTGGTTTTTGTATTCTTATATAAAAATTGGAGGTGGTTTAATAAATTTTAGGGAGCTATCCCAAAAAGAAGAGAGGAAGGTATTTATATGAAAAAGTTTATCAGTACACTTTTAATATGCTTATCATTTGTGACAGTATTTTCTTTTTGCGCTTCGGCAGCCACGACCCATACGGTAAAGCGTGGCGATACTATGTGGAAAATAGCCGTAACCTATCAGGTCGGCCTCTCTGAGCTCGCCTCGGCAAACCCACATATAAAGAACACCGCGCTTATATATCCGGGTGACGTTATCAATATTCCGAGCGTTGACAGTACCGTATCGAGCTATGAGAAAGAGGTCGTAAGGCTTGTAAACGTAGAACGAACAAGCAGAGGTCTTAAAGCGCTTGAGCAGGATTGGCAGCTTACAAGAGTCGCGAGATATAAGTCCCAGGATATGAAAGACAATTCATATTTCTCGCACACAAGTCCTACCTATGGCTCCCCGTTTAATATGATGAAGAGCTTTGGTATATCCTACCGTACGGCAGGCGAGAATATCGCGAAAGGACAAAAAACTCCTGCCGCTGTTGTAAACGCCTGGATGAACTCCTCAGGCCACAGAGCCAATATACTTAATTCGTCATTCACGCATATTGGTGTAGGGTACGTAGCGAGCGGTAACTACTGGACACAGATGTTTATCGGTAAATGATAAAACGGCCGAGTCACTTGTTGGCTCGGTCTATATAATTATAAAACGATTTTGATAATATATTTTTTCTATTCCTATTGACAAACAGAAGAAAAAGTGATAAAATATATTAGTAAAACGCTGATGTGGCTCAGTTGGTAGAGCAGTTGATTCGTAATCAACAGGTCGCGGGTCCGAGTCCCGCCATCAGCTCCAATTAAGCACTTCGTTACGAGGTGCTTTTTTAACTCTATGCTGATTTGAGGTAATTATGGACTTATGTAACTTATCTGTAATTAAATCGGTGATGGCTGATGCGGGAATCACGTTTCGTAAGGAGTTTGGTCAAAACTTTTTAACTAACAGAATGATACCCGAGGATATAGCCGAAAGCTGTGCTGACACCTCCGAGAGAATGATTCTCGAGATAGGCCCCGGGATAGGTTGTCTTACGCAGGAGCTGGCGTTGAGATATAAGAAGGTCGTTGCTGTAGAGATAGACCGAGGTCTTATCCCCGTGCTTTCAAGGACCCTTGCTGAATACGATAATATAACTGTCATAAACGATGATATTATGAAGATTGATCTTGCTGCACTCGTTGCCGAGTATTCTGAAGGAATGCCTGTGTCCGTCTGTGCAAATTTGCCTTATTATATCACGACGCCGATACTTATGCGCCTGCTGGAATCGGGAGTAAAGTTCTCTTCCATAACCGTAATGGTGCAAAGCGAGGTCGCCTCCCGCCTTGTAGCAAAGGAGGGGACTGCCGACTACGGAGCGATAACCGCTGTCCTTGGTTACTACGGCAGGGTGCGTAAGCTCTTTAAGGTATCTGCTGGCTGCTTCGTCCCTGCGCCGAAGGTGGATAGCGCCGTTGTGCGAATAGACCTGCACGATTTGCCGCCATTTGATATAAAGGACGAAAAGCTCTTTTTCAACCTTATTAAAGCCGCCTTTGAAATGCGCAGAAAGACTCTGCTTAATGCTATTTCTGCAAAGCTTGCGGGCTATACGAAGGAGCAGATAACTGCTGCCATACTCGCTATCGGTAAGGACGAGAAGGTAAGAGGAGAGCGCCTATCGACCGAGGATTTTGCAAAGCTTGCAAACGAATTAGTAAAATAAAAGCTAGACTGCAGCAGAATTAATGCTGCGGTTTTTCTTTTTTTATTTTATCGCGCCGTATGGAAATAACACTTACACCGATCATTCTTGCGAGTATGAATATAAATCCTATATAGTGATAGTTATATAGTATAGCTCCGTTGAAGATAACGTCAATTAAAACCGTTACTATCGTTGACACTCCGCCAAAGGCGGCAGAGGAGGACATCTGTATCTTTGATAACGAGTAGTTGCTTAAGCATACTGCAATTATCGAGGCAAATACCGACAAAAAGGCGAAGCCTATCAGATTATCGACATTGAAATATGGGTGAAAATACGAGAGTATATCTCCCGCTATTAGATGGCGCACGACGTTTATGAAATTAAACGCTATAGTTCCCAGCATACAGGAAACGTAGGTTATCTCCAAGGATGAGAAATTTTTCGACGACCTTTTTGAAAAAACGCAAAACATTCCCGAAACAGTTATCGCAAGGACGAGGCATACGATTCCCGTCGGGCTGTTAGTGCCGTCGGTAGTATTAGTGTTCACAGCTATAAATATAACTCCGAATATTCCCGCACCAAGAAATATTTTTTGTAAAATGCTGCTTTTTTCCTTAACCACCAGCTCCTCGATAATACAGGTTACTATGGGGCTGAGGGAAAGTATTACCGCCGTCGTAACACCCGTTGTCATAGAAATTCCAAGCGTTTCAAAAAGCATATATAATATCGGCTCAAAGATCGCCGCCAAAAGTATATTTTTCAAATAAGGCGTTCTCTCGTTTTTTACAAAGAAATCTCTAACTCCAATCTTTATTTTTAGAATTCCAATCTTCTTTAAAAGGAACATTAGAACAAAGCTTAAAAGAAATCTTAAAGCCAAAACGTCAAGCACGTCAAGACTTCTTGTCAGATTGCCTGTAAAATATATTGTGCTGCCGTAAATACAGCATTTGAAAAACACTGCAAGGTATGGTAAAATGTTCATTCGTTTATCCTCTGGCGGAAAATTCGGTTGACAGATAAAATCAGCTGTGCTATAATTATACCATCATATAAAGGCGTTTTCTTGCCTGAATACGAGATAAATGTGCCATTTTTTGATATTATTGGAGAAGAATATGAAGGCAGAATTCGGAATAAAGCGTGAGAATAACAACAGACTGTTTTATAAATCGTGGACAAACGACAAGGGCGTTTATCATTTTCATTCACAGATAGAGCTGTATTTTGTGGACGACGGTGAGATGGAGGTTGTAGTAAACGACAGGCGCGCTATGCTGAAAAAGGGCGAGATGTCTGTGGCTTTAAGCTTTAATCCTCACGGTTACAGAACACCGCAAAGCTCCGCCTCCAGCGCCTTGATAATACCTACGTATCTTTGCGAGGAGTTTGTCTTGGCAACTAGGGATAAGAGGGTGGCAAGCCCGTTTATACGTGACAGGGGAGAGGTCGAGAGGATAAAGGGATATTACGAGCTGATAAAGCGAGAGGACACGGGTGAGATAGAGCGTCTCGGTTATATCTATGTAATACTCGGCATTGTGATGAAAAATCTCTCCTTCGAGACGGTCGGTGATACTATGGATGCCGAGCTATGCTCTAAAATACTGATCTACATAAATGAAAATTATAAAAATAACATAACGCCTGCTTCCGTGTCAAAGCACTTCGGCTATTCTCAAAGCTATATTTCACGTTATTTTAAGAAAAGCTTTGGCGCAACGTTAAATAAGTACTTGACCGTTATCCGCCTGAAAAACGTTGTTCTATTAATGCACGAAAAAAAACACAATATTACTTATTGCGCGATGGAGGGCGGATTTTCTTCAATGCGAACCTTCTACCGCGCTTTTTATGAGGAATTCGGCTGTCCTCCGAAGGAGTATATGAAAAGGCTTACCGAAATATAAAAAGACGACCTCGCACGTTTTTGACTGTGCGAGGTCATTATTTTGAATTTTATTCGTTCCAGTTAAGTGAGCGCTCGACTGCGCGGCGCCATTTTTTAATAAGCAAGGATCTTGTTTCTTCTTCCATTTTTGGTGTAAAGGCTTGAGAAATTTTTCTGTTTTGTTTGATTTCATCAAGTGAGGAATAAAAGCCTGTTGCAAGTCCTGCAAGATACGCAGCCCCCAGAGCCGTAGTTTCGACACATTCGGGGCGCTCTACGGGAACTCCGAGAATATCCGCTTGGAACTCCAGAAGCAAGTTGTTTGCTGAAGCACCGCCGTCAACCGCAAGAGCCGAAACCTTAATTCCTGCCGCCCTTTGCATAAGGTCGATAACGTCTGCCGTCTGATAAGCCATAGACTCAAGCGTGGCTCTAATGATGTGATATTTGTTCGTAGCTCTCGTTATACCGATAATAATACCTCTTGCATAAGGGTCCCACCAAGGAGCGCCAAGCCCGGAGAATGCGGGTACTACAAGAACACCGCCGGAGTCCTTCACCTTTTTGGAATAATATTCGCTGTCAGCGGCAGAGTCGATTATCTTAAGCCCGTCTCGTAGCCATTGCAGTGCCGCACCGCAGACGAATACCGATCCCTCGAGCGCATAGGTAACCTTCCCGTCAAGCCCCCAAGCGATAGTCGTCAGAAGCCCCGAGTCCGTGATATAAGGCTCCGAGCCTGTATTCATCAGTAAAAATCCGCCCGTACCGTAGGTGTTCTTTAATTCTCCCTCGTTAAATCTGCATTGTCCGAATAGGGCTGCCTGCTGGTCACCGCACACGCCTGAAATCGGAAGAGAAGCGCCGAAAATAGCGGAATCGGTATAGCCGAAAATATACGAGGAAGGGTAGACGCTTGGCAAACATACGGCAGGGATACGGAAAAGAGAAAGCAGATCCTCGTCCCACGTAAGCGTCTTGATATTAAAGAGCATCGTTCTTGATGCGTTTGAGTAGTCGGTAGCGTGTACCTTACCTCCCGTCATATTATAAATGAGCCATGAGTCGATAGTACCGAAGCAAAGCTCACCGCGATCAGCTCTCTCTCTTGCGCCTTCCACATTGTCGAGAATCCATGCAATCTTCGTGGCTGAAAAATACGGATCGATTAAAAGTCCCGTTTTAGACCTTATAAGCTCGCCGTAGCCGTCTGACTCAAGTTTTTTGCAAAAATCTGCAGTTCTTCTGCATTGCCACACGATAGCGTTATATACTGGTGCGCCGGTTTTTTTGTCCCAAACAACGACGGTTTCACGCTGGTTTGTTATTCCGATACCGGCAATCTCGTCCCAGCTTGCGCCAATTTTGAGAAGCGCCTCCGTAACGGCAGACATCTGCGTTGACCATATCGTCATCGGGTCATGCTCAACCCAGCCTTCCTTGGGGAAAATCTGCGCGAATTCTCTTTGAACAAGGCTTGCGATTCTGCCAGATTTTTCAAAAAGAATACATCTTGAGCTTGTCGTACCTTGGTCAAGAGCCATAATGTATTTTTTCATCACGTAAACCTCTCATAAATAAAATATTTTCATATCAATTATAACAAAAATATATTATATTGTCAACTTTTCCTTGAATATTCGCTTGGTGTATACCCGGTCACAAGCTTAAACGCTCTGCTGAAATGATAAACGCTGGAAAAACCGCACGATTCAGATATCTTGGCAACAGAGCTTATGCCCTCGCTTAATAATTTTTTTGCGTTTTCTATCCTTAGATTTAGTATGTACTGTTTCGGGGTAGTTCCGTATTCTTCCTTAAATAGCCGTCTGAAATAAACCTCGCTTACCTTTGCTCTTTGCGCTAGTAGCGTATTTGTTAAAAGTGGATTGTGAATATTCTCATAAATAAAATTTATAGAGCCCGAAAGCACAGGATTGATAGGTGCGTTTTCCTCGCACAGCCTTGATAGCATATCGTAAAGTATAGAAAAGAGCTTTGCCTGGTCGTTTCCGCTGAGCCATAAAGCACGCATTTTTTCAAAACCGCTTATGTAAACCTGTGGATTTTTAATTTTGATTTCAACAAATTCCTCGGTTATTGGTTTTTCGGTTAAAAAGTTAATTATCGGGAAATTGCCGCCCTCCTCGTTGTAAAGTGTGTAGTTTTGACCCTGTGGCAATATTACTGCACGGCTTTTGTCAGAAACGGTTTTCTTTCCGTCTTTATTATAGACGATAACTCCGTCATCAGTGCAAAAGGATAGGGCATAGCTTGGCCGTTTTATTATTTTCAAAAATCTATCCTTGCTTGTCGGAATTGTAAATACGCCCAAAACAGATGTGATAACCGCATTTTTTAACTGCATAAGCTCACCAACCTTTCTCTATATTATTTTATCGCATATCTTAAAAATATTCAATGTTTTTTTCAAAAAAAGTATCGAAAATGTTAAATAATTCTGTTTTTACTATTGCCTTAATTTCAAAAAAGGAATATAATCAAGTTAATTAATACATAGAGGTGATTTTTATGGCATTTACTGATAACAAAAAACCGATGCTTGTCTCTATGGTTACAGAGACTGAGATAAAGTCCGCGCTTGCATACATAGCAAATTCAATATACGGCGGAGCTGATGCTTTGGGCTTTGGTCTTGGCTTTTTGAAAAAAGAATACAGAAACGAAGAGAATCTTGACCGTATTTTCTCAGCCTGCGCGGGAAAGCCTGCATATCTTTATTCTTATCCCGAGGTTGAAAGCTCTGCATTTTCCCACGAGGAGTGTGCGGAATATCTTCTTTTTGCCGCTAAATGTGCCTCAAAATACGGAAATGTGATTTGCGACATTATGTGCGATATGTTTGGCAAAGTGCCGGGCGGATTTTCTGACGATGAGGCAGTGGTTAAAAAGCAAATGGAGCTTGCTGACAAGATTCATGCGCTCGGATGCGAGGTTTTGTATTCTGTGCATCATGCCGATTTTCTTGGCGAAAAAGAAATTATAAGGCAGGCAAGAGAGCAGGTAAGACGTGGTGCTGATGTGATTAAAATTGTTACAAAAGCAAATACAAAGGAAGAGCTTATCTCAAACATTGATATTATAACAAAAATCAAGGAAGAGATCGATGCTCCGCTACTCTACCTTTCAAGCGGAAAGTATTCCTATACCGTAAGACAGGTTGGTATTGCTTTCGGTGTTGATATTTGCCTTTGTGTTGAGCATTATAACGAACTCACAAATAAGGTTCAGCCTTCGTTGGCATCCTCAAAGGCTATTAGAGATAATTTGATAATTGTAAAGTGAGGTAAATAAAAATGGTATTTGATTTTTTTGGTAAGGTGGCAGTAATCTCGGGGGCGGCTTCGGGAATGGGATTTGTTTTCTCAAAGAAGTTTGTTGAATCAGGCGGCTCGATTGTTATGTCTGACATAAACAAGGAAGCCCTTGACACAGCGGTAAATGAAGTAAATTCTATCCGTGATGGTGCTGCCATCGGCGCTGTGTGCGACGTTAGAAAATATGATGAAGTTAAGAACTTGATTGATATTGCAGTGAAAAACTTTGGCAGAGTTGATATAACCGTTCCTTTTGCAGGCGGAGCAGAGACGAGAATGCTTAAGGTTACAGAACCTAATTTTGAAAAAATTCCGATCGAGGTGTTTGATTGGAGCATTGACGTAAATCTAAGAAGCCAGCTTTATTTTGACCATGCGGTATTCGGAGTAATGAAAGAGCAACAAAGCGGTGTTCTTATACACATCGGCTCTGTCACAGGGGTCGAAGGCGGTCCTTCCGTTCCCGGCTACTCGGCATCAAAGAGCGGTGTAATGAACGGACTCACCATATCAATGGCTCAGCTTGGCGCACGATATGGTATTCGTTCGGTTTGTGTATCACCCGGACCCGTTCTCACAAGACCCGGCATGGCAAATATGAAAACACCTCTAGGCAGAGCGGCAACACCGGAGGAAGTGGTAAATGCAATCCTTTATTACTGCTCAGAGGACGGTTCGTTCTACACCGGTGTTGATATTCTTATCGACGGCGGCAGACACATTATGTTGGACAGAAGTATCTGATTATGTCTGAATTTATCAAGGAGTTTGCGAATATTTACAGGCTGAAAATTCCTTTTGACACGGTTTATACCTCTGTTTTTCTGATTAAATCGGGTGACAAAGCCGTACTTGTCGATTGCGGAACAAATGCTTTTGACGTTGATAATTTTATTATTCCCGCACTTAACAAGATGGGATACTGTCTTGATGACTTATGGTCTATTGTGATTTCGCATTCGCACATTGACCATGCAGGAGGGGTAAGCTCTATTCTTGAAAAAGCTCCAAATATAAGGGTTGTAAGTGATGAAGAGTATATAGACGATGAAATTTTGATATATCCTTTGCCCGGGCATACAAAAGACTCTATTGGTGTACTTGATTTACTCAACCGAGTCTTGATTTCTGCGGACGGACTTCAGGGCGCGGGGGTTGATAAATACAGATGCAGCCTTGCATCAGCCAAGGAATATCTTAAAACACTAAAAAAAATAGAACAAGATGAGAGGGTTGAAAACATTCTGTTTTCTCATGCCTATGAGCCTTGGTTCTGTGACTGCGTTTTTGGCAGAGGGGCTGTTTTAGAATGTATAAATGAATGTAAAAAATATATAGGAGAAAATTAATGAAAGCAATTGTAATTAATAAAAAAGACCACACCTTAAGCTATACCGATGTTGAAAATCCTGTGATAAAACCGGGCGAGGTTATAATCGAGGTTTATGCAGCAGCTATAAACCGCGCCGACCTTTTGCAGAGAGAAGGAAATTATCCGCCTCCTCCCGGTTGTCCCGAGTGGCCGGGACTTGAGGTTGCGGGTATTATTAAAGAGGTTGCCCCCGATGTAACTCGCTGGAAGGTCGGAGATAAGGTATGCGCGCTTCTTGGCGGTGGCGGATATGCCGAGTACGTCAGCGTGCCTGCCGAGATGGTAATGCCTATTCCGAAGGGACTCAGTTTTGTAGAGGCGGCGGCTATCCCGGAGGTTTATATGACCGCATATTTGAACCTGTTTTATGTAGGCGATGCAAAGCCTGGCGAAACGCTCCTGATGAATGCGGGTGCGAGCGGACTTGCCAGCGCGGTTATTCCGATGGCAAAGGCATTTGGACTTCGCGTTATAACTACTGTTCTAGGCGAAGAAAAGGTAAAAGAGGTAGCTTATCTTAAGGCAGACCGAGTTGTTGATACTACAAAAGAGGATATAGCCGAGGTTTTACGTGAGGAAGAACAGAACGGTGCGCCTGTTAATATTGCAATCGACTGCCTTGGCGGTGAAGCACTTGGCAGATGCCTAAAATATGTGGCAAGAGGCAACCGCTGGATTCAGATAGCAACCCTTGCGGGTGATATTTCTGCCGTTGACTTTAGAAACATATTTGTCAAGAATATTCGTATAATCGGCAGCACCCTCAGAAGTAAAACTCCCGAGGAAAAGGGGCTGCTTCTCTCGGAGCTTGTTGATAAGACTTGGTGCAAATTTGAAAATGGCGAAATGAAGTTGAAGATATATAAAACATTCCCAATTCAAGATGCCGATGCAGCTCAAGCTGTACTTTACCGAGGCGAAAACGTCGGGAAGGTCGTTCTTACCGTTAAAAATAAGGCGTTTGACCTTTGTTGATACTGAAAAAATCCAAGGATTTTATCCTTGGATTTTTTTGATAGTGATTTATATTCTTGAAACTCCCGTTTCTTTAGCCGCCTTGATTACCGCCTCGGCAACAACCTTTGCCACGTTTTTATCAAGTGCAGAGGGGATAATATTTTCTTCATTAAGCTCGCTTTCGGGAATGAGGGAAGCTAAGGCATAAGAGGTTGCTACCTTCATCTCCTCGTTTATGCAGCTAGCGCGGCAGTCGAGCGCGCCTCTGAAAATACCGGGAAATGCAAGCACGTTGTTTATCTGGTTAGGGAAATCGGAGCGTCCTGTTCCGACGATTCTCGCACCTGCTCTCTTTGCAAGGTCTGGCATAATTTCGGGACTCGGATTTGCCATTGGGAACACTATCGCGTCATTTGCCATAGATTTTACCATTTCCTCGGATACAATTCCGGGAGCTGAAACTCCAATGAATACGTCGGCACCGCGCATAGCGTCGGCAAGCGTGCCTCTTACACAGTCCTTGTTTGTCAAGAGGGCAATTTCCTTGTGTGCAGGATAGAGCGAGTCATCATCACGGGAAATTATACCGAATCTGTCTACCATAGTCAGATGCTTGACACCAACGTTCATTATATGTCTGCCGATAGCGCAACCGGCGGCGCCCGCGCCGTTGATAACTACCTTGATTGCTCCTATATCCTTTTTAACTATTCTAAGAGCGTTGATAAGGGCTGCAGCAACGACGATTGCAGTACCGTGCTGGTCATCGTGGAATACGGGAATATCACATATTTCCTTGAGCCTTTTCTCTATTTCAAAGCATCTTGGCGCGGCAATATCCTCAAGATTAATTCCGCCAAAGCTGCCCGAAAGCAGATAGACTGTTCTGACTATCTCGTCGACGTCCTTTGACCTTATGCAAAGAGGGAAGGCGTCAACGTCGGCAAACGACTTGAACAGCGCGCATTTTCCCTCCATAACGGGCATACCAGCCTCGGGACCGATGTCACCAAGACCTAAAACCGCCGTGCCGTCGGTTATGACTGCAACGATGTTGTTTCTCCTCGTCAGCTCGTAGGACTTATTGACGTCCTTCTCAATTTCAAGGCAGGCTTCGGCAACGCCGGGAGTGTAAGCAAGCGAAAGATCCTCGCGACTCTCGATAGGTACACGCGAGATAACCTCGATTTTACCGTTCCATTCATAGTGCTTTTGAAGTGATTCTTCTCTAATGTTCATTGTGTTTTCCTTTATACCATTTGTTCGGGGTGAAATAATTCGTCAAATTTGTCTTCGGTCAAATAACCGAGCTTTAGCGTTGCTTCCTTAAGTGTCAGGGATTCCTCGTGAGCAAGTTTTGCAACTCTTGCCGCATTTTCGTATCCGATATGCGGGCTGATAGCCGTTACCAGCATAAGCGAGCGCTCAAGGTTGCTTTTCATTTTTTCTCTGTTTGCCTTAATGCCTCTTACGCAATTGATTCTGAAGGAGCGCATTGCGTCCGAGAGCAGACGGCAGGACTGGAGAAAATTATATATCAAAACGGGCATATAAACGTTAAGCTCAAAATTACCCTGTGATGCCGCAATTCCGATCGTCACGTCATTACCCATAACCTGTGCCGCAACCATTGTAACTGCTTCACACTGCGTAGGATTGACCTTTCCGGGCATTATAGAGGAGCCGGGCTCGTTTTCGGGTATCGTTATCTCCCCAAGCCCAAGACGCGGTCCTGAAGCAAGCCAACGTACGTCGTTTGCTATTTTCATAAGATCGGCCGCCAGCGCCTTTATCGCCCCGTGTGTAAAGACTAATTCGTCCTTTGAGGTAAGAGCGTGAAATTTATTTTCGTCTGTTTGGAAGGAGTAGCCGGTCAACTCCGAAATCTTTTTCGCAACGAGCCTATCAAATCCGACGGGTGCGTTAAGCCCCGTGCCAACAGCCGTGCCGCCAAGTGCCAAATAGGTGAGGGAAGACGAGGAGTGCTCGATCATTTGCGCGTCTCTTTGAAGTGATGCACGCCAACCTGATATTTCCTGAGCGAAGGTTATTGGAGTCGCGTCCTGGAGATGTGTTCTGCCGCATTTAATAGCATCCTTGTTTTCTTCTTCAAGACGAATAAATTCTTGAATTAGCGAGTTAATCTCGGGCAGAAGATTGTTTTTGATTACAAGATATGCACTTATGTGCATTGCCGTAGGGAAGGTGTCGTTTGATGACTGTGACATGTTTACATCGTTGTTTGGGTGAAGCTTTGAGGTTTTCAAAATCTCGCTTGCACGATTTGCAATGACCTCGTTGACGTTCATATTGGACTGCGTACCCGAGCCTGTCTGGAAGACGACGAGAGGAAAATGCTCGGAGAGCTTACCCTCTATGATTTCGTTGCAGGCAGACTTTATTGCGGCGAGCTTATCACTTGTTATTTTACTTGGTAAAAGCTCGCGGTTAGCCTCTGCTGCGGCAAGCTTCAAAATGCCGAATGCTCTGATTATTTCATCGGGCATCTGCTCCATACTAACACCAATTTTGAAATTTTCAAGACTGCGCTGAGTCTGCGCGCCCCATAGCTTGTCAGCGGGCACCTTAACTTCTCCCATAGAATCGTGTTCTGTTCTGTATTCCATAGCGTTTTTCTCACAAGATAGTTTTTATTAATTATATAATATTTTCTTTGGCAAGTCAATATTAAAAAGAAAAATATGCCCTCTGTGAGAGCATATTTTCGAGAAATTATTTAATTTCAACGGTAACGCGCTTGCCGCAGGTGTTAGCCGCAGCCTTCATTATCTGGCGAATAGCCTTGGCAATTCTGCCATGACGGCCGATAACCATACCTGTATCGTTCTCCGCAACTGTGAGGGTTAGCTCTATGTCGTCCCCCTCAACAGCTTCGGTAACCACTACAGCATCGGGCTCGTCAACGAGGGCGCGCGCGATGTCAGTAAGTATTTTCTTGAAATCCATCACGGGACCTACGAGAAATTACTTAATGATCTCGCTCTTCTTGAGAAGAGCTCTTACAGTATCGGTAGGCTGTGCGCCGTTTGCAAGCCACTTCTTAGCCTTTTCAGCATCGATGTTGATGTTTGCAGGCTCGGTCATGGGATCGTAGTAACCGATCTCCTCGATAGGAGCACCGTCACGACGAGCTCTCTGATCCGCAACAACAACGCGGTAGAAGGGGTTCTTCTTTTTACCCATTCTTGTAAGTCTGATTTTTACTGCCATTTCTTTTTCCTCCAAAATGTATATTTATTTTTTTGATTACATAGGGAATCGCATTCCGGCAAGCTTTTTCATATTTTTACCGGAGAATTGCTTCATCATCTTTTTCATCTGGTCAAACTGACGGAGCAGGCGGTTTACGTCCTCAACCTCCGTGCCGCTGCCCTTTGCAATACGCTTGCGGCGGGAGCCGTTTATAATATCGGGCTTGAGTCTTTCCTCCGGTGTCATAGAGAGGATTATCGCCTCAATTCGCGCCATCTGCTTTTCATCAATCTGCGCGTTTTTAAGAGCTCCTGTGTTTGCACCGGGCATCATAGCGAGAATTTGGTCAAGGTTGCCCATCTTCTTGAGCTGGCGCATCTGGTCAAGGAAATCTTCAAGTGAGAAGGTCTGCTCGCGCATCTTCTTCTCGAGCTCCTTGGCATTTTTTTCGTCATACGCAGCCTCCGCCTTCTCAATAAGTGAGAGAATATCACCCATACCGAGAATTCTTGACGCCATTCTGTCGGGGTGGAAAAGCTCAATTGCATCAAGCTTTTCGCCGGTTCCGACGAACTTGATAGGCTTGCCGGTTATATATTTGACAGACAGGGCAGCACCGCCTCGGGTGTCACCATCCATCTTCGTAAGAACTACGCCACTTATATCAAGCAGATCGTTAAAGGTTTTTGCAACGTTTACGGCGTCCTGACCTGTCATAGCGTCAACCACGAGGAGAACCTCGGAGGGATCCGTAGCGGACTTAATATTAACAAGCTCTTCCATAAGCTGCTCGTCTATATGCAAACGGCCTGCGGTATCAATGATAACCATATCGTTGCCGTTCTTTTTAGCATGCTCAAGACCTGCTTTGGCTATCTCAACAGGCGAAATTTTAGTCCCCATAGAGAAGACGGGAATTCCAATAGATTCGCCAACGATTTTAAGCTGATCAACGGCGGCAGGACGGTAAACGTCACATGCAACGAGAAGGGGGTTCTTGCTCTTCTGCTTATACATACCCGCAATTTTGCCTGCATGGGTCGTTTTACCCGCGCCCTGAAGACCGACCATCATAATAACTGTCGGGGGCTTAGGACTGATATTGATTTTAGGAGTCTCACCGCCCATAAGGCGTACAAGCTCTTCATTAACAATTTTAACTATATGCTGTGCGGGAAGAAGACTTTCAAGCACCTGTGCGCCTACGGCACGCTCGGTGACAGATTTTACAAACTCCTTTACAACCTTAAAGTTGACGTCGGCCTCGAGAAGCGCGAGCTTAACCTCTCGCATACCCTCCTTGACGTCAGCCTCGGTGAGCTTGCCCTTGTTCTTGAATTTCTTGAAAGCACCTGCAAGTTTTTCAGTCAGATTCTGAAACATCTTGATTTCCTTTCAATATTATTCCTATAATATCGGAAATTTGTGCTGCCTCTTTTTCACAATCGGGCTTAGCCTCGAGAGTGTCGGCAATTTCCGAAAGCAATTTGCAAGCTTGAGTCAGCTCTCCGTGTCTTTTAGCAAGACCGAATTTTTCTTCAAAAAAGAATAGCTGCTCCTCGCCTTTTTTGATAAGATGGCGTACCCCTTGGCGCGATATGCCCTCGTCAGCGGCAATTTCGGCAAGCGATAGATCGTCGTTATAATAAGCGCGCATAACGCTGCCGATATGGTCGTCTAGCGCGTCACCGTAAAAGTCGAGCAGATATGCAATTTTCATATTCTTCTCAAACATAATTTTACCGTCCAAAAGTGGTGTAAAGCAAATTGCTTTACAAGTATATCATATAAAAACAAATTTGTCAATAGGTTTATTAAATAATTTTTGAAAATATTTTTTCAGAAAATATGTTGAAAAGAAAAATAAAACTTGATATAATAAAGTGGAAATAAAATATTATGTTTTGAAAATAAATTGCGCGGAGGTGGAATAATATGGAAACGTTCATTATAACTGCAGCAATGGGTATATTGATCGCTGTTATCGGCGTTATTAATATGTCGGGGAACATATCCTCTATCCACCGTTATCACAGAATGAAAGTGACGGAAGCTGACATAAAGCCCTTCGGCAAGCTCGTAGGCCTCGGCACGCTTATTATTGGTATATCGCTCGTTCTTTACGGCACGCTTTACCTTGCGTTTAATATGACACAAAACGGGTTGCTTCTCATTTTAGGAGCAGCAGAGCTGATAGTTTGTATTGTAATAGGACTTATTATCAGTCTCTACGCTATGATAAAGTATAATAAAGGAATATTTTGATTGCAAAAAAGCAGCCGCATTTTGCGCGGCTGCTTAAATTTATCCGTTTTCGTTTTTATCAAATCCCTTTACGCCTCGTTTTTTAACGCACTCCGTAAGAAGAAATTCTATCTGCCCGTTCACCGAGCGAAAATCATCATCCGCCCAGCTTGCTATTGCGTCGTATAGCTTTTTTGAAAGCCTTAAGGGAACTTGTTTCTTTGAATTATCCGAAGTATCCTTCATTGTGAAACCCTCGTTAATAAAGGGTTCCGGAGTTTACTACGGGCTGTGCGTCCTTGTTACCGCAAAGAACTACGAGAAGGTTTGATACCATTACCGCCTTTCTCTCGTCGTCAAGAACAACGGTTTCGTTCTGTGCAAGACGTTCGAGTGCCATCTCAACCATTCCAACCGCTCCGTCAACGATCATTCGTCTTGCGTCGATTATTGCCGACGCCTGCTGGCGTTGAAGCATTACCGCTGCTATCTCGGGGGCATAGGCGAGGTAGGTTATCCTTGCTTCAACTATTTCAATACCTGCCTCGTCAACTCTTGCTTGAATCTCGTTTCTTATTCTCTCGGCAACTACCTCACTGGAGCCTCTGAGGCTGCCCTCGTCGGCAACACCGTCACCGGTAGTATCAACTCCGGGCGCCACGTCGTAAGGATATATTCTTACAACGTTACGTAAAGCGCTGTCGCACTGAAGAGATAAGAACTCCTTGTAGTTGTCTACGTTAAATACCGCCTTTGCGGTATCAACTATTTTCCAAGTAACCGCAATGCCTATTTCAACAGGGTTGCCAAGGCAGTCGTTTATTTTTTGCTTTGCGTTGTTAAGGGTCATTATCTTAAGAGAAATTTTGTTTGATACCGTAGTAAGATCCACGCTCTGCGCCCCTTGAGCTCCTTGGAGTATGTTAATAGGAGTTGAAACGTCGGCGCTTTGACTAAGCTTGGTTTTTGCGGCAGGATTGAAAGAAGAGGAAAAAGGATTTACCCAGTAGAAGCCGTCGCCCTTAAGTGAGCCTCTGTATTTTCCGAAAAGGGTGATAACGAGAGCCTCCTGGGGCTTAAGTACCTTAAGACCTGTAAGGGGTATCCAAGAGATGCACGTTAGGAAAATACCGATGAAAAGTATCGGGGAGGGCGCTTCCTCGGTGCTCATAAATCCGCCGAGAACGATAACTGCTATAGACGCCGCAATCATCAGTATTGTGAGAAGCATGACCGGCATACCTAGCTTTTTAGTGGTTAAAATCTTTTCTTGCATGGTTTTTTCTCCTTTTGATATTATTTTGATATCATAATTATACCATAACATCTATATTTTGTCAATAGAAAAGGCTACATTTATTATATATAAAACAAAAAAGGAGCTGTCCCTGCATTTGACAACTCCCGTTTGAGCGTAACGCTCGAATTCAGCGCGCAGTACTCCGCACGCCATATTAAAATATGTAGCCGCCCTCCGTGTTTTCACATCATAAGATTGATGCTCCTTCGGGTAAGCATATCATAGCGCAAAAATATACGGTAGAAATGCTCCTACCGATTTGCGCTCTTACATTATACACCTTTTTTGCTATTTTGTAAAGATGGTATTTTTCACAATTTATTTTGAAAAAGTTTGTGTAATAAGTAGAAAATGTAGAAAAAATCGCCGAAATAAAAAGAATTTCAAAAAAAGTTAAAAAAACTATTGACAAACTGAATTCTGAGTGGTATAATACATAGGAAATTGAAAGATATTTCATAAAATTCAAGCAGAATTTCCGTTCTCACCATACCACAAGGGTGCGTATGGTTAATACTTTTACTCTCGCTTTTGGGAGTGTTGTATGCGTGCGGAAATTCTCCGTATGCATTTTTTGTTTTTGGAGGTACAAAGCCATTAAACCCAATAACCAGAAGGATTTACCTATCAATGAGGAAATCAAGGCGACAGAGGTCAGAGTTATCGGCCCCGATAACGAGCAGGTTGGCATTATGAAGATAGACGATGCTCGTAATTACGCTTATAATAACGGTGTGGATCTCGTTCTCATCGTTGCAAACGCTACTCCTCCCGTATGCCGCGCTATCGATTACGGAAAGTTCTGCTTCGAGCGTGACAAGAGAGAGAAGGAAGCTAAGAAAAAGCAGGTTGTCGTTAAGGTAAAAGAGGTTCAGCTTTCCTGTCGTATTGAGCAGCATGATTTTGATACCAGAGTCAATCACGCTAAAAAGTTTTTGGCAGAGGGTAATAAGGTTAAGGCTGTTGTGCGCTTCAAAGGCAGAGAAATGTCGCACATGGAGCTTGGACGTGAGGTTATCGAGAAGTTTGAGGAGGCATGCCGCGACGCCGGTGTTGCTGAGAAAAAGCCTATTCTCGAGGGACGCTTTATGTCCATTATCCTCTCTCCTGTAAAGCAGGATAAAAAATAATTTTGTTAAATTTAGGGTTACACCCTTACAAAAAAGGAGAATAAAAATGGGAAAGATCAAGACACATAAGGCTTCTGCTAAGAGATTTTCTCTTACCGGTAGCGGAAAAGTAAAGATGTCGCACAACAACCACCGTCACAACCTCGGCCTTAAGACCGCAAAGCGTAAAAGAAGCCTTCGCAAGGGCGCTATACTCAGCGAATGCTTCGCACCCACTTACAGATCCCTTATTCAGAAGTAATAGGGCAGAATAGAAAATTAGGAGGATGATATAAAATGGCAAGAGTTAAGGGCGCTATAATGACGCGCAAGAGAAGAAAGAATATACTCAAGGCTGCAAAGGGCTACTGGGGCTCCAAGTCCAAGCACTTTAAGATGGCTAAGCAGGCTGTGCTTAAGAGCGGTAACTACGCTTTCGCAGGCCGTAAGATGAAGAAGAGAGATTTCCGTTCTCTCTGGATCACCAGAATTTCTGCACAGGCTAAGGTTTGTGGCATGAACTATTCTACCCTTATGCACGGTCTTAAGGTTGCAGGCATCGACCTCAACCGCAAGATGCTTGCAGAGCTTGCAGTTTCTGATAAGGAAGCATTTGCAACAATCTGCGAGCGTGCAAAGGCTGCGCTTTGATTTGAAGAACCACCCGATTTTCCGCTCTAACGGTAAATCGGGTTTCTTTTTCTTTTTAACACTCATATTCACACTTTTGAAAGGAACGTGCGTTCTGAATACACGTTTGGTGAAAAAATGAAAATTCGGCAGGAAATATTAAGCAGTCGCAATAATCCGCTTGTAAAATGGGCATCTTCTTTGGCAAATAAGAAGGATAGAAATAAAGAATGCGCTTTTTTGGCAGAGGGGGAGAAGCTGACGCTTGAAGCGATAAAGCACGAGCTTCCGATACTTTATATATTTATTTCGGAATCCGCTGCTGAAAAAAACATACCCTTTTTGCAGTCTGCGCTTACGGGTGACGCTTTTGCTGATACCGAAATAATTATAACCTCGGATTCTGCTTTCGAGAAAATTTCTACAGAAAAAGCGCCCGAAGGAATAATAACAGTAATAAAATATCTTGACTTTTTCAAGAATATGGATATAATATATAAGGAAGAGTTTTTTCTTTCGGAGTCCGAGAGATGTATTGCTCTATGCTCCGTGAGAGATCCGGGCAATCTCGGCTCTGTTATCAGAAGCGCTGTGGCGTTTGGAGTTGATCATATAGTCGTGTCCTCAGATTCGGCAGATATTTATAACCCAAAGACCATTCGCAGCGCTATGGGAAACCTATTTGCCGTAAAGATTACCGTTGTGAATGACTTCGCTTCATTTGTTAGTACAGCTCGTGAATCGGGGAGGAGAATCTTTTCGGCAGAGTTACGTCCCGGCGCAAAATCGGTAAAAGAAATTTCTCTTTTGCCATCCGACATTTTCATGATAGGAAACGAGGGACACGGCATACCCGAGGATATATCGGCTATCTGCACCGACAGTGTTTATATTCCTATATCCGAGCGCACCGAGTCGCTTAACGCATCTGTTGCTGCGGCAATATTTATGTGGGAGCAGAATAAATAATTTTTTATTGGAGGTTTTGATATGAATGATCTGATTTATTGGATTTGGCTTTCGTTATCAGTAACTCCCGATACCAGAACCTTTAAGCGCTTGATATCTAATTTTGCAGATGCTAAAGAAATATACGAGGCAGATCTTTCTGAAATTTCCCGTCATATAGGCTTTCGCTCCTCTGACAGAACTGCTCTTGCCGATAAGGACCTTACCAGAGCGGCAGAGATTATGGAGTTCTGTCAAAAAAACGACGTTGGTATTCTTACTTATCCCGACGAGCGTTTTCCGGAATCTTTAAGAGAGATACCGTCCCCTCCGGTTCTTTTGTATTACAGAGGCACCTTCCCGGACTTTAACAAGCACTTTTCCGTTGCTATGGTAGGTACCCGTTCTATCTCCGATTACGGTAGAAGTATGGCGTTTAACGTTGCATACGATCTTGCCTCGGCAGGTGCTATAATCGTTTCCGGTATGGCAATGGGCATTGACGGTATATCTCATGCAGGCGCTCTTGCGGCTGACGGCGTTACCGTCGCGGTTATCGGCACGGGTATCAACGTCTGTTATCCGGAAGGACACTTGAAGCTTGCCAGAGAGATCGTTAAGCACGGCTGTGTTATAACAGAATTCCCGCCCGGAACAAGACCCTCAAAAATCACCTTCCCGAAGAGAAACAGAATTATCAGCGGCCTTAGCGCAGCAACGCTCGTCGTTGAAGGGAAGGAGCGCAGTGGCTCTCTCATTACCGCAAGACACGCGATAGAGCAGCGAAGAGTCGTATACGCCTTGCCCGGCTCTGTGAATGAAAAGAACAGTCAGGCAACGAATTTGCTTATTAAAAACGGGGCAATGCTCTTCACATGTGCTGATGATATTATACGCGATTTTAAGGACGTCTATCCCGGGGTGATAAATCCCTTTAAGCTGCCCGAGAAATGTCCTGTAAACGTGATGGATGCATTGAGAAGATACGGTGTTGTCGCTGTTGCGCCAAACGACGATGTTTTCCATAGCCCGTATTCAAAGCGCAGTAATAAAGCAATATCCGATAATAAAAGCACGCCTCGGGAGGCAGAACAATCGGAAACGATAAATGCGGCAAAGGCTCCGACCGAGGATTCCTTTGATAAGGATGCTTTAGCCGTTTATAAAAAAATACCACCGTCGGGTGACTGTGCAATAGAGTCGCTCGTTGATGAAGATACAGACCTTCGCAAGGTAATGCGAAGCTTACTTAAGCTTGAGATGGGGAGCTTTATTGAAATGCTACCCGGTGAGCGCGTAATGCGAAAACTCTAAATAGAAAGGAAGCGACAAGCTCGCTTTAATATATGGTAAATCTTGTAATAGTTGAATCTCCTGCAAAGGCAAATACAATAAAGGGTTATCTCGGACAGAGCTATAAGGTTATAGCCTCTAAAGGACATATCCGCGATCTTCCGAAGAGTACCCTGGGTATCGACGTTGATAATAATTTCGAGCCTCATTATATAAATATAAGAGGCAAAGGGGACGTTATAAAGGAGCTGAAAAAAGAGGCAAAGGCAGCCTCTAAGATTTTTCTTGCAACCGACCCTGACCGTGAGGGCGAGGCTATATCATGGCATATTGCAAACGAACTCGGTATCCCGAAGGATAAGGAATGCAGAGTAACCTTTAACGAGATTACGAAGGGCGCTGTAAAGGAGGCTATCAAAAATCCTCGTAGGATAAACGAGGATCTCGTCAATTCCCAGCAGGCAAGACGTATTCTCGACAGACTCGTTGGCTTTAATCTCAGCGAGGTTCTTTGGAAAAATTTGAGGAGCGGTCTTTCCGGCGGACGTGTGCAGTCTGTTGCCACTCGCATCATAACCGAGCGCGAGGAGGAGATACGAGCCTTTGTTCCTCAGGAATATTGGACTATTGAGGTAACGCTCGGTAACGAGCGAGCCGAATCTATTCCTGCAAGATTCTTCGGCGACAGGGCAAAGAAGATAAAGATCGGCTCACAGGATATGGCTGATGAAATAACTAAGGCTCTTGAGGGCGGGGAATATAAGGTGACGTCGGTAAAGCACGCCGTTAAGCATAAGTCACCTGCACCTCCGTTTACCACCTCAAGCCTTCTTCAAGAGGCGTCGAAGAAGCTCGGCTTCCAGTCACAAAAGACGATGAAGATCGCTCAAGAGCTGTACGACGGTCTTAACCTCGGCCACGAGCTTGGCGGTGTACAGGGTCTTATTACTTATATGCGTACAGACTCCACCAGAGTCTCCGTTGTTGCGGAGGCGGCTGCCGCTGCATACATTTCCGAAAATTACGGCGATGCATATTTGCCTAAATCACAGAGAACCTATAAGGCTAACGCCAATTCCCAGGATGCCCACGAGGCTATCCGCCCGTCAACTCCCTCGCTTACCCCGAAGAGTGTTAAGAAGATGCTTACATCTGAGCAATATAGGCTTTATAAGCTAATTTGGGATAGATTTATAGCGAGCCAGATGGAGTCCTGCGAGCTGGATACTGTGTCCGTTGATATTGAAAATTCGGGTTACGTCTTTAAGACGGGCGGTCAGATAATTAAGTTCCGAGGCTATCTTGCTATTTACGATGCATACGAGAAGGAAAACGATACTTCTGATGACGAGATGATGTCTCTCACTCGACTTCCAAGCGTAAAGGAAGGTGAGATTCTCACAGCCTCGGAGCTCAAAAAGCTCCAGCATTTCACGGAACCGCCACAGAGATATACGGAGGCCTCCCTTATAGATTTCTTTAAGGAGAACGGAATAGGCAGACCTTCTACCTATGCACCGATAATTTCTATAATCATTTCACGCGACTATATTAAGCGTGACGGTAAGTTCCTTGTGGCAACACCTCTCGGGGAGGCTACGACGAACTTTATGCGTGAGTATTTCCCGGATATAATCGACTATGAATTCACGGCTTCTATGGAAGAAAAGCTTGATTCTATTGAAAATAAAGAAAATACTACCCTCGGTGTTATATCAGATTTCTATAAGAAGTTTGAAATAGATTTAAAAACGGCTCTTTTGGCTGATAAAAAATCCCAGTTCGCCGTTCAGCCGGAGGAGAGTGACGTAATTTGCGAAAAATGCGGAGCTAAAATGGTTTATAAAACCGGTAGGTTCGGTAAATTCCTTGCTTGTCCTAGTTACCCTAAATGCAAAAACACCAAGGCTCTTGATAAGGACGGAAAGCCCTCGGAGCCAAAGACCGAGGCTCCCGAGCTTGCAGGCTTTAAGTGCGAGATATGCGGCGGTGAAATGGTTATAAGACGCGGAAGATACGGCGCCTTTTACGCTTGCATCAATTATCCCACCTGCACCTTTACGAAGCAGAAGATTACAGATACGGGTGTCTGCTGTCCGAAATGTAATTCAAGAGTAGTTGCCCGTCACGGTAAGGGTAAAATGCTATTTTATAGCTGCGAGAGATATCCTGAATGCGATTTTTCTACTTGGGATATGCCTCTTAAGGAAAATTGTCCTGTATGTAACGCACCTCTCTATTACCGCAAAAGCCGCAAGCTCGTGGTATGTAAGGAAAAGAGCTGCTCTTACAAGAGAGAAGAAGAAATGACGGTAATTGAATGATGAGTGATAAGCCGCTTGTAAAGGTAATTGGCGCAGGTCTTGCGGGATGTGAGGCCGCGTGGCAGGCAGCACGCCAAGGGGCAAGAGTGGAGCTATATGAAATGAAGCCGAAAAAATTTTCTCCCGCTCATCATAAGGCCAGTTTTGCCGAGCTTGTATGCTCTAATTCATTCAGGTCAAATCAGTTAAATAATGCTGTCGGTCTTCTGAAGGAGGAGCTGAATCTTATGGGCTCGCTCATTATGGAGGCAGCGTATGCCACTATGGTTCCGGCAGGCTCCGCTCTTGCGGTAAACCGTGACAGCTTCAGCGATTACGTGACCGAAAAGATTAAAAATCATCCGGACATAACCGTAATAGAGGAAGAGGTAACGGATATTGATTTTGACGCTATCACGGTAGTTGCGACGGGTCCTCTTACATCGGAGGATATGTCGAATAGAATATCCGAGATAACGGGTGGCAGTGAGCTTCATTTCTTTGATGCCGCAGCACCGATAGTTGATTTTACGTCTGTAAATACGGATAAGGCATTCTTTGCATCAAGATACGGCAAGGGCGATCCCTCCGATTACCTTAACTGTCCGTTTACTAAAGAGGAGTACGACGTTTTTTATAACGAGCTGATAAACGCAAAGGCTGCACCTCTTAAGGCGTTTGATAAGGAGTTTCAGGAAAAGGAGCTTACAGTCTTTGAGGGCTGTATGCCCGTTGAGGTTATGGCAAAGAGAGGGTATGATACTCTCCGATTCGGTCCTATGAAGCCCGTCGGCCTTGTTGACCCGAAGACGAATGCCGAGGCCTTTGCGACAGTTCAGCTAAGGCGCGAGAACGTTGAGGGAACGATGTATAACATCGTCGGCTTCCAGACTCATCTGACATTCGAGGAGCAGAGAAGAGTTTTTAGACTAATCCCCGGTCTTGAGTCAGCAGAATTTTTCAGATACGGTGTTATGCACAGAAACACGTATATAAACTCGCCAGGCTTCTTAACTGCCACTTATTCTATGGCAGAATGCAAAAATGTATTTTTTGCCGGACAGATGACCGGTGTTGAGGGATATATTGAGTCAACCTCGTCAGGCTTTGTTGCAGGCGTTAACGCCGCAAGAGCAGCTCTCGGCAAGGAAAGTATAGTTTTCCCACAGGAAACGGAGATTGGCGCTTTGGCTCATTACGTAAGTCACGGCGGCGTAAGCTCGTCTTTCCAGCCCATGAATGCGAATTTTGGAATTATAGCGCCCTTTGATAAAAAGATAAAAGGAGGAAAAAAGTGCCGTAACGAAGCGTATGCGGAGCGCTCGCTTAAAATAATACGCGGATCCCTCGGTGCTTTGACTGATTATGAGAATATTGATTGACGCAATGAGCGGAGATAACGCTCCTCTTGAAATTATTAAGGGAGCTGCCCTTGCCGCAAAGGAATTTAAGGATCATGAAATAGTCCTCGTCGGCGATGAGAACGTTATATCCGACGTAGCGGTAAAAAACGAGCTTAACATCAACGATATTGAGATAATTCACGCTGATACTGTTATAACTATGGAGGATAATCCTCTTTCAGTTGTCAGAGATAAAAAGGACTCCTCGATGAGCGTTGGATTTAAGACACTCTCTAAAGGGGAGGTTGACGCATTCGTAAGCGCGGGTAATACCGGAGCGCTTCTCACGGGAGCTACTATTATCGTAAGACGTATAAGAGGTATAAACAGAGCGGCTATTGCGTCTGTTCTGCCTCTCGGGTGTCCCGTTCTGCTTATGGACTCGGGCGCAAACCTTACCGTAACCTCCGATAACATTATACAGTTTGCTTTTATGGGCTCGAAATATATGGAGAAAATATACGGTATCGACCGTCCGAGAGTCGGTCAGCTTAATAACGGAACCGAATATAATAAGGGTAATACTCTTCAAACTGAGTCCTATCAGCTTCTCTCGGAGTCGGGTCTTAATTTTGTCGGTAACGTTGAGGCAAAGGAAGCGCCCTTCGACGTTTGTGACGTACTTGTAACAGATGGCTTCTCCGGTAACATATTCTTAAAGAGCGTTGAGGGCGTTTCCAAGTTCGTTATGTCAGCCTTCAAGGAGGTTCTGACGGCAAATATCGCTACCAAGGTCTCAACACTTACTATGTATGATAAGATTAAGGAAATGAGAAAGCGCTTTGATACCTCCGAGCACGGCGGTGCACCTCTTCTCGGAATTTCCAAGCCCGTCATCAAGGCACACGGTTCCTCTGATGCAAAGGCTATCAAGAGCGCGGTAAGGCAGGCGATCTTTTTCGTTGAGACGGGTATAAACGATGACATTGCTATCTTTGCAGAGGATTACGATGATAAGAAAATGCTCTCCGATGCAGAGAAAATGTACGAAAAGGTATAATATATAAATTATTTTGGAGGTTTGCGTATGGCTATCGGAAAAGAAATTTTTGAGCTTCAGAGCGTTTTGGGATACAGCTTTTCTGATATTTCTTACCTTGAGCTTGCTGTTACTCATTCCTCCTACACAAACGAGCAGCGCTCTAGGGGGATTAACACAACCTCTAACGAGAGGCTCGAATTTCTTGGTGATGCGGTGCTGGAGCTGGTTATATCGGAATATCTGTATACCAATTTCAAAAAGTACCGCGAGGGTGCGCTGACGAAAATGCGTCAGTCACTCGTTTGTGAAAAAATGCTATCAAAAATCGCGGCAGAACTAGAAATAGGCAAGTATCTGAATCTCGGTCACGGAGAGGAAATCAGCGATTGCCGAAAAAGGCCGAAGATTTTGGCCGATGCACTCGAGGCAATTATAGGAGCGGTTTACCTTGACTCAAAGGGAAAGGATGATAATGCCTGCCGAGAGCTTGTTCTCGCATTTTATAAAAAGGAATTTTCACTCTTGACCTCCGCACAGACCACCGATTATAAGACGAGGCTTCAACAACTTGCAGAGCAAGACGGTGCGGTGCTTCTTGAATACAGAGTGATAGACCAAACGGGTCCCGAGCACAAAAAGACCTTCACAGTTGCGGCATTCGTTAATAATAACGAGGTCGGTCGGGGTGTCGCGTCAAATAAAAAGGATGCTGAAATGCTTGCAGCAAGGGAAGCTCTTATTCTCTTCGGTGCTGTCGTATGAGGCATATAAACATTCCTGTTTTTATTCCGCATCTCGGTTGCCCGAACAACTGCGTTTTTTGTAACCAAAGAACAATCTCCGGAGTCAAGAGCTTCGACCCTTCTGATACGAGAAGGATAATCGACGATGCGCTTTCCACCGTTTCAGCTGACGACGAGGTTGAAATAGCCTTTTTCGGCGGATCATTTACAGGCATTGATTTTGACCTTATGACAGAACTTTTGCAGATTGCCTACTCGTATATCGAGCGCGGGGCAGTTAAGTCTGTTCGCTGCTCAACAAGACCGGACTATATTGACGAGAATATTATCAAGACTCTTAAGCGCTACGGCGTAAGCACGGTGGAGCTTGGGCTTCAGAGCATTGACCCGGAGGTTCTCCGCCTGTCGAAGCGTAACCATACGGCAACTGACGCTGTGCGGGCGTGCAAGCTCATCGTGGACTCGGGCATTACGCTCGTCGGTCAGATGATGATAGGTTTGCCCGGCTCGACGATTGAATCCGAGATTGAAACCACACGCTTTATTATAGATTCGGGTGCCGTTGGGGCGAGGATTTATCCAACCGTCGTCTTTCGTGACACCGAGCTTTGCGATATGGCTGCCGGCGGTGACTATACTCCGCTTTCGCTTGAGGATGCCGTAACGAGAAGTGCGGCGACATTAAGGCTTTTCAGAGCCTCGGGCGTTAAGGTAATACGCATCGGTCTTTGTTCCTCTGAAAATCTTTTGAGTGAGGAAACATATTTTGCCGGACCAAATCACCCATCTCTTGGTGAGCTTGTGGAAAACAAGCTGTATTTTGATGATATTTATGACAAAGCAAAATACTTAAATTTGAAAAAAGAAGATATATTATTGGTAAAGGTTGCCCGAGGCACGCTTTCAAAGGCTATCGGGCAAAAAAGAAAAAACAAGACTCTTTTAACGGATACGCTCGGTGTACGTGACGTCGTTTTTAGGGAAGATTGCGTCACTCACTATATAGATGTTTCCGTTTTAGATAAATGATATTTTTGAGGTAAACGATGTACTTAAAATCACTAGAGCTGCACGGATTCAAATCCTTTCCGAACAGAACCGTTTTATCCTTTGAGCGCGGTGCGACGGTAATAGTCGGCCCCAACGGAAGCGGTAAGTCCAATATCTCCGACGCTATGCGTTGGGTTCTTGGTGAGCTTTCAAGCCGTAATATCCGAGGCACTAAGATGGAGGACGTAATCTTCGGCGGTACTGACGACAGACGCCCTATGGGCTTTGCCGAGGTTTCGGTAACCTTTGATAATTCTGATCCGGAGAACAGACTTGATTCAGAATTTGACGAGGTCGTGGTTACCCGTAGGTACTATAGAACGGGTGAGAGTGAATATCTTATCAACCGTCAGCCAAGGCGCCTTCGCGATATTTACGAGCTATTTATGAATACCGGTGTTGGCCGCGAGGGATATTCCATTATCGGTCAGGGTAAGATTGCGGAGATTATTTCTAAAAAAAGCGACGAAAGACGAAATATTTTTGAAGAGGCGGCGGGTATTTCAAAATACCGTCACAGAAAAGAGGAGTCCGAGAGGAAGCTTAAGGCTACTCAGGATAATCTCGATAGAGTAAAGGATATTCTCACCGAGCTTGAGAGCCGCGTCGGGCCTCTTGAAAAGGAGGCAGAAAAAGCGCGCAAGGGACTTGCTCTCTATGAGGAAAAGAAGAGGGCAGACGTTTCTCTTTGGCTCTTTGATACCAAGAAGATACGCGAGGATGTTGCTGAGGCGCAGAATACCGTAAAGCTTTCAAAGCACGAGCTTGAAATAGTTGATCAGCTTCTCTCCGACCTCGAGGCACAGAACGAGAATTTATATAATAAATCCCAAGAGAACAGACTTTGTTCCGAAAGACTTCTTGAGCAGATCAGAACCACAACAGACAGGCTTCATCAGCTTGACAATGCTCTTCGCGTGGCAGAGTCGGATTTTGCACATTCCGCAGAGCTCATCGAGCAGTGCAGGATAAGGATTGGCGAAATAGATAATTCAAAGGAAGCTATCGCAAAGACAAAGCGTGATTATGAGTCCAATAAGTCAGAGCTTGACGCAAAGCTTAAGAGCCTTCTTGATACTCGCCTTGAGTATCTTGCGGAGCAGCAGAAGCTGACGGGTGAGATAGAGCGCATAAAGCGTGAGCTTGAGGAAGCGCTTGACGAGCTTACGGTTGAAGAAAATTCCGCAACCAGCCTTAACGTAAGAATAGGAGTTCTTAAGAATTCCAAAATCAACGATGGTTCTAAAACCAGTGATATTGCCTCCGAGATCGCAAGATACGAGGAGGAGGGTGAGCTTCTGAAGGCGGAGGCAGACAGATGTGAGAAAAACGCCTCCGGTTTTAAGCATTCCCTAGCAGAAAAGGATGAGATATTAAACGACGCTAACGCAAGGCTTGATGCACTTTTGGCAGAGCGCGATACACTTACCCAAGCTCTTAACGCAAGGACAGTAGAGCGCGACACTCTTATTCAGCGAGTTGACGTCTTAAAGCGTATGAATGAGCATTTTGAGGGGTATGCCGAGAGCGTAAGATTCGTTATGAAGGAGTACGCGTCAGGTAGTATTGCCGGTAAGGTTTACGGACCTCTCTCCTCACTTATAACGGTTGAGAAGAAATATATCACCGCTATTGAAACAGCTCTTGGCGCAAGCCTTCAGAATATAGTTGTTGAAAATGAAGATACCGCAAAGGCGGCGATAGGCGCTCTTAAGCGCGCAGGAGCGGGTAGGGCAACCTTCTATCCCATCAGCGCAATCAAGGCATCGAACGAAACCGATGAGATACGTGCGGCTAAGAAGCTGTCCGGCTTTGTCGGAAGAGCCGATACGCTCGTGTCCTCTGATAATAAATACCGCTCTATCGTTGAGTGGTTGCTTTTGAGAACCCTTGTATTTGATAATATTGACTCTGCCGCCGCTGCGGCAAAGCAGATTAATTATAGGGTAAAGATAGTAACCCTTGACGGTCAGGTGATCAACGCGGGCGGTGCCTTCACCGGAGGTAGCGCAAAGCGTGATAGCGGAATTTTGTCAAGACTTACGACAATCTCGGAGCTTTCCGAAAAGATGCAGGCGCTTGACATTGAAATAAAGAAAAAGTCAGCTGATATTGATGCGCTTGACAAGGAGATTTCCACAGTAAAGGAAACGGTGAAAAATACCGAACAGGAAAAGGAGCTTCTTTTAACTCTCTCCCGCTCGCAGTTCGCGTCTCTTGATAACGCTAACGCGAAATATAACGCTAACCGCGAGATTATAGAGAAGCTTCGTGCTGATTACGAGGGTCTTCTCGGTCAGCAAACGATGGCAGACGAGGAGATCGTAAGGCTATCTCACGAATATGAGGCGAATCTTGAGAGGATTGCCGCTCTGAGATCTCATAGAGCAAAGCGCGGCGAGGAAATGGGCATTATCGATGAGCAGCGTGACGAGTCTATTTCTAAATCAAACGATCTCTCGATTAAAATTGCCGAGCAGAAAAAGGATATTGAGAGCATCGAGCTTCTTATCGAACAGCTCGACGGCAGAATCCTTTCTCTTGATGAGGAGAGATCAGCCCAAAACGCAAGGATCTCCGAGCTTAATGCAAAGCGTATGGATATTGATGAGCGCAAGACTGAAAGTAATGAAGAGTATAAAGAACTTGAAGAAACGATAGAAAACCTCAGGCAGAAGCGTCAGGAGGTTGAAAGCGGTAACGATGAGTTTGAGCGTGAGCTTGTTTCTATTCGCCAAAAGGTTAAGGAAAAGACTGCTTCAAGGCAGGTTTGTTACGAGTCGCTTATTAAGAATGAGAACCGCTTAAATCAGCTTGTTGAAAAGCAGGATAAGCTCGGCTCGCAGCTTTGGGACGATTATGAAATTACCTATGAGGAAGCGGTATCGCTTGGTTATCCTGCCGTAACCGAGGAAAATCGTGACGAGGTTGCCTCGGTGCAGACATCCTGCCGTTCAAAGCTAAGAGCACTAGGCGGATATAATCCCGGCGCTATCGAGGAATATGCAGAGGTTAAGACCAGATACGATTCCTTGAATACGCAGTTTGTCGACCTTACGAATTCCTACGATGAGCTGACCACGATTATTACAAGGCTTGAGTCCGAGATGCGTACGAGCTTTGTCACAGCCTTTGATGCTATTAACCGTAATTTCGGCATAACCTTCAGAGAACTGTTCGGCGGAGGAAGTGCCGAGCTATCTCTTACCGAGCCGGACGACGTTCTTACTTCGGGAATTGAAATTAAGGCGGCGCCTCCCGGCAAGATAATCAAAAGTCTTTCTCTTCTTTCGGGTGGTGAGCAGTCGTTTGTTGCAATAGCCCTGTTGTTTGCTATACTTAAGGTTAATCCCACGCCCTTCTGCATTCTTGACGAGATCGAGGCGGCGCTTGACGAGGTCAACGTATTCAGATTTGGCGAATATATTAAAAAGTTCGACGACGGAACGCAGTTTATTCTTATTACGCACCGTCGCGGTACTATGGAGATAGGCGACAGGCTCTACGGCGTAACGATGCCTCAGCGCGGTATCTCGCAGGCAATAGAGCTTAACGTAAATGAAATTGAAGGAAAGCAGAAGGAGCTACTCGATGGGGTTCTTTGACAAATTAAAGCAGGGTCTTTTTAAGACTAAGAGCGCGATAGTCGATAAAATTGATAATATTTTTAAGCAGTTCGCAAGGGTTGACGAGGATCTCTTTGACGAGCTTGAAGAGCTGCTTATATCGGCTGACATCGGCGTAAATACGACCGAGCGGATTTTAGATGATTTAAGAGAGGCCGTTATTGATAAAAAAATTAAGGAGCCCGAGCTTGTTAAGGAGGAGCTTTTTAATATCCTTCGCGGCATGATAGGAGAGCACGAGCCGCTTAATCTTTCAACGACTCCATCGGTAATTTTGGTTATCGGTGTAAACGGCGTTGGTAAAACTACCTCAATCGGCAAGATCGCAAATGACTTAAAGCAGAAGGGAAAGCGCGTAGTCGTTGCGGCGGCAGACACATTCAGAGCGGCGGCGGCAGAGCAGCTATCCGTTTGGTGTGACAGGGCCGGCGTCGATATTATAAAGCAGGGTGCGGGCGCTGATCCCGCCTCGGTGGTTTTTGATGCTATAAACGCCGTTAAGAGCCGAGGCGCCGACGTCCTTCTTATTGATACTGCCGGCAGACTCCATAATAAGAAAAATCTTATGGATGAGCTTGCCAAAATTGACAGGGTAATCGGACGTGAGCTTCCAAATGCCGCAAAGGAAACCTTGCTCGTTCTTGACGCCACAACGGGACAGAACGCCGTCTATCAGGCAAAGGAGTTTAAGGAGGCGTCGAAAATTACGGGTCTTGTTTTAACAAAGCTTGACGGTACGGCAAAGGGCGGTATAGTTATTTCAATACGTCAGGAGCTCGGAATTCCGGTTAAATTTATCGGTGTCGGTGAGCAGATAGACGATATGAAGCCCTTTGATGCTTCGGATTTCGCATCAGCGCTTTTTGAGAATTAAAGGATAAAGGTATTTATATGTTAACAAGTAAGCAGAGAGCGTATTTAAGAGCGCTTTCACAAAATCTTGATACCATCTTCCAGATAGGTAAGGGAGGTATCACAGAGGAAATTTGCAATCAGCTTGCAAACGCACTTGAGGCAAGAGAGCTTGTCAAGGCTAGAGTCCTTGATAATAGCGGTTATACTGCAAAGGAAGCTGCAGCAGAGATAGCAGAGGCTATTGGATGCGACGTTGTTAGCTGTGTCGGAACGAAATTCGTTCTTTATAAGGAATCGGTAAAGAAAAAGCGCATTGAGCTTGACTAAAGGAGAGATTATGCGTCTTGGAATTTACGGCGGAACATTCAGCCCGCCTCATATAGGACATACCGAGGCTGCGGCAGCATTCGTCAAGCAGATGAAGCTGGACAGGCTGTTGGTTATACCGACATTTACACCGCCTCATAAGGATTTTTCAGAGGAGGCAGGTGCAGAGCGCCGACTCGAGATGTGCAGGCTTGCATTTTCTTCTATCCCAATGGCAGAGGTTTCGGACCTCGAGATAAAGCGTGGCGGTAAGAGCTATACTTATATCACCCTTGAGGAGCTTTCGGAAGGGGGAAACGAGCTTTTCTTCCTATGCGGAACAGATATGCTTTTGACCTTTGACCTTTGGAAAAGGTACGAATATATCTTTTCGCTAGCCACAATTTGCTATGCTAGACGGGAGTCTGATAAGCAAAATGATGAAAAAATCAAGGAAAAGATTCGGCAGTATGAAAAGCTTGGCGCTAAAATCGTTAAAATTGAGCATAGCGTTACCGAGGTTTCTTCAAGTCAGCTTCGTCTTGATATAAAGCGTGGCGGTCGAGTCCCCTATCTTCACAAAGCGGTGCAGAACTATATTCAGGAGAAGGGGTTATACAGATGAGATTTACCGATAACGAGCTGAACTCGCTTCGTCTTGCGGTGAAGGATAAGCTTTCGCCTAGGCGGTATAATCACACGTTAGGTGTCGAGCGCGCTGCGGCAATGATCGCGGAAAAATGCGCTAAAGAGCCAATTTCCGAAATAAGAGCAGCGGCTCTTCTTCACGATATTACAAAAGAGTTTTCTCATGAAGAACAACTGGTTCTAATCGAGAAATATCAAATTAAGGTTACTGAGTCGGATCTTATGTCACCCGAAACCTTGCACGCACTGACGGCTTCCCCATATATTATAGAAAATTATCCTCACTTTGCAGACGAGCTTGTGCTATCTGCTATTAGCTGTCATACAGTAGGCAGACCTGATATGGACGTTGCAGAGGCTATAATTTTCGTTGCCGATTTTATTGAGGAGGGCAGGACGTACGATGTTTCTGTACGCCTTCGCGAGAAGCTCTATTCGGAGCTTGACAAATCGGGCAGTATATTAAATATGGTCTTGGCTCTTTGCTGTGCGGTCATAGAATCTATTACGTGTACCGTAAGTCATCTTGAGGAACAATCTATGTTCGTTCATCCCGTCACTCTTCTGACAAGGGATGCCTTTATAAAACGACGAGATGAAATTTTAAGACTTGTAGATTCGGGGAAACGGACTTAAAACCAAGGCAGAATGGAGAATAATATGGAAAATAAAATTGAAGATTTGAAAAATACGACCTCTGACGTTCTCGCAAGAGAGGCGGTTAAGATACTTCTTGAGAAAAAGGCTATCGACGTAAAGCTGTTTTACGTTAAGGAGAACACCAGCGTTACCGATTATTACGTAAACGCAACAGGACGCTCGTCAACGCAGGTTTCTGCTCTCTCGGACGACGTAACGGATCTTATCGCCGAGCGCGGCAGACACGCATTGCGTGTTGAGGGGCGTCAGGGAGGAGCTTGGATACTCGTCGACTTTGGTGACGTTATCGTAAATATTTTTGACAAGCCCTCAAGAGAGTTCTATAATCTCGACCGTCATTTGCCCGAGGGCAGTGAGGTTGATATTTCGTCTCTCATAGATGAGGTAGATAAGAAATTTGATATTAATAAGAATTGAGGATAAGACCTATGAATTACGAACACTCAAATATTGAAGCCAAATGGCAAAAATATTGGGAAGAGAACGAAACGTTTAAGACTGACGTGTGGGATTTCTCGAAGCCGAAGTATTATGTTTTGGATATGTTCCCGTATCCTTCCGGCGTAGGACTTCACGCTGGACATCCTGAAGGCTATACCGCAACCGATATTATGTCGCGTATGAAGCGTATGCAGGGCTATAACGTTCTTCATCCTATGGGATACGATTCATTCGGACTTCCTGCAGAGCAGTACGCTGTAAGCACGGGTAATCATCCGAGCGGCTTCACCCAGGAGAATATAAAGACCTTCTCGGCGCAGCTTCGCGAGCTTGGATTTGATTACGATTGGTCAAAGATGATAGCAACCTCTGACCCGTCCTTCTACAAGTGGACTCAGTGGATATTCAAGAAGCTTTATGAGGCAGGCTATGCAAAGCGCATTGAGATGCCTGTAAACTGGTGCGAGGCGCTTGGTACGGTTCTTTCCAACGATGAGGTTATCGATGGCAAATCCGAGCGCGGCGGCTATCCTGTCGAGAAGCGTATGATGATGCAATGGGTTATTGACCAGCCTGCATTTGCAGAGAAGCTGCTTGACGGTCTTAACGAGATAGACTGGCCCGAGTCCACAAAGGAAATTCAGCGTAACTGGATAGGCAAGTCCACCGGCGTTGAGGTTGACTTTAAGCTTGTGGGCGGCGGCGAATTTTCTATATATACTACATGTATTGAAACCATCTACGGTATTACCTTTATGGTTCTTGCTCCGGACGGGAAAATTACCCAGTCGCTCCTCGACAGAGTAGAGAACAGGGAAGAGGTGGAGGCATATATAGCCGAAACTCTTAAAAAGAGTGATATGGACAGAACCGAGCTTAACAAGACCAAGACCGGTTGTCATCTTAAGGGCGTTTACGCTATCAATCCCGTAAACGGCAAGGAGGTTCCCGTGTTTATCGGCGACTTCGTTCTTGCTAACTACGGTACCGGCGCGGTTATGGCGGTTCCCAGCCACGATCAGCGCGACTTCGAGTACGCTGTGGCACATAATATTCCTATGATTCAGGTAATTGAAGGCCGTGACGTTTCCGAGTGTGCTTTTGAGAAGCAGGATTATCTTGGTAAGGGCTGCAAGCTCGTAAACTCCGAGGAATTTACCGGCCTCACCGTAGAGGAGGCAAAGGAAGCTATCACCGCAAAGCTTGAGGCTTTAGGTGTTGCCAGAAGAAAGGTCAACTATCACTTCCGTGAGTGGATCTTTGCCCGTCAGCGTTATTGGGGCGAGCCTGTTCCTTGCGTTTACACCGAGGAGGGTGAGACCGTGTTCCTTCCCGATGAGGAGCTTCCTCTTATTCTTCCCGAGCTTGAGGATTACAAGGGTAAGGGGGGCAAGGCGCCTCTTGAAAATGCTACCGAGTGGAAGCAGTATTATAAAAATGGTATAAAGGGTATCCGCGAAACCTCCACAATGCCCGGCTCGGCAGGCTCTTCCTGGTACTTTATGCGATACATTGATCCTGATAATGATAAGGCTTTGTGTGATCCCAAGCTTCTCAAGCACTGGCTTCCCGTTGACCTTTACGTTGGCGGTCCCGAGCACGCTGTCGGACATCTTATGTATTCGAGAATTTGGAACAGATTCCTCTATGACAATGGCATCTCTCCTGTTAAGGAGCCCTTCAAGAAGCTTGTGCACCAGGGTATGATTCTTGGTGAGAACGGCATAAAGATGGGTAAGCGTTTCCCCGAGTTTGTTGTAAATCCCAGCGACATTGTTCGTGAGTACGGCGCAGATACTCTTCGTCTTTACGAGATGTTTATGGGTCCTCTCGAGGTTTCCAAGCCTTGGAGCTCCTCAGCCGTTGCGGGTGCGAGAAAGTTCATTAACCGTGTTTGGAATTTCTTTACAGAGCCGGCTAATATTACAGAGAACGATGATGGTAAGCTGACAAAGCTCTACCACCAGACTGTCAAGAAGATTACCTCTGATTTTGAAACTCTCGGCTTCAATACTGCTATCGCTCAAATGATGGTATTCATCAATGAGGTTTATAAGAATGGCAGCTGTCCTAGGGAATATGCAGAAGGATTCATTAAGATGATGTCCTGCATCACTCCTCACGTTTGCGAGGAAATATGGCAGATCTTAGGTCACAGCGAAACTATCGCTTACGAGCCCTGGCCTCAGTATGACGCGGCGAAGTGCGTAGATGACACAATCGAGATGCCCGTTCAGGTAAACGGTAAGGTTCGCTCGGTCGTTATGATTGCCAAGGATGCTGACAAGGACGCCATCATTGCTACTGTAAAGGCTGATGAGAAGGTTATGGCAGCTATTGAAGGTAAGACTGTCGTTAAAGAAATCGTAGTCCCCGGAAAGATTATTAATATAGTTGTAAAGTAAAATAAAAAATCCGTCACAAATCGTGACGGATTTTTTTCATATAAACGCCAACTCGAAATCGGATAGCATCATATTCATATTATAGTATATACAATGGTTGGTGGATTTTTTTACTGTTTATCATTTTCAACTTTTAGTTGTAATTTTCAACTTTTAGTTGTTAAATCACTTGACACGAAAAGCCGTTTAATTTATTATTAATTATAGCTGAATAAAGCAAAATAACAAAACAAGATTATATTCAGAGAGAGGTACAAAAAATGAATGACAAGAAGGTTAAATTTGCGGTTGTTGGCTTAAAATCTATCGGAAACGCCTACGTTTTAGCGACTAATAAGCTTCCCAACGCTGAGGTGACGGCTATTTGCGAAAACAACGAGGAGATAGCAAAGAAACGCGCCGCAGAGTACGGAATGGATAAGTACTACACCGATTTTTACGAGATGATCAAGGATGGTGGATTCGACTGTGTTATCCTCGGAACTCCTGACCAGATACATATGGAGCATTCCGTCGCAGCTCTTGAAGCGGGCTATCATGTACTTTGCGAAAAGCCTCTTGCTCTCACTATGGAGGAATGTGAAAAAATAGTAGAAGCGACAAAAAAGAGCGATAAAAAGTTTATGACAGGTCAAGTATGCCGTAAGGCTCCCGCTTTCATAAAGGCAAAGGAGCTGGTAGACAATGGCGAGATCGGCGAGCTTACCTTTATCGAGTCTGAATATGCCCACGACTATTCATATATGAACAAAGCGCATTGGCGCCTTGATCCCGTAAAGCTTCGTCACGGCGTTATTGGCGGCGGTTGTCACGCAATTGACCTTCTCCGTTGGATTGCAGGAAATCCCGAAAAGGTTATGGCACTTGCAAACAAAAAGGCAAACCCCGATTGGCCCGTTGACGAAAACACCATCGCTATTATGCAGTTCCCGAACAACGTTATCGGTAAGATATTCTGCGGTACAGCAGTAAAGAGAGAGTACACTATGCGTACCTGCCTTTACGGTACGAAGGGAACTATCATTTGTGATAACACCTCTCCCGATCTCACCCTCTTCCGTCACGCTGTTACCGACAACGGTCAGAATATCTACCCCGACGTGAAGATCCCCGTTGAGATAAACAACCATAATCTTTCGGCAGAGGTTGCAGAGATGGCTGATGCAATCCTTAACGACAAGGAGATCGAGTGTACCGCGCTCGAGGGCTCAAAGACCGTTGCTGTTGCCAACGCGTGCGTTATGTCCGCAGCACAGGGCGGCGCTCCCGTTGAGCCTCCTTACCTTAAGTAATATATAAAAAATCGAGTCAGTATGACTCGATTTTTTATTAACCAATATAATATTTGTTTATACCGCCGTCACCCTTTATCTCTCTGTATTCTGAAGGCGCTATTCCAACACTCGCCTTGAATGCTTTTGAAAAATGAAAAGGATCTGAAAATCCAACGGATATCGCAATTTCCCCGACGGTAAGGTTTGATGATAAAAGCAACATCTTTGCTTGCTCAAAGCGAATATTGTTTATATATTTTATCGGAGATATTTCTGAAAAGCTAGAGAATATTCTTCGTAAGTGTACGGTTGAAATTCCGAGCTCCGAGGCTAAATATTCAACTGTGAAATTTTGTTCTCGGTATCTTTGCAGTATAATCTCAGTAGCGCGAAAATATAGCTCGCTCGATTTTGAATATTCCTTACTCTGTGTACGAAGAATTTCGCAGTAAATTCGGTTTATTATTTCGTAGGCTCTTGGAATTCTATACGGTGAGTTGCTTACATAGTTGTAAAAGAACTTGTAAAACTGTCCCTTAATACCTCGAAGATTATGGATAACCGAGGGGGAGAGCTCCTTTTTTGTGAACGAAAAATCTATGCAAATATAAGAGGTTGTTTCGTTTATTTTTATGTTATAAATAGCACCCTCCGGTAAGTAAAGCAGATCCCCCTCGCTAACGGATATAGTTTCGGCTTCAAATATATAGTCAGCCGAACCGGACAAATAATAAATAAAACCGTCAGATTTCCTTTTAATATTCCGTCTTGTTACTTTTCCAGGCTTAAATTCACCCTCGTAAACGGCGATAACCTTTTCGATTATAAGATTTTCCTCCATATTTCACCTCCCAAGACAGTATAACATAAAAGCCGTCGTGTGTCAATAAAAATGTTTGAAAAACACATTAAGTATTTTTTTCTCATTCACAAAGGCTAGATGGCGTGATATACTGAAAGCGTAATAAGGAGGATTATGATATGAAACCCTTTAACAAAAACAGAAAATACATCGAAAATGAATTTGAAGAGGCAAGCTTTGATGCCGTAACGGGACTTTCTGCCGAGGAGCTTTACACCAAGCTTTCTGAAATGCAGGAGAAAAGCGGTGATTTGGAGAGAGAACGCTTTTGCGCCGAGGCTTACGCATTTCTTTTAGAAAAACTTCAGCTTGAAATTAACGAGCATACACCCTTTGCGGTGAAATTTAATATCGGAGTGGATTATTCCGGCTTTGCAGGCATTGACGTTTTTGACAGCGCGATATTTAGAAAGCAGAGGGAAAAGGTGCTTTCGGAAAAGCTTCCTGAGGATTACGCCCGCATGGTAGACGGTGACATTACCGGCCTTAGCCTTATTTACACTGATTTTTGGCACACGGTACCTGGGTGGGATTATATTATTCCTCTCGGATTTTCGGGAGTTCTTGAAAATGCGAAAGCAAGCCGCAAAAAGCACGAAAATGACGGCGACGCACGCGCTGTAAGGTTTCTTGACTCGGTTATAATTCGTTACGAGGCAATACTTGGGTGCATGAGGAGAATTTACGAATATTCCTTGAGCTTTGACGTTCCGGAATTTTCCGAGGCTATTAAGAATTTGACAATAGCACCGCCTAAATCCTTATATGAGGTTATGCTTTTCTCGGTATTATTCCTCTATTTTGAAGAAATCGGTTGTGAGCGAGGAAGAACCCTCGGCCCCATCGATAGTCTGTATTATCCCTTCTATAAGTCGGCGCTTGACGGCGGTGCTTCTCTGGAGGAAATAAAGGAGATGTTCCGTTATTTCTTCATACACTTTACCGCTACAAAGCGCTTTGCGCAGCAGCCTTTTCTCATCTGCGGCTCGGACGTTTTAGGTAACGACAGAACAAACGAGCTTTCTCACCTTATTCTTGACGTGTACGACGAGTTGAATATCCTTGACCCCAAGATACACTTGAGATATCATAAAAATATTGACCCCGAGATATTCAAGAAGGCTCTTTCTATGATAAGGCGGGGAAACAGCAGCATTTGTATCGTAAATGACGAGGCGGTCTTCAGAGGATATGAAAAACTGGGGATTCCCAGAGAGGATTCGCAAAACTACGTGCTGCTCGGCTGCTACGAGCCTGTAATTATGGGTCTTGAGGAAGCAGAGGTCGGTGTTGCATGGATAAATTCCGCAAAGTCTATTGAATATTTGCTCACAGGCGGCAGAGATATTCTCTCCGGTAAGTATTTGGGACTTAAGACGGATAAGAGCTACGCCACGTTTGACGAGCTTTTTGACGGGTATCTCCGTCAGCTTGATTATACTGTTGATTTCGCAATCGAGTTTGCGGAAAAGCAGAGTAAATACAATGTTTTAATGAATCCGTCGCCCATTTACTCTTCAACCTTTGCCAACTGTATTGAAAAGGGCAGAGACGTTCACGAATACTCCTTGAAATACAACAATTTCTCGCTTAAGTGCTTTGGACTTGCAACTGTTGTTGACTCACTTTGCGCCATAAAAAAGTTTGTCTATGAAAATGGAGAAATTAGTCTTGAAGAACTTACAGGAGCTCTTGAAAAGAACTGGTCGGGCTACGAAGACTTAAGAATAAAAATACTTAATGATAAAGATAAATACGGTAATGGAAGAGCGCTCCCCGATAACATAATGCAAAGGATCACCGAGCATCTTGAAGAGAAGTACGTAGGTAAGGAATTTTCCTATGGCAGACGCTTGCGCTTCGGTCTTGATTCGATAGATACGCATTTGTATCGCGGAAGGGTTACCGCCGCAACTCCCGACGGCAGACTCGCGGGAGAGGTGGTTTCGAGAAACCTCTGTGCAACACCTGGGATGGACAGAGCGGGAATTACGGGCTATATGCAGTCAGTACTCAAAATAAATTCAGAGGCGTTTCTTAATTCCGCTATTTTTGATTTTACAATGCATCCCTCGGCAATAGAGGGTGAAAAGGGACTCATTGATTTTGTTTCGCTTATCAAAATTTTCTTTGATGGCGGCGGTTTTGCCGTACAGGGAAATATAGTTAATTCAGAAACTCTGAAGGCGGCACAAAATGACCCAAGAGCTTATTCAACTCTTCAAATAAGAGTTTGCGGTTGGAACGAATATTTTGTAAGAATGTCAAAAGCTAAACAGGACTATTTCATAAAAGAAAGCGAACTAAAATGATTTTTGCAATTAAAAGGTTTGAAACCCACGACGGCGACGGGATAAGAACCACCGTGTTCTTCAAGGGGTGTCCCTTAAGGTGCAGGTGGTGTCATAATCCCGAGTCATTTAGCAGGGAAACTGAAATAGCGTATAACGATGAGCTTTGTATTAGATGCGGTAGATGTACCTCTTTGTGTGATGCGAGCGTTATCAAGGACAATAAGCATATCTTTGACAGAACAAAATGCACTTTTTGCGGTGAGTGTATTGACATTTGTCCGAGAGGCGCTTATAGTATTTACGGTGACAACCGCTCGGCAGAGGAAATTGCCGAAGAGGTACTCTTTGATGAAATCTTTTTCAAAGGTTCCGGCGGTGGCGTGACCTTTTCGGGTGGTGAGCCTCTGATGCAGACCGACTTTTGCGTAAAGCTTGCAAAGATATTGAAGGAAAGGGATATTAACATCGCTATTGACACCTGCGGTTACGTAAGCCGCGAGGCGATAGAAAAAATTCTCCCTTATGCCGATACGTTCCTTTATGATATAAAGGCAATCGACCCCGAGGTACATAAAGCTTGTACGGGAAAGAGCAATGAACTGATACTCGATAACCTTAAGTTCATTGATAGTAAAGGTAAAAATATAGAGATAAGAATTCCTTATATACCGGAATATAATAGTGGGGAAATAGAAAAAATAGCTGAATTTCTTAAAGGTATAAAAAACATCAAGCTTATTCGGGTTTTGCCTTATCATAAGTACGCGGACTCAAAATATCTTTCTCTGGGTACAAAGAACTTGTCGCCCGAAAAAATTCCAACCAAAGAGGAAATCCAGCGCGCAAGAGAAACGTTAAGGCGAATTAGCGGACATAAGGTAAATTAAGGAGAAAATATATGATTTTTCAGCAAAATTGGCAAGGGTGCCGTATTAAAAATGGAATATTCGGAGAAAAATTCGAGGCAGAAGTGCCCGGAAATATACAATACGACTACGGTGTGGCGAACAATTTCAATGACGTTTACTATGCCGGTGGGTGTAGGCAATACGAGGCTTTAGAAGACGACGCGTGGGAATATAGCACCACTCTGGAATATACAAAAACAGATGGAGAGCGAGTATATTTCGTCAGTAAAGGCATCGACTATAAGTACGAGATATTCTTAAACGGGGAGAAGATCTATGCTAATGAGGGTATGTATACTACCGCCCAGCTTGATATTACGGATAAGCTGAACGGTGCTGACAACCTTGCCGTTAGAATTGCTCCGCACCCGAAGCGCCCGGGCTCTCCAAAAAGCTCTCGCGATGAGGCAGACCACTCCGCAAAGCCCCCCGTGTGCTACGGCTGGGACTGGAATCCCAGACTTTTGGTTTCCGGCATGTACAGAGATGCCTATATTGAAACGAGAAGCAATGGGTACATAAAAAGCTGTGAATTTACTTATGAATTAAGTGAGGATTTCAGTTATGCAGATGTAAAAATTCTTGTCGATTGCGAAAAGGATTGCACTTTTACTCTTACCGATATGTCCGGAAATACCGTTTATTCGGGTAACGAAAAAGAATTTCGGGTAGATTCACCAAGTCTTTGGTGGTGTAATGGAGAAGGTGAACCTTATCTTTACTCTTGGCGCGCCGAGAATGATGAGCATTATGTTACAGGCACGTTAGGATTCCGCAGAGTAAGGCTGCTTCGCAATATTGGTGCTAATGAAGTACCAGTATTCCCAATGAGCTGTTACCCCGCGCCAATAACCCTAGAGCTTAACGGCAGACGGATATTTATGAAGGGCTCAAACTTCGTAAATGCCGATATTTTCCCGGGCAGAACGTCCAAAACTCATTACGTGGAGCTTGTCAGACTTGCGAAGAAAGCCAATATGAACATCTTTCGTATGTGGGGCGGCTCCGGTCCTATGCACGAGTGCTTTTATGAAATCTGCGACAGAATGGGTATACTTGTTTGGCAGGAGTTTATGCTTGCCTGCAATAAATATCCGGATGATAAGCATTATCTTGATGTGCTGAAACGAGAAGCAAAAAGCATCATTCTTTCTTTAAGACGTCACGCTTGTCTTGCTCTCTGGTGCGGGGGAAATGAGCTGTTTAACGGCTGGTCTGGTATGGACGAGCAGAGCTTGCCTTTAAGGCTTCTTGACAAGCTCTGTTACGAGTATGACCGCGAGCACCCGTTTATTAAAACATCGCCTATCATGGGTATGGCACACGGCGGTTACGTTTTCTATAACGATAAAATGATGGGAGGAGATATCTTCACCGCGTTTCAGAGGGCGCATAATACCGCTTACACCGAGTTCGGAGTGCCATCGATAGCACCTCTTGATATTCTTAAAAAAATCATTCCGGAAAACGAGATTTTTCCTATTGAGGCAACCGACTCTTACGTTTTGCACCATGCAAAGCGTGCCTGGGGCGAGCAGTCTTGGGCTTGTGCCGACATTTTAGAGCGATATTTTGGAGAGCCACATTGCATAGAAGATATGATTAGTGAGTCAAATTGGCTTCAGTGCGAGGGGTACCGTGCGGCATTTGAGGAAGCAAGACGGCAGTGGCCTCACTGTTCGGCAGCTATAAACTGGGTTTACAACGAGCCTTGGTACACTGCTGCTAATAACAGTCTGATAATTTATCCCACAACGCCAAAGCCTGCATACTATACGGTAAAAAGCGCTCTGCGTCCTGTGATTTTTAGCGCGCGAATCCCTAAATTTGACTGGAGGGACGGCGAGAAATTCAAGGCGGAAATATGGCTTCTTAACGATAGTAATGCAGAGGTGGATGCAAAGGCTTCTGTTTATCTTAAGATAGGAGAGAAGAAAATTTCTCTTTTAGATAATCTTTCAGCAACCTGTGCTCCTAAATCAAACGTTGAGTGTGTATCGGTTTGCTGTGTATTGCCTAAAGTCGAGAACGCCGAGGATATAAAGCTGATAATTGAGTCGAATGATGAATACTCAAACGAATATCGCTTAAGATACGTATATGAACCGATAGTTGTAAAAGAAAAAAAGCTTAACGATGCTTAAATAGAAAGAGCAAGGGAAGCGCGCCCCGGAGGGTATGCTTCGTTACGCTATGCAGATACCGCAAGCGATATGAGAACCTTCGCGCTTGCTTTACAAGCGCAATGCTCTAATCTGAACAGGAAGCATAACAAAAGAGAGACATCCGCAAGGGATGTCTCTCTTTTGTGGCGCGCCCTGGAGGATTCGAACCTTCGACCTACCGGTTCGTAGCCGGGCACTCTATCCACTGAGCTAAGGGCGCATTTGGAGCGAGTGATGGGAATCGAACCCACGCGACCAGCTTGGAAGGCTGGAATTCTACCATTGAACTACACTCGCATATT